>NZ_NFLE01000019.1 GCF_002160755.1 Lachnoclostridium sp. An14
TACCACAAATGGATGCTCTTTTTTCATTCACTTGATAGGTGAAAAGCAATATTCAGTTAAAATACAGTAACTATGTGGCTTTCAGCCACATTCGTGGCAAAGTCGTGAATAATTCAGGTAATATTCTGTGTATAAGGAAATAATTTTCGGAAAATGTTTTTTGATGGAAAATTCAAAGGCATTGAAACCGGATCGAGGAGGAAACGATGACGCAGAGACCATTTATTATCGACTGTGACACCGGTACGGATGACGCGATCGCGCTGATGGCCGCTTTTGGCTGTCCGGAGATCAAAGTCCGGGCTGTGACTTCCGTAAATGGAAACGTCCGCGAGGAATACACGTCGGCGAACAATCTGAATCTGATGGAGTATCTGGGAATTGATGTGGAGGTGAGCAGAGGTGCGACACTTCCTTTTTATCCCAGAGGGAATTATTATGGGACGACCCACGGCAGAACCGGCCTTGGGGATGTGGATCTGCCGGACGCGCAGCACTCCTCATTTTCAAAGGATATGGCCCCGGAGGTGATCCGCCGGATCGCGGCCGAGGAAAACGGCGAGCTGGAGCTTTTAGTAGTAGGCCCGATGACGAATATCGCCATCGCCCTCAGCCTGTATCCCCAGCTGAAGGAGCAGATCAAGCATATCTGGTTCATGGGCGGAGCTGTAAAGGGCGGAAATGTGACTTCTACCGCGGAGTTTAATATCTGGGTGGATCCGGTGGCGGCGAAGATCGTGACGGAATCCGGAATCCCGCTGACCATGGTGGGGCTGGATGTGACGGAAAAGGCGGTACTTGGCCGGAAAGAGGAGAAGGAGCTGCGGGAGTACGGCAGCAAGGCCTCTGTGCTGACGGCTGATATTCTGGAATATATGTTTAAGCGCTGCCAGGGAGGCGGCGAGGACGCCCTGATGCACGACGCTCTGGCGCTGGCAGCGGCGGTGATCCCGGAGTGCCTCACCTGTAAGGAGACGTTTCTGGATGTGGAGTGCCGCGGGGAGTACACCGCGGGACATACGGTGACAGACCTGCGGGGCCGCATGGGAAAGAAACCGAACGCGTCCGTGGCTGTGGAGCTTTCCCTGGACATCTTCAAGGACTGGCTGGTGGAGTGCATTAAACGCTGCGGAAAGGCATGAACGGCGCCAGTGAAAAGCGGATGACGGCATTTGTGACCAGGAGTTCTTTTTACAGGAACATTCTGATCCTGGCCCTTCCCATCATTCTGCAGCAGTTTCTGCGGGTCAGCGTGGATACGCTGGACAGCATTATGCTGGGACAGATCGACCAGATCCAGATGTCGGCGGTGTCCCAGGCGCAGCAGATCTTTTTCGTATTCTACACGGTTTGCAATGGATTCGCGGTGGGATGCTGCGTGCTCATTTCCCAGTATTGGGGGAAACGGGATCTGGATTCCATCCGGACGCTGTTTGCCGTGGGCGTGCGCTATATCGCGGTGTTTGCCATTGCCGTGGCGGCGGTGGTGATGATCTGGCCGGACAAGGTGATGCGGATTTACAGCAGTGATCCGGAGCTGATCGCTCTGGGCGTGTCCTATCTGCGGATCGCGGCACTGATGTATCTGCCCTGCGCGGTGAGCAGTATGCTGTTCGCGTGCTGCCGGGGAATCGAGGAGATGAAGGTTTCCTTCACCACCAACGCGATTTCCTATCCGTTAAATATTGTGTTGGACTATTGTTTTATCTTTGGGGCGTTCGGATTTCCGGAATTGGGGATCCGCGGCGCGGCCTGCGGGGCGGTGATCGCCAGGCTGGTAGAGCTTGGTGTCCTCTGCCGGTTTATCTTCCGCAGGGAAAAGCGGTTAAAGCTGGTTCCCAGGGATATGCTGAGAAAAGATAAGAAGTTAAGCCGGGATTTCCTGCGGGTGGGAACGCCTATTGTGGCCCATGAGATGATATGGTCCACGGGAACTACTGCGGGAAGCTCCATCACCGGGCAGATGAGTACGGTGATCGTAACCGGCTACAACGTGGCCAATGTGCTGTACCAGCTCATGGCCTGCGTGATGAACGGAATCCTTCACGCCTGTTCCGTTACCATGGGAAAGACCATCGGCGCGGGTGCCGGAAAGGACAAGATCCGCCAGGAGGCCTACACCATGGTGCTCATCGGCTGCGTAGGAGGAACGGTTCTGGGAGTGATGACGCTCCTTGTGGGAAGTGCTTTCGTGAGCATTTACACCCTTACTCCCGACGCGGCGGAGTACGCCAGGTGGTTTATGGTGATCTTTGCCATGATCTGGCCGTTTTCCGGCATGGAGATGACAGGAATGATCGCCACGCTCCGGGCGGGAGGCGACGGAAAGACCGGGTTCATCACCGATATTTTTACCATGTGGCTGATTACCATTCCGCTGGCATCCTTAAGCGCGTTTGTGCTGGGACTGTCGCCCTACGTGGTGATCTCCATTATCAAATTTAACATTGTATTAGAGGCTCTGGTGGGTATCTTCAGGATCCGTACCATGAAATGGGTCAGGAATCTCACCTCGGCCTGATAATAAAACGCATGAATATTTCATAAAAGGAGGAAACATTATGAAACTGAGAAAATTGATGGCACTGGGAATGGCAGGAGTGATGGCATTTTCACTGGCAGCCTGCGGCGGCGGCGGTTCTGAGGAGCCGGCAGCTGACAATGGAAACGCTGCAGAGGCAGACGGCGGCGAGGAGGCCGCAGCAGGGGATGTGAATAAGAGCATCGCCTACATCGTAGGAAACCTGGGAGACAAATCCTTCAACGACTCCGGTGAGACTGGAATGGTGAAATTAAGAGAGGCCGGATGGGACTGCAAGACCATCGAGGCCGGCGACGAGACGAAGGCTGACAAGTGGGAGGACACCATGTTAGACGCCATCGACGAGGGCTATCACTACCTTGTAGCGTCTTCCACCTACAGAGACATTATGCTGAAACTGGCAGAGGAGTATCCGGAGAACCAGTTTATCATCTTCGACGACTCCATGGATGAGTCCGAGATCCCGGACAACGTGGCATTTATCTTCTACGCTCAGAACGAGGGTTCCTATCTGGTAGGCCAGCTGGCAGCAGGCATGACCGAGTCCGGCGTGGTAGCGGTAAACGTAGGTATGGACAACCCCGTTATCTCTGACTTCGTAACCGGATTTATCAATGGCGTACAGGACTATGATCCCAGCGTAAAGGTTGTAAAGGCAGCCGTTGGTTCCTGGACCGAGCCGGCTAAGATGAAAGAGCTGTGCCTGGCTCAGGCGAGAGATAAGAAAGCGGACGTATTCTATCAGGTAGCAGGCGGCTCCGGCGCCGGACTGTTTGAGGCCTGCAAGGAGAACGGAACCTGGGCAATCGGCGTTGACTCCGATCAGTACACCTACTACAAGGATTCCGAGAATCCGGAGCTGGCAGACGTAATCTTAACCTCCATGTTAAAGAACGTGGGCGACTCCTTTGTAGCGTTCTTCGATCAGGTAGAGGCTGGCGAGGACGTATGGGGCAAGGTAAACAGCCTTGGACTTACGGACAACGCGGTTGGCTATGTGGACAACGAGTTCTTCCAGGAGAACGTTCCCCAGGAGGTAAGAGACGCGATGGCAGAGGCTGCCGAGAAGATCGCAGCCGGCGAGATCGACGTGAAGTCCTATTATGATTTTGCTGATGAGTCCGAGTATCAGGCTCTGCTTGATTCCGTAACTCCGTAATCGAAAGCAGCAGGAAATCAGCCGGAATGCCGGCAGACCATATAAATTTTATATCAGCAGGCCTCTCCTGTGGGGCCTGCTGATATAACATAGGAGGAAAATGTATGGCTCAGGAAGTATTGAGAATGGAAGGCATCACCAAGATATACGACAATGGATTCGTAGCCAATAAGAACGTGACGTTCTGGCTGAACGAAGGCGAGATCCTTGCTCTTGTAGGTGAGAATGGTGCCGGAAAGACCACTCTTATGAAGGTGCTGTTTGGACTGGAGGCGCCCCAGAGCGGCCAGGTGACCATGAACGGGGCCCCGGTAAAGATTTTAAACACACTGGACGCCATCGGGAAGGGAATCGGAATGGTGCATCAGCACTTTATGCTGGTGCCGTCCCTGACAGTAGCGGAGAACGTGGTTTTAGGTATTGAGCCCATGAAGAATGGGCTGTTTGATTTTGATACCGCCGTTTCCATGACCCAGGAGGTAGCGGACAAGTATAACTTCAACATTGATCCGAAGATGAAAGTGGCGGATCTGTCCGTGGGACAGATGCAGAAGGTAGAGATCATGAAGGTGCTCATCAAGGGCGCGAAGATCATCATCATGGACGAGCCGACGGCTGTGCTGACGCCTCAGGAGACGGACGAACTGTTTGAGCAGCTGATCCTGTTAAGAGACAGCGGCCACTCCATTATCTTCATTTCCCATAAGCTGGAGGAGGTAAAGCGGATCTGCTCCAGAGTAACGGTTCTGCGCCACGGCTACTGCCTGGGCAGCTATGATCTGGCGGATATGAATGAGTCGGATATTTCCAGGCTGATGGTGGGACGTGACGTTGTTCTGAAGATTGAAAAGGAAGCCCCGAACATCGGCAAACCGGTGGTTCACATCAAAAACCTGGTAAAGATCAACGAGGCCGGAAAACACGTGCTGGATGACATTTCCTTTGACATCCACGAGGGCGAAGTAGTGGGAATCGCGGGAGTTGAGGGAAATGGACAGAGCGATCTCTCTGACGTGCTCAGCGGCATGAGCGGATTTTCCTCCGGAACCGTGGAGGTAAACGGAAACGACATCAAGGGCAAGACCGTCCACGACATCCGTGGCATGGGTATGGCCTACATCCCCGAGGACCGTATGGAATACGGCTGTGCCGGAGATATGTCCATCCGTGACAATATTATGGCAGACCGTTTCTTTAAAAAGGAGTACAAGAGCGGCCCCTTTATGAAGAAGAAATACATTGATGATCTGGTAGACCAGTACATCAAGGATTTTGAGATCGCCTGCGACGACAAGAGCCAGCCGGTGAGAATGCTTTCCGGCGGAAACATTCAGAAGGTGGTTGTGGCCAGAGAGTTTACCTCCGGCTCCAATTTCATTCTGGCGAACCAGCCGACCCGCGGTATTGACGTAGGCGCGGCGGAGATGATCCGTAAGACCATCGTGAAAAAGTCCAGAGAGGAAGGCACTGCGACCCTTCTGATCTCCGCGGACTTAAACGAGGTTCTGGAGTGCTCGGACAGACTGCTGGTATTCCGGAAAGGAAAGGTAGTGGCAGCATTCCCGAAGGCGAATGAGGTATCGGAGGCAGAGCTTGGCGAGTATATGCTCGGACTTAAGACCATGACTGCTGAGGAAATGGAGGGGCTGTTATGAACAAAACGAGAAAAATCGAAATGACCGTAGAGCTGGTCCGGATTCTGGTGGCGGTGGCTATCGCCTATGTGATCGCTCTGGTAACCCTGTTTTTGATAAGTGATGACCCGATCTACATTATCCAGCAGTTCGTGCTGGGGCCGTTCTCATCCGTAAGGCGTGTGGGAAGTATCATCAACCTGGCGATTCCGTTTACGTTTACAGGACTTTGTTTCTGCTTTATGTACGCGGTAAATAAGTTTAACCTGTCCGGCGAGGGCATTTTCATGTTCTCCGGATGTATTGTGACCTTAGTGGCCATCAATCTGGGCGAGGGACTTCCGTTCCCGCTGATGATTCTGGTGCTTTTGATTGTGGGAGCTGTGGTCGGCGTGGTTGTGACCGCCATCCCGGCGTTCCTGGACGCAAAATTTAACTCCAACATCGTCGTGGTATCCCTGATGCTCAACAGCATCCTGGTGTTCCTTTCCATCTGGGTGCTGAAATATCAGATGAGAGATCCCTCCATCGGATCCATGGGTTCTTACCCGCTTCCGGATAATGCGGTACTGCCGAATATCTTCGGAAAGTTCCGTATCCAGGCCGGCCTCTTTATCGCTATTATCGCGGTGATCGCTGTGGCTATCCTGTTCTACAAGATGGTATTTGGCTACAAGATGAGAGTGGTAGGCAGCAACCCGCTGTTTGCGAAGGCCTGCGGAATCAACATGGTGGGAACCATCGTGATCGCACAGCTGATCGGCGGCGCGTTAGCCGGAATGGGCGGCGCCTGCGAGATCCTGGGAAACTATGACCGTTACAAATGGGTGGCCAGCACCCAGCACGGCTTTGACGGCCTGATGGTGGCCGTTCTGGCAAGAAGAAACCCGATCCTGGTGCCGGTGGCAGCCCTGCTGTTGGCTTACATCCGAATCGGAGCTGACGTGGTAAACTCCAGAGGAGATATTCCGATCGAGTTCATCACCGTAATCCAGGGTATCGTTATCCTGCTGGTGGCAGCGGAGGAGTTCATGGGCAGATTCAAGAAGAACATGATCTACAAGGCGGCAGCAGAAGGACTGGACAAGGACAAGAAGGAAGAAGTAAAAGAGCTCATGTCCGAGGACGGCGAGGGAAAGGAGCAATAATATGTTTACATTAGATTGGTTTGCAAATTTTGGATTTTCGGTATTCCGTCTGTCAACTCCCCTGATTTTCGCAGCTCTGGCGGCCGTTATCAATAAAAAGGCCGGTATGCTGAACATGGCTCTTGAGGGCATGATGCTTTCCGCGGCCTTAGGTGGCGTGGTGTTCGCGGGAGCGACGAACAATGTGTGGATCGGCCTTGTGGGCGCCGTGGTGATCGGCGTGATCGTAGGCTGGGTCATCGCGTTTGCCAACATTTCCGGGCAGACGGACCTGTATCTGACCTGTATCGCTGTAAACCTGGCGGCTACGGGCGGAACGGTGTTTGCCATGTTCCTGCTTACCGGTGAGAAGGCGACCACGTCCGCGGCCATCAAGGCGTATACGCTGCCGTCCATCACCATCCCGCTGATCGACAAGATCCCGTTAATCGGGCCGATGGTTTCCGGACACAATGTTTTGACGTATTTTTCCTTTATCAGCATTTTCCTGGTGTGGTTCTTCCTCTATAAGACCAGGCTGGGACTGAGAATGAGGGCTGTGGGAGAGAATCCCCAGGCGGCGTCCTCTGTAGGTATCAATGTAAAAAAGATCGGCTATATCTCCTTCCTGATTGCCGGCGTGCTCTGCGGCTTTGGCGGCGCGTTCATGTCCATGGGCTGGGTAAGTTTCTTTATGAAGAACATGATAAACGGCCGTGGTTACATTGGACTTTCCGCTATGAACATCGCGGAGGGCAACCCCATCGGCTCCGGTATCGCGGCTGTATTCTTTGGATTCTCTGACGCTTTGGCTACTACCTTAAAGAGCCAGGGAGGAACCTTCCCCACAGAGTTCCTGGATATGATCCCCTACGCGGCGACGATCATCGCCCTGGTAGTGATCAGCTCCATCCGCATGAGCCACTTAAAGAAGATCCAGAGGGGCGGAAAATAATACTGACAGCATAGCAGGAGGTTTGGAATGATTGACAAGAAAAAAGTGGTGATTGACTGCGATCCGGGCATTGACGACTGTTTTGCCCTGATGCTCTGCATTAAGCATCTGGACGTAAAGGGAATCGTGGCTGTGGGCGGAAATACCGGCCTGAAATACACGGAGAGAAACGCCAGATACATGACGGAGCTCACGGGACGGCCGGACATCCCCGTCTACGCCGGTTATGATATGCCGATGCTTAACAAGCTGGTACGTGCCACAGAGGTTCACGGCAGCGGCGGACTTGGCACCGTAGCGATTGAGGAGCCGAAGAAACAGCTGGAAAAGCAGCACGGCGTGGATTACCTCATCGACACTTTTATGAATCACGACGACATTTCCCTGATCACCTTAGGGCCGCTGACCAATGTGGCCCAGGCGATCTTAAAGGAGCCGCAGTTAAAGACCAGGATCCCGGAGATCCTCTGCATGGGCGGGGCCGCGTTCTGCGGAAATACCACGCCGGCGGCGGAGTTTAATATTTACGTGGATCCGGAGGCGGCGAAAATCGTGTTTGAGTCCGGCATTCCCATCCGCATGGTGGGACTGAACGTGACGAGACAGAATCATATGACCTTTGAGGACGTAAAGACCTTAAAGGCCATGGGCAATCCGGTGGCTGACTTCGCGGCGGAGATTCTGTCCTTTACTGCCGGTCAGGATGGCCGGACGGGACTCTGTGACGCCTGTGCCGTCTCCTGGATGGTGGACGATCACATTATCACAAAGAGCGCGAAGGTGCACGTGGATGTGGAGACGAAGGGCGAGTTTACCAGAGGCATGACCCTGTGTGACTGGAGAGAGTATATGGGCAAGGATCCGAAGATGGACATTGCCCATGAGAAACAGTATGACAAGTCGGATCTGGTTCCCAATGTGGATGTGGCCCTGGAATTTGATGAGAAACGGTTCCGGGAAGTGCTGTTTGGCACCATCGCGTCCTACGGGGAGTAAGACAGTTCGGAGAGCGGAAGACAAGTGCCGGGCGTGACGCGCTTGGGCACGGAATTGACAGCAGCGGCGGTTTGGCGCCGCGACAGGAGGGCGGATAATGTTTACGCAGATCTATTCCATACAGACGGTAGAGGAGGCATTGGGCTGCGTGGAGGCGGGAGCGGACCGCGTGGGTGTTCTGGTGGGAACGCCCGGCGGAAAGTTTCCCTGCGCGATCCACGAGGACGAGGCCGGGAGAATATTTGAGGCACTGAAGGGAAAAGCCGTGCGGGTGCTGATTTCCGTGGCGGACAATGAGAGGGATATTTTAGAGCAGACGAAACGGCTTCGGCCGGATGTGCTTCACCTCTGCGCCAATTTCACAGGAAACGCGGCTTTCCGGGAGCGGATGCGGGAGGAGATCCCGGAGGTTCTGCTCATGGAGGCTGTGGGAATCGAGGATGATAGCGCTGTGGAGGACGCGAAACAGAAGGCAGAGTATGCTGACCTGCTGATTCTGGACAGCGTTTCCAAAACGGTGCCGGGCGTGGGAGCCGCGGGGGTTACCCACGACTGGAGCATCGACCGGGCCATCGTGGAGGCGGTGGACGTGCCGGTGATCTTAGCCGGAGGCCTGGGCCCGGACAACGTGGAGGACGCCATCCGCGCGGTACGTCCGGCGGGTGTGGATTCCCTGACGAAGACCAGCGTAAAGGAAAACGGAGTCCTGGTGAGAAAAGACCTGGACAAGGTGAGAGAATTCTGCCGCAGAGCCATGGCGGTAGAATTGTAGGAATATGAGAAGGATCTTGTGCATAGGGGATTTATGTGCGGATCTCATCATCCCCTATGGAGAGACGAAACGAAAGCTGTCCCGGATCCGGGAAGGGGTCATCGAAAGCTGTGAGGTGGAACTGCGGTCCGGGGGGACTGCGGGAAACACGGCGGTGGTGCTCGGAAAGCTGGGAGAGCGTCCGGTCTTTGTCACAGATCTGTGCGGAGACAGGATCGGAGATTTTTTAAAGCGGGAAATGGAAGGTCATGGGGTGGATATGTCCTTTTCACGTGTGGGGGAGCGAGGGGCCATGGTGTGCATTGCCGTGCTGGAGGAAGACGGAGAGCGGACCATGTTTCCCTGGATCCCTCCAGGCGGCGGGTATCCCACATTTACAGAGGAAAGCTTTGATCCGCGGCTTTTCCACGGAGAATGGCTGCTGTTTACCGGCGGAATGTCGTTAAACAACGACGGAAAGAGCATGGGCGCGGTGCTGTCTTTTATCAGGCAGATGAAGGAGCGCACAAGCTCCCGGTTTGTGTTTGACTTAAACACCAGGATCGAGACCTACGGCCTGAACCAGGAACGGCGCTGGTACTATCAGCAGATGATCGGTCTGGCGGATGTGGTGATGGGCTCCGGCATAGAGGAGTTTGGGCCGCTCACCGGAAAAGAAGAACTGAAGGAGGCGGCGGCAGCTCTGGCTGTGGATGGCCGGCGTGTGATCGCCAGGGACGGGAAGAAACCGGTCCTGATTTTTGAAAACGGGGACGTGACGGCAGTGGAAACCGCCGATGTACCGGTGGTGAGCACGGTGGGGGCCGGGGACACCTTTAACGGGGCGTTTCTGTGCGCTGAAAATCACGGGCTTTCCACGGTGGAGAGTGTAAAGTTTGCCAACGAAATGGCCGGTTACATGATAAGCCACAAAGGACATCTTGAGATACCAGAGAAAACAGAAAAATGGCTTAAAAGAGTGTAAAAAGGGGGCTTGAAACGGATGGGCATAGGATATGAGGAGCTGGAGACAAGGCGGGAAAAAGCAAAAACCATCATTGGGGGACTGAAGAAACGGAACATAGAGGGCTTTTACTGCCAGACCAAGGAGGAGGCCCTGAAACTGGTCACGGAGCTGGTGCCGGACGGAGCGTCAGCCGGATGGGGCGGTTCCGTGACATTAAAACAGCTGGGGCTGTTTGATGCCCTGCGGGAAAAAGGCTGCCGTCTGTTTGACATGGATGAGGCCAACGGGGACCCGGAGTTATCGGCGAAGATCTATCAGGATTCCGTAGGGGCGGACTATTTCTTTATGAGCACCAACGGAATCACGGAAAACGGCGAGCTGGTAAATATCGACGGGGCAGGAACCAGGCTTTCCCGCATGATTTACGGACCGAAACAGGTGGTGATCATCGCCGGCATCAATAAGATTTCCCCGGACGTTCAGACGGCCATCGACCGGATTCAGAACGAGGTCTGCCCGGTGCTGGCGGTGGCCGGCGGGCGGAATACGGCCTGCAGCAACCTGGGGCGGTGCGGAAACTGTTTCACGCCGGACTCCATGTGCTGTGAGTTTGTAATTACCAGAAAATCCCGGCAGAACGGCAGGATGAAACTGATTCTGGTGGGAGAAGAACTGGGGTATTAAAGAATGGGAAATAGGCGCGGAGGCAGAGCACGGAGAGACGGGTGCTTTGGCCTCCGCGTTTCTTTTGCGGATGGTTTTGGATTTTTGTGGATGGTTTTGGATGGAAGGTTTGAGGGGGAGTAAAAAGATGATTTTGGCGGTTGTTCCGGCAAAAACCGGCGGGAATGGGGGCTGGAGAAGAAATCTGCCATGGAAAAGGGGGACAGGACATGGATCTGAGAGATATGAAGGATGTGATTTTGGAGCAGGCGAAAAAGTATAACAGCTTTTATCTGTATGAGGAGCGGGGAATCGCGGAGTATACGGGGCGGCTGAAAAAGAGCTTTCCGCGGACGGAATTTCTGTATTCCATCAAATGCAATTCCAATCCGGAGGTGGTGAAATGCGTATTTTCCCAGGGATTTGGGGCGGACGCCGCCAGTCTTGGGGAGGTGCGGATGGCCAGGAAATGGGGGCTGGAAAAAGAGCACATTTTTTATTCGGCTCCAGGAAAGAGCATGGAGGACATCCGGCAGTCCATTTCTGAATGTACGCTTATCGCGGACAGTGTCGGTGAAGTTCAGCGGATCTGGAGCGTGGCGGAGGAGCTGGGGATCTCTGTAAATATTGGAATCCGCATCAATCCGGAGTTTTCTTTTTACGACGGAAACAGCCATCCGTCGAAGTTCGGGATTGACGAGGCACAGGTCTATGAGCTTTTCTCCCGCGGCGACGGAGACGGCAGGGTGAGGATCACAGGAATCCACGTGCATTTGCGGAGCCAGGAGTTAAACGGAGATGTGCTGGCGGGGTATTATGAAAATATGATAGCCCTGGCAAAGCGGGTGCAGGCCGCCGCCGGTTCTCCCCTGGAATACATCAATCTGGGTTCGGGAATCGGGATTCCCTACGGGCCGTCGGACCGTCCTCTGGACGTGGAAGGGCTGGCAGGCCGGGCGGAAGAACTGTTTGCTCGGTTTCGCCGGGAAAATCCCCATACCAGGATTTTAATTGAGGTGGGGCGGTATGCTGTGGGAAAAAGCGGGATTTACGTCACGAAGGTAATGGACCGGAAGGTTTCCTGCGGGAAAACCTATCTGATTCTGAAAAATACGCTGAATGGATTTATAAGGCCGTCTCTGGCGCGGCTGGTGTGCAGCTATGGCGGCGCGGCCAACGGCTGTCCGGCGCCCTGTGAGCCGCTGTTTACCAGCGGGGACGCGTTTGAGATTCGGACGCTGAAAGAGGACGGGGCGGAGAAGGAGACGGTGACGCTGGTGGGGAATCTGTGCACGGCGGCAGATGTGGCAGCGGAGAATGTGACGATGCCACGGCTGGACGTCGGGGATGTGGTGATCTTTACCAACGCCGGAAGCTATGGAGCGGTGCTGTCCCCTGCGCAGTTTTCTTCGCAGGAGAGGCCGGCGGAGGTGTTTTTGAGGGAGAGTGGGGAGGTGGCGGTGAGAGAGATGCCGGTTTGGTGAATACCGAAAGAAAATCAAATTTTTAAGGGAATTTTGAATGGAAAAAGACAGTGAAATGGAAAAAAGGATGTTATTCGAATAAATGGTGAGTTGATATTATTCGAATAAAAGCATATAATAAAGGTATTGTAATCGTATAAAGGAAGGGGGCGTAGGAAAATGTCTGGCGATATGACCTGTCGGGAGGCGGCAGAGCTGTGGGGAATATCGGAACGGCGGATTGCTGTTTTGTGCAAAGAAGGAAGGATTCCAGGAGTTTACAGGGTTGGGCGCAGCTGGATGATTCCGGAAGGAGCGGAAAAACCAGCGGATAAAAGGCTTGCGGAGCGGGAGCGGAGGCGGCCCCTTCCCATTGGGGTTTCCGATTTCAAGGAGGCGTCTGCGGAGTATTACTACGTGGATAAGACGCTGCTGATCCGGGATTTTTTGGATGAAAGGCCGAAGGTATCGCTGTTTACCAGGCCCCGCAGGTTTGGAAAAACCCTGAACATGGATATGCTGAAGGTTTTCTTTGAGAAAACGGATAGGGATACGTCTGTTTATTTTAAGGACAAAAAGATCTGGAAATGCGGGGAGTATTATCGCAGTTTCCAGGGGAAATATCCCGTGATATTTATAAGTTTTAAGGATGTGAAATTTAGGGAATGGAATCAGACGCTGGAGGCAGTTTGCGCGATTCTGCGCGATGAATTTGCCCGGCACAGAGAGCTGGAGGGCAGTGAGAAATGTAATTCCTATGAGCGGGGATATTATGAACGTGTAGTAAATGGAACAGCCACAGAGGTGGAACTTTCCATGGCTCTCGCCATGCTGTCTCAGATGCTTGACCACCATCACGGAATTGCTCCTCTTTTGATGATTGATGAATATGACACGCCAATTCAGCAAGGGTACGTTTATGGATATTATGAGGATGTCATCCTTTTTATGAGAAACTTATTTTCAGGAGGGTTTAAGGATAATCCTCATCTGTCTTTTGGGGTTCTCACTGGGATTTTGCGGGTGGCGAAGGAGAGCATTTTCAGTGGCATGAATAACCTGAAGGTCAATTCTATTATGGATGACAGGTACAGCTCCTACTTTGGATTTACAAAGGAGGAGGTGCGCGGCATGGCGGAGTATTACCAGGTTTCAGACCACTATGAGGAAATCGGCAGGTGGTACGATGGCTACCGTTTTGGAAATACGGACATTTTCAATCCCTGGTCGGTAATCGGGTATTTCAACAATGACTGCCGTCCGCAGGCATTTTGGGTCTCTACCGGAAGTAACGAGATCATTGGGGATATTTTACTGGACGCAGACAGGGAGACAGTGGAACAGCTATATTCTCTGATGAATGGGGAACGAGTTTTCGCCCATATTGACACAAGTGTAATTTATCCTCAGATCCGGCAGAATCCAGGTTCGATCTACAGCTTTCTTTTGGTGACAGGGTATTTGAAGGCAGAGAAGATAAAACAGCAGTTTTCCGGAGATTATATATGTGAGGTATCTCTGCCAAATCAGGAAATCTTTTTTGTTTACAGCAGGGAGATTCTCAGGAAAATTGAAAAAGTTATATCTCCTTCATCAGCGCTGGCAATCCAGGAGGCGCTCTATTCCAGAGATGGGGAGCAGATTCAGAAGGCACTGCAGGCATTTTTGGTTCAGACAATCAGCTATAACGACGCATCCAGTGAAAGCTTTTATCACGGATTGGTTTTGGGGCTTTGCGCGGTGATGGATAACCGTTATTATGTGACGTCAAACAGGGAATCGGGGGACGGACGCTTTGATATTCAGCTAATGCCGAAGGAAAACGATCTGCCGGGAATCCTCATGGAATTAAAGGCAGGAAAGGGAATGGATGAAAAACAGCTTTCCAAGCTTTCCCGCGAGGCGCTCCGCCAGATCGGCGACCGCGGCTATGATGTGGAGATGAAAAGCCGCGGCGTGAAGACGGTTCTGCGGATGGGAGTCGCATTTTGCGGAAAACGGGTGCAGGTGGCGGGAGATCATTGGGATAGGGATCGGTGACTTAATTCTTTACAAATTAAAATCCAGCACCGTCTTCTTAATACTGAGAAAATAGTGCTGGATGATTTATTGATTGTACTCTGTAAGGAAACTCCTTCTCCCCCTACTCCCCCTCCCGCAGTTCCATCTCCTTAATCCTCTCATACAGAAAATCATTGGTAGGGGTGGGAATGCCGTGTTTTTGGCCCAGGGCGCGGATGGTGCCGGAAAAGAGTTCTACTTCGGTGGGGCGGCCGGCGCGGAGGTCTCGGCGCATGGAGGAGATACCGATGCCGTCCAGACCGTTAATCAGAGTGAGCCAGTCGGTGATGGTCTGATCGTTCACGGGAACGCCCTCGGCCTGGCCCACCTGCACGGCCTCCTTCATGGCGCTGATCATGATCTGCCGCGGCTCGCCTTCCCGTTTTACGCCGTCAAAATCCGTTTCGTAGACGGCCACAGCCTGGCAGATGCCGGTATTGAAAACCAGGCGCTCCCAGAGATTCTTTTTCATATCCGGATGACAGCGGTAGGGAAACTCCATGCTGTCGAAAAAGGCGGTGAGGGCGCGCATAAAATCAGACGGCAGCCCGTCGTTCGTGCCAATGTTCATCACGCCCATGTTATTGTATCGGATCTGGGAGCCGGAACGGGAGACGTCGGTGCCCTGAACGGTGCAGAGCAGCACCCGCCCGTTTCCAAAAGCCCGGCTGAGCAGGTCCTGGCTGGTGATGCCGTTGATAAAAGAGAGGATGACCGTATTTTTCCCCACCTGGCTGCCGATGCGGCGGATGACATTGTCCAGTTCGCAGAATCTCATGGCGAAGATGACCAGATCAGCGGGGCCTACGGTCCCAAAGGGAATGAAGGTGAAACGGCAGGGCTCCCCGTTGCAGGTGATGTCCGCGTTTTTGTAAGTCTCGATTACGCTTTCGCCGGCAACGAAACGGACACTTCCTTCCGGAAGACGGCTGTTTAAAAACTGGCCGTACATAAATCCCAGGGTTCCCGTTCCCACAATGGAAATTTTTCTTATGTCCATACTGTTCCTCCCCTCAAAACTTTACCGTTTATCTAAATTTTCTATATTATTTAAAGAATTCAAATAAAATAAATTTATTCTTCAATAACGTGGATTTCCAGATAGTCAAAGTCAATGTGCTCGATGAAATTATCCTGGCTGAATCTGGTCTTGTCGTGCAGCTGGAAATCGTGGATGTTTGCGTCCAGCCAGATCGGCTTGCCCAGGTCGAAGGTGTAGCAGATCTCGTCGAGGGATTGGAAAACCATCTGTGTCCTGGACAGGGAATAGTCGGTCTGACAGGCCACGGTATCGCGGACCAGACGGTTGTCCTTCCATATTTTTCCCCACATTCGGAACATATTTTCACCTCCCTTTTCCCATGTACGTTAATCGTTTGTCAATGCTTTCAGTATACAGGAAACAGGTTTCTTTTGGCAAGGGCAAAATTGCGGCCTGCCCCTTGTGAAAGAGGCTTATTTGTAGTAATCTATTACCATAGGGCAGTACGAAGGAGGAACCGGATATGGGACAGCAGACGACGGACCAGATCGCTTTTCTCATTGAGGCCAGGACAGCTCTGGAGGAGCTGGGCGTGGTAAAGGATCGGGAAAAGCAGCTGAAAATCGACGAGATCAAAGTGGGCAAAACCCTGGAGGTGGAAAAAAGGACGGTGGAGGAAACCATCAACACCACGGTCCGCAAGCGCCGCGAGGCCATTTCCTCCAGCTATGAAGCGGAAATGGACAAGGCAGAGGACAAGCTGAAAAAGGCCCGGGTGAAACGGGAGAAAGCCAAAAACCAGGGAATGAGAGAGCGGATCGCTGAGGAGACGGCGGATCTGCGGGATGAGAACCGGGACGTGAAGGAGAAAATCAGGACGCTGTTTAAGCAGAAACACATTCCGGCGTACTGCAATACCAGCTGGTATTTCGCCCTGTTTTTTCCCAGGCATTTCAAGGAAATCCTGATGTTTCTGGTCACGATTTTCCTGTGCTTTCTGGCCATTCCCTACGGAGCTTATATGCTGGTTCCCAAAAGGCAGCCGCTCCATCTGGTGGGGATTTATTTCCTGGCGGTCCTCATATTCGGCGGCATTTACGTACTGCTGATGAACCGGACGAAGGTCCGCCATATGGAGACCTTAAAAGAGGCTCGGGTAATGCGGGATCACATCCGCGCCAACCGCAAGAAAATCCATGTGATCACCAGGACCATCCAGCGGGACAAAAATGAGAAAATGTATGACCTGGAGAAGTACGACGATGAGATCTCCCGTTTAGAGCAGGAGATTCAGAACATCGCCGCCCAGAAACAGGAGGCGTTAAATTCCTTTGAGCAGGTGACAAAGACCATCATTTCCGATGAAATTCTGTCGGGGGCCAAGCCGCGGATCGACGAGCTGGCGGCCAGCTACCGGGACATCCGTCAGTCCATCACGGAGACGGAGGCGGAGATCAAGGAAAAGAATCTGGAGGTCACCAGCAAATACGCCGGTTATCTGGGAAAGGAATACATGGATCCCATGAAGATCGGAGAGCTGATGGAGATCATCCGCAGCGGCCGGGCGGCCAATATCAGCGAGGCCATGGAGGCGGCAAAGGCGCCGAAGGCCCAGCAGTGATTGTCCGTGCATAAAGAGAATCATCCATGCCTATAATAGAGTATAAGATGCCAGTGGCAAACGGTGGAAATCCCATGCAGGCCTGCCTGCGGGAGGAGTTTTGACCCGGGGATTTCAGCATTGGCATAAGAAAACATTACAGGCGGGATGGTATGAAATTCTTGGAACGGATCCGGCTCTGCGGGGGCCGTGAAATATATTATTACGACGCGAGAAAGGAACGGGAAATCGAAAATTTCGCTTTGCAGCTCTACAACATGGTGGGCGGAGAGATGGAGAGCGGAAAATGGAAAGGCGTGCTCTTTCTCTGCATCGGGACGGACCGGTCTACGGGGGACAGCCTGGGCCCGCTCATTGGCTACAAGCTAAAGGAGCGGCGGATGCGCAATGCCAAGGTGGTGGGAACCCTGGAAAAGCCGGTCCATGCCATGAATCTGGAGGAGTATTTAAAAGTGGTGAAATCCCGCTATCCCGGGTATTTGACGGTGGCGGTGGACGCGTCCGTGGGAAACGCGGAGCACGTGGGCTACATCACCCTGGGAAAAGGGCCGTTAAAGCCTGGGCTGGGGGTGAGCAAGGAGCTAAGAGAGGTAGGGGACTTATTTATCACAGGCATTGTGGGCAGCTGCGGCAGCCACGATCCCCTTATGCTCCAGAGCATCCGGCTGTCGGTGGTGATGCGCCTGGCGGACTGCATCAGCGAAAGCATTTATTTTGTCGAAAAGTTATGGGACAGGGCCGCGTCCGTTTGACAAGTTTTTCGTGGGGCCTGTGCTATCATTTATGAGATTAAATGATAGCGGGGTGAAACACATGGGAGAACTTTATAACCCCTATCCCAAGCTGCCGAAAAATATCCGGCAGATCGGAGAGAGGGACCAGATTGTAAAATTATATGTGGAAGATTATGTGAATACGTACTTAAGAAGGCTGTATCCGGCAGGAGGCGAAGACCTGCGGTGCGGCCTTTTATTAGGCAGTACGGAGGAAGACGAAGGCGCTCCCTGCATTTTCATAGACGGGGCGCTGGAGATGGAAGGCGTGTCCTGCGGCGGTGAGAAGGTGGAGCTGACGGACCAGGCGTGGAAGAAGGCGTACCGGGATATGGAGGAAATGTTCCCGAAACGGAATGTCCAGGGATGGTTTCTCTGCGGCGCGCCGGGGAGCCAGCTGAGCCCTCTCAATTACTGGAAAATCCACAGCAAGCATTTTCCGGGAAAAAACATGATTATGTATCTGAATTCCGGGCTGGAAGGAGAGGAGGCCCTTTACATAGCGTCGGAGGACGGTTTTTATAAGCTACGGGGCTACAGCATCTACTATGAGCGGAATCAGATGATGCAGGACTATATGATCTCCAGGAAGGACGTCAAGCGGGTGGACGCCGGAGTAAATGATACGGTGATCCGGGATTTTAGGAGAAAGATGGAGGAGAGAAAGGAGGAGGCAGAGGACAGAAGGAGTACGGTGAATGTGCTGGGAGGCATCTGCGGGGCACTGTCCGTGGCGGTGCTTGCCGGCGGCATTGTCATGTTCAATAACTATGGGAAAATGAAGGAGATGGAGAGCGTGCTGGTGTCAGTGCTGCCGGCGGGCTCCAGCCTGTTGGAGGACTATGGGCTGGGCGGGGAGCCGGAGCTGGTGCTGGAGACCGGGACGACGGTGCTCCCGGAGACCATGGAAGGGGAAACGGGAGAGAGCCTGACAGCCGGAAATGAAGCCAATGGCGGGGAAATATTATCCGAAAATGGATCAGAAACCGTCTGGGCCGGAACGGAGCCGGAAGGCAGTGAGTCTGGCAGCGGCGCGGCCGATGCCGGAACTGCCGGAGCCGGGAACGCCGGACATGGAACCGAAATCGTTGGAACCTCCGCCGGAGCCGGAGGTACTGGAAATGGAACCGGAGAAACCGGGGCCAAGACAAATACCTCCGGCACCGGAACTGTAAAACCGGCGGAAACCGGCGCGGACACCGCAAACCAGGCTGCCGGAACCTCCGGCACAGGCGAGAACCGGGCGTCCGGAGACGGATCTTCCAAAACGGCAGCCGCCGGATCCTCAGATACGGCTGCGCTTGATTCATCCGCCGGTGCGGATTCTGCCCTTTCTCCCGCCGCGGGAACTTCGTCCGCCAATTCCGCCCCATCCGCGGATTCCGGAAGATCAGAGGACAGCGTCCCTGCCTCCGCTCTCCCGGAGGCGGACATCCCCTCATTGGAGGAGGCGGACGAGCAGATGACGGCCATCGGTGAACAGCTGGCGTCTGCCAGCACTCACGTGGTTCAGGAAGGGGAGACCCTTTACGGCATCTGCCTGGAGAAATATCACAATCTGAAACGGGTGGACGAGATCTGCCGCCTGAACGGCCTGGAGGACGTAAACAAGATTAAGGCGGGTCAGAAATTGATTCTTCCGTAGAAAAAGGTAATGCGTTTCTTTTGGAAATGTTGTATACTGTTGTTATGCGAAAAACAACCATTTCAGGAGACAGCGCAGTATGAGCGATATGAGTTCCATGAACCGGGAACGGAAAAAGAGAGAACTGAAAAGGCAGATGATTTCTACTCCGGGCCAGGCCCAGGCCATCCAGGAGGAGGCCGCCGCCGGGGGCGGTATGGGCGGCAGGAAAAAGAAGAAACACATTTTCTTAAAACTCCTCATTTTAGCCGTTCTGGCGGCAGGCTTGGGGCTGGGAGCCAGGTACTATTTTCTGGAGCGCCAGTTTATGGATTACCGGGTGGTGTGGGAAGTGCCCATCGAGGAAGGCGGCACCGTTGGCTATGAAAGCTTTGGCACCAACGTGCTGAAATACACCAAGGACGGAATGTCCTACATCGACAGCCAGGGGAAAACGGTGTGGATGCAGAGCTACGAGATGAAAAACCCGTCCGCATGTGTCAACGGGGATTACGCCGTAGTGGCAGACCGCCAGGGCAACACCCTGTTTATCTGTGACGTAAACGGAGTATTGGGACAGGCGTCTACCGTTCTTCCCATTATCAAGGCTGCGGTTTCTCAGACGGGCATCGCGGCGTCGGTGCTGGAGGACTCCGCGGCCAGCTATATCCAGTATTATAACCGGGACGGCAGCTCCATAGACCTGTCCATCAAGGCGGTACTGTCCGGAGACGGCTATCCTCTGGACATCGCCCTTTCTCCGGACGGGAACCAGACCATCGCGTCCTATATGCGGGTGGACGGCGGAGAGCTGAAAAACCGGGTGGTATTCTATGACTTTTCCGAGATTGGAAAAAACCAGAAACACCTGGTGGGCGGTTTTGACGACGAGTTCGCGGAAACCATCGCCGCCAGAGTCGTCTATCCCGACAGTACCCACGCTCTGGCGTTTACAGACAGGGGAATCCGCTTTTTCTCCGCCAAGAACCAGGCGGCTGTGGAGCTCACTGCCCAGGTGGACGTGGACGAGACCATCGAGACCGTGTTTTATTCAGAGGAGTACGCTGGGATTATCCTGCGGACCTCCGGCGGTGAAAACCCGTACCGCCTCCAGCTTTACAGGGTAAACGGGGACGAGGTGTTTCAGCAGGAGTTTAATTTCCAGTATAAACAAGTGGACATTTCCGAGGACATGGTGATACTTTATAACGAGGAAGCGTGTCTGATTTACAGCACTGGCGGCAGCCTGAAGTATTCCGGCAGATTGGGAATGGAGATTACGAAGATGAACCAGGGCCGCAGCGGCACGTCCGTGATCGTGACGGGACCGCAGGTGATGAAGGAAATCAGGCTTCAGTGATAATCAAAAGAAAAGAGAGGGAGGCATTGATATGTCAAAAAAATGTGTGGGGATTGATATTGGAGGAACGACGGTAAAACTGGGAATTTTTGAGGAGAGCGGCGTTCTGGTGGAAAAATGGGAGATTCCCACCCGCAAGGAGAACGGCGGCGCCTATATTTTGGGAGATATTGCGGAGTCCGTGAAAGCAAAACTGGCGGAGAACGGCATTCAGGAAGAAGATGTGCTGGGAGCCGGCATGGGACTTCCCGGCCCGGTGCTGCCGGACGGCTATGTGGAGGTCTGTGTAAACCTGGGCTGGAGAGACATGAACCCGGCGAAGGAGTTGAGCGCCCTCTTAGGCGGTATGAAGGTGGCCAGCGGAAATGACGCCAATGTGGCGGCCCTGGGCGAGATGTGGCAGGGCGGCGGAAAAGGCTACAGCGACGTTCTCATGGTGACCCTGGGAACGGGCGTCGGCGGCGGCGTGATCCTGTATGGAAAGATCTGGGCGGGACGCCACGGCCTGGGCGGAGAGATCGGCCATATGCACGTGCGCGACGAGGAAAAGGAATACTGCAACTGCGGCGGACAGGGCTGTCTGGAGCAGGTAGCCTCTGCCACGGGAATCGCCAGAGAGGCCAGAAGGGCCATGGCCGCGTCGGATAAACCGTCCGCCATGCGCCAGTTCGGCGACCAGGTGACGGCAAAGGATGTGCTGGACGCGGCGAAAGCCGGGGATGAGATGGCGGCGGAGGTCGTGGAGAAGGCAGCCCGCTATCTGGGCCTGGTACTGTCCCACGTGGCTCTGACCATTGATCCGGAGTGTTTCGTAATCGGCGGTGGCGTGTCCAGGGCGGGCACCTACCTGACGGATATTGTGGACAAATATTATAAGCTCTACTCTCCGGTATCTGAGAATAAGGGAATCATCAGCCTGGCAAAGCTGGGAAATGACGCCGGCATCTTCGGAGCGGCGAAACTGATTCTGGAGTGACGGGAATAAATAGGAATCAAGCAGGAAAACAGGAGCGCCCCGGCGCGGATCCGCGATGGAGCGCTCCTGCCCCGGCAGGAGAAATATTTGACTTATCTTTATGGTCATAGGGGAAATGGCGTGCCTTATGCCGCAGACGCCCTATGCCATAAATGCTATTGTCAGAGAAGTCTTTTGCGCGGCGGGAAATCGCTGCCTGCGCACTCCACGTTCCGGCGCGAGTGTGCGCCAAGCGCACACTTTTTTAGACAGTCAGCCCCAGACATGAGGAGACCCCGGCGTTAGAGGCAACCGGGGCAATTATGAAAAATCTATGTGCACTTTATCTATATTTCTGAAATTATTTATTTGATTTCTATGCAAATAGTATAAAAAACAAATGTGAACAAAATATGAACTCTGTGTTAATAGATTATGAAACATAGAGGTATAGGAGGTACAGAAATGGAACAGAAGGAGAGGCGGACGATCGTCATTGGCCACAAGAATCCGGACACCGATTCCATATGCTCCGCCATCGGATACGCCAACTTAAAGCGGGCGGTAACCGGCGGCCGGTACGTGCCTGGACGGGCCGGGAGCGTGAGCCGGGAGACGAAGTTTGTGCTGGATTATTTCGGAGTTTCGGAGCCGGAGCTCATCAAGGATGTGCGTACCCAGGTAAAGGACATCGAGATCCGCAAAATGCCGGGAGTAAACAGGAATATGTCCTTAAAGAACGGCTGGAACCTGATGCAGGAGGCCGGAGTGGTGACCCTTCCGGTGGTCACCGGGGACGGAGTGCTGGAAGGGCTGATCACTGTAGGAGACATTGCAAAATCCTACATGAATGTGTATGACAGCAGCATTCTTTCCAAGGCGAACACCCAGTACGCCAACATCGTGGAGACCCTGGAGGGACTGATCATTATCGGGGACGAGCAGGAGTATTTCCGGGAAGGAAAGGTGCTGATCGCGGCGGCCAACCCGGATATGATGGAGTATTACATCCAGCCCCACGACCTGGTGATCCTTGGAAACCGCTATGAGTCCCAGCTCTGCGCCATTGAGATGGAGGCAGACTGCATTATCGTCTGCGAGGGAGCTGCCGTTTCCATGACCATCCGGAAACTGGCCCAGGAGCGGGGCTGCACGGTGATGACTACGCCTTACGACGCCTTCACGGCGGCCAGGCTGATCAACCAGAGTATTCCCATCAGCTATTTTATGAAGACGGAGAACCTGATCACCTTTGAGCGGGACGACTATATCGACGACATCCGGGACGTGATGGCCAGCAAGCGCCACAGAGATTTCCCGATTCTGGATAAGGATGGAAAATACTGCGGCATGATTTCCCGCCGGAACCTGTTGGGAGCCAAGGGAAAACAGGTGATTTTAGTGGATCACAACGAGAGGACCCAGGCGGTGGACGGCGTGGAGAACGCGGAGATCCTGGAGATCATCGACCACCACAAGCTGGGCACCATCGAAACCATTTCCCCGGTGTTCTTCCGAAATCAGCCGCTGGGCTGCACCGGTACGATTGTGTACCAGATGTATCGCGAGGCCGGGGTTCCGGTGGAGAAGGAGATCGCGGGGATTCTGTGCAGCGCCATTATTTCCGATACGCTGCTGTTCCGTTCTCCCACCTGCACGGCGGTGGACAAGCAGGCGGCCCTGGAGCTGGCGGAGTTAGCTGGTATCCAGATCGAAAAGTATGCCGGAGAGATGTTCGCGGCGGCCAGCGACCTGAAGGGAAAGACGGAGGCGGAGATCTTCTACCAGGATTTCAAGCGTTTCGCCGCCGGGAAAAAGACCTTTGGCGTGGGCCAGATCAGCTCTGTCAACGAGGAGGAGCTGGAGGAGCTGAAAGGACGTCTGATTCCTTACGCCAGAAAAGAGCGGGAGGAAAAAGGCGTGGATATGCTGTTCTTCATGCTCACCAACATTCTCACCGAATCTACGGACTTGATCTGCGAGGGCCAGGGGTCTGACCAGATGATCGAGGCGGCGCTTCGCGGGACGAAGGACGAAAATTACGAGACGGTGATCCATCTGCCGGGCGTGGTATCCCGGAAAAAGCAGCTGATTCCCGCCATTATGCTGGCAGTTCAGAATTGACGGCAGGAGGCAGAAATGTTGGCCGGTACTGTAAAATCTGTCAAATTATAAAGGGGATAGCAGGACGGTTACCGGATTTATGACAGAATTTGGAATGAGGGTGTACATCACCCTCATTTTTTGTTATTATATAAGCTGTGCAATAAATAAGCAGTGAAACATCAAAAAAACTTATAGAGGAGGACTGGCATGGCAAGACAAGTTTGGAAACCGGGAAATATGGTTTATCCAGTGCCGGCCGCCATGGTGACCGTGGCTGACAAGGCGGGAAATACCAATATTATCACTGTGGCATGGACCGGGACGATCTGCTCCGATCCGCCCATGGCCTACGTTTCCATCAAGCCGGAGCGCTATTCTCACCATATGATCGAGGAAACCGGGGAATTTGTGATCAACCTGACCACGAAGGCCACCGCGTTCGCCACCGATTACTGCGGAGTGAGATCTGGCCGGGATGAGGATAAATGGAAAGCCACGGGGCTGACGCCGGAGAAGGCGTCAAAGGTCTCCGTTCCCATCATCCGGGAGTGCCCGGTGAACATCGAGTGCCAGGTGACAGAGGTCAAGCGTCTGGGGTCCCACGATATGTTCCTGGCGAAGGTGCTGGCCGTGGATGTGGACGAGGCTTATATGAAGGAAAACGGAAAGTTTGAGCTGAACAGCACGGGGCTGATCGCCTACTCCCACGGGGAATACCGGGAGCTTGGAAAGGCCATCGGGAAATTTGGCTATTCTGTCCGGAAAAAGAGGTAGGAATATGAGGGGAGACGGAAAAAGGGGAAATGTGACGCTGATCGGTATGCCCGCTTCCGGAAAGAGTACGCTGGGGCGGCTTTTGGCGGAGCGGCTGGGTTTTGAATTCGTGGATGTGGATAAAATCATCGAGGCGGAGGAAAAGCGGCTGCTGCGGGAAATCATTGCCGACGAGGGTGACGATGGGTTTATGGAGATCGAAAACCGGGTCAACGCCGGACTCTGTCTGGACGGCTGCGTGATCGCTCCGGGGGGAAGCGTAATCTACGGGGCCGAGGCCATGGCGAATTTAAAGGAGATCAGTACAGTGGTCTATTTAAAGCTCAGCCTGGAGGAGATGGAGAGACGGATCGGAAATCCGGTGGAACGGGGGGTCGTGCTGAAAAACGGCATGACGCTGCGAAAGCTGTATGAGGAGCGGACGCCCTATTACGAGCGATACGCGGATGTTACCCTGGACGAGAAAGGGAATACCATAGAGGAATCCGTGGATTGTCTGGTGGAACTCATAAAAACCATCGCGAAGGAGAAATCATGAGTAGAAAAAGCAACTATACCAGCCCGTATGACTTTTACGGGAGAATTCCATTAAAGGACGCCATTCCCCTGGGATTGCAGCACGTCCTTGCCATGTTTGTGGGGAACTTAACGCCCCTTCTGATCATCACGGGAGCCTGCGGCATCACCGGCGGCAGCGATCTGGCGGAGCTTCAGGTGGCTCTGCTCCAGAATGCCATGCTGGTGGCCGGAATTGTAACCCTGATTCAGCTTTACGCCATCGGCCCGGTGGGCGGAAAGGTGCCGATTATCATGGGTACCAGCTCCGGTTTCATCGGAGTATTCAGCAGCGTTGCCAATATGCTGGGCGGCGGAGTGGTTACATATGGCGCCATGATGGGCGCGTCTGTGCTGGGCGGACTGTTTGAGGGCGTGCTGGGAGCGTTTTTAAAGCCGCTTAGGAAATTTTTCCCGGCGGTGGTGACCGGTACGGTGGTGCTCTCCATCGGCCTCTCCCTGGTCGGCGTGGGAATCAATTCCTTCGGCGGCGGCAGCGGCGCCAAGGATTTTGGTTCAGTGGAAAATCTGCTGTTAGGCTGTGTGGTGCTTGTTATCATTATCGTGATGAAACACTGCACGAAAGGAATTACCAGCTATTCCGCCATTCTGATCGGAATCGTGGCGGGCTATGTAATCTGTGGAATTATGGGAATTTTCATGGATCCGGTGGGAATCGCCGAGGACGGGACGGAGTACCTGAAGGCCTGGGCGTTAAACTGGGACAAGGTGGCGGAAGCGGACTGGTTCGCGGTGCCGAAGCTGGTTCCGGTGCCCATTGTATTTGATATTCGCGCCATTGTGCCGGTAATGATCATGTTTATCGTAACTGCCGTGGAGACGGTGGGAGACATTTCCGGCGTAATGGAAGGGGGAATGGGCCGTGAGGCTACGGACACAGAGCTGTCCGGCGGCGTGATTTGCGATGGCCTGGGTTCTTCCCTGGCTGCCATCTTCGGCGTGCTGCCCAATACCTCCTTCAGCCAGAACGTGGGCCTGGTGGCCATGACGAAGGTGGTAAACCGTTTCGCGTTGGCCACGGGAGCTATTTTCCTGATCTTCTGCGGACTGTTTCCGAAACTGGCGGCGCTGGTGTCCATCATGCCCCAGAGCGTCCTTGGAGGCGCGGCGGTAATGATGTTTTCCTCCATCGTGGTCAGCGGAATCCAGCTCATCACGAAGAAACCCATGACTGCCAGAAATATCACCATCGTGTCCGTTGCCCTGGGACTGGGCTACGGTATCGGTGCCAACAGCAGCGTGCTGGTGCACCTGCCCCAGGCGGTGCAGCTGATTTTCGGTGGCTCCGGCATCGTGCCGGCGGCGCTGGTGGCGATTGTGCTGAATGTGCTGCTGCCGGAGGAGACGGAAGAATAACTGGATTGGACTGTTGTCTGGAACTGTGGACAGGAAATATAAAAATTGACAGCTTTGGAAAAGAGGGCTGGACGCCAGAAAGATGGCGTTCGGCTCTTTTTTTGCGTAGATGAAGAAAGAGAACGGAAAAAGGATGGAAAAAAGTACGTAAGATAATGCGCAAGATAGTGGAAATTCTCTCAAAATCCATGTATAATAGAGGGAGATAATGCGTAAGATAATATGGAAGATAATGGAGGTGTTTTCATGAAGAACGATCAGCCGCCTTTTACCATAACGAATGAAATCCTGTCCTATGTATCGTCGATTTCTGAAAAAATCGGACGCATAACGGCCACCAGCAGCCTGGAGGCAAAACCGCATTTGAGAAAAAACAACAGAATCAAATCCATCCATTCTTCTTTAAAAATCGAAGCCAACTCTCTGACGTTGGGGCAGGTTAAGGATGTCCTCAACGGCAAAACCGTACTGGGGGAACAAAAAGAAATCCAGGAAGTGAAGAATGCCTATGTTGCCTATGAACGGGTTTTAGAAATTGATCCCTACAGCATCCAGCATTTGAAACAATTTCACGGGATCATGACAAAGTATCTTACGGAGGAATCCGGAGAGTTTCGCTTAGGGGAAGAAGGGGTATTTAGCGGCGATCAGTGCATTTTTGTGGCTCCGCCTGCCCGGCTCGTTCCCCAGCTGATGGAGGAACTGTTTCAATGGATGAAAACGGCGCGGGACGTGGTGCATCCGCTGATTTTGAGCAGCGTGTTCCACTATGAATTTGTGTTTATCCATCCTTTTTCTGATGGAAACGGCAGAATGGCTAGATTGTGGCACACGGCCATTCTCACGAAATGGAAGCCGGTATTTGAATACATTCCCATCGAAAGCCAGATTGAAAAATTCCAGGAGGAATATTACGAGGCCATTGCCAGGTGCCATGTGGCCGGAGAATCTACCATTTTTATCGAGTTTATGCTCTCGCAGATTGACCGGATTCTGGATGAAGTTTCTGTTCAGATCACGGAAGAAAACGGATATTTGCCTGAAACGGTCAAAAAACTGCTGGAAGTCATGGAATACGGCATTCCCTATACAAGCAGAACCCTTATGGACAAGCTGGAGCTAAAATCCAGGGAAGGTTTCCGCAAAAATTATCTGCGCCCTGCTGTGGAATTAAATCTTATTAGGATGACCATTCCAGATAAGCCGAACAGCAGAAACCAAAGATATATAAAGATTTGATATTTGTGCTTAACAGAAAACCGGATTTCACGGCAAAGTGAAATCCGGTTTTCTGTTGTAATCCAGTATAGTTTCCGGTCACGGCAGCATCTCGCCGGCTTCCAGATTTTCCTTTCCGTCAAATACATTCCGCAGCCGCCGCAGGCAGTAGCGGAAGGCGGGGATCAGGAACAGGTCGGCGGCGATCCAGGCCAGGGGGCTGGCAAAGCAGGCGGCGGGATAGCCCATAATGGGAATCAGGCAGATGCCGGCGAAGGTACGGGCCGCCATCTCGCAGACTCCGGCCAAAATGGCGAATTTGCTGAATCCCATGCCCTGGATGGCGAAACGAACCACGTTTACAAACACCAGAGGAATGTAAAACGCGCTGTTTCCAATGAGGAACAGGGAGACATTGCTGATGGTGGCGGCCTCGTCCGCGTCCAGGAACAGCAGGGCGATGGTTTTTCCAAACAGGGTCAGCACTCCAAAGGCGATCACCGCGTAAATACAGCCGATGATGGAGGCGTATTTTACGCCTTCCCGCACCCGGTCCAGTTTCTTCGCGCCCACGTTCTGGCCCGCCCAGGTGGCCATGGTGGCGCCCAGGGCGTCGAAGGGGCAGCAGAAGAACATGGTCACCTTGCTGCCGGCGGCCACGGCAGCTACGTAGAGGGAGCCGAGGCCGTTGACCGCGGTCTGTAAAATAACGCTGCCGATGGCGGTAATGGAATATTGCAGGCCCATGGGGATTCCCATGCCGCAGAGGATTTTCATCATGCCCAGGTCGATTTTCCGCTCCTCCTTCGTCATTTTCAGGATGTGGAAACGGGAGCGCATATAGAGGAGGCAGAGCACTCCAGACACGCCCTGGGAAATCACTGTGGCGTAGGCCGCCCCTTCCACGCCCATTCCCATCACCACGATGGTGAATAAATCCAGGAAGATATTGATCACGGAGGAGAGGAGCAGGAAGTACACCGGGGTCTTGCTGTCTCCCAGGGAGCGGATGATGCCGGCCAGGATGTTGTAAAGGTAGGTGACCGGAATGCCCGCGAAAATGATGAAAATGTAGTCAAAGGCGCCTTGAATGATGTCGTCTGGCGTGTTCATCCAGCGCAGGATGTCCATGCACAGGAAACACACAGCCAGGGTCATGACCACGGAAAAAATCACCGACAGCCAGGCGGCGTTGGCCACGAAACAGCGCAGGCCGTGATGGTCTCCCGCCCCGAATTTCTGGGCTACGGGGATGGAAAATCCGCTGCACACCCCCGTGCAGAAACCGATGATCATAAAGTTGATGGAGCTGGTGGAGCCCACCGCCGCCAGGGCCGTTACGCCCAGATATTTTCCTACAATAATGGTATCTACCATGCTGTAAAACTGCTGGAATAAAAGCCCTAAAAGCATGGGCACCGCAAAGCCCAGGATCAGTTTCAGAGGGGATCCTGAGGTCATATCCTTGATTTCATGTTTTGCCATACTGTCTGCCGCCTTTCTGTGAGCCGTTGGAAACAGGGCGGTCGTGTCCGGCCCTGTCAGTAAATCCGCAGCTCTGTAAAATATCAATTCCGTCTATGGCGCAGCCGCTGAATGCAGCCGCCGCCAAACATGAAAACAGCCGCCCCGCGGGCTGCGCCTTTGCAGCCTGCCGGTGGGCGGACGTTTTACAAGGACATTATTATAGAACGGATTTTTCCTTTTGTACAGATGAAAATTTACCAGAATGGAAAAACTGGCAATGAGCGCAAAAAAGGGAGGGAAATGGCGGAGGGGGTGGGCAAATTTACGGAATTAATTCCAGTCCTTTTGCAAGAGGAAGTCTCGGATATTGCGGTGCTTAATCCCATCCCGGCTCATGTCAAACTCGTCCAGTGTGACCACATACTTGGGGAAGTTGTCGCGCACCCGGTCATAGACTCCAAACTCGCGGGCTATGGTATTTTCCGAGGCCAGCAGATACGCCACCTGGATATACAGCTTGTTGCCCTGATCTTCACAAACGAAGTCAATCTCCTGGTCACCTGCTTTTCCGACAGTTACGGTATAGCCCCGGCGCAGAAGTTCCATGTAAACGATGTTTTCCAGAACCAGGTTAATATCTTTCATGTTGCCGCCGTACACCGCTTCCCGGATGCCATGATCGGCCACATAGTATTTCTCATTGACCGTGAGTATTTTTTTGCCCTGCAAGTCCTGCCGTTTCACCTGATAAAAGAGAAAAGCGTCTGTGCAGGCTTTGATATAACTCAATACGGTTTCCGGCGATACGGACCGCCCTTCACTTTTCAGATACTTGGAAATGGCCGTTGAGGAAAAGGTGGTTCCGATTCCACTGGTCACATAGGCAATGATCCGTTCCAACAGGTCTACATCCCGGATGTTGTTGCGTTTCACAATATCTTTCAGCTCCACGGAGTTGAACAGGTCGCGCAGATATTGGCGGCTGGCCGTTTCCTCATAACGGAGGTTGATCAGATAGGGCATCCCTCCCGCCGTCAGGTATTTGCTGAAACATTGGCGGGAATCTGTTTCCGGGTAGATGGTATGGTACAGTTCCATAAACTCTGAAAAGGAAAATGGGTAAATCACAAATTCCACATACCGTCCGGCCAGATAAGTGGCCAGCTCGCCAGAGAGCAGCTTTGCATTGGAGCCGGTGATATAAATATCGCAGTCCAGCTCCACCCGGAAGGAATTGATACATTTCTCCCAGGCCTTTACCTCCTGTATCTCGTCAAAGAAAAGATAGACTTTGTCTCCTATCTCTGAAACCAGACGGATGATTTCATCATGGAGCGCCGTGGCCGTACAGAGGTGGGTATTGCTCATATTTTCAAAGTTGATGGAGATAAACTGGCGGCTGTCAATGCCGGATGCACACAGTTCCTCTTTAATCAGGTCCAGCATGACCGACTTCCCGCTGCGGCGGATGCCGGTCAGGACTTTTACAAGGTCGTTTCCGATAAACGGACGGATTCGGCTCATATAGGTTTCTCGTTTAATCATAATTATCAGCCTCCCTTCTGGGACTACTGCTATCATATCACGGATATGCTGGATGTTCAATAAAGTTTTGTGAAATTTAACGGTTATAACCGCTAAAATTTAAAATTCGACATAGTTTGACAGTTGAAAATGAGAAAATCGGTAAAATTCTGGAGTTTCCCTGTATCTGTGCGTTGATTGATTTTGACAAAGTGACGGAATACCGGAAAAGCCTTGACTTGAGTTTTACAGTTATATAATCAAAACACCCCGCCAAGCATTGAAAATAAAGGCTTGGCGGGGGTTCCCTGTGTTCTTCCATTTAGATGAAAGAAATCATTTTAATCTATAATAGCAAATATTCTTCCCAACACCCTCTCGTTTTAATTCGTCGGATGCCACTAATTTCCGCAGCGCTCCCTCGATGGAACTGATACTTAGCGAAGGACAGAGTTCCCGGATGTCCTGTTTTGTAAACCGGCCAACCTTTTCCATGGTAGCCCGGCGCACAGTCTCAAGAGCGGGGAGTCTGGTCTCCACCAGGGCAAAGCGGTCTCCAAAGTCTTTGTAGGCGGAAAGAATGGTTCCCAGCAAATATTTGATAAACGGCACCGCATCTTCGGTGCCTTCATGCCATCCGGTTTGCGCCTGACTTAGGACATCATAATAGAGGGCCTTGTTTTTGGCGATCTTAGCCTCCAGCGAGATATATTTTCCCACATAAAACCCGTTGCGGTAAAGCAGCAGTGTGGTCAGCAGACGACTCATTCTGCCATTTCCGTCGTTAAAGGGGTGAATGCAGAGAAAGTCGTGGATGAACACGGGAATGACGATCAGCGGCTCCACTTCCATGTTTCCAATGACCCGGTTGTACTCCTCGCAGATCCTGTCCAGGGCCTCCGGCGTTTCATAGGGGGTCAAGGGGGTAAACAGAGTCTCCACATGGCCGTCGGGATAGGTGGCGCTGATGTAGTTTTGCACACTTTTAGTCCTGCCTGCCATAGGATTGTTCATGTGGCTGCAGAGGATCTTGTGGAGTTGTAAGATGTAGTTTTGTGTAATGGGGATTGCGTCAAAGTTTTCGTGGATGAGGTTCAGCACATCCCGATAACCTGCAATCTCCTGCTCATCCCGGTTTCTCGGTGTCGTTTTCTCCTTCACAAGCTGTCGGATACGGGTATTTGTGGTCACGATGCCCTCAATGGCATTGGATGCCTCAGTGCTTTGCACCTTTGCGATTTCCACCAGTTTCTCTAATTCCTCCGGGCGTTGTTTCAGATAGAGTTCCTGTTTTCCGGCCTCTTTATAGATCGCCGCAACTAGGCTGAGGATCTCCGAGTCCCACTTTTGTTCTCGGATTGCGGAGTAATTGAATGTGCGCATATCCTTATTCCCTCCTTTATTCCCTTAAATTTTATCATAAAATAAGGGAAATACAACTCTTGGAAGAAACTTTCCCTTATTAGTGTTTCAAATTTAAGGGATTTTATACATCTGTAAGGGAAAAACAATCTTGATTTGCCGTAAATTTGCGCCTATGCTGTTTTTCATATTCCATGGTATAATGTGAACACTTGGCGAGGTTTTTCACGAGCCTAGTGAGAACATATGCCTGTGCACTTAATGAGGTCTTTTACGAATTTAGTGCACATGGTATAATGTGAACACTTGGCGAGGTTTTTCACGAGCCTAGTGAGAACATATGCCTGTGCACTTAATGAGGTCTTTTACGAATTTAGTGCACATGGTATAATAACGAGGAAAGCGTGGATCGTGCTTGCACGAATCCACGTTTGACGAGAAACTCCATCGAGACGGAAGTCGAGATGGTATAATAAAACAGATCACAACAAAGGGGAGGAAGATCAATGAACACACCCACCCTAAACACAGAACGCCTGATTTTGAGAAAATTTACCGAGGACGATCTGGAGGCTTTGTATGCGATTTACAGCGACGAGGAGGTAAACCGGTTTCTGCCCTGGTTTCCCTTAAAGAACCTGGAGGAAACCAGGACGTTTTTTAAGGAGCGGTATGAGACGCAGTACGAAAAGCCCCAGGCTTACGCTTACGCCATCTGCATGAAAACGGACAACGTCCCCATCGGATACATCAATGTGGATATGGAGGACCACCACGACTTCGGATACGGCCTGCGGAAGGAATTCTGGCACCGCGGCATCGTCACCGAGGCGGCGCGGGCGGTCATTGAACAGGTAAAAATGGACGGTCTGCCCTACATCACCGCCACCCACGACAGAAACAATCCCCGCAGCGGCGGCGTGATGAGAAATGTGGGCATGAAATACCAGTATTCCTATGAGGAACAGTGGCAGCCAAAAGATATTCTTGTCACTTTCAGGATGTATCAGCTGAACCTGGACGGAAACGAGGAGCGAGTTTACAGAAAATACTGGGATATTTCCGATGTGCGGTTTGTGGAGACGGAGCTGTAAGCGGTTGAAAAGCAGTCTCTTTATAATGAGAATGGTTATGAAATAGGAAAAGGCAGTGCCGCCTGGGGGGGGGAGCCTGAGCTATATCGGCTCCGGGACAGAAACAGGGCACTGCCTTTTTCGTTTCCTATGATGTTTTTTATTTCTCTGACGTTTCGTCCGCTGTGTCTTCCGGCTCCGCCTCACCGTGAACCTCAAATACGGTCACCACAGCGGTCTCCGGGTCGGTCATCAGGTCAATGCGCCCGTTTGAGGCGATGGGCAGATCTTTTACCTTCAGGGTATCTCCGATGTGCAGGCTGCCCGCGTCAATCTCTACCTTCTCGATCAGATCCTCCGGAAGGGCCTTGTAGGAAATTTCCTTCAGCAGCAGCTCAACCACTCCGGCCTGTACCTTTTCGTGGTTCACCAGCGCGATTTCCGCCACAGAGTGAACCTTCTCCCCTTTTACCAGGGCCTGGAAATCCACTTCCAGGATCTGATTTTTCATGGAATCGTAGTCCAGCTCCTTGATCAGGGCGTCATAAGTCTGACCGTCTACCTCCAGCATCACCTGGCTGCCTTTGCCGTTCTTTTTCAGGATCCGGTCGGCGTCTTTCTGGGCAATCTGAATCGGTATGGATTCTTTGATCTGTCTGCCGAACAGGTTTCCGGTGACAAATCCTTCCCGTCTAAGCTTTTTGGCCTTCGTGTTCATGTCCCTTTTTTCAGCTTTTAAAGTATTCATTTATCTTTTCCTCCATAAAACTGAATGCTTAGCGGGCCTGTCTTTTTTGAGAAACAGGCTGTTAAGTATTTCCTCCTGTTACGCCCTCATTATAGTCCTTTCGGGGAGAAAAGTTTGCACAATATTTAAAGTTTTTAATGGGTATTTTCCGCCTTTTTTATAACAAAAAGAAATGCTTTTTGAAAAAATTAACAAAAATAATTATAGTAGAACGATAAAAAAGAAAGATCCCGGTTTCCGCCGTGGGGGAGAAAACCGGGATATAGGATCATATAAAAAACTTATGCCGTTTGCCTCCTATTTGCAGGCGTCCACAAACGCCCGGAACAGGGCCGCCGCCTCCGGCTGAATCGCCGCCAGGTGCTCCGGATGCCACTGTACGCCTAACAGGAAGGGATAGTCCGGCGCGTACACGGCCTCGATCATCTGGTCAGGGCCGTAGCCGCACACCTCCAGGCCGGGAGCCACATCCTTGATGGCCTGATGGTGCATACTGTTCACCGCGATGGAGGTGATTTCCTCGCCGAGAATCCTGGAAAGCAGGGTTCCGGGAGTCACATCCACGGTGTGGGACGGCACCTTATAGGCAAAGGGCTGGACGTGGGCCACGGAAAGCTCTGAAGAAAACTGAGAGGGAATATCCTGGTACAGGGTTCCGCCCATGGCAGTGTTGATGAGCTGAATGCCGCGGCAGATGCCAAAAATCGGTTTTCCAGCCTCCAGGGCGATGGGGAAAAGGGCCATCTCCATGGAATCTCTGGGCTGGGAGATATTTCCGCACTTGGCGTGAGTTTCCTCCCCGTACATGAAGGGGTGGATGTCGTCGCCGCCGGTAAACAGCACGCCGTCTACCTGATCCACCAGCTCCCGCAGATCCTCCTCCGTGAGCTCATAGGGGAAAATCATGGGGATAGCGCCGGCGTTGCGGACGGAACGCAGATAGATGGAATTGATGAACAGCTTATCTTTGTCGGTTTCGTGGCTGGGAGTCAAGCCGATAATAGGTTTTTTCATAATTGCCTCCTTATATGATAAAAGCCCCTTCCATCGGAAGGGGCTTTTATGTAATGCCAATTAGCCTTCGATAGCGCCTGTCGGGCAGGTAGCTGCGCAGGTACCGCAATCAATGCAGGTATCAGCGTCGATTACGTACTTGCCATCTCCCTCAGAGATAGCGCCTACGGGACACTCGCCAGCACAAGCACCACAGGAAACACAGGTATCAGTAATTACATATGCCATTGTAAATACCTCCTTGAATAAATATTGTATAGATTACTGTTATTGTATATTAAAATTGTCAAATATTCAAGTGGAAATTACTGTTTCCTTTGTTCTAATTTAAAAGCACAGATGCCGTCCAGGATGATTTTGCGGGCGGCGATGGCTTCTGCCTTGGTCAGTGGCTTTGTGTCCTTTAAGGGATAGTCCATGCCCAGTTTCTCGTATTTCACCTTTCCCATGTCGTGGTAGGGGAGAACGTCCAGGGCCTTCACGTTGTTTAAGCTGCCGATAAAACGGCCCGTCTCGTAGAGCCAACGCTCATTCTGGGTGATGCCGGGCACCACCACGTGGCGGATCCACACCGGGAGCTTGATGTCGCTCAAATACCGGGCAAAGGCCAGAATGGGGGCATTTGGCTGGCAGCAGAGCTTTTCGTGCTCCTCCGGGTTGATGTGCTTGATGTCTAAAAGGATCAGGTCCGTCAGTTTCAGAAGGGCGTTTAACTTCTCCATGTAGGCGGCATCGTCCGGCCGGAAGGTGATTCCGCAGGTGTCGATGCAGGTGTGGATGCCGTGGGCCTTTGCCAGGGTGAAAAGCTCCGTCAGAAACTCCATCTGCAGCAGCGGTTCCCCGCCGGAAACGGTGATGCCCCCGTTGCGGTAAAAGCCCTCGGCGGAAATGTACTGGCGGATGATGGCCTCCGGCTCGATTTCTTCGGCCCCCTCCATGGTCCAGGTGTCCGGATTATGGCAGTAGAGGCAGCGCATGGGACAGCCTTTCACAAATACCACCAGCCTTACCCCAGGCCCGTCTACGGTCCCGAAACTTTCGATGGAATGAATGCGTCCTTTCATGCTCTGCCTCCTATTTTTATATGATAATGAATTGGAAAGCGTTCCAGACGGCGTTTAGATGGCCGTGTGGAAGGTACGGGAAATAACCTCGTCCTGCTGCTCCTTGGTCAGCTTGTTAAAGTTTACGGCGTAGCCGGAAACGCGGACAGTGAGCTGAGGATATTTCTCCGGATGAGCCTGCGCGTCTAACAGGGTGTCCTTGGAAAACACGTTTACGTTCAGGTGATGTCCGCCCTGGGCCGCGTAGCCATCCAGCAGGGAAACTAAGTTGTCGATCTGAGCCTCGTTGATGTTTGCCATATCAAAAATCCTCCTTAAGTCAAAGTTTTATTCAAAGTTGCCGTTCTAAAGGTTGTTCTTACTCTCTGTCAAGTCCCTCGAACAGGGTAGCTCCGTCGCAGGCGCCGCCTACGCAGCAGTCGCCGTCAAATCCGGCGATTTCCACCTCTAAGTCTCCCATGAATACCTGGTTGTCCTTGCCCAGGGCGTCGGGGATGATGGAGAAGGTATTGGAAATACCGTCCTGCGCGTCCTTGAAGGGCAGCTTAGCCACGGATGCCAGGGAAGCCACGGCTCCGTGAGCGTCACGATGGTGCATGGGGTTTGCGCCGGGCGCGAAGGGCTCTCCGGCCTTTCTTCCGTCCGGGGTAGAGCCTGTATTCTTACCATATACCACATTGGAGGTAATCGTCAAGATGGAAGTGGTGGGAATTCCTCCGCGGTAGGTGTGGTTGCCCTTCACGTAGTTCATGAAGGTGTGCACCAGCTCAGCGGCGATGGAATCCACCCGGTCGTCGTTGTTTCCATATTTCGGGAAATCGCCCTCTACCTCGTAGTCCACTACAATGCCGTTCTCGTCGCGGATGGTCTTTACCTTCGCGTACTTGATGGCGGATAAGGAGTCCGCTACAACGGAAAGTCCGGCGATACCGGTGGCGAACCATCTGGTCACCTTCTTGTCATGGAGGGCCATCTGGATTCTCTCATAGCAGTATTTGTCGTGCATAAAGTGGATGATATTTAAAGCGTTTACGTAAACGCGGGCCAGCCACTGCATCATATCCTTGTACGCGTCCATTACCTCGTCGTAATCCAGGTACTCGGACGTGATCGGGCGGTACTTCGGTCCCACCTGCTTTTTGGAAACCTCGTCCACACCGCCGTTGATGGCGTAGAGCAGGCATTTTGCCAGGTTGGCGCGGGCGCCGAAGAACTGCATTTCCTTGCCCACTCTCATGGAGGATACGCAGCAGGCGATGGCGTAGTCGTCGCCGTGGGTCACTCTCATCAGGTCGTCGTTCTCATACTGGATGGAGGAGGACATGATGGAGGTCTTCGCGCAGAACCGCTTGAAGTTCATGGGCAGTCTGGTGGACCAGAGCACCGTCAGGTTCGGCTCCGGAGCCGTTCCCAGGTTCTCCAGGGTGTGCAGGTAGCGGAAGGACATCTTCGTTACCATGTGGCGTCCGTCGATTCCCACGCCGCCGATGGACTCGGTTACCCAGGTGGGGTCGCCGGAGAACAGGGCATTGTACTCCGGGGTGCGGGCAAATTTCACCAGACGCAGTTTCATGATGAAATGGTCCACAAACTCCTGGATCTGCTCCTCGGTGTAGCGTCCCTCTGTCAGGTCACGCTCCGCGTAAATGTCGATGAAGGTGGAGGTACGTCCCAGGGACATGGCCGCGCCGTTCTGCTCCTTTACGGCAGCCAGGTAGCCGAAGTAGGTCCACTGGATAGCCTCTTTTACGTCCGTCGCCGGTTTGGAAATGTCAAAGCCGTAGATCTCGCCCAGTTTCTTTAACTCCTTTAAGGCACGGATCTGCTCGGACAGTTCCTCCCGCTCTCTGATTACGTCGGAGTACATGATGGTTCTGGTGGTGGCCTTCTGCTCCTCCTTGTCCTCAATCAGACGGTCCACGCCGTACAGGGCGATACGGCGGTAGTCGCCGATGATGCGTCCGCGGCCGTAAGCGTCCGGAAGTCCGGTGATGATGTGGCTGGAGCGGCAGGCTCTCATTTCCGGGGTGTAGGCGTCAAATACGCCGGCGTTGTGGGTCTTTCTGTGAACGGTGAAGAACTCGCTTACCTCCGGATCCACCTGATAGCCGTTGTCCGCGCAGGCCTTCTCCGCCATGCGGATTCCGCCGTAGGGCTGTAAGGAGCGCTTGAAGGGCTTGTCTGTCTGGAAACCGACGATGGTCTCCTTGTCTTTATTTAAGTAGCCGGGTCCGTGGGAGGTGATGGTGGAAATGATCTTCGTGTCCATATCCAGAACACCGCCCGCTTCCCTTTCCTGTTTTGTAAGGTCCATGACCTGGTCCCAGAGATCCTTCGTATTCTGGGTCGGGCCGGAAAGGAATTCCTCATTGCCGTCATAGGGAGTGTAGTTTTTCTGGATGAAATCTCTGACGTTGATCTCTCTCTCCCATACGCCGCCGTTGAATGTGCGCCATTCGTTTCTCATGATAGGGGTTCCTCCTTTAAAATGGTAAATGATAGTTGTAATGAAAGCTGAAATCATTATCAAAAAGTGACTTTTCATAACGATGGCATCATTATAAAAGAATACTGTATACAAGTCAAGGGGTTTTGTGTATTTTTTCACATACTTCTTCTTATAGTAAATTAGGAAAACCTAACTTATTTTAAGAATGGTCTTTGAGAGGGGTCTTGGCGGGACATTGGAAAAAAGAAAGCCTTGCCAACCGCCGGGAAAAGTATTATAGTATTCATATCGACAAAAAGGAGGAATTGCGGTATGCAGATCAGCAAAGATATGTTGATCGGCGCTCTTGTCCAGATGGACGACTGCGTTGCGCCGGTTTTAATGCGTGCGGGAATGCACTGCTTAGGATGCCCGGCATCCCAGGCGGAATCCCTGGAGGAGGCCTGCATGGTACACGGCATTGACTGTGACGTGCTGGTAAGCCAGTTAAACGAGATCCTGGCGGATAAATAATCGAAAAATAATTGCAGAGGGCGCCGGAGATAAGTTCGGCGCCCTCGCGCTGTATTTGGGGATTGGATGGAGAACGGGCTGATATGAGGAAGAAAACGATTGTGGTGGTGGGACTGGATCCCAGGGCCGCGGCATTTTACGCGGGACAGATCGAGGAATTGTTTGGAGAATACGCTGATGTGCGCTGTTTCAGCGTGAAGGACGGCTCTGCTACGAGGCAGCTGCCGGAGGCGGATTTATTTGTCATTTCCACGGACGCCTACGGCTCGGCGGAGGAGGTGGCCCGCCACGTGCCCATTGACTCGGAGACCATGGGGATCGAGGTGTCCTACCGCTGGAGCACCCTGGAGGAGCTTTGGTGCATTCCGGAGGGGACGAAGGCGCTGTTTGTGAACATGACGGAGACTATGAGCCGGGAGGCGATTTCCCAGCTGGCCTCCCTGGGGGTGAACCACATCCATTTCATCCCCTTTTATCCGGGGGCGGAGTTAAAGGAGCCGGTGGAGCTGGCGGTGACGCCGGACGAGGAGCGGTATGTACCTGCCGGGATCAAACGGGTGATCAACATCGGCCAGCGCCCCTGTACCTCCGGCATGATGATCGAGGTGGCCATACGTCTGGGGCTGGAGCAGCTCTTGGAGACGGAGCCGTTTCAGGCCTACTTGCAGTCCATCGCTACCAGCAACTACAGCTTTGACCAGATGTACGCCAGATCCTGCCGCCTGGAGAGCCAGTTTCATATTTTAATGGAGATTCTGGGGGACGGCCTGGTGGGGGTAAATGAAAAAGGGGAAATCTTTGCCTGCAACCGTCAGGCCTGTCAGATCGCCAGGGTGGAGGAAAAGCTGGTGATGGGGCGGCGGGGAGAGGAGGTCTTTCCCTATATTCCATTTTACAGCGCCATGAAGGACAAGCAGGAAATCCCGGCGAAGATGACGAAACTCTACGGCATTAATGTGGGCATTTCCGTGATTCCGGTGCTGCGCCAGAAGGAGTGCATCGGCGCTTTCGCCGTATTGCAGCGGTACAATGACCTGGAATCCAGACAGACCAGCCTGCGGAATCAGCTTCTTCAGAAGGGGCACATGGCAAAATATACCATTGACGATGTGCTGGGAGAGTCGGCCTGCATCCGCCGTACCAGGGAAATCCTGCTGAAAATGGCGGCTACGGAAAGCCCGGTGCTGCTCGTGGGAGAGACAGGAACGGGAAAGGAGCTTTTGGCCCACGCCGTCCACTGCGCCTCCCGCCGCGCCAAAGGGCCATTTATCGCCATCAACGTGGCCGCCATGCCGGAAAACCTTCTGGAAAGCGAGCTGTTTGGCTACGAGGAGGGGGCGTTTACCGGGGCGAAAAAGGGCGGCAGGCCGGGACTGTTTGAGTTTGCCCATGAGGGCACGCTGTTTTTGGACGAGGTAGAGGGCATGAGTCCGTCCATGCAGGTGAAACTCCTGCGGGTGCTCCAGGAAGGGGAGGTCATGCGGGTGGGCGGCGGCCGTATTGTCCGGGTGGACGTGCGGATTGTGGCCGCTACCAACGAGTCTCTGGAGCAGAAGGTGGAAGAAGGAAGCTTCCGCCGGGATCTCTACTACCGGCTCAATGCCCTGACCATTTTGGTGCCGCCTCTGCGGGAGCGGGATGGGGATATTCTGATCCTGTTGAACCACTTCCGCCGCCAGGTGGGAGGGGAATTTGATATTTCCCAGGAAGTGAGAGACTTTCTCCTCCATTATCCGTGGCCGGGCAATATCCGGGAGCTGCGGAACGCGGTGGAATATTTCAACTACACCGGCAGCCGGGTCATTGGGATGGCGGATCTGCCGCCGACGATGATGGGGCGGCTGGCAGGGAAAAGCGGGGCTGGAACGGCCAATGGGACCGGGAAACTGCCGGAATCTTATGGGGATTCCGTTCCAGACGTTCCCCATATTTCCGCAGACGGAGCCCTTTTCTGGTTTCTCCTGGGCGAACTGTATCAGGCGGAGGAGAAACGGGAGCTGATCGGACGGGAAAAGCTGCTGGAAACGGCCCGCGGCCGTCATCTGCCCGTTTCTCAGCGGGAAGTCCGCCTGGCGCTGGCGGAGCTGTCCGCCCGGGGATTGGTCAAAGTGGGCCGCGGCCGCGGCGGCAGCCGCATTACCCCAACCGGGCGGGCGCAGTGGGAACAGTACGCGGCCGGGGCTGCCGGAATACCGGAGGCATAGGAAGGCTCTGGGATATTCGGGGCATCCGGACATTTTCCAGAACAGTAAAAAATAATAAAAATGGTCTAATTGGTCAGAAAAATTTTCGAGATTTAAAAACCAATTAGACCATTTTAATAAAAACCAATCAACCAATTTAACCAATAAATGCGAATTTTTCTTCAGAATCTATAATTATTTTCTCAATTCTATCCCTGGTTCGACTATTTTCTTCGTTTCATTTTCGACCATTTATCATTTCATCCATTTTTTTAACCCCTCTAAAACCCCTCTAAAATTCTTCTAAAACCCCCTAAGACCCTGCAATTTTCCCGCCTCCCCCGCATATTTTGAAAAAAATTCAAGAAAAATTCCGCCGCCAGCAAAAAACTTGGCACAGGAATTGCTTTATATATGGTCAGACGCCGGAAACGAGAGAACGAAAACCTTCCGGCAAAGAAAGGAAGCTTGCCATGAAGTATAATTTTGACGAAGTGATCGACAGAAGTCAGAACAGGTCATCAAAGTATGACGAGAGAATGAAAACCTTCGGCGACGGGAGCGTGATTCCGCTGTGGGTGGCAGATATGGATTTCAAGACGGCGCAGCCCATCATTGACGCCTGCAAAAAGAAGGCGGAGGAAGGAATCTGGGGCTACACCTCCCGCCCGGCCAGCTATTTCGAGGCTGTGAAGGAGTGGGAGAAAAAGCGGAACGGCTGGGACGTGGACACGAGCCTGATGAGCTGGTGCCTTGGCGTGGTGCCCGCCCTGTCTGCCCTGGTAAAGCTTTATACGGACGAGGGCGACAAGGTTATGATCCAGACTCCTGTGTACCCGGAGTTCTACGACGTGACAGAGGCCTGGGGCAGAGAAGTGGTGGAAAATCAGCTGGTGGAAAAGGACGGCTCCTGGGCCATTGACTTCGACGACTTTGAGAAGAAGGCGAAGGACGAGAGAGTAAAGGTATTCCTGCTTTGCAGCCCCCACAACCCCCTGGGAATCGTGTGGAAACCGGAGGAGCTGGAGCGGATGGCAAACATCTGCATCGACAACGGCGTGCTGCTGGTCTCCGACGAGATCCACTCCGACCTGATTTTCCACGGGAAAAAACACACGCCCACGGCTATGATTTCCGACCGGATCGCCGCAAACATCGTGACCTGCGTATCCGCCACCAAGACCTTCAATCTGGCGGGACTTCAGGCCTCCACCACCATTTTTCCCAACCAGGAGATGAAAGCGAAGTTTGACCGTTTCTGGATGAACATGGACATCCACAGAAACAACGCCTTCAGCTCCGTGGCCATGGAGGCGGCCTACCGGGAAGGTGAGGAGTGGTTGGAGCAGCTTTTGGAGTATCTGTCCGGCAACTTCGACTTCGTGAAGGAATACTGCGAGAAATACATCCCGAAGATCAAGCCCAACGTGCCCGATGCCACCTATCTGGTATGGCTGGACTGCCGAGAGCTAAACATGACCAACGAGGAGCTGAGGAATTTCATGGTGAAAAAAGCCGGTCTGGGCTTAAACGAGGGCTGGAAATTCGGCCGCAGCCTGACAGGATTTATGAGATTAAACACCGCCTGCCCCCGTTCCGTCCTGGAAAAGGCGCTGGGACAGTTAAGAAACGCGGTGAACGCGCTGTAAAAGCCGCCGCGAGGGGATAAAACCGCAAAATACTGGAGAGGGGATTGTGATTATGGATAAGAAGAAAATTTGGGAGAGCTATCGCTTTCCGTTGATTTTGCTGGCCGGTATCATCATCGGCGCGGTAATCGGACTGATTTTTGGGGAAAGGGCGACGGTGCTGCAGCCGGTGGGCCAGATCTTTATCAACCTGATGTTTACCATCGTGGTGCCGATGGTGTTCGTTTCCATCACCACAGCGGTGGGAAGTATGTTAAACATGAAACGTCTGGGCAAAATCCTGGGCAGCCTGGTGCTGACCTTCGTGGCCACCGGCTGTGTGGCCGCGGTTCTGGTCCTGGTGACGGTGAATATCTGGCCGCCGGCTGCCAACACCAGCATTACCATGGGCGAGGCCGCCATGCAGGAGGCCACAGACATCAGCTCCATGATCGTGAGCACGCTGACTGTAGATGATTTCAGCGGTCTTATGAGCCGCAACAATATGCTGCCCATCATCGTATTCGCCATTATTTCCGGAATTGCCGTGGCTGCCTGCGGAGGCGAGGAAAGCCCGGTGGGAAAACTTCTTGTCAACTTAAATGACGTGATCATGAAGATCGTGGGAATGATTATGAAACTGGCTCCCATCGGTCTGGGCGCGTATTTTGCCAACCTGGTGGGCGAGTTTGGGCCCCAGCTGATCGGTGATTACGGCCGCACCATGCTGATTTACTACCCGCTCTGCGCCGTGTACGGCATCGTGTTCTTCCCGGCCTACGCTTACTTCGCGGGTGGAAAGCTGGGAGTGAAGAAGATGGTTCAGAACATTTTCAACCCGGCGGTGACCGCCTTTGCCACCCAGAGCTCCGTGGCGGCTCTCCCGGTCAATATGGAGGCCTGCAAGGAAATCGGTGTACCGGATGACATCAGCAACATCGTTCTTCCCATGGGAGCGACCATGCACATGGACGGTTCCGTGCTCTCCTCCATCACGAAGATCGCCTTCCTGTTCGGCGTGTTCCAGATGCCGTTTACGGGAGCGGGGACCTACGCTATGGCCATTGTGGTATCTATTTTGAGCGCGTTCGTGCTGTCCGGAGCGCCCGGCGGCGGCCTGGTGGGTGAAATGCTCATCGTGAGCCTGTTCGGTTTCCCGGGAGAGGCGTTCCCGCTGATCGCCACTATCGGATTTTTAGTAGACCCGGCCGCTACCTGCTTAAACTCCTCCGGCGACACCATCGCGTCCATGATCGTGGCCCGGATGGTAGAGGGAAAAGACTGGCTGGAAAAGGCAACCAAGAGAAAAGAAGCAGCTTAAATACTGCATAACAGGAGGAATGAATCATGAAAGTAACTGTAATCGGAAGTCATCTCTGCCCGGACACCCTGGCAGCGTTAAACAAATTATCTGCCGAGGGGGCGGAGATTGATTTTAAGGATATTTTATCCTGCCACAGCGACCTTAAGGCCTACCTGGAGCTGCGGGACAACAGCCCGCTCTACGGGGAAATCAGAGGCACGGAGCGCCTGGGAATCCCCTGTTTCCTGTGCGAGGACGGACGGGTGACCCTGGAGCTGGGAGAGGTTTTAGGGCATAAGTAGGATTCGGAAAAACAGAGGACGGAGAACGGATGCGGCATGGTCATTTTTGGCTGTGCCGCACTTTTTATTTAACAGGAAACTGCGTTTCCTGTTAAATAAAAATGCTCCGCAAGGAGGCGCACTCCGCGCAGAGGAAAATGGCTGCTGGCGCAGCCGCGCTCCGGCGCGAGTGTGCGCCAAGCACACACTTTTTATGGTTTCCATGACACACAAATGTGGTAGAATGAGGGGAAAGACCATATTTGCTTTTGTCAGGAGGATTCGGCGATGGATAAAATTGTGTTGGTGAGGCCCACGGAGGAATACGCGGCGCAGGTCATGGAGTACAAAAGGGAAATGGAGCAAAACGGAGACAGCCTTGACGGCTGCGCTGGCCTGGAAGATGTGGAATCCTTTGAGGAATGGATCCGTTTTGAGGAGAGGCTGAGGGCAAAACATCAGGACGGCTACGTGCCGTCAGAGGTGTTTCTGGCGGTAAGACGGGAGGATCGCCGTGTGGTGGGCATGATTGATTTCCGCCATGCTCTGTCCCCCTTTCTGCTGCGTTTTGGCGGAAATATCGGATACAGCGTGCGGCCGTCGGAGCGACGGAAAGGCTACGCCTCGGAGATGCTGAAGGAGATTTTGCCTGTCTGTCAGAAAACCGGGGTGTGGCGGGTTTTGGTGACCTGCGATAAGGAAAACGAGGCGTCCCGGAGAACGATCATCAAAAACGGCGGGATTCTGGAGGAGGAAGTGGCGGATACGGCCGGGATAAGCAAAAGCGGAGTGATTCAGAGGTATTGGATCGCGGTTTAAGGAGGAAGATTTCTGGCGGCACACGGAAACCAAATGTCAGGCGGGGAGCAGCGGCGGCAAAAACAAAAAACCATCCCCGCAGAGATCGGAACATTCCTTTTCAATGTCCCGGATCCCGATGGGGATGGTCTTTATTCCATGGAAATTCGTATCTTTGCTGAAACGACGGTTTTGGCGTCCCTACGCCGCTTTATCCGCCCGCGCCCGTTGGAGCCAGTCTTTTCCTTCCACCACTCTGGCGATAATCATGGCCAGTCCCGTGTCTCCGGTGACGTTGATGGCGGTGGCCGGGGCGTCGGTGATGGTTCCGATCAGCACCATGATCGGGATGGACACCGTGGGGAACCCGAACACGGAAATGATAAAGATTTCAGCCACATATCCGCCGGCGGGGATGCCGCCCATGACCACGGAGGCGATCACTGCCACCACGATGGACATGATCAGGTTTCTGGGAGTGGCGTAATCAATGCCGAATACGGAGCAGAGCAGGGCGATCTTTAAGATCTGGATAATGCAGGCCCCGTCCTTGTGCAGGTTTGCGCCCAGAGGGATGGAAATATCCGCGATCTCGCTGGGGATTCCGATTTCCTTCGCGTGCATCATATTCACCGGAAGGGATGCCGCGGAGGAACAGGTTCCCAGGGCAGTCAGAGTGGGAGCGGCCGCGCCTTTCCACCACACCCGAACGCCTTCCGCGCCGGCTCCGATATAGGCCATAACCGTCTGGGAAACCACGTAGTAGGCCAGCACAACCACCAGATACATGATGATTCCTCTGGACAGCGGTCCCACCACTTCCTTGCCGTACTGGCCGATCAGGATGGCGAAGTAGCAGCCCAGTCCCAGGGGAGCCAGTTTCATCACGATGCCGATAACCTTTACGATTACCTCCGTCAGGCAGTCCATGGTGGAAACGATGGGTTTTCCCTTTTCACCGGCCATGATAATGGCGATGGAGAAAATCACGGTGAACACGATGAGGGCCATGAGGTTCGACTTGGAAAACAGCAGCGGGAAGTCGCTGACGGTAAACATTCCAAGGAAATTCATGCTGCCGGAGGCGTCCGTCACGTCCTCTGTGAGGTTGAGGACCGCGCCTTTTCCGGGATCAAAAATCAGGGACGGGATCACCATAAACAGGCAGGCGATCACGCCGGTAACAATGGTTCCCACCAGGAAGGTGATCATAATCTTTCTCAGCTTCGCCAGGTCCTCCATTTTGGAGATGGCGGAGGTGAGGGAGCAGAAGATCAGAGGCACCACGCAGCAGTACAGAAGGTTTAAGAAAATATCCGCTACGGGCTGGAGGACTGACGCGCCCTCTCCCCAGAACAGCCCGACTACTCCGCCGACGACCATAGCTCCCAGGAGCATAAAGGATGATTTATAAGTATTCCATATACTTTTCATATAACATTCTCCTTTGCAGTTGAAATGGTTTAAACGGGAAACAGAATTATCTCTGATGAGCGTCCATAGCCTGTTTCAGCTGCTCAAAGGCCTGTTCTACGGTAGCGCGGGGGCAGGCCAGGTTGAAACGCTCAAACTGCGCCGTCTCCGGTCCGAAGATTTTGCCGGAATCCAGCCAGAGTTTCGCCTCCTCAGTCATGATGTGCTCCAGCTCCTCGTCGGTGAATCCGTATCCGGAAAAATCAATCCAGACCAGGTAGGTGCCTTCCGGCTCCACAAACGTAGCTTTCGGGAAGTTCTCCTTTACAAATTCCCGCACGTAAGCAATATTTCCGGAGATGTACTCCACCAGCTCATCCACCCAGGCAGCGCCCTTGGTGTAGCAGGCCTTTACGGCCTCCATGCCCATGATGTTGCCCTGGCTGTAGCCGGCGGCGGCGTTCGCGTGACGGTATTTTGCCCGCAGGTCCGCGTCGGGAATGATCACGTTTGCCGGCTGGAATCCCGCTACGTTAAAGGTCTTGCTGGGAGAGGTATATAAAACCAGGTTTTTCCGGTATTTGGGATCCAGGTTCATAAAGCTGGTGAAATGGTTTTCTCCGTATACGAAATCGCAGTGGATCTCGTCGTCCATGATCACCACGCCGTGAGCCATGCAGATGTCTCCCAGACGCTCCAGCTCCTCTTTTGTCCACACGCGTCCTACCGGGTTGTGAGGATTGCAGAGGATGAACACTTTTACGTTGTTGTCTACGATTTTCTTTTCAAAATCATCAAAATCAATGGTGTAGCGGCCGTTCTCGTAGTGGAGCTGGTTGTTGATGAATACGCGGCCGTTGTCCTCGATTACCTCGCGGAAGGGATAGTACACCGGCTGCTGGATGAGGATGGCGTCGCCCTCTTTCGTAAAGGCGTTTACTCCCGTAGCCAGGCCGTACACCACGCCGCAGCCCACCGTCACCGTCTCCGGGTCGATCTGGTAGCCGTGGCGCTCGGAAAACCACTTGTTCAGGGCGTCAAAATAGGAGCCGTCCGGATCGGTATATCCAAAAATTCCGTGATCAATGCGCTTGTGAAGGTCATCTAAGATCTCTTTCGGGAGGGCAAAATCCATGTCCGCCACCCAGAGGGGCAGCAGGTCGTCCCGGCCTTTTCGTTTCATGCCGAAGTCATATTTCAGGCAGCTGGTTCCGCGGCGGTTTACGATTGCATCGAAATTATACTGTTTGCTCATGTTTCGTGATCCTTTCTTTGGTGGAATGTTTTTTTGTTGTGGTTCCGTTTCTTTTGGAGGAAATTCGCGCGCGATATAGTTTAATTATTAAACTAATTATTATGGCAATATCATATCACCGGAAAAATGGGATGTCAAGTGATTTTGGTTTAAAAATTAAACTATTTTTGAAGAAAATTATGCAGTATCACATAAAAATGTTGATTATAAATGGAAATATGTTATAATAGTTAATGGAAAAACCATTTTATCATTGGAAATAATGATAAATATGGGAGAGAGGAGAATGAAAAATGTCGGAAATAGAGATGGAAAATGAAAGTTTAGTAATTAAACAAATGATGTCTATTTTGGCAGATATAAAAAAAGGGAAGGCAGAGGATTCACTGGCTGGCGGAGAACAGGAGAGACAGGAGGCCGCCGGGGCGGATTCGTCCGATCCGGAGAGCAGCTTTATCAATGAGACGTTCCAGGTGTTAAACGGCCGCCACAACATCATCTATGAATTTGTTATGCGCTATGACGACTATATTTACGCGGAGCACAGCTATGGCACCGGCTACCATTTAACCATGATTGAGGTGCACACCCTTACCTATATTGAGGACCATCCGGGGACGACGGTGACGGACCTCACCGGTTATTGGAAAAAGACGAAAGGGGCCGTTTCCCAGATTGTGAGCAAGCTGGAGGATCTGGGACTGGTGACAAAGGTCAAGCAGGAGGGAAACGCGAAGACCGTCCACCTGTATGTGACGGAGACCGGCCTTCAGACCAGCCGCGCCCACAAGCTGTATGACATTCTGGACATCACAAAAACCCTCAGCCAGATTCAGAGGGAATGTACGTCCGCGGAGATTGATACCTTTTATAAGGTGCTGTCCGTGTACTACCGGGTGATCTGCAAGGATTTCGAGGAAAATAAGATTCCGAAACGGTATGGAAAACGGAGAAAACAGGATTTGGGAAGTGAGAAACAGGCTGGCGGGAGCTGATGTAAAATAGGAGACGGGATGCTTTTTTGTATTAGAGGATGGCGCGCGGCGCGTCTGAGCCGGGAGATTTTATGCTGGAAAAAGGATGCTTTCTATAACGTAAATAAAGTATAAAACATGGCCGGGGCGCCGGAATCTCAGGAAGGGTCCGGCGCCCCGGCTTTTGCCGGCGCAGGGAATTGCCTTGGTTTTGCCTCGTCTTAAGCGGCGGGTCAGCGGATGAAGTTCGTGCTTACAGGCGCCTCTTTCTCCGGCAGGCCGTAGGCCTCTTTTCCCAGAGCGATGCTTTTCATCAGGAAGGTCATGTTCCTTGCCAGGGTGCGCATGGTGAGCAGGCCCTCCTCGTCCTGAGAGGCTTCTCCCGGCAGGCGGCCGTGGATGCTGTTCCAGTAACGGCTGGAGGCCACAGGCATTCCGCTGATGGTGAAGAACTTGTTCAGCTCGTCAAAGGTGGCGGAAAGGCCGCCTCTCCTGGCGCAGACCACGCTGGCGCCCACCTTCATGGTCTTGTCGAAGTGGGTGCTGTAAAACAGCCTGGTTAAAAAGGCCACAAGGGTGGCGTTGGCGGACGCGTAATACACCGGACTTGCCACCACCAGCCCGTCGCAGGCCTCAAATTTCGGCGCGGCCTCATTTACAATGTCATCAAACACACAGGCCCCCGTTTTGGCGCAGGAGCCGCAGGCCACACAGCTGCGGATGTCCTTGTTTCCGATCTGCAGGATTTCCGTTTCCACGCCCTCGGCGGCAAAGACCTTCTCCATCTCCTTCAGGGCGATGGACGTATTTCCGTTTGGCCGCGGGCTTCCGTTGATAATCAGTACCTTCAATGTTCTAACCTCCTCTCCAGGCATCCGTGCCTGAATACTATCAGTATAACACCGGAAGGGAGGGAGCGGTCAAGTGGGAAATCGGCAGGGGCGGTTTCGCAAAAAAGGTCAGCCCTGTCTTTAGAAACGGGAAAAATGGCCGAAAAAGGAGCCGGAACCTGGCTTTTTCAAACCATGTTCCGGCTCCCGTCCGTTTACACTAAGGCCAGGGACTGGAGGGCTTTATCCTTTACGATTACCTCGTAGTGCTCCTGAAAATACGCCTCGGTGGCATATTCAAATTTCTGTTTCGTTCCGTATTCCGCCAGGACGTTCAGCGCCCGGTTGAACTCTCTTTGATCCTCTCCGGCATTTACCACCAGGTAATACTGGGAGGTGCCGGGTTTTTTGTAGAGGGTGTTCATCCCGGTGAAGTTTCCGCCCACAGCGTGGGCCGCTTCGGTGGCGCCGTCCAGGCTGTCAAAACGGTAGATGCGGACGGAGGGCTTAGGCTCCTCCTGCTTTGAGGCATCCGTCTGAGGCTGTTTGGGCGCCGTCTCCTGATTCTGGGAAACCAGGCGGCCGAGAAGTCCGTCGGCTCCCTCCAAAAGCTCGCTCGCCAGGGATGCGAGCAGATCTTCGCTCTCATCCTCCGGGGACGGGGAAAATTTGGAAAATCTGGTATCCAGTTCTTCAGGGTCCTCTATTTTTGTAATGATCAGCATAACACTCTCATTTGATAACGGAATCGCTTCAACCATCAGAGGAATGTCCTCCGCTTCAAAACCCACCTCGTTTGACGCCTTCTGGATCATTTCCCGAAACAGATTCCTGGCCTTTTCCGTACCGTAAGCAAGCTCCCGCAGGTTTAAGTTGCGGACGCTTAAGTCAAAGCTGCTAAGGGTACAGCGGATCTGATTTTCACTGACACGTTCGATCTTCATAGGCTCACTTCCTTTTGTAGGTATATGAAAAAGATACACTTCCTCAACATAACTATACTATATAATATATCAAAATATCAATCGGTATGTGAATAATTTATGAAAATTTAAGGTTTTCCGGGAAAAACAAGGGAAATCCAGGGGTTTAGAAAAAATTTAGAAATGTTTATGGATATTTTATTTGCCAAAACCGGATAATAGCCGTACAATGAACACAGGAAATGGCTCCTCCCGGAAAGGAGGAGGTAGAGATCAAAGAATCTGTTCTGTTCGGAAAATACCGGCTGGAGCGCGTCCTTGGAAATGGCGGCACGGCTACGGTATATCTGGCTACCCATCTGGGCCTGCAGGAGGTACGGGCCATCAAGAGAATTTCCAAGGCATCCGAAGGCTACAGGCAGTTCCGGAAGGAAGGCCTGATTTTAAAATCCATCCGCCATCCGGGGATTCCTATTGTGTATGACCTGGAGGAGGATGAGGACTACGGTTATCTGATCGAAGAATATCTGGAAGGGGAAAACCTGTTTGAAATGGTAAAGGAGCAGGGCCCTCTGTCAACGGCAAGGACGGTTTCCATCGGAATCCAGATCTGCCATCTGGTTCATCATTTGCATTCCGCAAAAACGAATCCCATTCTTTATTTGGATTTGCAGCCAAAGAATCTTCTCTTGTGTCACGACACGGTAAAGCTGGTGGATTTTGGGCTGGCCGCGTTCCCCGGGGAGGAAGGAGGCGCTGCCGGGACTCCGGGCTTTGCGGCTCCGGAGCAGTATGCCGGGGAGCTGCCGGACGAGAGGACGGATATATACGGGATCGGGGCGGTCCTGTACTTTCTGTGCGAGGGAGAGAGCCCGCGGCAGGACGGGACATCTGCCGGTTTGCGGCGGATCCGGCAGAGAAGGCTTAGAAGGATCATCAGGAAATGCCTGGAAAGACGGCGGGAGAAACGGTATCCTTCCGCCTCTCAGCTGGAGACGGACCTGAAACGGGTGTGCGCCCTTCCCGCCGGAATCACGGGAGGAAAGCAGGGAGGAGAGCCATTTCCCATTGTAGTGGCATTTGCCGGAAACCGTCCGGGAGTGGGGACCACCCACCTGGCCGTGGGCCTGACAGCGTATTTGAGAGATCAGGGATTCCTGGCGCTTTACGCGGAACAAAACCGGAGCGGAGCAGTGAGAGAGCTTCTCAGAAACTCTCGGAAAAGCCTGGACCGCTTTGGGTCTGCCGCGGTGTTTGGCCTTTCGGTGCGGCCGTTTCTTGGAGAAAACGTGCGTCTGGACGAACGGAGCTGGCAGGTGATTGTAAAGGATCTGGGAGTCTGGAGCAGAGAGGCGGATGCGAAAGGGAAACAGGACTGGGACGTCCTTGTGGAGGTCCGGGGCGGAAAGCCATGGAATTCCCCGCTGGGAGTCTGTCCTTCGCCGGGAGTTGTGGTCTGGAATTTTTCCTTAAAAAGCGGCGCCGGGCGGAGAGAATTCGTCTGTGCCCCCTATTTTCCCGATCCGTTTTTTCCTGCCGGGCGGGCCAGGAGGTTTTATGCCCGTCTGTCCGGGCGGTGCGGGATTGAGAGAGGGGGCGTTTCCGGACGGGGATTGGAAGGCGCGCGGCAGCTTGTGAGGCGTGCGGGACGATAGGGGCTGGCGGAGCGTGCAGGGGAGTGGGAGTGACCCACTTCTGCGTGATGGCGGCGAACTATCTGACTGCGGTGGCCGGAGAGCGGGCCGCGGTGCTGGAATGGAACGAAAGCGGCGCGATGGAGCGGATGGAGCTGGTGTGTACGGGAAAGGTGCGGCCGGAAAAGCCGTTCCAGGTGCTGGGGACGGATTACTACAAGGCGGCGGGAGCCAGGGAACTGGCGTCCTGCCTGGACAGATACCGGTATGTCCTCGTGGACTTCGGGGTGATCGGGGACAGGAACCGGGATGAATTTCTGCGCTGTGAAAGAAGGGTGCTGATCGGTTCATTTTGCGAATGGCAGCCGGGAGCGTTCTGGGAATATGTAAGACAGGGAAAGAGAGCAGACAGGAGCTGGGAGTGTGCGGCCGCCTTTGGCAGCGGCGAGACCAGAAGGGAAGTGAGCAGAGGGCTTAGAGTCCCTGTTTTGGAGATTCCGCTTTCAGCAGACGCGTTCACGGTGACGCCCGGCACCCTGGAATTTTTTCAAGCGTTCTTTTTGCGGCAGTGAATGTGGATAACAGGTTGTCATGGAATCCTGCTTGTGGAAAACGCTGCGAAAAGGGAGGCCGTATGAGAGGCAGAAGATTATTAAACGAAAAAGAACGTCAGATGTATCTGGAAGGTCTGAAACGGTATCACAGAAAAGGGATACCCATCTACATTGACGACGAGGAGCTGGAGGAATCGGAATGGAGCCGTATTTTTGAGATCCAGGAGGACGGCAGCTTTTACATGAGCGACTATGTGGGGGCGGAAAGCGGGCAGCTGACGGAGATTCGGTTTGATAAGGTAAAATACAAATGATACAGAGCGTAAAAAGCCGTTATCAGCCTGGCTGTTTTGCGTAAACTCCTGCGGACGCCCGAAGGAAACAGGCCTCCGGGCGTCCGCAATAAAGATGGAACATAAGAGGCAGAGGGGTTCTGCTGTGGGAAAGGGTGCATGAGAGGGGAAAATGCTGTCCAAAGAATCGTGTGTGAGACGGGGAAAGATACGGATCTCTGCGGTTTTCCTTTCTGCGGCCTTTCCCATGGCGGAAAACCGGCTGGAGACTTTAAAAAGTAAAGAAAAATTAATGATTGAACCTCCTTTACCTATGGTATAATGTGAACACTTGGCGAGGTATTTAACGAGCCTAGTGAGAACATATGCCTGTGCCCTTAATGAGGTAGTTCACGAATTTAGTGCACAGGTATAATGTGAACACTTGGCGAGGTATTGACGAGCCTAGTGAGAACATATGCCTGTGCCCTTAATGAGGTATTTAACGAATTTAGTGCACAGGTATAATGTGAACACTTGGCGAGGTACTTAACGAGCCTAGTGAGAACATATGCCTGTGCACTTAATGAGGTAGTTCACGAATTTAGTGCACAGGTATAATGTGAACACTTGGCGAGGTATTTTCGCCAGCGTTATTTGCGGAGAAGATATTGACAAGCGCATACTATTTTTGAAGGAGGAACGGATGAAACGAGCAGCCAGAGCCGTATTTACGGTTATCATTGTCCTGATTCTCGCTGCCGCTGCGGTGGCAGGTGTCTGGATCGGGAGAAAATACATACCGTCCAAGGAGACGGCGGACATCTCGGAGCTGTTTCCGGCCCAGGGGAACCGGGTGTCCATTGTGTGGAACGACGAGGTGCAGGAGGAGGAAGGGATCTATGAGGAAAACCAGATCTATCTGCCCCTGGAATGGGTAAACGATCATATTAATGAGAGATTTTACTGGGACAGCGGGGAGAAACTGCTGGTTTACGCCCTGCCGGATACCATTGTCTACGCGGACGAGGAGACCATGGGGAATAACGGCCATCTGCTTTTGGTAAAGGAGGATGGGGTGTATCTATCCGCCGGTCTGGTTTCCAACTATACGAACATCCGGACCGTGTATTTTGACAGCCCTGCCGTCCACCAGAAGACAGAGGATGAAAAGGCGGCCCGGCGTATCTTTATCGACAGCGAGTGGGAGGAGCAGCAGGCCGCGGTGAGAGGAAAAGGCGCTCTCCGGGAGAAAGGCGGCGTGAAAAGCCCTGTGATCACTGAGGTGGCCTCTGGAACCGGTGTGAAGATTTTAGAGGAGATGGACAACTGGTCCTATGTGCGCACGGAGACGGGATTTATGGGCTATATTCAGAACTGGAGGCTGAAGGACAGGCAGAGCGTGGTCATGGACAGTGCCTTCCAGCCGCCGGTTTACGAGAGCCAGTCCATCGGCGAGCCGGTGCGCCTGGTATGGCATCAGGTGACCAATCAGACGGCCAACGGAAAGTTTGACGAGATGTTTGCCGGTGTGGAGGGCGTCAATGTGGTGGCCCCCACCTGGTTTGCCCTCACGGACAACGAGGGCAATTTCGACTCCCTGGCCAGCGCCGAGTATGTCCGCAAGGCCCATGACAAGGGACTTCAGGTCTGGGCGCTGCTGGACAATTTCAGTGGAAATGTGCAGACGGAGGTTCTGCTTTCCTCTACCTCCACCAGGAAGAAACTCATTGAGAATCTGATGGAGGAGGTGCTCCGGTACGGCATCGACGGGCTGAATCTGGATTTTGAGAGCCTGAAACCGGAGGCGGGAGTCCATTACATCCAGTTTATCCGGGAACTGTCCATTTCCTGCCGGAAGAACGGGATCATTTTGTCAGTGGACAATTACGTGCCCAGCGCCTATACGGAGTTTTACAACCGCAAAGAACAGGGCGTGGTGGCGGATTACGTGATCGTCATGTGCTACGACGAGCACTACGCGGGCGGAGAGATGGGGACGGTTTCCTCCCTGTCTTATGTAAAGAATGGGCTGGAGAATACCATGAAAGTGGTTCCAGAAGAAAAGGTAGTGGGTGCGCTCCCGTTTTATACCAGGATCTGGACGGTAAAAGACGGGGAGACCACGTCCAAGGCGGTGGGAATGACAGCAGCCCAGGAATGGATCGAAGAAAACCATGTGAGCCTGGAATGGCTGGAGGAAGAAGGCCAGTATTACGGAGAGCTGGAAGGCGAGGACGGCAGCGTTCAGTACATCTGGATGGAGGACGCGAAGTCTCTGGCCTTAAAGTCGGAGGCCGTGGAGGAGAGCGGAGCTGGCGGCACGGCGTTCTGGAAACTGGGCTTTGAGCCGGATACCATCTGGGATGTGGTGGCTCCATGAGAAAGGGACGGAAATGGGGCTGTGCCCTGAGTCTGGCGGCGGTGCTGGCCCTGGCGGCGGCGCTGGGCGGCTGTTCTCCCAGGGAGGAGACTGGCGGCAGCGAGGCGGTGACGGTGGAGGAAGTGACAATCCCGCCGGAAACCTTTCCGCCAGCGGAAACGGAGACGGTGGAGGTCCCGCCAGAGACGGAAACAGAAATGGAGGAGCGGGAACCGGGCTTTGAGAAACGGATCATTCTGGGTTCCGACATTCACTATCTGTCCCCTGATTTGACGGATTACGGAGAGGCGTTTCAGTATGATGTGGACCACGGGGACGGGCGCCTGGTCACCTACATTGATCAGATTACAGACGCGTTTCTGGAGGAAGTGGTGGAAAACGCTCCGGATGTGCTGATTCTCTGCGGAGATCTGAGCACTAATGGAGAGCGGAAAAGCCATCTGGAATTCGCGGAAAAGCTGCGCCGGGTGGAGGACGCCGGGATTCCGGTGGTGGTGATACCCGGAAACCACGACATCAATAATCACCACGCCTGCGGCTATCGGGGAAGTGAAAAGTATCCGGTGGAACGGACTTCTCCGGAGGATTTCCGGGAGATTTACCGGGAATTTGGATACGACGAGGCGGTGAGTGAGGATGAGACAACGCTCAGCTACGTCTACCAGCTGGATCCCATGACCAGACTGCTCATGCTGGACACCTGTCAGTACCGCCAAGGCTATGCCCAGGTGGGAGGGGCGATTCTCACGGAGACCTATGACTGGATTGAGGAGCAGCTGGAGGCGGCCTGGGAGGAAGGGATGAATGTGATCCCGGTGGCCCACCACAATCTGCTGGAGGAGAGCGAGGTTTATACCGTGGACTGCACCATTGAGCACAGCGAACAGCTGGTGGAAATCCTGGCGGCCTGGAATATCAACATTTTTCTCAGCGGCCACCTTCACGTGCAGCACTGGATGGAGGAGGAAGACAACAATCTCTACGAGATCGTCACCAGCTCCATGACTACGCCGGACTGCCGGTACGGGTTTCTCACGTACAGGGATGACTGCAGCTTTTCTTATCATACGAAGGAGCTGGATGTGGAAGGCTGGGCCAGGAAGAACGGCCGGACGGAGGAGGAACTGCTCCATTTCAACGATTTCCGGGAACCGTTTCTGGAGCAGGTGTTTAAAAATGACGCTTACGGTGTTTTGCAGCACATGGAGGAGATCACAGAGGAGGAACGGCTGCTCATGTGCGATTATTACGCGCGCCTGAATTATAAATATTATCAGGGAAAGGCGGTGGAAATCCGGGAGGATGCCCTGGTGGATGAGGCGTATGCCCTCTGGGATTCCAAGGGATATATCACGGTCCTTCGGGATTACGTGGTTTCCATATTAAATGACGCGGACAGAGATTATAACAGATTGGAAGTAGAATAATAGCCGCAGGCGGGCGCTGGACGGCGTGGGGATTGACCACGGCCGTTTCCGGCGCCTTTTTTGTCGCGGGAAACGGCGCTCCTTATGACACAAAGCTACCGGCGGAGGCGTGTTTCGCGCAGGCGAAGATAGCCGCGACGCAGCCGCGCCGTCCCGGCGCGCGCGTGCTCTGTGGCGCACGTTTTTTCCACGTCTTTTTGGTGCGCTGAAAGGGGAGGCTGGGGAATCTGGCGGATCCGGTTCTAAGGGGCGGCAGCGGCGGCATAGAATATTTACGGAAGGGGTGATCGCTTGTCTAATTATAGGAGACTGATTTCATATATCTACGCGTATGAAGGCGCTGTAAAAGGGAAAAATATCGGTTTCGCGAAACTGGAGGCCAGAAACGGGCAGTGCAGAATCAGCGTCAGTGTAAAAAAGGTTTACGTAGGAGGAAACGATTTGGGAGTTTATCTGCTGTCCGCAGGCGGGGAAATCCTCCTGGGAAAGATCTTTATCCGCTCCGGTGCCGGGGAATTTCGCACTGCGGTCAAGGTGGACAATGTGGAGGAGAGCGGGAAAACTCTGGACAGCTGCTATGGCCTGACCATCCACGATGTGCAGGACAGCTGGCGGGCCTACACTACCATCTGGGATGACGCTGTTGCCCAGGACTCGGAGGATACGGTGGCCTATGCGGCGGAGATTGAGCTGGCGGGGGTGACCTCCGAAAACCTGCGCAGAGAAGGAAAGCAGGAGGAAAGGGAAAACGAAGGAGGCAGGGCTGTCACACCGTTTCAGCTGCTGCAGGCTCCGCCGCCGCAGATTACGGCGGATTTTGAGAGCTCCGGGGCCATTGTTCCCGCTGGGAGGATGGAGCCGGATGCTTTGTCTGGAGGGGAAAGCGGCGCAGATGGCTCTGCCGGAGAAATGAGCCGGGAGGAATCGCTGGAAACGGGAGCGGCCGGAGCGAGGGAAACGGTCAGAGCTGCCAGGACGGCGGAAATGGCCGGAACCGGTGAACTAGTTTCAGAGAAAAATGATGTGGAACGGCCGTGGGAGAGTGGCCGGCAGACGGAAGGCCAGGCTCCGGAACGGTGGGGATTTGGAGAAAATGGGCGGGAAGGAACAAACGGCGCGGAAACGCCGGGGCAGATAGGAAAAGATTCTCCCGTATCCAGATATATGTCGGGAACGGGCTCCGTCCGTGAGGAAATCAGCCGTTTTCGCGGCACCGGCCCCCGTGCCGGTTTTCCCAGGTGGAGAGGCGGTATGCCGGGAGGAACGGGAATGGGGATGTCCAGCCGTCCAGGAGCGGCCGGAGGAACCTGGACGGGAACGGTCGGAACGGCGGAGCGGGAAAACGCAGGCTCCGGTTCCGGAACGGCAGTGGAAATGAGAGGCGCCGGGGGAGCAGGAACGGCAGGAGCCGTGGCAGCGGAACCGGCTGGCGGTGGAGCGTCCAGCCCTTCCGCCAGAGCGATTTTGTGGAACGCAGCTACCGGAATGATGAGAAACCGGCGGGAAACAGCTGCTGTCCAGAACCCAAACCGCCAGGCGTGGATGCCGTTGGAGCTGTCGGCGGGAATGCCCTGTGTACAGCCGGAGCCGCCTATGCCCGCGCCGGGGATAGGGCCAACGATGCCGATGCCGGGGACGCAGCCAGAACTGCCGCCGCAGTGGCCGGGAGCGCAGCCGGAAATACCGTCGCCGCAGCCAGGGAACCAGCAGGAACTTCAGCCGCCGCCGGGAGCGCAGCCGGAACTGCCGTCACAGCAGCCAGGGAACCAGCCGGAACTCCAACCGCCGCAGTGGCCGGGGGCGCAGCCAGAACTACCGTCGCCGCAGCCGGAAACAGGACCGGAATTTCCCCTTCCATCACCGGAATTTCAGCCGGAAATGCCGTCCCTGCAGCTGGAGATGCCCCAACCACCCAGACGGACAATATTTGTGCCGCCGTCAGCCCCGCCAGCTCCTCCGGAACTCCAGCCAGCCGCCGCGGCTGCGGGAGAAACTGCCGCCCCAAACATGGCAAATCCCGGCATAACCGCCGCCGGTTCAGCCGGTTTGGCGGAAATCGCGGAAAATCAAAATCCGGGGATCGGAATTTTCGGAATGCCAGGAACTTCTGGAACGCCCGAAACCCCAGCGGTTTCAGGCCCGGCCGTTTCAGCCGGAACCTCCGCCTCCCGGGAGACGCCGGAAGTTCCCATTTCCCCTCAGCCGGCCCAGGAAGTTTCCCTTCCTGACGAGCCGGAGGAAGACCCGGAGAGCGGGGCGTCCTTAGACCCGGAGATAAGCGCCGAGGCAGTGTGGAGCAGTTTTCGGAAACAATACCCGAAAATCGACGCGTTCGACTACGAAAACGGCTGTGAAATTCTAAAAATCCGCCCCCAGGACATCGGCCTTCTCCCCCGGGAAAACTGGACCTACGGAAATAACAGCTTTCTTCTCCACGGATACTACAATTACCGTTGCCTGATCCTGGTGCGCTTAAATAACCCGGGCGGCCGCGCCCGTTTCCTCTTAGGCGTGCCCGGCCACTATTTCAGCAACGAAAAATACATGGCCTCCATGTTTGGGTTTCCCCATTTCGTGCTGTCAAAAAAACAGCCGTTGGAAAACGGCCGTTTTGGCTACTGGTACACCGACGTACGGCTGGGCCAGTGATGTTTCATGCCGCGCCGGAACGCGGCCGTCCCGCCGGCCATTTTCTCTGCGGGAGCGCCTTTCCGCCGGAAATGATTCCGGCCAGCCGTCAGTAATCTACGCCCCGCAGGCAGACTTCCCCTACATAAGGCCGGACGATGTCCGCGAAGGCCAGCAGCTCCTCCCTGCGAAAGCCGGAGAAACCAGGGAACAGGACGCGGTCCGATTCCACGTAATTCTGGATGAAATACCGCTCCGCTCCCTGGAGCCAGCGGCCAATGGCCTCAAAATCCTCCTCCGTGTGCAGCCCCTTTACGGCAGTGGTGCGGAATTCGTAAGGCACGCCGCAGGAGCGGACAAAGGAAATGCTCTCAGAAATGGTGTCGGTGTTAATATTCGGCACCCCGGCCACCATTCCGTAATTTTCCGGGCTGGATTTGATGTCCATGGCGATGTAGTCCAGCAGCCCTTCGGAGCAAAGCCGTTTTACCACGTCGGGACGATAGCCGTTGGTATCCAGTTTCACCAGAAGGCCAAGCTCCCGGATGCGCCGGATGAGAATTTCCAGATCGGGAGACAGGGTCGGCTCGCCGCCGGTGATGCAGACGCCCTCTAGCAGGGATGCCCGGCGTTTCAGCACGTCTAAAACCTCATCCATGGTACACTGTTCCTCGGCGTCCTCTGTCAGCAGCTCCGCGTTGTGGCAGAAGGGGCACCGGAAATTGCAGAGCCCTAAAAATATGGTCGCGGCCACGTGGCCGGGATAGTCCAGCAAAGTTGTTTTCTGAAATCCGCAAATCTTCATTTTTCCGTCCAATCTTTCTCTTTTTTTGATTTTCCTATATAATGATACCAGAGTCAAAAGATTGGAAATCCGATGCAAGCTTGCTTGCAAGAGAGTTTTCGACCTTAGGACCTCAACATCATATAATAGCATCAGATATATCATAACATCAAAGCCGGGCCATTTCCATAGCCGGGAGAGAAAATCCCCGGCTGTAGCGGAAATGTCCGCCCGGCAAATTCCAATGAACAGGAGAAATCATCGCCATGGTGAAAATCGCGTTGTCACCCGAAGAAAAATATATGAAGGAAGCCATTCGTCAGGCGAGAAAGGCGGAGGCGCTGGGGGAGGTGCCCATCGGCTGCGTGATCGAATATGAGGGAAAGATCATCGGCCGCGGCTATAACCGCCGCATGACCGACAAAACCACTCTGGCCCACGCGGAAATTGCCGCCATAAAAAAAGCGTGCCGCGCCATGGGAGACTGGCGGCTGGAGGGCTGCACCATGTATGTGACCCTGGAACCGTGCCCCATGTGCGCCGGAGCCATCGTCCAGGCCCGGATTCCCAAGGTGGTCATCGGCTGCATGAACCCCAAAGCCGGCTGCGCTGGATCTGTCGTAGACCTGCTCCACCAGGACGGATTTAACCACCAGGTAGAAACGGAGGTAGGTGTGATGGGCGAGGAGTGTTCCAGAATGTTGAAGGAGTTTTTTCGGGAGCTGCGGAGGAAAGGGAAAAAGAAATAGGCAGGATGGGAAATGCGCCTTGACATAATGGAATTTTCCTGTATATTAAAAGTAAGACGTATATAACGATACAGATGATATGGGAGGGCGATTCATGAGAGAGAATGTCGTTGTGCCGTTATACCAACAGATCAAGGAGGACATCAAGGCTGCGATCCAGAGCGGAAAGTATCAGCCGAAGGAGAAGATTCCTCCGGAGCCGGAACTGAGCGCGGAGTATTCTGTCAGCCGGATTACGGTCAGGCGGGCGGTGGAAGAACTTTGTACGGAAGGGTATCTGGTAAAACTTCAGGGGCGGGGAACATTTGTGAGCACGCCGCGGATTCACCGGAAGATCATGGAAAGCAGCGTTCCGAAAAGTTTTACAAACACGTGTCGGGATCATGGAATGACAGCGGGAGCCCGTTTGCTGCAGCGGCAGATCGTGCCGGTGCGCCAGGATGAGCAGGAATTTTTTGGCCTGGGGCCGGATGCGCTGCTGGTTTATATTCAGAGACTGAGGACGGCGGACGGGCAGCCGATTTTCCTGGAAAATCTGTTTCTGCCTTATGAACAGTACCGGTCTTTAATGACGGCGGATCTGACGGACTGTTCTCTGTTTGAAACCATAGCGGGGATTTCCGGGCACAGTCCGTCGGGTACGACCTACCGGACGCTGGAGATCACCCGGGCCAATGCGGAACAGGCTCAGAGGCTGGGGGTTCCGCTGGGAGAACCGCTGTTTTATTTGAATGTTCATTTTGTAGACGAATGCGGCGCGCCGCTTTGCATCGGGCGCCAGTATTATATTGGCAGCAGATATATGTTTGAATTGTGAGAAAGGCAGGGCAGCCGGTTTTGGCAGGCCCTGTCTTTTTTGTACCATGGGAAACGGTGTTGCCCCATGATGAAAAAGTCACCGCCGGGATGCGCGCTCCGTTTTCTGCTATAGGAAACCGCGTTTCCTATGCCGCAAAAGCCACCGTCAGAATGAGCGCTCTGCATTCATTCTCCCTTCTTGAAAGCCACGGTCAATGCAAATCAAAATTTCCTAGTCAAAATATCTAAAAATTACAGGTTCAATTTATCCAATTCCCACAAAAACATATTTTTTGCTGTAATATTCTTGACAGACTTCGGAAATCTGTTATAGTAATTATAACGACTATGACGTCTATAACGATAATGACGATACAGATGTCAAAAAGAAATTAAGAAAAAGGAGGGGTAATACAAATGAACCGGATCATTTTAGCATCCCATGGGGGAATGTCAGCGGGAATGAAGGATACGGTGGAGATGATTCTGGGCGAACTGCCGAATCTCTATGCGGTGGCAACCACCAGAGATGAAACGGAGAGTATTCTGGAGACGGTCAGACGGCTGCTGGCCGGGTTTGCTCCGGAAGATCGGGTGTACATACTCACGGATGTGCTGGGAGGCAGCGTCAATAACCATATGCTTATGCTGCTACGTGAGCGGCCCGATCTGACGATTATCTGCGGTATGAATATCTGTCTGGCTATTAACCTTGCCACATCGGACGGGCCGGTGAGTGAGGAGGAGCTGAAAGAATTTATCGCTCAGGCCAGAGAGCAGATCATGAACTGCACGGAACTTGTAAACGAGGCAGATATGGATGAGGAGGACGACTTATGATTAAGCTGGTGAGACTGGATTACCGTTTGCTGCATGGCCAGGTGGTGTTTGCGTGGACTTCCTACGTGGGGGCGCAGAGGATTATTGTAGTGGACGACGAGGCCGCTACGGATGAACTGAAAAAATCCGCTCTTTCCTTAAGTAAGCCCACAGGCGTAAGGTTAAACATTTTCACCCTCAAAACGGCTCTTGCGAAAATGCCGAAGGTGGAGACATTAAACGAAAACATCATGATGATTTTTGGGAATACGGCCACCCTCCGGGCATTCTGTGAGGCCTATCCCAAGATCAAAGAGATCAACTACGGCGGTTTGGCAAACAAGGCTGGGGCGAAACAGTTTGCAGGCGCCATTTTCATGACAGAGGAGGAGCAGGCGGACACCCGCAGGCTGCTGGAAATGGGAATTAAGCTGTATATGCAGCAGACTCCCAGTTATAAAAAAGAGGTGCTGGAAAATATCTGATTCCAGATCCCGGATTTGGGAAACCGGGATACCCTCAGCAATTACAAAAAGGACATGACCGCTGACGCGGTCATCGCAAATCATGAAAGCCAGATGGCTCCACGCCTGCGGCGTTCCCGCCATCTGCCGACGGTATTCGAAATCCGGGCTGCCGCCCTGCTTTCTCATACCGTCTTGCCCGTCTGATGCCGATATATCTGTGCGCGCGAGCACGCCCATCTATATCGCCGCCATCCGGGGCTTTCAGAGTAAAAGGAGGAAATAAGAAATGTTTGTTACATCCCTCATCCTCGGACTCATCGGCGTTCTCTGCATTCTGGATTCCAGGCTGCTGGGGCGTCTGAATCTGGAGCGTCCGCTGATCACAGCTACCCTGGTGGGACTGGTTCTGGGAGATCTGCCCGCCGGACTGGCCATGGGAGCCACGCTGGAGCTGATCAGCCTGGGTATTGTAAACATAGGAGCGGCCGCGCCGCCTGACATGAATATGGCGGCGATCATTTCCACGGCATTCGCGATCCTGACGGGAGCCAGCGCGGAGACGGCCCTGACCATTGCCATTCCCATCGCGGTGCTGGGACAGATGATTGGTGTGCTGATGCGCACGGTTCTGGCGAATTTAACCCATGCGGCAGACCGCGCCATCGAGGCCGGAAACTTCGGGCGGGCCCGGAGTATGCACATCGTCTGGGGCACGCTGCTGTATGCGCTGATGTATTTTGTCCCCATCTTCCTGGCGGTTTTTGTAGGTACGGATTTTGTACAGAAACTGGTGGAGGTGATCCCGGCGTGGCTGACCGATGGCCTGAACCTGGGAGCCAAATTCCTCACCGCTTACGGTATCGCCCTTCTGCTTTCCACCATGCTCAACAGGGATCTGACCGCATACTTCCTGTTAGGCTTTTTCATGGTAGGCTATCTGGGGCTTAACATTACGGCAATCGCCATTTTTGCCTGCATCCTGGCTTTCATCATCAGCAAGAACGGGAGCAGGGGAGGAAACAGTGCAGGCGGAGAATCCAGCGACGATTACGACCCGCTGGAGGACGACGATGATCCGCTGGAAGCGTAAAAGGAGGGAACGATATGAGCAGTACAAAGGGTTCTAAGAAAGAGTGCAGCAGCTTTCAGAGATACTGGCAGTTTTTCTGGCGCTCCTGGGCGATCCAGGCGTCGTGGAACTACGAGCGGCAGATGAACATGGGATTTTTATACGGCATTGCGCCGACCATTGACCGGCTGTATCCCGATGAAAACGATCCGGAGCAGCTGGCACATAAAAAAGAGGCGTATGAACGGCATATGGCATTTTATAACTGCACGCCGCAGACCAGCGCGTTTGTGCTGGGGCTGTCCGCCTCCATGGAGGAACAGTATGCCGCAGACCGGGAAAATTTCAATCCGGAAACGATCAACGCGGTAAAAACATCCTTAATGGGCCCCCTGTCCGGTGTCGGCGATTCCTTCTTTCAGGGAACGGTCCGCGTCATCGCCTTTGGCCTGGGCATTTCCCTGGCGCAGCAGGGCAGCATTTTAGGCCCCATCCTGGCAATGGTAATTTCCTTTGTGCCGTCCTGGTTTGTGACCTGGTTCGGCGGCAAGTTGGGCTATACCATGGGCAGCAAATACCTTTCCAAACTTCAGACCGGAAACCTGATGGACCAGCTCATGCAGGTCTGCGGAATCGTAGGCTTGATGGTGGTGGGCGCCATGGTTGCCAGTATGGTAGGGATCACGACCCCGCTGGTGTTTGAAAGTACAGGGTTGGTGCTGCAGGATATTGTGGACAGCATTCTTCCGCAGGCGATTTCCCTTGGGGCGACTATGCTCATGTATTGGATGATTAAAAAGAAATTTAAGACCAGCTGGCTGCTGCTCATCTGTATTCTGGGCGGCATATTACTGAATGTTGTGGGTATTTTGGCGTAATCCGGTGAGGAAACCGGTTTGCATATTAAGTAAAAAAGGATTCAGGAGGTAACATATGTATAACATTGATTTAAGCGTACCGAAACAGATTGTAGCAGACATTCTCAGCAAGAAAACCGTGGAAAATGTAGTGTTTGTAGGCTGCGGCGCATCCAAGTCCGAGCTTTACCCGGCCAAGTATTTCCTGGCAAACGCCAGCAAAAAGCTGCGCGTCGCCCATTACACCGCCAATGAGTTCAATTACGACACTCCGGATTGGCTGGGGGAGACCACAGTGGTGATCACCGCGTCCCTGGGCGGCAGCACCCCTGAGACTGTAAAAGCCAATTCTGTGGCCAAGGCAGCGGGAGCGACGGTAGTCAGCGTCACCCACGCCGCAGGTTCCGCCCTGACAAAAGAGGCAGATTACTCTATCGTACACGGTTTTGAGGCAAACTACGCGGCAAAGCTGGAAAAAATGGGCTATGTAATGGCTCTTGCCCTGGAAATCCTTCAGCAGACGGAAGGTTATGAGAAATATGACAAGATGGTAGAAGGCTTTGAGAATATTTTCGAGCTGGCGGAAACTTCCGCTCAGGCCGCCCGCAAGGCCGCGAAAGAGTTCGCGGAGGCGTACAAAGACGCTCCCGTCGTCTATGTGATGTCCAGCGGCGCCAGCGCCGAGGTGGCTTACTCCACATCCATCTGCCTGATGATGGAAATGCAGTGGATCAACTCCGGTAGTTTCCACGCCGGCGAGTTTTTCCACGGACCGTTTGAGATTGTGGACAAGAATGTGCCCTTTATCCTGCTGATGAACGATGGAAAGACGAGAGCCATTGATTCCCGCGCCCTGACGTTCTTAGAGCGGTTCGATGCTCTGACTACGGTGGTGGACGCCAAGGACTACGGCCTTACCTCTGCGGTGAGCAGCGACGTGGCCACCTATTTCAACCCCCTGCTGCACACTGCGGTGTTCCGGGTATTCGCGGAGGAGCTTTCCTATATCCGTCAGCATCCCCTGACAAAGCGCCGCTATATGTGGAAACTGGAGTATTGATCGAAAAAAGTGTTTGAAACGCGGGAGGAGCCTGGGATGAAAAAAGGGATCATCTTTGATATGGACGGCGTGCTGGCCGATACGGAATATTTTTATCAGCAGAGACGGGAGGCGTATCTTCGGGAAAAGGGATTTGTCCGCCGGGAGAATACGGATTTTACCGGCTCTAACGAAAAGGCGATCTGGGAAACGCTGGTGCCGGATGATCCCTGTCTCAGGGAGAAGATGATGCTGGAGTACCGGGAATACCGGGCCCATCATCCGGAACCCTATGAAAAGCTGGTGGATCCTTTGGTAAAGCCGCTGTTTGAGGAGTTAAAACGGCGGGGGCTAAAGGTGGCGATCGCTTCCTCCTCCGAGCCGGCGGCCATTCAGGCGATGATAAACGCGGCGGATGTGGGCGGACTGGTGGATTTTGTCATCAGCGGGACAGAATGCCTGGCCCATAAACCGGCCCCGGAGATCTACGAGAAAGCGCTGGCGGCGCTGGGGTTAAAATCCGGAGAGGCGGCAGCGGTGGAGGACTCTCCCACAGGCATCGCCTCCGCGAAAGGGGCGGGGCTGACGGTGTACGCGTTAAAGCCGCGCCATGGGGAACATCTGGATCAGTCCGCCGCCGATGAGATATTAACACAGCTTACGGAACTGCTGGAATTCCTGTAGGGAGACGGGGGCTACAGACACGGGCCGTTTGTAAAAATTTAATAAGTTTCAAAAGTGGGGAACGGGGGCGGAAAACGGGAAGAACCCTGAAAACTCCCGTCCTCCCACCTTGACAAACCCCCCGCAACCGTTTATACTAAACAAGCTGGCAGACATTTTGCCGGCACAGCGAGATTGTCATAAAGTTTCCGTGCAGCCGGGGAGATAGCGGTGCCCTGTACCTGCAATCCGCTCTAGCAGGGGTGATGTCCTGTCCCGGACATTTTACTGCAGAGCTGCCTTTCGTAAGCGGCGATGACGTTTGGGTCTTGCGCAATAGGAATTCATGAACCGTGTCAGGGCAGGAATGCAGCAGCACTAAGTGAAACCTCCTATGTGCCGCAAGGCAGCCTGGACTGAGCTGGCTGCGGGAGTAACGTCTGTGGTGGATGTACAAAACAGGACGCACGGATTAAAAATAATATTTGACAGATAAGAATGTCCGGAGCAGAGAGATCTGCGGCCGGATATTTTTTCGTTCAATTCTCATTTTCAGAGCTTTAGCTCCCATTTCATAGAACCCTTCTAATATAAAACTATAAGCCCTCTATTTCTTTCAAATTCTTTAATTATCCCGCCCGCTCTTTATATATTTCCAATATAAGCTATAATAAAGAAAAACGCGAACCCCCAGACCCCTCGCCTCGCCCTCAAACCGCAAGGAGGTATCCGATGCCAAATACAACAAACACAAATTCCCCCAGACCCCGCCTATTCCGCTGGGAGGACCCATACGACCTATCCGGCAGCAGCGCCCTTTTCCTGGAGGCAGTCCGGGAAAATGTGAGCTGGCACGCCAGCCGCTGCCCCCGCTACGCCCGAATTCTGGAACGGGAAAATTTTTCGCCCCGGATGATCAAAGGGGAAGAAGATCTCTGGAAAATTCCCGTGATCCCCACCCTTTACATCAAGAGAAACCGTCTCTATTCCATCCCCAAAAACCAGGTGCGTCATACCGCCGTCTCCTCCGGCACCGGGGGAGTGCGGAGCCGGGTGATTTACGATTTCTCCTCCCTGGCCTGCGGCGCGGCCATGGTAAAAACCGTTCTCAGCTATCACGGGATCTTCTCTCCGGTGCCCTGCCGCTACCTGGTCATGGGCTACGAGCCCTACGCCGGAGTGGAAACGGGAACCGTCCAGACGGCCTTCGGCGCCACCTTCGCGGCCCCGGCGGCCAGCCGCACTTACGCTTTGAAACGGGACGAAGACGGAGAATACCGCCTCAACCGGGACGGCCTTCGCCGGGAACTGTCCCGACTGATAAAAGAAGAACAGACGGAATCCCCCTTCCGCCTGCCTCTGCGGATTGTAGGCTTTCCGTCCTATATCTTTTTCCTGGCGTCAGAGCTTGATAAACGGGGCATCCGCCTGTCTCTGCCGCCGTCCTCCTGCGTGCTCATGAGCGGCGGCTGGAAAACCTTCTGGCGGCAGGAAATTGGCAGAGACGAGCTCTACCATCTGGTGGAGCGGGTGTTCGGCATCCCGTCCGCCCGGGTGTTTGAGTTTTTCAGCGCGGTGGAGCACAACATCCTCTACCGCTGCTGCAAAGAGGGCCATTTCCACGTGCCGGTGTACAGCCGGGTGATCGTGCGAAATCCCGATACCTTAGAACCAGTTCCCGACGGCGAACCGGGGATTTTGAGCTTTGTGACGCCCCTTATGACGGGAATGCCTCTGGTGAGCGTCATGACCGACGATCTGGCTGTCATGGGGCGGCCGAAACCGGGAAAAACCTGCGCCTGTGGCTGTTCCACCCCTTATTTTAAGCTCCTGGGCCGTGCCGGCGCCAGACAGCTGGTTACCTGCGCCGCCGGGGCGGCGGAAAAGCTGAAGGAGGCTGTGAATGAATCATTCTAACTGGAAATCAGAACTATTAAATACCCTTGAGACAGAGCGCCTGCTCCCAAGGGAGGTCATCTCCGCCTGCGGCCGCGTGGGAGAGGAGTTAAAACGGGCGGAAATCCGTAGCCGCCTCATCTCCCTGCTGACCTTGGGCGGCCTGTCGGAGCGGGAGGCGGCAAACCGCCTGGAACAGGCCGAAAAAATGCTGCGCCCGGAGAGCCTGGAGCGGCTTATGGCCCTGGAATTTGGCCCCGGCTGGGAATCGGAATTTTCCCCCGGCCTGGCAGAAGGCCGCCTGTTTTCGGAGAGCGATCGCCGTTATGTGCAGAAATGGCGGCCCCTGGGCGTCATTTTCCATATCGGGGCGGGAAATATGGACGGAATTTCCGGATTTTCCGCCCTGGAGGGCCTGCTTACGGGAAATATAAACCTGGTCAAGCTGCCGGGAACCGGTGATCCCGTCTCTGCCTGGCTGGCCGAAGAACTGATCCGCCTGGAACCAAAACTAAGCTGTTTCCTGTACCTGTTTCCCATCCGCTCCGACGACCGGAAGGCCATGGAGGAGCTGGCTGCCGCCGCGGATGCCGTGGTGGTCTGGGGCGGGGACGAGGCGGTGCGCGCCGTCCGGCAAAGCGTCTCCCCCGGCACGAAAATAGTGGAATGGGGCGACCGTTTAAGCTTTGCCTACCTGCCCGCGGCATCCATAAACGGGGAGCTGGATCAATCCCTTCGCCTTCTCGCCCGCCACATAGCCGGCACCGACCAGCTGCTGTGCAGCTCCTGCCAGGGAATCTTCGTGGACACGGAAAAAGGCGGAACGCTCCTGGAGGTGGGCCGCCGTTTTTTAAAAGCCCTGGAAACGGAATATGCCGCCCGCGCCCCCAAAACTCTGGAGGAGAGAAAGCGGCAGGCGGCCATCGCCCTGGAACTGCGCACCGGGGAGCTGGAATCCCTCCATGAGCGGAAACGGATCCTGCGGGGTCGCCATTGCAGCGTCACCGTTTACGGAGACAGCCGCTTAGAGCCCTCTCTCCAATACGGAAACTGCTGGATTCGCCCCCTCCCCGCCTCCAGCATCGTCAGCGGACTGCGCCCTTATAAAGGAAAGCTCCAGACCGTGTCCGTCCTGGGCATACAAAACCTGGAGGAGAGCGCGGCCAGCCGTCTGGAGGAGCGATTGCTTGCCGCCGGGGCTGTCCGCCTCACCTCTCCAGCCCACTTATCCGTGAGCTACGAAGGCGAACCCCACGACGGTGAGTTCTCCATGAGACGGTATGCCAAGCGGGTTTCCGTGCAGATTCCGTAAGAAATTTTCCCTTGCCCCCCATTTCCCTTTGTATTATAATTACAAAATGGGTATACTATAACTATTTTCGCCGGAGCGAAAAGGAAAGGGTGTGTTGAGATGAAAAGGGTTGGAATGCTTACAAGCGGCGGCGACTGCCAGGCGCTGAACGCCACTATGCGAGGAGTCGCGAAAGGGCTGTATAATTATTACCATGACGAAGTGGAGATCATCGGCTTTGAGGATGGCTACAGAGGTTTGATCTATGCCGATTACCGCCAGATGAAACCGAGAGATTTTTCCGGTATTCTCACCAGGGGCGGCACCATTTTAGGAACCTCCAGACAGCCGTTCAAGCTGATGCGCACGCCGGATGAGAATGGCCTGGACAAGGTAGAGGCCATGAAACAGACCTACCGCAAATTAAAACTGGACTGCCTGGTAGTCCTTGGCGGAAACGGGAGCCAGAAAACGGCCAACCTCTTAAGAGAGGAAGGCTTAAACGTGGTATCTCTCCCCAAGACCATTGACAATGACCTCTGGGGCACCGACATGACTTTCGGTTTCCAGAGCGCCGTAAATATCGCAACCAACGCCATCGACTGCATCCACACCACCGCAGCCAGCCATGGCCGTGTATTCATTGTAGAGATCATGGGACACAAAGTAGGCTGGCTCACCCTTTACGCCGGCGTTGCAGGCGGGGCGGACATCATTCTTCTCCCGGAGATCCCCTACGACATCGACGTCGTGGTAAAGGCGTTAAAGGCCAGACAGAAGAAAGGCAAACGGTTCTCCATCGTAGCCGTGGCCGAGGGCGCCATTTCCAAGGAGGACGCGAAACTCACGAAAAAAGAGCTGAAGGAGAAGAAAAAATCCGGTCTGATCTATCCGTCTGTGGCCTACGAGATCGGGGCCAAGATCACGGAGCAGACGGGCCAGGAGGTCCGTGTCACCGTCCCGGGCCATATGCAGAGAGGCGGCGAGCCCTGTCCTTACGACAGAGCTTTATCCAGCCGCATGGGCGCTTACGCCGCCGTGCTGATCCAGAAGGAGGAGTACGGCTACATGGTAGCGATGAAGAACAACGAGCTGACCAAAGTGCCCCTTGAGGAAGTGGCTGGAAAATTAAAGACGGTAGACCCGAAATGTCCCATGATCGCGGAGGCCAGGACCTTGGGCATCTGCTTTGGGGACAAGTAAAGACAGAAGGGATTTTCTATGTCATACACAGCACTGTATCGAAAATGGCGGCCCACCACGTTTGACGACGTCAAGGGCCAGGACCATATCGTACAGACATTACAGAATCAGATCACATCACAGAGAATCGGACACGCTTACCTGTTCTGCGGGACCCGCGGAACAGGTAAGACCAGTATCGCGAAAATATTTGCACGGGCTGTCAACTGTGAGCATCCACAGGACGGGAGCCCGTGCAATGAGTGTCCGACCTGCCGCGGGATCCTGTCCGGCTCCTCCTTAAACGTGGTGGAAATCGACGCCGCCTCCAATAACGGCGTGGAAAACATCCGCGAAATCAGGGAGCAGGTCCAGTATCCCCCGACGGAAGGAAAATACCGGGTTTATATTATTGACGAGGTGCATATGCTCTCCACAGGCGCGTTCAACGCCCTGTTAAAAACTCTGGAGGAGCCGCCGTCCTACGTCATTTTCATTTTGGCTACCACCGAGGTGCACAAAATCCCCATCACCGTGCTCTCCCGGTGCCAGAGATATGACTTTAAGCGGATCTCCATCCCCACTCTGGTGGCCCGTCTGAAGGAGCTGACGGACGCGGAGGGGATCCAGGTGGAGGAAAAAGCCCTCTCTTACATCGCGAAGGCGGCGGACGGCTCCATGCGTGACGCCTTAAGCCTTTTAGATCAGTGCGTGGCCTTCCACTACGGAAAGCTCCTCACCTATGACAATGTGCTGGAGGTGCTGGGGGCCGTGGACACCACTGTGTTCAGCAGCCTGTTCCGGGCTGTGGTCCAAAAGGACACCAAAGCCTGCATTTATCAGCTGGAGGACCTGGTAAACCAGGGCCGGGAGCTGGGGCAGTTTGTCAATGATTTTATCTGGTATATGAGAAACCTCCTTCTGCTGGGCACGGCAGATGACGCGGAGACGATTCTGGAAATGTCAGAGGACAACATCAGGCTGATGAAGGAGGAGGCCGCCCTGGAGGATCCGGAGACGCTTATGCGCTATATCCGGGTATTTTCCGAGCTGTCCAACCAGATTCGCTACGGCAGCCAGAAACGGGTGCTGGTGGAGCTGGCCTTTATCAAGCTGACAAAACCGGCGATGGAGCATAATTTGGATTCTATCCTGCAGCGTATTCAGGACATAGAGGACAGGCTGGAGGATGGAAGCTTTGCCGCGGCCGGCGGAGGTTTCGGACCTGCCGGATTTCCGGCATCCGCCCCGCCGGGAACCGGAGGCGGCGGGACGGCCCAGGCTCCGGGAAACCCGGGGACTGCCGGGATGAGTCCCGGCGGCCAGCCAGCGTCTGTTTCCGGCGTTCCCACCGGGAACCAGCCGCCTGCGGGCGCATCCGCGGCTCCCGTCCAGACGCCCCCCCGCCAGGTAGAGCTGCCTCCAGGGCAGTTAGAGGATTTAAACCTGGTGAGAAATGAGTGGGGCAAAATCATCCGGGAGATCGGCGGCTCCGTCCGCTCCAATTTCCGCAATACGGTAGTGGAGCCAAGCGGGGAAAGCTGCCTGTGCATTGTATTCACCTCGCCGGACGCGTACTACATCGGCAACCGCCCCACCACATTGGGCGAAATCGAACGCCACGTGGAGGCGGCCTACGGAAAGACCATTTATTTTAAAACAAGGCTGGCAGGAGCCGGCGAGCGGTTTGACACCATTTACGTCAGCCGCCGGGAAATGGAAGAAAAGATACACACAAATATTGAAGAAGAAGATTTTTAGGAGGTAACACCATGGCAAAACGTGGCGGTTTTCCAGGCGGAATGCCTGGCAATATGACAAATCTCATGAAACAGGCGCAGAGAATGCAGCGTCAGATGGAGGAGACGACGAAGGAGCTGGAGTCTAAGGAATATACGGCCCAGGCCGGCGGCGGAGCCGTTTCCGTCACCGTTTCCGGCAAAAAAGAAGTCGTTGCCGTAAAGCTGTCCGAGGAGGTTGTGGATCCGGAGGACATCGAGATGCTGGAGGATCTGATCGTAGCGGCTACCAATGAGGCGCTCCGTCAGGTAGACGAGGCGTCCGGAGAGGCCATGTCCAAGCTCACTGGCGGCCTGGGCGGTCTGGGCGGAGGTTTCCCGTTCTGATATGGATTACTACGGCAGTCAGATAACAAAACTGATCGAGGAGCTGTCCAAGCTCCCCGGAGTGGGCGCGAAGTCCGCTCAGCGCCTTGCGTTCCACATCATTAATATGCCGGTAGAGCAGGTGCAGAGCCTGTCCGACGCCCTCATAAAAGCCAGGACGGGGGTGCGGTACTGTAAGGAGTGTTTCACCCTTACAGACAAGGAGCTTTGCCCCATCTGCAGCAGCGACAGGAGAAACCACAGAGTCATCATGGTGGTGGAAAATACCAGAGACCTAGCCGCCTACGAAAAGACAGGAAAGTACGAGGGCGTTTACCACGTCCTGCACGGAGCCATTTCCCCCATGCTGGGGATCGGCCCCAATGACATCAAGCTGAAGGAACTGATGCAGCGGCTCCAGGGAGATGTGGATGAGGTGATCATTGCCACTAATTCCAGCCTGGAGGGGGAAACGACAGCCATGTATATCAGCAAGCTGATCAAGCCAACGGGGATCAAGGTTACCAGGATCGCCAGCGGAGTGCCGGTTGGAGGCGATTTGGAATACATAGACGAGGTTACCCTTCTGCGGGCCCTGGAGGGCAGAACAGAGCTGTAGCCGAGAAGTTAAGCAGTAGGAGAAGCGAAGATGGATAAACGCGAGTTTAACATAAAGGTTGAACAGATAAAGAAACGGATCAACGAAGGAGATTACAAAACCGCGATGAAGATCGCGGACGCCATTGACTGGAGGCGGGTGCGCAGCACCAATCTTCTGTCTATGGTGGCGCAGATCTATGAGAAGAATGAGGAGTACGGCGAGGCCAAAAACATCCTGCTTTTGGCGTTCGAGCGGGCTCCTGCCGGCAAACGCCTGCTCTACAAGCTCACCGATCTGGCTCTGAAGGAGAATAACATTGAGGAGGCCGAGGACTACTACCGGGAGTTCTGCAACCTGGCGTCGGAGGATTCCAGGCAGCACCTGCTCCGCTACATGATTCTGCGGGCCAAGGGGGCACCTGCCGAGCAGCTGGTACACTCCCTGGAGCAGTACACCTCCGAGGAGCTGGACGAGAAATGGATGTACGAGCTGGCAGTGCTTTACCACCAGTTAGGCCGCGGAAACGACTGCGTGCGCCTCTGCGACAAGATCATGGTGATGTTCGGCATCGGAAAATACGTGGATAAGGCCATGGAGCTGAAACTCCAGTACGCCCCCCTCACTTCCTATCAGAGAGATCTGGTGGAAAACCGTGATAAATACGAGGCCAGACTGCGGGCCGTAGAGCGGGGATACATGGACAATGGTCCGGTGATCGGCGACTACCCCACTCCAGGCCCGGGCGCTTACGGAACGGTTGCGGATATGTCCCAGCCCTACCCCCAGGAAAACTACGGCGGCCCGGTGATTGAGGAGGAGGTGCCTCAGGATTACAGACAGCCGGAGTATCGCTCAGAGGAAGATATGATTTACCAGAACGGCAGGGAACAGGCCGCCTATCAGACGGCTGCCGCCGAGGCCGAGTACGAGGCTGCGAAGGCAGCTTATCAGGAGGATCCCAGAGGGATTTACGAGGAGGCGCCAAGGGCCTACAGTTACCGGGATGAACAGGAGAGAGCGTATCAGGAGACGGCTGCCGCCTATGGCGAAGGCTACGCGCAGCAGCCAGCCCCCGCTTTCCAGCCGGATATTCCCCAGGATTCCTTCTCTCAGACCGCGTCTCAGGAGGAACCCGTTTACCAGGAGCCTCAGACGCGAACCGCCCCTGCTTTCCAGGGGACGCCCGCCCAGACGGAGGTTTCCTCGGCTGCGCCCGGCCCGGAATTTGTTTCCCCGGCGACCCAGGGCCATCCGGAGACTGCCGTTTCCGGAGATCAGGCCCCATCCGCGCCCGCCCCGTCCATCGACCAGGTGCTGGAGGCAAAGATGAGAGAGGCAGAGGCCCAGGAAAACCTGGCAAGAGAGATGGCTAAGATCGCTCCCGGCGAGGAGCCGGAGGCGGGCAGTCTGGCCCGCACCAAGGTGCTCCGCGACATCCGCGAGGTGATGCCGGGCATGACGCCGGCCCCCCATCCGGAAGAAACAAAGCCGGCAGAGCCGGAAATTCCCGCGCCCGCCGCGGCTCCGGTGCCTGTCTACGCTCCGGAGCCGGAGGATGAAAATGCTCCGGTGGTGCAGCGGGTGATTCCCCAGCCGGAGGAAATCCTTCCCGAGGCGGAGCCGGAAACCGGGGATGACGAAAGCGAGCCGGGCAGAGAGACCAACCATCTGATGATTGAGGCATCCACCCCGGAGCGAGGCCTGGAAATGGCTTTGTCCGCCCTGCGCCAGATTCACAGAGAGCTGGGCACAAAGCACCCCATAGCAAAAATTTCCGGTTTCAAACTGGATAAAAAGGGCATCATGTCCGTAGCCCCCCAGCTGGTGGGCCGGGATTTGGTGGTAGAAGGAGCGGGAGATCTTTCCAAAACCGTTCTGGACGAGTTAAACGAGTTCATGGAGCAGGATCAGAACGGCACGGTGGTTGTGCTGATTGATACACCGGAGCGGATGGAAACGCTCCACCGGCAGAATCCGGAGCTGGCCTGCAAATTTGAGTGTATCGGCGCCGGACAGGAGCCTGACGCCGCGGAAATCGCCAGCGTGGAGGCCGCCATCCGCCAGCAGGCGGAAAAAGAGGCGGAGATTGCCCGTGCCGAAGCTGCCCGCAAAGCGGCTGAGGAGGCCCGCGCCAGAGAGGCCGCCCGCCTTGCGGCCGCGGAAAAAGCCCGTGCGGAGGAACAGGCCCGCCAGGCAGCCGCGGAGAAAGTCCGCGCGGAGGAGCAGGCCCGCCTTGCAGCCGCGGAGAAAGCCCGCGCGGAGGAGCAGGCCCACCTTGCGGCCGCGGAGAAAGCCCGCGCCGAGGAACAAGCCCGCCGCGAAGCGGAAGAACGCGCCCGCGCTGAGGAAGAACAGGCCCGTCTCGCCGCGGAGGAGGCCGCTTACCGTCTCCAGGCAGAGCTCTTTGGCGAGGAGCCGGAAGATGAGGAAGAAGACGAGTACATTTCCGGTGAGGATCCAGCCGCGTACGAGGACGCTTACTATGAGGATGAAAGCGGCGACGGCTACGAGGACGAGGCCGGCGAGGAGCAGGAGGAGGAAATGGACATTGACGAGTTTGCCCAGTACGCCTGCAAATACGCCGCCGACATCGACTGCAGCATCACCGGAAAGAGTATGCTTGCCCTCTACGAGCGAATCGAGATCATGGAGGAGGAAGGAATCCCCCTTACCAAACGGAATGCCGAGGATCTTATTGAGGAAGCAGCTGACAAGGCAGACAAGCCCTCTTTGGGAAAACGGATTGCCAACCTCTTTTCCTCCAAGTATGACAAAAACGGATTATTAATATTAAAGGAAGAACACTTCATTGATTAAGAATAAGATTAAGTTAATCGCGTTGGATTTAGACGGTACATTGTTAAACGACGACAAATGCCTTCCGGAGGAAAACCGGAGGGCATTGGACGAGTGCATTGAGCGGGGCGTTTACATTGTCCCCACTACCGGCCGCACCCTGGAAGGCGTCCCGAAGGAGATCAAGGGAATCCCGGGCGTCCGTTACGCCATCACGGTAAACGGCGGCCGGATCATGGATCAGGAGGAAGGCCGGGTGATTGATAGCCGCCTTCTGGAGCCGGAGCAGGCCCTGAAGATCATTGACATCGCCATGGAATACCCTGTGATGTACGACGCCTATATCAATGGCCGCGGTGTCTGCGAACAGCGTTTTCTGGACCATCTGGAGGAGTACGGCATCACCGGAGCCGGAAAAGCATTTATAAAATCCGTCCGCGACGCCTACCCCAGCATCCGCGACCACGTAGCCGCCACCGGGGAGAAGATCGAGAAACTGAATATTTTCTTCAAAGACCTATCCTGCCGTGAGGAAGTCCGGGAGAGAATGAACGCCCTCGGTTTCACAGTAGTCAGCTCCTCCATGTACAATAACCTGGAAATAAACGCCAAAGGAGCCACAAAGGGCGAGGGTATCTTGCGCCTTGCCGCCCATCTGGGACTTTCCAGGGAGGAGACCATGGCCTTTGGAGACGGAGAAAATGACATTACCATGATTGAGGAGGCCGGACTTGGGGTAGCCATGGGAAACGCCGGGGATTTCCTCAAAGAGCGGGCGGACTATGTGACCCTGACCAATTCTGAAAACGGTGTCGCCTACGCCATCCGCAAATTTGTGCTTGGAAGTGAGACATGAAGGAATTTTTGACCCAATACTGGCTGTCTGTACTGATAGCAGTATATTTGGTGGGAATGACGCTGTACGGCCACTACCGCGGCTTTATACGCCAGGCAGTGTCCATCGTGGCCCTGGTGATGTCCATCGCGGCCGTAAACCTTGCGTCCCCCTACGTGAAGGATTTTCTGCTCCAGAGCGAGATTGTCCAGTCCGCAGTGCGTTCCGGCATTGAATCCGTCCTGGAAAACGGAGTCAGCCTAGTTCCGGAGCAGGAAGAACAGCCCTCCGCCCAGCGCAGCTACATCGAAAGCCTGGAACTGCCGGAGCAGCTAAAAGGCATCCTGATCGAAAATAATAACAACGAGGTATATGAGCTGCTGGGAGTAGACCGTTTCACCGACTATCTTGTTTCCTATATTATGGAAATGATTGTGAGCGCCATCAGCTACGTGGTGGTATTTCTGGCGGTGTTCATTCTGCTCCACCTGCTCATGCGCTGGCTGGATCTCATGGCCCGCCTGCCGATCTTATCCGGCATCAACCAGATCGCCGGAGCGGTGCTGGGCCTGTCCCAGGCCCTGATTTTCATCTGGCTTGCCAGCGTGGTGCTGACGATTTTCGCTACTACCTCCTGGGGAAAGGCAGTTTTTGACCAAATTGAGGCCAGCGCGTTCCTCACCTTTCTCTACAGGAACAATCTATTAGCAAAACTTGCTATCAGTATTTTGCACGGTTTATAAATAAATTGTGTGTAAAATGTAAACAATTTACAGAAAAAACAGGACAGAAGGGAGAAATCACCTTTGTCCTGTTTTTTTCTTCCATCCACAAAATATAGATAAAATCAAGAAAAATTAGCACATCTAGTGTTTTGCCTCATTCCGGAAAAATTGTTTAAAAAAAAGCTACAAATTCCCTTGACAAGATTAGCCATAAAGTGGTATAGTATGTTCACACGTGAGGAACACGTGAGAGAGGAAAGAACCTCTTAAAAAACTTCAAAAAAGCTGTTGACAAAGCAAACGAGTTATGATAAAATCAATAACCGCTGCGAAAAACGACAGCGCTGAGGAATGAAAAACTTCCTCAAAAAAAATAAAAAAGTTGTTGACAAAGCGAACGACTTGTGATAACATAAGAGAGTTGCTGCTGAGACAACAACAAAGCAAAGAACCTTGATAATTGAAGATTAAACAGTATGTAAAACCCTGAAAATTCTTAAAAACAAAAGGCTGTTTCGGCCTTGGGTTTAGAGAAAATTCAGAACGAAACCAAGTAAATGAAGGTTTAACAACAATAGCCAAGCTAAAGTTTTGAACCGATCAAATCTTAAACATGAGAGTTTGATCCTGGCTCAGGATGAACGCTGGCGGCG
>NZ_NFLE01000002.1 GCF_002160755.1 Lachnoclostridium sp. An14
CACACCGACACGTTGGCCAGCACATAGGCCAGCGCCATAGCTGTTATCACGAACATCCAGAACAGCACCGCCCGATCCCGCTCCAGCCGCTCCACTTTACCCTGGAGCTTGTCCATGTGGCGGGCCATCGCTCTCAGCTCCTCCTTCCTGACCACTTCGCAGTCAATTGCTTCCATCTGGATCACCTCCAATCACCTTGTAGAGCTTCGCGGGGTAGATCTTAAACCTCCAGTTTTTCTCCCCACTTTTCTTCGGATCCACAACCAATCCCAGATCCAGTACACCATTTCTCATGTACTGGCGGACCTTTGCTGGGCTGATTCCCAACATGGGCGCTGCCTCCTCTGGACTCATGTATTTCTTCTCCATTGACCTCAATCTCCTTTCTTATCATCTTCTGCGAAATATTCCACTGACACGCCGAAATACTTGGCCAGGATCAGTAGTTTGTCGAATTTAGGTTTGCTTCTCCCAGTTTTCCAGTCAGATAATACCGATTGTGCAATTCCCGTCTCTTTAGCAACTTGATAGGCTGTTTTATTATTTTTCACTAATAAATCAGCAAATTTTTTGTACAAAATCACATTCTCCTTTCTTAAAATCATTATTGTAATTACTACGGAAATGTGATATGCTTAGTTTACCAGACGAAGCAACCATTTTCCGTAGTATACCTCTCAAATGCTCCGTATTTGTTTGGTATGCTCATACTATACTACGTTTACACGGAGTAGTCAAGAATATATTCCGTTTTTATGTAGTATTGTTTCATTTTTGTGTAAGGTGAATAATTTATGTATGAGATTTTTGAACAATTACTACAAAAATACGGAGTAACTCCGTATAAGGTCAGTAAAGAAACTGGCGTTTCTCAGTCCTCATTAAGTGACTGGAAATTAGGAAAAATAACTCCTAAAACTTCTACTCTAAAAAAAATCGCCGATTACTTTGGGGTAACAGTAGACTACCTCATGACTGGAGAGACATCCTCAGGCAAAAAAGAAACCACGCTTACCCGCCGGGATGAGCGTGATATAGAAAAGATTCTGGATCAGACCAGAGAACAGCTACTCTCTCAGGAAGGCCTCATGTTTGATGGACAACCGGCCACGCCAGAAGCCATTGACTCCATCCTGTCCGCCATGCAGGTAGGTATGGAATTGGCCAAAAAGAAAAACAAAGAGAAGTACACGCCGAAGAAATATAAAAAGGACTGATGTGCCTATGGATATAAAGAAAAAAGCGGATTATCTGGCCCAAAAGTATCGGACCCGCAATCCGTTTGAGATCCTGCAGGGATTAAATGCAATTTTAGTTTTTGTCCCGCTTTACGGCACCAGAGCTTTTTACCAATATTTCCAGCGGAACAATATTATCTACATAAACGAGAATCTCTCCCAACACGAACAGATTTTTGAATGCGCTCATGAGATGGGGCATATGTTCCTCCACAGGAAATCAAATGCTATTTTTATGGACACCAGAACCTGCTTCAATACCAATAAATTTGAAATTGAAGCTGATACATTTGCCATGGATCTGTTGATTGGTGACGATGTTCTGGATGAATATCCAGACTATACATCAGAACAACTGTCACGCCTGTTTGGGTATGAAAAGAGATTGATAGAGTTGAGGTTAAAGCAATAAATAAGAAAGCAAAAGAAGGGGGATTATTATGAAAAACAAGAAAAGACTGGTATTAACTGCATTACTGTTTTCTGGGCTGCTAAGCATGGATGCTGCTGCCCAGACAGATGTCCATGTGTTGGATGTTGGCCAAGGACTTTCTGTTTTAATTGAATCCAATGGCCATTATATGCTTTATGATGGGGGAGATTCTGATAAATCCAGCTATGTGGTCTCCTATCTCCAACAGGAAGGCGTTCCATCGCTGGATTATGTAGTGGCATCTCATTACGATTCTGATCACCTCAATGGCGTGGTCGGCACTTTGAATGCTTTCCCAGTATCTAATGTCTGGGGGCCAAACTACACTGCCGATACCCGTGTATTTGAGTCCTTCAATTCTATCGTGTCCGCCAAAAGCCTTCCCCGGATTCAGCCGGCTGTGGGCAGTCAAATTCAGTTGGGTGATGCTACTGTCCAGGTACTGGCTCCATCCGGAACCGATTATAGTGATCTAAATAATTACTCTATCGCTATCCGTGTGCAAGACGGAAACACCAGCTTTCTGATCACCGGCGATGCCGAGGCCGCAAGCGAAGCAGAAATGGTAGCATCTGGATTATCTCTTGATAGCGACGTGTATGTAATGGGGCATCACGGAAGTGGTACCTCCACCAGCTGGGATTTACTCCAGGCCGCAACGCCAGAATATGCAGTGTTATCCTGCGGAGCAGGAAATTCCTATGGCCACCCCCATATAGAATCAATGGAGAAATTGCAAGCCATGGAGATCCAACTGCTGCGCACGGATAAGCAGGGAAATATCGTGGCATCTACAGACGGCACTAACATTTCCTGGAACGTAGCTCCTTGCAATGACTATACTCCCGGTGATCCTAACGACACGCCGGCTCAACCTGCTGCATCTTCCGGCTCTGCATCCAACCAGGAAGCCGCTGCCATCGTATACTGGACTCCAGGTGGTAAATCTTATCATAACAGCCGCAATTGCTCTACGTTGTCAAGATCCAAGACAATTAACGAGGGTAGTTTAAGCGATGCTTTATCTGCCGGAAAATCTGACCCTTGTAATGTATGCGTGAAATGATAAACCTGTCAATCGTCCAAAAATAAAAGGCCCCCTGCGCCAACAGGGAGCCCGATCTCCGGCGCCAACCGGAGCGTTGAGTTGAGTGCCTCCGAAGAGGCCAATGAGTCTGTAAAGTTATTGTACCATCTTCGGGGGACAGTCGCAATCAGAACATTTGTGCGGCTGTTATTTTTGTACCAAAAAAGGAGATGATACTATGCCAACACGCAAAAAGCACCAGCGGCTGCCCAATGGTTACGGATCCATCCGCTATCTGGGCAAAGGCCGCAGAAACGCCTATGCCGTCCACCCGCCGGCGGACATCGACGGAAACCGGCCGCCCGCCATCTGCTATGTGGACGACTGGATGAAGGGGTTTATCATCCTCACGGCTTATAAGGCCGGCACTTATGCGCCCGGCATGGAGGCCACCCTGGAGCTACCGAACGCCGATGGAGCCGCCGATCTGAAATCGGTTTCAAGTCGTCTGCTGGCAGATTATTCCCGGATCCGCGGTCAGGAGCCGCAAGAACCAGAGAAGACTTTTTCTGAAGTGTATGAGGCTTTTTTTGCAAATAAATATAAGCCTGGGCACTCCTACTCCAAATCTACAATTACATCCACCAAGGCGGCCTATAAAAATTGCAAAACACTCCACGATCGCGTGTTTCGGGATCTGCGGGGAGATGATCTTCAGAGGGTGATTGACACGGCAGCGTTGAAGCTGAAGCACTCCAGCTTAGAGTTGATCCTGAGCTTGTATCACCAAATGTACGCGTATGCTGATGGGCAGAGCTGGTGCGATAAACGGTATGACACCTTTGTGAGAATCGATACTCCAGATGATGATGAACACGGTGTACCGTTTACCGATGAGGAACTGAAAATCCTCTGGAAGCGCAAAGAAGATCCGTCCATAGAGCTTTTACTGATTTTGTGTTATTCCGGGTGGCGCATATCTGAACTGTTTACACTGGAGATTGATCTGATGAACCAATCTATGACCGGCGGCATCAAGACCGCAGCCGGAAAAAACCGTGTTGTCCCGATCCATTCTGCGATCCTGCCGTTGATAGTGTACCGTCTTAAAAAGTACGGCACTATGTTGCCTTTCTCCACTGATGCTTACCGCAAGGATCTCTACGTGGCCCTGGAATCCATTGGATTGGCCGGAAATCCCAAACATACGCCCCATGATGCACGCCATACTTTCTCCCGGCTCTGCGAAAAATATGAAGTGCGTGAAAATGACCGCCGGCGGATGCTAGGGCACGCTTTTAATGATGTCACCAATAAGGTATACGGACACCGGGAGCTGGAAGACCTGAAAGCAGAAATCGAAAAGATTAAAGTGGAGTTGTGACTTTCTTGTGACTAATAGGCCCCAAAAAGCCCTACTAAATTTTAAGAGTACAAAAGAAATAAAAGAGCTGCAAATCCTCATAAAACCTATCATTCTCTTTTATTTCACTCTATTTTATTTTCTGTAAAAAGTCACAATACATTACAAATTCCTTAAGAATTTCCCTTCAAACAGGAAGATTCTATACATAACCGGAAGAACCGTTTGCCCCCATCCGCGGCAGTCCGAGGCGCGGTTTTCCCATCCTGGAAACGAAAACAGGACCTTTCAAAACGCGCGGTTTTCCATTTACTTTTATATAGAAGGAATACGTCAGGAACGGCGGTTTCGGAATCTTATGCCTGGAAAAACGGGATCCGCCCAGCCGGGCCGTCCCTGAAACCGCGGGAAGAAAACCTGCGGGCAGGCCTTAAGATTTGACCGGCCTGACGGAGGGGGAAGCAGGATTGACAGAAATGGTTAGTCAATGTTAACATATGCGGCAACGGCGGTTGACTATCCCTAACTGAGCAGAAAAACCAGCAATGCCGCCGAATCACCAAATCAAATTACGAAGGAGGAATTAAAGGATGATGAAAAACAAAAAACGATCTGCACCGATCATCCTCAGCGCGATGCTGCTGTCCAGCACGCTCACAGCTACAGCCGCGCCCCTGCCGGAAGGACACTGGTCCTCATCTGAAAAGGGCTGGCAGTATCAAACCGAAACGGGAGTTCTTCAAAATGTCTGGAGCCAGTCCGAAACGGGGGATTGGTACTATTTCGATACAGACGGAATTATGTCAGCCGGATGGAAACAGATCAAGGCTGCTGACGGCAAACTGCACTGGTACTATTTTGCCCCGGACGGAGTCATGGCTACCGGATGGCGGCAGGTAACAGACGCAAACGGCAAGCCCCAGTGGTACTATTTTGTCCCGGACGGGGCTATGGCCACCGGATGGCAGCAGATAAAAGACACAGATGGACAGGACAAGTGGTATTACTTAAATACCGACGGCAGTATGCAGACCGGCTGGGTTTCCCAGGGGGATACCACATACTACCTCAATCCAGACGGAGCCATGGCTACCGGCAGCGTGACCATCGGAGACCGGGAATATCCCTTTGACAGCTCCGGCGCACTCACCGGGACATCCGCTCCCGCGGGCGTGGTCCGCCTCGACTCCCCGTCCTCCCAGCAGGCGGAAACCCGCAAAGGCTCCGGCGGCCCCGGAAAGGGAAAGAGCGACGGCTCCGGTTCCGGCAGCTCAAAGGGCGGAAAACGCAGCTCCGGCAGCAGTTCAAAAAGCAAAAAGCGCGGCTCCGAAAGCTCAAAGAGCGGGAAACGCGGTTCCAGCAGCACAACCTCTCCGGAACGCCCCACCGGCGCCGCAGGCAGCCAGACGGGCAGCAGCCAGGCAAATCCCACAGGCCAGGCAGAAAACAAGCCTGTGACCTCTGGCTCTGAACAGGGAAAACCGGCGGAGACCGGGAAAGAGACCGTCAGAGAGGCAGCGGATCTTCTGAACAAGAACCAGACGAAACTTGTGGATCTGGGCTGGATTCAGTACGCCGTCATCGCGTTCCAGGAAGGCACCGCGGACGACTACACCATAGAGATTGACGGAACCGATGTGACTAAGGCCTGCACGAAGGTGGATCACGACGGAACCATCGTAAAATGGGAATCCACCGTTTTGGATCCGGCCAGCGTGACGGTTTCCCACCGGCAGGGGAAATTCGACCAGGTGGCTTTAAGCCAGCACCCGGCTCAGAAAAAGCCTGAGGCAGGACAGGGCTCATCCGCCCCCAAGCTGATCCTCACCAACGGTGCGGTTCCCTCCCATGACTATTATCTGGACGCTTACGGCAAAGACGGCGCGGTCAGAACGGCCCCGGCCCGCACCACCTTCGGCACAACCGGAAACCGGGCTTCCGGAACCGTATCCTCCTGGTCTGAGAACGGAGACGTAGACGCCTACCTCCTGTTCGACCACGATTTGCTGGCAAACGCGATGATTCTTCAGAATATCGGAGCGGCGGACGACGCGGCAATGGCCGTAGTTAAGCGCTGGGAAACGCAGACGCCTGTGGCCGCGATGGATGGAAACTCGGAGAGCCTTTACGACTTTGCCAAATATCTGAGCGCCGTTCAGGATGAGGAGCGGGAGCACAATGACTTCCTCTCATTCCTGACATATGCCAGCCAGAATCCGGACGGAACCATTCAGAGCCGGCCGGAAAATGTCAAGAGAGTTTTAGAGGACGGTTTCCTGGGAAGCACGTTCCAATTTTCTAAAACCGCGAGAGAAGCCGCTCCCCTGCTTTCCGGAACAGAGGGCAGACTGGGAGAAAACCTGGTGCTGACCAGCGAAGGCGACCCGGCGTATATTTCGTCGATCACCGCCCTGTTCCTTGACGGAAACCCCTTCCCGCTGCGCAGCGACTCCAGCCGGAAAGCGTACGAGATCAACGAGGAACAGACCAGCATTACCCTGTATCACACCATTCAGGAACCTTCCGGAGAACAGCCGCAGCTGACAGAAGGGGAACACACCCTGAAAATAGAGGCAAACGGCTATGAGATAGCCCGTGTGACCCTGACAGTGACGGCCGCTTTACCGGCTGAAGGCACTCCCGAAACGGCTCTGCCCTCCCATGGGGATCTGGAGCTGGATTTCCCGGCTGGTCTCGCCCGCGTAGAAAAAGAATCTGCTGAGACTGCGGAAGAAAGCAGCTCGGCTCTGCCCTCCCACGGGGATCTTATGCTGGACCTTCCGGCCGGCCGTTCCTCTGAGGAGGTTTCCGCCGAGGCTCCGGCGGCAGCGCCCCTGCCTTCCTTCGGCGACCTGAAGCTGGATTTCCCGGCTGGTCTCGCCCGCTTAGCAAAGGAATCAGCTGAGGCTGCGGAAGAAAGCAGCTCGGTTCTGCCTTCCCACGGGGATCTTATGCTGGACCTTCCGGCCGGCCGTTCCTCCGAGGAGGTTTCCGCCGAGGCTCCGGCGGCAGCGGCCCTGCCTTCCTTCGGCGACCTGGAGCTGGATTTCCCGGCTGGTCTTGCCCGCTTAGAAAAGGAATCTGCTGAGACTGCGGAAGAAAGCCGCCCGGTTCTGCCCTCCCACGGGGATCTCAAGCTGGATCTCCCCGCTGGCGGCACCAGCCTGGCGAAACCTTCCCTGGATACCCCGGAAGAAACGGCTCTGCCTTCTCACGGCGACCTGGAGCTGGATTTCCCGGCCGGTCTTGCCCGCGTAGAAAAGGAATCTGCTGAGGCCGCGGAGGAGAGCGTTTCTGCCCTGCCCTCCCGCGGAGACCTCAAGCTGGATTTCCCGGCCGGCCTTGCCCGCGTAGGGAAGGTTTCCCCTGAGGCAGCGGAAGAAAGCCGCTCGGCGTTTCCTTCCCACGGGGATCTTATGCTGGACCTTCCGGCCGGCCGTTCCTCCGAGGAGGTTTCCGCCGAGGCTCCGGCGGCAGCGGCTCTGCCTTCCTTCGGCGACTTAGAGCTGGATCTTCCAGCTGGCAGCTCCCATTCAAGCTAAGGATTTCCAATCTGCGGCTCTGGAAACCTCTGTTTCGCAGTCCCCCAAAAGCCGGGAATCCTGACGCGAAACCATTCCGCAGGAGAGCATCCGCGCAAAACGCGGTCCTCTCCTGCGTTTAACAAATTTCCAGGATCGACCCATCCCAGAAAATCCTTTCAACAATTTTTCATCAGAGTCGGAGGCGGAAGCTAAAACTGCCCTCTTGCACTTTCCTCTCAGACGTACTATAGTAAAAGCATAAAAAGAACAACCGCCCACAAAGGGTTGGCCAGTATTGATGATAGAAATTCCACCCTCGCTACCGCCAAAGTATACAAGGGTGGTTTTTCTATGCCCGTTTCCGGGACTTAGAAAAGCGGCTTACCCCCGCCCTTTCCGCACCAGCTCCTTTTCCAGCTCCCTGGCGGCGATGCTTAACGGCCTTCCCGTATCCTTCACCAGACAGATCGCCCGCTCCGGAATCTTTTCCTTTAAGGTAATGGGGAACAGCTTTCCCCGCCGCATATCCTCCGCCGCGAAGTCCTCCGGCAAAAATCCCAGACCCAGATCGTGTTTCACCAGCGGCAGCACCTGATCCGTGGTGGCCGCCTCCATATCCGGCTCCCATAAAATCCCGTTTTCCGCGAAAAAGTGACTGTAAAACTCATAGGTTTTCGTCTCCCGCCCCAGACTCACCAGGGGATAGGCCGTAAGCTCCTTCAGGCTCAAAGCCCCGCAGGAAAGCTCCTGAAACTGCGGCCCGCCCACCAGGATTTCCCGGAAGGTCTTCAGCCGGATCTCCTCCAGCGGTTTCACCACCCCCGTAGGCGTGGTAACCACCGCGAAATCCACCAGCCCCCGCCGCAGGGACGCCACCGCCTGAGGCGTGGAATGACTGGAAATGCGGATGCGGATACCAGGGTATTTCCGGTGAAACCGGCACAGCCGGGAAAGCAGATACCCGTGCAGGGCCGTTTCGCTGGCTCCCACAGACACTACGCCCCGTTGCAGGCTTTTGTCCCCCGAAAGCTCCGCCTCTCCTGCCTGAAGCTGTTCATGAGCCACCGCCACGTGGGCGTAAAGCTTTTCTCCCTCCGGCGTCAGCTGCACTCCCCGGTTGGAGCGCACAAACAGGCGGCAGCCCAGCTCGCTCTCCAGATTGTTCATGGATCTGGTGATGTTGGGCTGGCTGTTCAACAGGATTCTGGCCGCCTGGGTAAAGCTCTGATACTTTGCCACATAATAAAAAATGCGGTAATAGTCATAAGTGATCGCCATAATTTCCCCCTCTGTCATACTAATATAGTATGGTAAAAATCTCAAATATACATTTTACTTCTTGTTTAAAAAGAAGTATAATATAAAATGACGGGAAAGGCAATTCAGCCTTGCCAAAAAATTAACAGGAGGACAAGAACATGGAAACCTATGGATTAGAAAAACTTGGCATCACCAATACCGGAACTGTATACCGCAATCTTGACGTTGCTCGTCTGGTAGAGGAATCTTTAAAACGCGGCGAGGGCATCCTGATGAACACAGGCGCGCTTGCTGTAACGACCGGGAAATATACAGGCCGTTCTCCTAAAGATAAATTCATCGTTGACACCGCAGACATTCACGATCAGATCGCGTGGGGCAGCGTAAATGTTGCCATCTCTGAGGACAAGTATCAGAACATCAAGAACAAAATGTTCGCATACCTGCAGCAGAAGGATCTGTTCGTATTCGACGGCTTTGCCGGAGCGGATGAGAAATATACCAGAAAATTCCGCATCATCAATGAGCTGGCTTGCCAGAACCTTTTCATTCATCAGCTTTTAATCCGTCCCACCGCAGAGCAGCTGGAAACCTACGGTGACGCCGATTTCACATTAGTTGTAGCTCCCGGATTCCACTGCGTTCCTGAGTTAGACGGAACCAATTCCGAGGCTGCCATCATTGTAAACTTCTCTGAGAGACTCGTTCTGATCGCCGGCTCCAGATACTCCGGTGAGATCAAGAAGTCCGTATTCTCCATTATGAACTACTTAATGCCGGTGGAGGAGAACGTGCTGCCCATGCACTGCTCCGCCAACATGGATCCGGAGACCCAGGAGACCGCTGTATTCTTCGGACTTTCCGGAACGGGAAAGACCACTCTGTCCGCTGACCCGGCCCGCAAGCTGATCGGCGACGATGAGCACGGCTGGTCTGAGGACGGCGTGTTCAACTTCGAGGGCGGCTGCTACGCCAAGTGCATCAACTTAAACCCGGAGAACGAGCCGGACATCTACAACGCCATCCGTTTCGGCAGCCAGGTGGAGAACGTGGTCATTGATCCGGAGACGAGAATCCCGGACTACGACGACGGTTCCCTCACGGAGAACACCCGCGTGGGCTACCCCGTAGACTATATCAACAACGCGCAGATCCCCGGCAAGGGAGGCATTCCGAAGGTTGTGATCTTCCTGACCGCCGACGCGTTCGGCGTACTGCCGCCCATCGCCAGACTGGACGAGAACGCGGCTATGTACCACTTCGTAACCGGTTTCACCTCCAAGCTGGCCGGAACGGAGCGCGGCATCCAGGAGCCGCAGCCCACCTTCTCCACTTTGTTTGGAGAGCCCTTCATGCCGCTGGATCCGTCCGTATACGCTAAGATGCTGGGCGAGAAGATCGAGAAATACGGCACCAAGGTTTACCTGGTAAATACGGGATGGTCCGGCGGCCCCTACGGAGTCGGCAGCCGTATGAAACTGTCCTACACCAGAGCCATGATCACCGCGGCCTTAAACGGCAGCTTTGACAGCGTAGAGTACCGGCACGACGAGATCTTCAACGTGGACGTTCCCCAGAGCTGTCCTGGCGTACCCTCCGAGATCATGAATCCGAGAGACACTTGGGCCGACAAGGACGCTTACGACGTTTCCGCCAAGAAACTGGCCAAGATGTTCTCCGACAACTTCGCCAAGAAGTACCCGAATATGCCCAAGGAAATCGCCGAGGCCGGCCCGAAGGCAGAGTAATAACCAAGAACCCGCAGCCCGTCAAAACGGGATGGGGGATAAGAAAGCGGCGGCAGGGATAACACCCTGCCGCCATTTTTGCGCCGGTTTCCCTGACGCCTTCCTTTATTGACTTTAACTGGCAATCCGCCTATAATGAAAGCCATAAAAAGTGTGCGCAGCCGCGCACACTCGCGCCGGAGCGCGGCTGCGCCAGCAGCCATTTTCTTTTGCGCGGAGTGCGCCTTCGCCGAAGGCGTTTGTGTCATAGGAGACGCCGTTTTTTATGACACAAATCATACTTTATCTTTCGGAGGACCAAATGGAACGTACCACGAAAGGCCGCTGCGCGGCCGTACTTTTGCTGATTTTTCTGTTGTCTATCATACCGCTCTGTCTGATCGCGCCCTACAGCGCCCCGTCTGCCGACGATTTCTTTTATCTGCGCCAGACCCTTCCCGTCTGGGAAGAAACCGGCTCCGTGGCGGCCGTTTTGCAGGCCGCTTTTGAGCAGACGGTACAGCGCTTTTTTGAGTGGCAGGGGAATTTTTCCTTCATTTTCCTGACCTTTCTGCAGCCGGCCAGTTTCGGGGAATCCTATTACGGTCTGACCGCAGTTTTCACTCTGGCGGCTCTCATTCTGGGGGAATGGTACTTTTTAAAGGTTCTGCTCAAAGACTGCATGAACGCCTCTGAGAACACCCGCCGGATTGTATCGTTTCTGTTGTTATTTCTGACCGTTCAGTATATGTATGAGCCGGTTGAGGGGCTGTACTGGCATCCGGGAGCCATTTCCTACACCTTTTTCTATGGCCTGGGGCTGTGGATGAACGGCCTGACGCTGCGGATGATGACGCGGGCCGCAGGCCGCGGCTGTCTGCGGTGTTTTATCCCCGCCCTGATTCTGGCCCCCATTGTAGGCGGCAGCAATTACTCCACCGCCCTGGTCTCGGCCATGCTCTTATTTTTGCTGACGGCGCACGCCTTCTGGCGCGAGCCGCGGTTTCGGTTTCAGGCGGTGCTGGGGCTGATCGTCCTGGCCGTTCTCACCGCCGCCCTGCTCGTAAGCATCGCGTCTCCGGGAAACGGCCTGCGCCAGCAACAGGTGGGGGATTCCAGTGTGATCAAGGGACTGATCCTCTCTGTGGTCTACGCCGCTTACAGCATGGCGAACGCCACCACCGTTCCCGTACTTCTGGCATGGCTGTTTCTCGCGCCTTTCGTCTGGAAACTCGCAAAAGAGAGCAAATGGGAATTTTCCCATCCCTTTTGGGCAATGGTTCTGTTGTTTGGGCTGTACGCCACTCTGGGGATGCCCTGCTTTTACGCCCTGGGGTTTGCCATCCCGGAGCGAAATATCAACCTCATCTATTTCAGCTATTATCCGGTGACGCTGTGCGCCATGTTTTATCTCATGGGCTGGCTTTCCCGCCGGTTTGAGGGGTGGCTGCCGGATTTTCATCTGGAATCCCTGTACGAAAGGCGTTTTGGCACCGTCTTCGCAGTCTTCTGCCTGCTGTTTGCACTGGCCTGCGGCGGACAGATCACGGTGGGAAAGGGAGAGACGGGCGGACTTGCCTTTGAGCGGATGCCCGCGGGCTTAAGCGCTGCCTACTCCTTGGCTACGGGGGAGGCCCAGGAGTTTCACCGGCAAATGGCGGAGCGGGCAAACATCTGCCGCAGCGCGCCGGGCGAGGACATCGTCCTCCCGAAACTCACCGCCAAACCGCCGCTGCTGGCCTACACAGACATCACCGAGGATCCGGCAGACTGGACCAATGAGACTATGGCGGAATACTACGGCGTTTCCACCGTCCGGGTGCAGTCAGACTAAGATGCAGGCGCGGTGGCGGACACTTCTCCCAAGCCACGGCTGTATCCACGGCTATTTTCTTTTCCACGCAGCGCAAAGCGGCGGCAGAACACAAATCCTGCCGCCGCTTTCCATTTCCCTTTTCACATTCTCAAATAGGATCCGTTTCCCCTCACGCCTCCAGGGACGCGCAGATCTCTGTGCACAGTTCCTTTAAGGCCTGGCGCTGTTCTTCCTTTACGGAGGACTTTATGGTCACGGTCTTCTCAGACACGTTCATGCCCTTTAAGGAGGAAACCATCTCTCTCATGATCTTTCCCGACTGGGGGGCCCAGGAGCCGTTTTCAATGATGGATACGGTCCGGTTCTGAAGGTTTAAGGCCTTCATGTCCTCCAGCAGGTTTAACATAGTCGGATACAGCCCATTATTGTAGGTGGGCGCAGCCAGCACGATGTTGCTGCAGCGGAAGATCTCGGAGATCAGGTAGGACACGTGGGTTCTGGATACGTCGTACACCACCGTGTTCTTCACGCCGGCCTCCGCCAGCATAGCGGCTAATGTCTCCGCGGCCTCCGCCGTGTTGCCGTACATGGAGGCGTAGAAAATGGCCACTGCCTTTTCTTCCGCCTCGTAGCGGCTCCACTGGTCGTGCTTTTTCAACACCTCTGCGATGTCCGTTCTCCAGATTTGTCCGTGAAGGGGGCAGATGGCGGAAATCTCCAGGCCGGCGGCCTTCTTTAAAACAGCCTGCACCTGAGGGCCGTATTTTCCTACGATGTTGGAGAAATACCGTCTCATCTCCGCCAGATCGGCGAAGGGGCAGTCCTGCTCGTCGTTAAACAGGACGTCCAGGGCTCCAAAGCTGCCGAACGCGTCCGCGGAAAACAGCAGCTTTTCCGTCTGATCGTAGGCCATCATCACCTCCGGCCAGTGCACCATGGGGGCAAACACAAACTGGAGCTTGTGATAGCCCAGATCCAGCACGTCTCCCTCTTTTACCTCCACCGTGCGGCCCTCCAGGTCCATCTCGTAAAACTGACGGATAAACTGGAACGTCTTGGCGTTTCCCACCACCTTTGCGCCGGGGTAGAGCCGCATCAGCATCTCGATGTTGGCGCAGTGATCCGGCTCCATGTGGTTCACTACGATGTAATCCAGCTCTCTCCCGCCCAGGGCACCTCTCACATTGTCCAGAAACTGCAGGGTTACGGCCGCGTCCGCCGTGTCCATCACTGCCGTTTTTTCATCCAGGATCACGTAGGAGTTATAGGAAACTCCCTTCTCCACCGGAAACAGATTTTCAAACAGGCCGATCCGCCGGTCATTGGCGCCGACCCAGATCACGCTGTCTGTCACATTTCTTGTATTCTGCATATTCTCACCTTCCCGCTCTCGCCTTTTTCTCTGGAATCCAGCCGAGATTAGCTTTGGCTAATTCCTTTTCTTTCCAGCTAAAAATATATCATCACACCGGGGCCTTGTCAATAGCCCTGACGGCCTGCCGCCCCCTGAAAAAATTCTGAAAAACCCGGAAAACCCCGCCCTGAAATCCCCGGCCAAAAACCAAGAAAACCCTGCAGAAAACAAAACGGGAAACCGCCAGCCCAGGGAGCCGGGCCAAACCGCCCCGTCTGCCCGGAAACTTATGGTTTCCCGCCCGCCGGTTCCCTCTACTCCTGCCTCAGGGACTCCCGGATTTTCGTGAATACCTCTTTTAAATCTATGGGCTTGTTGATATGCCCGTTCATGCCGTTTGCCAGGCTCTTTTCCACGTCCTCGGAGAAGGCGTTGGCCGTCATGGCCAGGATGGGGATGGTCTGGGCATCCTCGCGCTCCAGGGCGCGGATCGCCCTTGTGGCCTCGTAGCCATTCATCACCGGCATCTGAACGTCCATGAGAATCAGGTCAAAATACCCCGGCCTGGACTGGGAGAACCGCTCCAGGGCCTCTTTTCCGTTTCCGGCCGTCTCAATAGCCGCTCCCGTGGCCTCCAAAAGCCCTACGGCGATCTCCATATTCAGCTCGTTGTCCTCCACAATCAGGAATCTCCGGCCCCGGAAATCTCCCTCCGGCGTGCCGCTCTCCTCCGGCTCCTTCGCCTGTTTTCCAGAGATCTCCGACAGCAGGGATGCCAGAGTGGACTCAAACAGCGGCTTTGTGATAATGGAAAACGCTCCCGCCTTCCGGCTCTCCTCCTGGATTTCCGCCGTGTCGTGGGCCGTCACCAGCACAGAGGCCGGCTTGCTGCCCATGGCGGAATCCCGGATCCTGCGGATGGTCTCCAAACCGTCGATAAAGGGCATTTTCCAGTCGATCAGGCACAGGTCATAGGGTTCCTCCTCCATTTGGGCGCGCTCCACCATCACTGCCGCCTCGTAGCCGTTGTCCGTGCTGTCCGCCCGCACTCCCATTTTTCCCAAGAGGAGCTTGGCGTGGGCGGCCGCGTCCGGATCGTCGTCAGCCACCAGCACGCGAAAGCCGGTAAAGTCCCGTTTTTCCTTCGTCTCCTGCTCCACTTTCCCAAAGGGCAGAACCACGGAGAATGTCGTTCCATTCCCCAGGCTGCTGGAAACGGAGATTCGTCCGCCCATCATTTCCGTAAAGCGCTTGGAGATGGACAGGCCCAGGCCGGTTCCGCCGTACACCTGGCTTACGTTGGAATTTTCCTGTTCAAAGGCTCCGAAGATCTTGTCAAAGTTCTCCGGGGCGATGCCGCAGCCGGTGTCTGCCACCTCAAATTTCAACCAGATCTGATCTCCCTCTTTCTGGAGCCTGGTCACCTGCAGGGTGATCCGCCCGCCTCTGGGGGTGAATTTTAAGGCATTTGACAGCAGGTTCATCAGGATCTGATTCACCCGCAAGGAATCGCCGTACAGGCGTTCCGCCACATCTCCCACAAAGCCCACCTCAAACTCAATTCCCTTATCCCTGGCCTGGCCGTAAATCACCTCGTTCAGGGATTCCATCATCGCCTGGAAATCGAAATTGGTCCGGTTGATCTCCATCCGGCCGCTCTCGATCTTAGACATATCCAAAACGTCGTTGATCAGATTCAGCAAATGGCCGGAGGCAAGGCTGATCTTCCTCAGGCAGTCGGCTACTTTTTCCCGGTTGTCCAGGTTCTGTCTGGCCAGCATCACCATTCCGATAATGCCGTTCATGGGGGTGCGGATCTCGTGGGACATCCTGGAGAGGAACTCGCTCTTTGCCATGTTGGCCTGTTCCGCCTTCAGCATGGCCTCCTCCAGCTTTGTCTGGGTGTTTACCATCTCCGTCTCGTCCGTCAGCACGGAGATAAACTGGTCCCGCTCCTCCGTCTTGATGCGGTAGGTCTGAAGGGCAAACACCTTCTCCTCCGGGAGGGCCGGGTTGCGGTAGTGGAACATGGCGTTCCAGTAGGTCTCCCCGTTGGTGGAAAACAGGTTTTTCACCATCTCCCGATCGCTTTCGTCCATATAGTCAAACAGGAACGAAGGGGAAATCTTTCTGGAATCCGGCTCAAAGCCCAGAATCCGCTCCGCGTTCTCTGAGATAAAATTCCGCTCCGGATGGTCCAGCTCATTGATCATGAAAATATGGTCGATGGTCTTGGAAAGCAGGTCAAACAGGCGGTTCTGATTCTCCAGGCGGTCTGTCTGCCATTTTAACAGGTATTTATGTATGGCCAACACGATTACCATGGCCGCGAACATCACCACGGAACAGAAAATGGAAAACATTCCCGTGTCCTTAGCTTCCTCGTAGAAATAGTCAAACCGGTCCCTGGCAGTTTCCATAATCTCCGCCAGAGCCTGGTCCACCGCTCCGTACAGCGGATCCAGATGCTGGGTAACGTAGTCTGAGATGTCCTCGCCGTCTCTCTCGCCCGCGGCCGCGTATTCCAGAAATTCCCTCTGCTCCTGACGCAGATTCTCAATCAGCTGCCGCAGCCGCTGGGCCTGCCTCTCATCGCCCAGATAACATTCTTCAATGACCTGTAAATGTGTTTCCGCGTCTTCATAAAACTGGATGGCCTGCGCCCTCACTTCCTCCACCACCTCCGGCGTGTTGATGTGGCGCAGCTGTTCAAAGCTGATCTGGACGTTGTCCACATCGTTTTGCAGTTTTCCTCCCGCGTCAATCACCCGGAACGGGTGCTCTCTGATGTCGTCCAGCTTTGTGAGCAGGGATCTCACGCTGAATATCATAAAGACCAGAAACGCCACCAGCAGAATGATCAGGGCAGCGCCTGAACCGGAGGCAATTTTTTTGTTCCTGGCTAGCTGTCGTTTTTCTCTTTTCATACTCCCTCCAAATGCGTGTATTTGGGCTGTTGCCGTTTGAAACGCTCAGGTGCGAGCTGTTTTTTCCATATTGTGCTGTCTTGGCTGTGGAGAATGGACTTTCTTGTGAAAGAACCTCGCCAAGTGTTCACATGATACCTTGTGCACTAAATTCGTGAGATACCTTATTAAGTGCACAGGCATATGTTCTCACTAGGCTCGTGAAGAACCTCGCCAAGTGTTCACATGATACCGTGTGCACTAAATTCATGAAAGACCTCATTAAGTGCACAGGCATATGTTCTCACTAGGCTCGTGAAAAACCTCGCCAAGTGTTCACATTATACCACAATCTTTTTATCCGGGAAAGACGCTGGAGAGAGGATGATCGAAAAAACGATGATTCTGTCTATGAAACACGAAAGATGGGAACGGCAGGAAACAGGGATGGCGGGACAAAGCGGCGCAGGGCAGAAATGAGCCGTCGCCGCCCGATTTCTAACCGGGAGGCAACGGCTCATTTTGGGGATCTCCGTTCTCATAGTCGGCCACCGCCTGCTCCATCTGCTCTAACATCAGGGAATACTGCAAAAACCGGGCGCTCCAGGCCTGTTTATCCTCCTCCCGCCTCTTATAGCAGCTGCGGTGCTCCAGGCTGGCCCACAGATCCATGGCCATGGTGCGAAACTGAATCTCCACCGGATAGTACTCCATCCCGTCCACCCGGTATATGGGGACACCGGCCACCAGATGGTAGCTCTTGTAGCCGTTGGGCTTGGGGTGGGCGATATAGTCCTTTTCCTTCACCAGCTCCAGATCCCCCTGGCGCTTTAAAGCCCGCGCCAGCTTGCGGATGCCCTCCAGATCGTAGCAGATGACCCGGACACCGGCAATGTCCCTCAGATAATACCGGGCATCCTCCGCCGTCTGTCCCCATCCCTTCTTTAACAGTTTCCCCTCAATGCTTTCCCTCGTCTTGATCCTGGACTGCATATGGTGGATAGGCTCCTCCCCATACCGCTCCCGGTAGTCCTCCGCCAAGATTTTCAAACGGTTTTCCACGTTCCCCAGGCATTCCCGGTAGGGGCCGATCAGCTCCTGATACTCCTTTTCTTCCACGTTTGCCCATCACCTCCGTCCCTTTTTTGTCCGTTTTAGTTTACGGGAAAATTGTGATGAAACTGTGTTTCCGGTGTTTCCAAATTCTTATATTTTTCTAAAATCGGAAATGGGGAACGGGGTACGCCACAGTTGAGACGTCCCGGTTCCCCTGGTGTTTCCTATCGCCTCCCGCCAGAGGCTTTTATGTCATAGACAAGAAAAAAACGCTTCCTTCAGCCGTTTCATCCCTTCCCGCACATACGCCTCCGGCGCCGCCACATTCATCCTCATGCAGCAGTCCCCGTTATCTATGCAGGTGCGGCCGTCGTTTAGGAGCACTCCCGCACGGTCATTGCAGCGGCTCACCACCTCGTCTGCCGTCAGACCCAGACCGGAAAAGTCCAGCCACATCAGATAAGTCCCCTCTGCCTCCCAGGTCTTCACCCCCGGCATCTGTTCTTTCACATAGCGGGAAACGTACTCTGTGTTTTTCCCGATGTGGCGGTTCAGCTGGTCCACCCAGTCCCCGCCTTCCCCGTAGGCCGCGATGGAGGCCTCCATGGAGAGGGCGTTGCAGTTGTTGTAATGAGAGAGGTTGGACTCTGTCTGGAACCGTTTCCGCAGCTCCTCATTCCAGATTACCCCGTAGGAAACCACCAGACCCGCCAGATTGAAGGTTTTGGTGGGGGAATAGAAGGAGATGGTATTGTTCCTGGCCCCTTCTGACACGCTGTGCATGGGAATGTGGTTTCCCTTCCGGCTAAAATCCGCCCAGATCTCGTCTGCCACCACCGTCACGCCCAGGCTAAGGCAGATCTGGGAAAACCGCTCCAGCTCCTCCCTCGTCCACACCCGGCCTGTGGGATTGTGGGGAGAGCAAAAGACAGCCGCGCGGATGTTTTCCTGCCGGATTTTCCGCTCCATGTCCTCAAAATCCAGGCGGTACGTTTCCCCGTCCCAAATGAGAGGATTTTCCACCACACGGCGGCCCCGCAGCTCGATAATCTCACGGAATTTGGCGTATCCCGGCGTCTGCACCAGGACTCCCTCCCCTTTTTCCGTCAGAATCTCCACCGCGGTGGAAAGAGCCCCCAGCACGGAATTCTGATAAGAAATCTGCTCCGCTGTCAGCCCTTCCACTCCATACCGCTCCCTGTGCCAGCGGATGATGGTGGAATAGAACCGCTCATCTGGCTGGAAATACCCGAATACGGGATGCTCCAGCCGTTTTTTCATGGCGTTTACCACAAACTCCGGGGTGGCGATGTCCATGTCCGCGATCCACATGGGAAGGGGATTGGGATGAGAGGTTTTCATGGGATAGGCGTCCCATTTGATGCAGCCCGTCCCTTTCCGGTCACAAATCTGGTTGAAATCATATGTCATATTCCTGTCTCCTTCCTACATCATCCCCACAAACATTCCCGCTACGATGGTCGATACGATGGACACGGCCACAATGCCGGAAATAATCATCTTAGGCATTAAAATCCCATTTAAATACTCCCGCTCCTCCTCTGTCTCCGCTGTGGCGCTGATGGCCTCATTGCAGATGATATAATTGAAGGGGAACCCTAAAAAGCAGTTTAAGCCTACAGCCATGGACATATTGACGGAAAATTTCATCAGCTTTCCGAACAGGATGGAGGCGATGGCGATGGCAATGGAGCCCAGCACCAGAAATCCGAAAATGGGCACGATCAGTCCAAACAGCTGCTGGGGCGTAGAGTTCGCGAAGTTTCTCATAAAGGAGGCCGTCAGGCACAGCTGCAGGATGCCCATGGACTCCGCTTTCTTTAAAGGCTCCTTCTCCAGGAAACCGCACATGACGCCGATGATGCCGATGGCGATCTGGAGAATGGTGTCGCTGAAATATTTCCCCGTATAGAGGTTGATAAAATAGACGATGCACGCCAGGATTCCCAGCTTGGTCAGATAATAGGTGTAGGTTTTGTACTTTGCCGGAACCAGGTCGTTGACCGTTTTCCTGGCCGCTTTCGTCCCTGCGGATTCCCCGGCGGAAGACTGGGCACGCAGGGCCTTGTCCCTGCGGAAGCTCTCAATCAGGGTGCGTCCCTCCCGTCTCAGGAAATAGCTGGTGAGAGGGAATCCGAAGAATCCCTGGAATACAAAGATCAGGGTTGCCAGCATGGCAATCTCCGGAAGGCCCATGGCCGCCGCCTGGTCACTCATGATGATCGTCGCCATGCCGCCGCCTGTAAGCGGAGGAACCGCCGCCAGAGCCATCTGATTGCCAAACAAAGCGCTGCCAAGAGGGGTCACCAGGGCTACAATCCCTCCTACCGCCGCCAGGATTACCACGACGGTGCGCCATTCCTGCCGGATCTCCTTTATGTCAAACATGGTGCCGATGTTGATCAGCACGAACAGGAGCATGATCTGGCGCATCTGGTTTACAAAGGCCACATCCAGAATGTCCCTGGGAAACAGCCCGGACCAGTACCCGGCCAGGAAAATAATGGATACCACCAGCAGGGAAGGTACCCTCGCCTTCGTCTTTTTCGTAACGATTTCCGCAATATACATTACAATAAATACTGTGGTGAGCGCTGTCACCAATGTCCAATGTCCCATACCTCTTTTTTCTCCCCTCTTTTGTGTTTCTACTTGACGGCCACCGCGTCAGCAGTGCCATCCGTCTCCTTTAACAGCTCCGCCGCGTAAAAAAGTGTGCACTCCACAGCCTTCTCAAGCGCTCTCTCATCCAGGTCAAACTGGGGATTGTGATGGCCGGCGCCGGCGCCCAGCTCCTCGTTGCGGATGCCCACAAAGGCAAACACGCCCGGATACCTTTGCAGATACCGCCCGAAGGTCTCCGTCGCCATCCAGGGCTCTGTCTCCACCACGTTTTCCTCCCCCACGGCCTTGGCCGCGGCCCGTGCTGCCACAGACGCCATGGCGGGATCATTGATGGTGGCAGTGTCACAGACCAGTTTTCTCTGGTATTCCACGGTACAGCCGTGCACGGCCGCCAGCCCCTCCGTCACCCGGCACACAATATCCATGGCCTGGCATCCGGCACCGTAGTCATAAAACCGCAGGCTGCCGGAGAAAAAGCCTTCCTCGGCGATCACATTGGGCTTGCTGCCCACCTGGATATTTCCCACGGAAAAGGTCACCATCCGGTCCGGCGCGATCCGCGCCTTCAGCAGAGACGGCACCTGAGCCAGGATCTGCACGATGCAGGCTCCCGGATCCACGCACAGGTCCGGACGGCTGCCGTGGCCGCCCACCCCCTTCACCTTCACTGCAAAGGCTGCCACAGATGCCATTCTCGGCCCCGGCTGCACGGACACCTTGCCGCAGTCCAGATCCGCGTAGAGATGGATCCCCCAGGCGTAGTCAATGTGGTAGCGGCTCAGGGCCTCCAGCATGGCGTCAATGCTCCAGCCGCCCTCCTCTCCCTGCTCAAAGCAGAATAAAACGGTTCCGCACAGCTCCTCTTTCATCTCGTTTAACGCCCGGATGGCCCCCAAAAGAACGGCCATATGTCCGTCATGGCCGCACAGATGGCCCACTCCCGGAGTCCCGGAAACGCACACCTTTTTTCCTTTCAGATTCGTCTCTGATTCCTGGGTGGGAAGGGCGTCCATATCGCTTCGCAGCAGCAGTGTCTTTCCCGGCCTCCCCGTTTCCAGCCGCCCGATGATCCCATAGTCCCCTACGGTCTCATAGGGAATGCCCAGCTGGTCCAGCTCTCCCGTGATCACGCGGTACGTCTCCTTCTCCTCCATGCTGTTCTCCGGGTGCTCGTGGAAATACCTGCGCATCCGAATCACGTATTCCTCCTGCTCTTTCGCAGCCTGTTTGATTCTCGTTTCTTCCAGCATTTCTTCGCCCCTTTCTCGTTTGTCTTATCATAGCGCCTATAGGGTTCTACAGATCAAGCCTCTTTTCCGCCTGCATTTTGCACAAAAAAAGAGAAAACATGGAGTCAGCTCCACTTTCACATTTTTTCAGATTTTTTCCGCTCTGTTTTGTGCAGAATTGACAAAGTTTTGCCAAACATCTATAATTTGATTCATAACAGGAGGTTTCCTATGAAAATCAGTGAATTCGCGGCCCTGCACCACGTAAGCCCTGACACGGTCCGGTATTATATAAAGGAAGGGCTTTTATATCCCATCCGGGACGGATACCATTTTTCCTTTGACGCCCAGTGCTCAAACGACCTGCGCCGGATTCTGAGTCTGAAAGACGCCGGCTTTTCCCTGGCTGACATCCGCCAGATCATGCTCGCGGGACAAGGCGGCCTTCTCTCTGCCAGTGTGGGGGCCTCCGGCTGCCAGGAGCTCTACCGGAGACGGCTGGAGGAAATCACGGCGGAGCTGGACCGCCTGACCCACGCCAAACACTTTGTGGAAAGTTTCATAGAACCGGAAAAGACCGGGGAACCGGCCGCCCTGCGGCCCTTTGGCGTCCCCCTTTCCGCCCTCTCCTGGCTGGTATGCCCCCACTGCCGCGGGCCTCTGACCCTGGAGAGCAACCAGATCGAGGCGAACCAGATCATCAACGGCTCTTTTTCCTGTCCCCAGTGCCGCACCTCCTGGAAGGTGGAGAACGGGATTTTCATGGTTTCCCCCAATCCGGACGCCTACAAAAATTTCTCCTCCTTCGACCTGTTTTTAGACCAGAGCAATCAGGCCCTCATGCAGGCCATCGCCCAGAACGTAAGATGGCTAAAATCCTGCATCAACAAATACCGCCGCCCGGTCCGCACCTGCCTGGACGCCGGAAGCGGGTTCGGTTTTTTCCTGCGCCACACCTATGACCTGATCCCGGACCACTGCCTCTACTTCGCGGTGGACCACGATCCCATGCGCCATCAGTTCCTGCGCAATGCCCTGGCCTCCCGGCCGGAAGTAAAAAACGTGGTGCTCCTATGCTGCCGCTACGAGGACATCCCCCTGCGGGCCGGCTCCATCGACCAGATCATTGACTACGGCGGCAGCAATGACTATTCCTGGACCACTCCAGGCTTTCTCCTGGATCTGCTGGACTGGCTGACCCACGAGCACAGCTCCGTCCTGTACCTGAACCGTTCCTACGACAAAATCCCCTTCGACTCCCCCATTGACGTGGCCTGCCGGGGATACCTGTACGAGGACGCTATTTTAAAAGACTTAAAAAAATTAGGCTACTCCATCCGGGAAAAGCTGCGGATGGATTTCACCCAGCGCCTGAAAGCCACAAATGCCTTTATGGATGACAAGGATCAGATCTACCGCCTGTGGATCTACCTGGAAAAGCACCCGTAAAGCCTGTAAACCGCCCCGGAATCCTGTTTCCGGGGCACCCCTTTCTCCCCTCCCTCATACAATGTACTATCACGTCAAAAAAAGGAGAATCCCATGAAAAAATCCATACGTTCCCTGTCCGGACGGGCCGTTTCGGCCTTTCTTGCCCTTTCCTTATCCGCCGCTTTCCTGACGGGCTGCTCTGCCTCCCAGGACTCTGGCCTGACGCCTGTGACCTTAAACGAAGTGGCCCACTCCATTTTCTACGCCCCTCAGTACGCCGCCATTGAGCTAGGCTACTTCGAGGACGAGGGGATCGCCCTCACCCTGGTAAACGGCGGCGGGGCCGACAAGGTGATGACCGCCCTCATTTCCGGGGACGCAGACATCGGCTTTATGGGCTCAGAGGCCGGGATCTACGTGTACCAGGAGGGCTCCCAGGACTACGCCGTAAACTTCGCCCAGCTCACCCAGCGGGCCGGCAATTTCCTGGTGAGCCGTACTCCCAAGGAGGACTTCCAGTGGACCGATTTAAAAGGCACATCAGTGCTGGGCGGCAGGGCCGGCGGCCGCCCCATCACCGGGAACAGCGTGAGCCAAATTCCATCCCCTCATCCCGGACAGGCCCCGGCCGCCCGCTCTCTCCATCTCTGGATTCCCCGGCAAAGTCCCGAAAAATTCTCTGACAAAGTTCAGAAAAACTGACATAATTACCAATTTTTAGGTAGTTTTTTCCTCTGAAGTCTGTTAAAATAAAGACTATCAGAATACGAATGGAGGGATTCTATTATGAAAAAAAAGTTAGCACTGCTGCTTGCCTGCGCCATGACTCTTGGCATGACGGCCTGTTCCGGCGGAAACACGGACACCACCACCGCGGCCCCCACTGAGGCGGAAACCACGGTAGCGGCCGCTGACGACGCAGCTGAGCCGGCAGAGGACGCCGCATCCGGAGATCTGGATACCCTGATCGAGGCCGCGAAAGCGGAGGGCGAGCTGACGGTATACGGCTCCTGCGAGGAGGAGTATTTATCCGCCGCCTGCCAGAATTTTGAAAAGCTGTACGGCATTCCCGTAAAATACCAGAGACTTTCCACCTCCGAGGTATACACCAAGGTATCTGAGGAAGGCGGAAAACCGTCTGCGGACGTATGGTTCGGCGGCACCACCGACCCCTACAACGAGGCAGTGGCCGACGGCCTGCTGATGCCCTATGAGGCCATCAACGCCGCAAACTTAATCAGCGACGACTACAAAGACCCCACCAACTGCTGGTACGGCATCTACAAGGGCATCCTCGGTTTCATGGTAAACACTGAGGAGCTGGAGCGCCTTGGCTTAGAGGCTCCCAAGACCTGGGATGACCTGACCAAGGAGGAGTACCAGGGACTGATCATGATGTCCAACCCCAACACCGCCGGCACGGCGAAACTGGTGATCAACACCATGATCCAGATGAAGGGCCACGACGAGGCTATGGAGTATTTCAAAGCTCTGGACAAGAACATCGCCCAGTACACCAAATCCGGTTCCGGCCCGTCCAAGATGGTAGGCCCCGGCGAGTGCGTTATCGCCATCGGTTTCCTGCATGACGGCATTTACCAGATCCTTCAGGGCTACGACAACATTGAGCTGATCGTTCCTGAGGACGGCACCTCCTTTGAGATCGGCGCTACGGCCATCTTCGAGGGCTGCGCTCATCCCAATGCCGCGAAGCTGTGGATCGAGTACGCTCTGTCTCCTGACTGCGTAGACCACGCGAAGGAGAACGGCTCCTATCAGTTCCTGGTGATCAGCAACGCGACCCAGCCTGAGGAGGCAACGCAGTTCGGTCTGGATATGAACAACACCATCGACTACGATTTCGAGGACGCGAAGAACAATATCGCCCAGTACGTGGAGGACTTCTTCGCTGCTCTGGGAAGCTCCTCTGACGGTGCGGATTCCAGCCGTTTCCTGACGGAGTAAGCCTTCCGGTACACTCGACCGGTCAGGCGCCGGGCGGGACGGCTCATAAGCCCCACGCCCCGCTAATGAAGTGAAAAGGCGCTGCGAATATGCGTTTCCGGCATTTCGCAGCGCTTTTCCTGTCAACACAACCCAATATAGAAAGGGGGCCTTTTTGTGGCCAGTAACCAGAGCGCCCGCCTGGAGCGCAAAAAATTCTTTTCAGACCCCATTCTGATCAGCATGATCGTCGTGCTGCTCATCTTCCTGGCGCTGTTCATCCTCTACCCGCTTTTAATGCTTTTGGTGGACAGCTTTTATACGGAAGGGACGTTCACTCTGGACGTATTCAAGCGGGTCTTAAGTCTGGAACGGTTCCAGACCGCGTTTAAAAACACCCTGGTCTTAGGGTTCATCACCGGACTGGCCTCCACGGCCATCGGACTGCTGTTCGCCTACGTGGAGGTTTATGTAAAGCTTAAGACAAAGATCCTGGAGAAACTGTTCGCCGTGGTTTCCATGCTGCCGGTGGTTTCCCCGCCCTTTGTGCTGTCCCTGTCCATGATCATGCTCTTTGGACGAAGCGGAATCATCACCCGCTCCCTTTTAGGGATCTACGACTCCAACGTCTACGGCTTAAAGGGTATCGCCATCGTGCAGACCCTGACCTTTTTCCCGGTGTGCTACCTGATGTTAAAGGGACTTTTAAAGAACATTGACCCCTCTCTGGAGGAGGCCACCAGGGATATGGGAGCCACCCGCTGGAAGGTGTTCACCAGCGTGACCTTCCCCCTGCTGCTGCCGGGCCTTGGAAACGCCTTTTTGGTGACCTTCATCGAGTCCGTGGCGGATTTTGCCAACCCCATGCTCATCGGCGGCTCCTACGACACCTTGGCCACCACCATCTATCTGCAGGTGACGGGTGCCTACGACTCCACCGGCGCGGCGGCCATGTCCGTGGTGCTGCTGTCCTTAACCATGGTGCTGTTTTTGATCCAGAAGTATTACCTGGAGAAAAAGACGGCGGCTACCCTGACGGGAAAAGCCTCCCGGATGCGGATGCTCATTGAGGATAAGAGCGTAACCATCCCCCTCACCATCATTTGCGCCCTGGTGGCGGCTTACGTGGTGCTCATGTACATCATGGTGCCCTTCGGCGCCCTGTTCACCCTCTGGGGCCGGGACTACAGCCTGAGCTTAAAGTGGTTCCAGTATATGTTTAAAACCAGCGGCTTAAAGGCCTTTAAGGACTCCTTCGTGCTGTCCCTCATCGCCGCTCCCCTGACGGCGTTTCTGTCCATGGTCATCTCCTATCTGGTGGTGAAGAAACGGTTTAAGGGCAGAAGTTTCATCGAGTTCGTGTCCATGCTGGCCATGGCCGTTCCCGGCACCGTTTTAGGTATCGGCTACATCCGCGGCTACGCCAACGGCCTGTTCCGCAGCGGCATTATGAGCGGCCTCTACGGGACGGGACTGATTCTGATTATCGTGTTTATCGTGCGAAGCCTTCCCACGGGAACGAGAAGCGGCATTTCCGCCCTGCGGCAGATCGACAAATCCATCGAGGAATCCGCCTACGACATGGGCGCTAACTCCGCCCGCGTGTTCATGACCGTGACCCTGCCCCTGATCAAGGACTCCTTCTTCAGCGGCCTGGTAACCGCCTTTGTGCGCAGCATCACGGCCATCTCGGCCATCATCCTTCTGGTGACGCCGGACTTCCTGCTCATCACCTGCCAGATCAACGAGCAGGCGGAAAAGGGCAACTACGGCGTGGCCTGCGCCTACGCCACGGTGCTGATCCTGATTACCTACGGCGCCGTGCTCATCATGAACCTGTTCATCGGGCGTTTCGGAACCAGCCGGAAGATCCGCAGCGCGGAATAAAGGGAAATGTGCAAGACTCCGGCATCTGCCGGGCAGAGAGGAGAAATTCAGAATGGAAAAACAGAAAAAAGGCGTCCGTTTGGAGCATATATCGAAAATTTACAACGATCCCAAGACGGGGAAAGAGTTTTACGCGGTAAAGGACACCACCTTAAACATTGAGCCGGGCACCTTCGTGACCCTGTTAGGCCCCTCCGGCTGCGGAAAGACCACCACCCTGCGCATGATCGCCGGCTTTGAAAGCCCGGACGAGGGAGAAATCTACTTAGGGGACGAGGCCATCAACGGCCTGACGCCAAACAAGAGGGATACGGCCATGGTATTCCAGAGCTACGCCCTTCTCCCCCACTACAACGTGTTTGACAACGTGGCCTACGGCTTAAAGATCCGCAAGCTCCCCAAGGAGGAAATCCATGAGCGGGTGATGAATATGCTGAAACTGGTGGAGATGGAGGGAATGGAATCCCGCATGACCAACCAGCTCTCCGGCGGCCAGCAACAGCGCGTGGCCTTAGCCAGAGCCCTGGTGATCGAGCCCAGCGTCCTGCTCTTTGACGAGCCTTTGAGCAACCTGGACGCGAAACTGCGAATCACCATGAGAACGGAGATCCGCAAAATCCAGCAGAAGGTGGGCATCACCGCCATCTACGTGACTCACGACCAGTCGGAGGCCATGAGCATTTCCGACAAAATCATCATCATGAGCAAGGGACAGGTGGAACAGATCGGAACCCCCAGGGAGATCTACTACCACCCCGCCTCCAAGTTCGTAGCCGACTTTATCGGCGAGGCCAACTTCCTGGACGCCAAGGTAAAATCCGTCTCCGGGGACAAGGCCTTAATCCAGATCACCGGCAAGGAGCTGGAGGTCAACAACTTCGCCGGTGCCAAGGCCGGAGACACCGCCACCCTGGTGATCCGTCCGGAGGGCGCAAGCCTTGCGGAAAGCGGCGTTTTGGAGGTGACCGTCACCCTCTCCACCTTTATGGGCTCCTATCAGTACTATGAGGCCATGCTGGGAGACACGGAGATTCAGATTACCGATTACAATCCTATCAACCGCAGAATCTACGAGGCCGGTGAGAAGGCTTACCTGGATTTTGATCCCAGAGGGGTTTACATTCTGTAAAGCGGCTGGTAAAATCACCCATAGAGCGGCACGGGCTGGGACTTGCCCGCGCCTGCCAAATACTGGAAGATGACAGGGGGTGAGGACAGATGACCACAGGCAGAGGACGGGGGACATCCCGGTTTTTGCAGGTTTTTTTGACGGCGGCGGTTTTGGGCGCCGCGGCGGCTGGAGTTTCCGGCTGCGGCAGCGGGAAACAGGAGCTGGCCGTCAGGGAAACCGTTCTCCCGGAGCGGGAGCTGGTGGTCTACTGTCCTCACCCCCAGGATTTTATAGACCCCATCGTGTCGGAATTTGAGGCCCAGACAGGGATTTCAGTCCTTGTCTGTTCCGGAGGCACAGGGGAGCTTTTGGATCAGGTCGCCCAGGGCCAGGAGCCTCTCTGCGACATCTTCTGGGGCGGCTCCCTCTCCATCACCTCCCCCAGGCGGGACCTGTTTGCCCCCTATACCAGCGCCAACGAGGGCCTGGTGCGGGAGGAATTTCAAAACCGGGAGGGAAACATGACCCGGTTTACGGACGTCCCCAGCGTCATCATGGTCAATACCAACCTGACGGAAGATATTCCCGTAAAAGGCTATGAGGATCTGCTGAATCCAAAGCTGAAGGGACGGATTGCCATGTGCGACCCGTCCGCCTCCTCCTCCGCCTGGGAGCACCTGATCAATATGCTCTACGCCATGGGGGACGGGGATCCGGAGCAGGGCTGGGACTATGTGGAACGGTTCTGTGAAAATCTGGACGGAACCCTTTTGGAGCGTTCCTCCCAGGTCTACGAGGGCGTGGCCAGTGGACAATATGCCGTGGGGCTGACCTTCGAGGAAGGGGGCGCCCGGTACGTGAAGACCGGCGGCCCGGTGCGTCTGGTCTACATGGAGGAGGGCGTGCTCTCCACCCCGGACGTGGTCTGCGTCGCCAAAAATGCCCCTCATCCGGAGGAGGCAGGAACCTTTGTGGACTTCGTCACCGGCTGGGACGCCCAGTCCATTATTGCCGGCACCTTAAACCGCCGCTCCGTCCGGACAGATGTGGACGAGCCGGAGGGACTGCCGGACAAAAGCAGCTTTCCTTCCATCGAGAGCAGCCTGGAGCTGGTAACCGGGCGCAGGGAGGAGTGGCTGGAACGGTTTGCCGAAATTTATGAAAAGGAGCTTTCAGAATGAAGAAGGAGCAGTATTTCAGAGAGGAGCTGCAGCGGCTTTTCATGGGGCTTGCCATCGTACCGGCAGTGTCCATCACCCTGATCTGCTGTTTCATATTTATGGGGCTTTTGCTAAAGAGCCGCTGGGAAGAAAACACCGGGCAGCGGGATTACATAACAGAGGTGCTGGAACAGACGATGGCCGCCTGCAGCCGGGAGCTGGAGCGTCTGGAGACGTTTCCCGGACTCTTTGACGGGGAGCCGGACCCTGCCGGCAGATCGGAGATTTTTGAGGAACTTTACAGAGCCACCAACGGTCTCGGCTACGAGGCCGATTTTTACATCCTGGACGCTAACCGGCAGGTGATCCTCTCTGACCAGGCCGCCGTTCCCAGCGCCTTAAAGGTGGCGCCCGGAGTGTCCTGGGGGATTTTCGCGGCCATGGAGGAAACGCCGGGGCAGACGGTGCTGCGGCTCCTGGACGGCTATAAGCAGGAGGGAGCCATGCTGGCCCTGGGACGGGCGGTGTCCCAGGGGGATCAGCTTTTGGGCTATCTTATCTTCACCCTGGATCACACGGCCATGCAGCCGCTGCTGGAGCGGTCCGCTGCCCAGGCAGTGGTCACTGATCCCTACGGCTGGGCCTACCTCTGCGGCAATTCCAGCTTTCTCACGGACAGCCATCAGCTCTCTAAGGACATCCGCGGCGGGGACACCTGGCTCTCCTACCACCGCCACCTCTATCTTCTCTCCGCCCGCCCCGCCTGCGGGGGACAGCTTTTCGTCTACGTGCTGTCGGACGTTCACAACATCGTGATCTCCCTGGCCCTAAACGCCGCCTTGGTGATCACGGCCCTGTTTATCATGACCATCTGGGTCTTTGTGACCACCAGGAAGGTGACGGAGAAAAAGACGGCGGACTTTTACCGGATCCTGGAGGTGATGGACCAGGGCCGGCAGGGAAACTTAGACTGCCGCGTCCAGGTGGACAGCAACAATGAGTTTAAGACCATCGCCGACGCCTACAACGGTATGATCGGCAGCCTGCGGCAGCAGATGGAGAATAACAGCCGTATGGCAGAGCTGGTGGCCCTCTCCCAGAACCGGCAGCTGGAGTCCCAGTTCAACCCCCATTTCCTCTACAACACCCTGGAAAACATCCGGTATATGTGCCGCATCGAGCCGGAGACGGCCTCCCGGATGATCTTCTGCCTGTCCGGCCTTCTCCGCTACAGCCTGGACAGCAGCCGGACGGAGGTAACCCTGCGGGAGGATCTGGACCATTTAAACAACTATCTGACCATTTTAACATACCGGTTCGGCACCCGCTTAACCTGCACCGTGGACGTGGAGGAATCCACCCTGGACTGCCGGATCCCCAAGCTGGTGCTCCAGCCCATGATTGAAAATTCCGTCAAATACGGATTTGGAAACGGGGACCGCCTGACGGTGGAGCTGAAGGCCTACATCCACGAGGGACATCTGGTGATGATCTGCCGGGACGACGGGGCGGGAATGACCCCGGCGGCCTTAAGCGAACTGGGACGGCTTTTGGAACAGAAGGAGCCCCCCGGCCGCCACTCCGGCCTTTACAACATCCACCGCAGGATCCAGCTTTTATACGGACATCTCTACGGAGTGGAGATCCGCAGCACCGAGGGCCACGGCACGACGCTGATCGTAAACCTGCCGGTCCGCAGAGAGGAGAGCTTATGCTGAGAATACTGATCGCTGAAGATGAAGACATTATCCGAAAGGGGTTAGTCTACACTGTGGACTGGCTCTCCATGGACTGCGTGGTGGTGGCGGAGGCTGCCAACGGGCGGGAGGGGCTGGAAAAAATCCTGGAATACCGGCCGGACGTGGTCATCGCCGACATCTGTATGCCTTATCTGGACGGGATTGAGATGATCCGCCAGGCGTCGGAATCGGTGAAATTCGTCAGCATCCTTCTCACCAGCTACGCGGAATTTGACTACGCCCGCCGGGCCATTGACGCCAGGGTGCGGGAATACCTGTTAAAACCGGTGGACGAGGAAAAGCTGGCGCAGCTCATGGAAAAAATCGCCGGGGAAATCGCCGCCGGCCGCCAGGCGGAGCACAGGAAAAGCCAGACGGAGCCGGAGGGCGTTCTCTTAAACCTGGAGGATTACATGGATCTGGACCGGTCGGAAAACGGCTACGTCTCCCAGGCCCTGGAGCGGATCCGCACCGGGTACGCCGGGAAACTGAGCGTGGAATCCATTTCCGAGGAGCTGGGGGTGAGCGCCAGCTATTTAAGCCGGAAATTTAAGGAGGTCACCGGGCAGACCTTCCTGGATTTTCTCAACCGCTACCGGGTGCAGCAGGCGGCGGCCCTGTTAGGCACGGGAAAATACAGGATTAGCGAGATCTCCGAGGCCACCGGCTTTTCTGACTATAAGCATTTCTGCGCGGTGTTTAAAAAGTATACGTCGAAATCGCCTACGAAGTTTTTGAAGGGGATGGGATGAGATTTTATAAAAGTTTCCATAGAGACGGACAGACAAAACGGGCGGGCCAAAAAGGCCTGCCCGTCCTGTTTCCAAAGAATATTCAGAAAGGAAAGAAAGTTTCTATGATCGATTTCCCGTCTTTAATTTAAGGCATACACCTCCTCGTAGGAAATCCTGGGAAGGCGCTCGCCCTCTGTCACTTCTCCCAGGCGCTCCCTGTCGTCGTTGACGCGGTAGATGGTGCCGTCCTCGTATTCGTAGTAATACTCCCCGTCCACCCGGTAGGCCCGGTCGGAGGTCTGGACACGGCCGGCCTCGTTTACCAGATAGAGCTGGCCGTTTACCTCAAATACCTGGAAATCTTCGCCTTCCTCTGCCTGCACCAGCTTTCCCTGGTAGTAGAGGTAGCCGTTTCTCGTTCCCGTTTCTCCGCCGTTATTGTTGAAATAGAAGGTGGAGCGCTCGCCGTCCTCCTCGTAGACGTTGGGCTGACGGCCCGTTTTCATGGCGCCGTCAGAGTCGTCGGCTCCGAAGTAGGCGCTGACGATGGCGCCGTCCTCCTGGCGGAATCCGATGAGACCGCTTTTCATGCGGCCATACTCGTCAAAGAAGTAGCGGTGGCCGTTGATCCGGACGGTGGCGTCGGTGACGGTTTCCGCGCCGGTTTTTAAGTATTCCGGGGTGCCGCTGTTGTCAAAGTAGTACCAGGCTCCCTCGCCGCCGTCGTAGCGGTTTCCCCACTGGCTGGGCGTCATCTCGCTGGGAGTGGCCGGGCCGAAGGCAAAATCGTCATCCTCTGTATCCTCCGGGTCATCGTAGAGGTATCTCCAGCCTCTGGCCATCTGTCCCTCGTCCGGGCCGCCGAAGTATTTTAAGGTGCTGACTCCGGTGGCGTCCTCCGCCTCCCGCTCTCCCACGCTCACCCAGCCGGTGGCCATGGCGCCGTTTTCATCGAAGTAATAGCGGTAGCCGTTGATCATGCGGTTGACGTAGGTTTCGCCGTCGTCTGCCCGCAGGGCGCGGCCGTTTTCCAGGAAGTAGAACCAGGTGCCGCCGCCGGTCATGATCCCGGCTACCTCACCATCCTCATGGCCGTCCTCCTCGTCGTAGTCCAGGCAGAGCCAGCCGGTTTTAACCGCTCCATCGCTCTCATCGCCCAGGTAATACAGATGATCGTCCTCGTCTGTCAGCCAGCCGTAGCTCATCCTTCCGTCGGAGTCAAAGTGGTAGCGCTGGCCGTTGATCACCCGCCAGCCGTCGGTGACGGCCCTGCCGTTGGCGTCTAGGTAAAACCAGCCGCCGTCAGAGCTGGGCGCGTCGTCGCCCTCGTCCGCCCACACCCAGCGGCTGCTGACGCGGGCTCCGTTTACATCCACGTAATAGGAGTCTTCCACCCACTGATCCCTGGCCATGATGCCGTCGGAATCCAGGTAGAAATAGTAGTCGCCGGATTGTCTCCAGGCGTCTGTCACCCGGTATCCGCTGCTGTCGGTGTAGATCCAATCCGCTCCCGTCTGTTCCCAGGCCGCCAGGGAGGTCACAGCCGCCCCTGCCGATAATGCCGCGGCCACACCGAATATAGCCGCCGCCTTTGTTTTCCGTTTCATGATATTCACTCCTTTTTGCTTGTTTTGTAATCTTCATTACAGAAATCAGTATAAAAAAGGAGGATAACAGGCAGATAACATTCTGATAAACTTTTTCTAAAGTCACCTTTCTATTTTCTTACAGCCTCCTTCGCCCCGCCTTCCATGGGAAGGGTCAGCACCACCGCCAGGCCCTTCCTGTTTTCGGCCCGCACCGTGCCGCCGTGGCCCTTTACAATCTCCATCACCACCGCCAGGCCGATGCCGCTTCCTTCCCCGGAGTGGGTTCTGGCCTCGTCGGTGCGGTAAAAATGGTCAAAGAGCCGTCCCAGGCTCTCCTCCGGCACGCCGGGGCCGTCGTCGGCGAAGGTAAGCTCCAGCTTGAGCCGCCGATTCCGGCTCTCTAGGGAAATGGTGACGGCGGAGGTTTCTTTCTCCCGGTAGCGGACCGTGTTGGCAAAGAGGTTGTCCATCACCCGTTTCCACTCGTTTCCGTCCAGCATGACGGGATAGCGCTTTTCCCGGAAACGGAGGCGGACTGTGACATGGTCCCGCCGGAACTGTTCCCCGTTGCTCTCCACGTACTGCTCCAGAAAAGCACGCATATCCGCCGGTTCCAGCTGGTATTGGAAGGTCTCGTTTTCCAGGCGGTTGTAGACGGAAAGGCTTTCCACCAGCCGCTCCAGGTCCCCGGTGCGGGTCTGGATGGCTTTCAAATACCGCTCCCGCATTTCCGGTGTGGCGGCAATTCCCTCCAAAAGTCCTTCCAGGTAGCCGCGGATGGAGGTGAGAGGCGTCCGCAGGTCGTGGGATACTCCGGTGATCAGCTCCCGCCGCCTTTTTTCAAACTCCTGCCGCTGCTTTACAGACTGTTTTAAATATCCCCGCATCTCGTTGAAATCCCGGCAGACCTCCCCGAACTCGTCTTGCTTGCCGTAGGCGATCCGGTGATCCAGGTTTCCGTTTCGGATCTCCCGGGCCCCGGCGCTCAGCTCCTTTAACGGCTCCAGCACGCTGCGGGAAATCCAGCGGGACAGGGCCAGGTTGGCCAGCTCCACCAGGCCGATGAACAAAAAGGCCAGAATCAGGAGGTATTTTAAAATGTACTCCCTTAAATAGGAACGGGAGGCCAGATCGGCACGGCCGTTGTTGACGGCGATGAGGGAGCAGACGTCCTCGTCCCGGTAGAAGGTATATTTGATCACCGTCAAGTCTCCCTCGCAGGCCGTCAGGGATTTGGCGGTGTAGAGGGCGTCCCCCACCACCTGCTCCGCCGCCTGGATGTCTTCCTCCGATATGGTGGTGTAAACCACCTCCCCGTTCATTTTTATGCGGACGTAGTATCCCATGGCCGCCAGAGTTTCCTCCAGGTTGGTCATATCCCCGTTGGGCTCAAATTCCCGGCCGCCCCAGTCGTGGTCCCAGAGCTCCATTTTATAGGTGTAGATCAGGCTCTGGGCGGACTGGAGGCCGTTTTCATTGATATACATGGTCTCCAGGGTGTTCCAGTAGCTGCCCATGGAGGTTTTCATGATCAAAAAGACCCCCATCAGGGAGAGTACGATGGGGATCAGCACCATGAGCAGATTGGAGAGCTGTATTTTTCGTTTTAACGTCATATGGATCATACCTGCCTTTTCCCTTTTTCCGCCAGCCCCTTACTGGAGCCGGAACCGGTAGCCGGAGCCCCACACCGTCTCGATAAACTGGGGGTTGGAGCCGTCCTTTTCGATCTTTTCCCGCAGACGGTTGATGTGCACCGTCACCGTGGCCGTGCTGCCCCCCGCGTCCATACCCCAGATGCGGTCAAACAGCAGGTCTTTGGAAAAGACGATGTTGGGGTTTTCCATGAGAAACAGCAGGAGCTCAAATTCTTTGTTGGTGAGGAACACTTCCTCCCCGTCAATGAAAATCCGCCGGGCCTCCGGACAGACCGTCATGTTCTGAATCACCACGGAATCCGGCCGCCGCTCTCTCTTTTCCTCCAGCAGCCGCTGGTGGATTCTGATGTGGGAGTGCACTCTGGCCACCAGCTCCGCCGGGCTGAAGGGCTTGATCAGATAGTCGTCCGCTCCCAGGCCCAGGCCGCGGATCTTGTCCACGTCCTCCTTTTTCGCCGTGACCATGATCACCGGCAGATTCAGGCTCCTTCGCACCTCTCTGCAAATGTCAAACCCGTTTTTTCCCGGCAGCATCACGTCCAGGATCAGAGCGTCATAATCTCCCCGCAGGGCCTTTTCCATCCCCCGCTCCCCGTCCAGCTCGATTTCCACCTGAAAATCTCCCGCCTCCAGGTAATCCCGCTCCAGCTCCGCGATCAGTTCGTCGTCCTCTATGATCAGTATTCGGCTCATCTCTCACCTCTCCTTGTGGTTTGTCTGTTGTCTGTGATGTTATCCTTGATTATAGGGGGTTTTTATAACGAAATTCTCTCAAAAAGATAAATCATTTATAAACTCCGCTCCCTGATTTCATTATAAAAGGGGGGCTGGGAAACCGCAAATGCCTGTTTTTCATGCTTTGCCATGCGTTTGGGCTATATCTGGAGGCGGATTGGGGCCATTGGGGCATTTGGGGCGGATTTGGCCTCTTGGCCGTTCTGGCTCTTTGGACACTTTGGCCCTCTGGTCGCTCTGGCTCTCTGGCTTTTGGTCTCGTCCTTCCCCTTTATCTTTTCTCATAGGATAAGCCTGCCGCCTCATAGGATACTACCAAACCAGGGATGGGAGGAAATCCTATGAGAATGAAAAAACCGGTCTGTTTCCTATTTCAAAGCCGGGAAACGGATCCCATTTCCGTGGAACGCAGGCGGGAATGGCTGAGCCGGCAGGGATATGTGGTGGTCACCTTTGTGGAACGCCCTGGGGGAGGCAAAGAACCAGAGGCAGGGCTTTTGCAGGTTCTCAGGAATCATCTGCGGTGACGGCAGAACGGCAAAAAGGAGGCGGTTTTTATGACCTGCACCGGCACGGAGCCTGCTGTGGTGGTAAACGGCTACGTAAGGCTCTCCAGAGACGACAACCGGCGAAATTACACATCCATTGAAAACCAGAAAAAAATCATTTTCCAGTACGCCAGGGAACACTCCATGACCGTGGGCCGCATCTACGAGGACGACGGATTTTCCGGCTACTCCTTCAGCCGTCCCGCTTTTCAACAGATGATGGCCGACTTAAACTCCATCGGCGTAATCGTGGCCAAGGATCTCTCCCGGATCGGACGGCACAACGCCAAGGTGCTGCTCTTTCTGGAGGAAATGGAGGAGCTGGGCAAGCGGGTGATTCTGATTGACGACGGCTACGACTCTCTCCGCTGCGACGACGACATGATCGGCATCAAGACCTGGGACAATGAGCGGTACGTAAAAAGTACCAGCCGAAAGGTGCGGCGGATAAAAAGGATGGAACAGGAAAACGGGACGCTAAAAACCAAGCCGCCCTTCGGCTACACCAGACATCCCCTCCAGCCCTCCCTTCTTCTCATCGACCAGGAGGCCGCCGCCATCTTAAACCTGGAAAAAGAGCTGTATCTGGAGGGAAACGGCATCCGGAAGGTGGCGGAACTGCTGACAGAACGGGGCGTCCCCACTCCCTCCACGCTGCGGCAGGAGCGGCGCCAGGCCCTGGGACTGCCCTGCGGCCGGCCCGCGGCCCGCCAGTGGACGTACTCTATGGTCAAAGACACCCTGTTCAACGATTTTCACAACGGCGTGCTCCGCACCCACAAGCGGGAGCGGGTCACCATCAACGGGAAGGACAGGAAGGTCCCCAAAGACCAGCAGTACGTGTTCCCAGACCACCATCCAAAGATCTTTGACGACGATGCCTGGCGCCTGCTGCTGGAGGTGAAGGAAAGCCGCAGCCACAACCGCTACCGCGGGCAGAGAACTCACGTCAACCTGTTTTCCGGCTGCCTGTTCTGTAAAGACTGCGGCCTCCGCATGACCGCCGTCAGCCGCCCCGGCCGCCCCAAATACTACGTCTGCGGCACCTACAATAAAAAAGGAAAACGGTTCTGTCCCCACTCCCATCTGGTGACGGAAGAAATTCTGACAAAGTCCCTGTTTTTCTACCTCTCCCTCTGGCGGCGCCTGCGAAAAAACGCCCTTCAAAGCCTGGATCTACCGGAATCAAACGAGGTCTCCTATTCTCTCCGTGACAGCCGGAAACGGCTGGAAAACCAGCTGGAACAGGCCAAACGGGAGCTGAAAACCCTGATCGCCCAAAAGGTGCGGGAGCTGGCCGAACATCCCAGGGGCAGCGAACTGATCGCCCAGTCCTACCAGGTCCTGCAGGAAGAAAAGACGGCGGCCATTTCCGCCATGGAGCGGCAGCTGGCGAACCTGGAGGAGGTTTCCCCGCCCCCGGAAACGGCGCAGGCCCGCGGACGGCGGACGGCCCTGACGGTTCTGGACGAAATTCTTAAAAAGAGGGAGCTGACCAGGACGGACGTGGAAATGCTGGTGGAAAAAATGGTGGTGGACCGGGATGGGAATGTGGAGATTTATCTGAGACATTGGCTGGACGGGTTGGAGAAATGTGATGAAAGAGGAGCGGACAGACCGGGCCTTCTGGAATTTCCCGTGGAGGGGGTGCAACAGGGGGATTTCCAAACAGAGGACGATCCGGCCGAAGGTTCCGGCACAGCGATCCCACCAGGCCTCCTGGCGGCAGATCGTCCCGGCCGGGGATCCGTCATTTTCCCTGATCCTTCTGCCTCCAAACGTTCTATTCTCATAGCAGTCATCCGCCTCCTGGAAACAAACGGCACCGGTTTCACCTCCGTCCGCGCCCTCACCGCCGGTTTAAACGCCATGGGAATCCCCATATACCGGAAAAAACTGCTGCCCTTTATGGAAATCCTCCAAAAGCTCCGGCTGACAGAGGAGACGGGAAACCATCGCCGCCCCTACCGGATCACCGCCTCTCGTCAGACCCTGGAGCGTATGGAAAAAATGTTCCTTATGGCCGGGCGGCCCGGCGGTATGCCGCAGATGGTCTTTGAGTACATTTTAAAGAAAAACGGCATCGACCCGAAAACCGACCTCTCCATCGACCAGAGCATCAGTTTCGGCCTGACCGCCGCCGCCTTTCCCGGCAGCGGGGCCGACTACACCGTGGAGTTTGAGCCCTTCGCCACCGCCCTGGAGCAGGAAGGCCAGGGCTACGTGGTCGCCTCCCTGGGGGTGGATTCCGGCTACGTGCCCTACACCGCCTACTCCGCCAAAAAAACTTATATGGAGGAGCACCCGGACGTGATCCAGCAGTTTACCAACGCCATCCAGAAGGGCCTGGAGTACGTCAACTCCCACTCCGCCGAGGAAATCGCCGAGACCATCTCCCCCCAGTTCCCGGAGACAGACGTTTCCACTCTGGCCACCATCGTAAACCGCTACAAGGAACAGGACACCTGGAAGGAGGACACCATCTTCACGGAGGAGAGCTTTGACCTCCTTTTAAACATCCTGGAGGAGGCCGGGGAACTGAAGGAGCGGGTTCCCTATGAGGAGCTGGTGACGGTGGAGTTTGCTGAGAAGGCGAAATAAAGTACAGCTCTCTCACTAAAAGAAAGAAAAGCAGGCATGGAACTCTCCTCAAATGTTTCTGCTGCCTGGAGCGGCAAAAACGAATGGATTCCTATGCCTGCTTTTCTCCCTGTAATCCTTCTGAAATACAGAAATCTATAATGTGCAACTTACCGCGCACCTTCGCCAAAGGCTTTCCTACCACCGGAAACACCGTTTCCCATAACGCAAAAAGGACGCAGCCCCCGCCCCACATCCCGCGGCCCCTGCGTCCTCTCTCTTTCTCAACTCTTACTTCGTATAATTATCAAAATACCCCTGAATATAAATAATAGGCGTTCCCTTATCTCCGCTGCCGCTGGTCAGATCCGCCAGGGAGCCGATCAGGTCCGTGAGCCTTCTGGGGGTGGTTCCCTGGGTCACCATGGTGCCCACCAGGCTGGCCGCCTTCTCATCCTTCTCGTGGATGTATTCCTTAATGGCCGCCTGTAGCTCCTCTCCGGACAGGTTGGCAAAATCGTTGTCCGCCAGGTATTTCAGTTTCACCTCGTTGGGCGTTCCCTCCAGGCCCTTGGTGTAGGCCGGGGAAACCACCGGGTCCGCCAGCTCCCAGATCTTTCCCATGGGATCCTTAAAGGCCCCGTCGCCGTAGATCATCACTTCCACGTTCTTTCCCGTTCTCTCCTCCATCATGGCATGGATCTGATCCACCATCTCCTGGCAGTGGATGGGGAACAGCTTTACGGTGTCTTCCGTGGCCTTATTGGAGCCTAAGAGGCCGTAGCGGTCGTTGTAGCCGCTGCCGTCCACACTGGCGGTCATGATGTCGTCCAGGGAGTAGACCTTCTTCGCCCCGTTCGCTAACAGGATCCGCTTGGTGCGCTGTCTGGTATGGATGTCGCAGTTTAACACGCTGTCCGTGTAGGAGAGAATGGCCTTCGGATTGTTGGCAAACACGATCTCCACCTCGGCCCCCGCGTTCTGGATCAGCTCCTTATAATATTCCACGTAGTCCACTCCGGTGAAATAGTGTTTTTTCCAGCCAAACAGCTCCCGGTACTTTTCCTCCGTGAGGACGTCGCTCCAGGGGTTGACATTCTTTTCGTCCAGCAGATCCATGTCGATCAGATGGTTTCCCACCTCGTCGGACGGGTAGCTGAGCATCAGCACGATCTTCCGGCATCCCATGGCAATGCCCTTTAAGCAGATGGCAAAGCGGTTGCGGCTGAGAATGGGGAAAATCACTCCCACCGTGTCATCTCCGAATTTCGCCTTCACATCCTTGGCAATCGCCTCCACGCTGGCATAGTTGCCCTGGGCTCTGGCCACCACAGCCTCCGTCACCGCCAGCACATCCTTATCCCGGATCTCAAAATGCTCAGACTCCGCAGCCGCCAGCACGGAATCCACCACGATCTTCGCCAGATCGTCCCCCTCACGGATGATCGGCGCTCTGACGCCTCTGGAAACGGTCCCAACCATTCTATCCATTGTATCAGTCTCCTTTGTCCTATCCTATATTTTCACAGCTCTCGCTGCCAGCAGCTCCAGTATACTATAAATCCACGGGCCGCACAACCGGATTTATGGCCGGAACATCCCTGAAACCGCCTCGAACCCGTCAGGCTCCGCCAGCCCCTGGCAGAAACATCCAAAACGCCCCCCTCAAGCAGTCCAGGAAACCGGCCCGCTCCACCGCGGCGGCGGTCACCACCGGAAGCTCTCCCAGGACCTGGCCATTTAAGCTGTATCGAAGAATTCCTGCCTTTGCCCCCTGTTCCATCGGCGCCTGCAAGGTTTCCTCCAGAATCAGCTCCCGCTCCACCTGGCTGAAATCCTCCCCGTTCATGCCCAGATAGGAAAATACCCCGGAATACATCAGGGGCACCCGGTCCTCCACGCCATTTACCACCTCCAGCTCCGGCAGGGGAAGTCCCTCCGGATCCTCGTAAAGGCGGCAGTTGGCATAGCCGTAGTTTAACAGGCTCACCGCGTCCGCGAACCGGGCTTTGTAGTCCGGGGCCGCCATGATGGAGGCGATGAGCCGCACCCCGTCCTTTTCCGCCGTGGCGGATAAACAGTATTTGGCGATGGAGGTGGAGCCGGTCTTTAAGCCGGTCACCTGGAAATTGGTGGCCATTTTTAAAAGCTTGTTGGTGTTTGACAGGCCAAATTCCTTCGAGCCCTGCTTGGTGACGTGGGTGATGGTGTCCATCCAGATGGTGGAATAGTCGTGGATCTTCGGGTAGCGGTTTATGAGCTCTCTGGACATGAGGGCAATGTCCCGAGCGGTGGTCACGTGAGCCGGGTCCTCTGTCAGGCCGCAGCAGTCCACAAAATGGGTGCCGGTCATCCCCAGCCCCGCCGCCCGCTCGTTCATCATGCGCACAAACTCCTGCTCACTCCCGGCGATGTACTCCGCCATGGCCACGGAAGCGTCATTTCCAGAGGCGATGACGATACATTTGATCATGGTTTCCACCGTCTGTTTCTCCCCTTCCTCCAAAAAGACCTGGGAGCCTCCCATGGACTTTGCGTAGGCGCTGGTCACCACCTCATCCTCCATGGAAATTTTCCCCGATTCCAGGGCGTCAAAAATGAGGATCAGGGTCATGATCTTCGTAATGCTGGCCGGGCTCCTCTGAGTATCCGCGTCCTTTTCATAAATGACCTGTCCTGTGGACGCCTCCATCAAAACCACGCTGGGGGCGGATACCGCCGGGCCGGCCTCCGCGGCCGCGGCTGCCGCCACAGCCCTCTCTCCCCCGATCTCAAGCTCCGGCCGGGCCGCCGCCGCGGGAAAGGCCGCGGTCAGCGAAAATACCAGTGTCACTGCGATTGCCAGTATCCGTTTCATACTTTCTCCCGTCTGTTTTCTCTATTACAAGTATATCTGCCAACTTCCAAAAAATGTAAGAAAAAAAGTGGCTCTGTTCTGTGACATCTCATTTCATTTATGTTATACTGGTCTCAGGCGCTAAACGCCCTTATTTTTTTATGGAGAGCTTTGTAAAATATGAGTAAAAAAGATTACCGGCTGCGGTCCTGCCGCAGAGCCTTGCGAAAATTTTCGGGATACGGCCCCACTTTAGCCGTAATCTTTCTCACCGCCTTCATCATCGGCGGGAGCATTTATCTGGTCAACGACTTTATAAATTACTACTGCACCCCCGCCGTTTCCGGGACCGCCGGAGCCGGGGAGAATGAACCGTCCGCGGAACATGGCCCGGATGGCCTTCTTCTGGCGGGCGCAGACGGCACAGACGGGGAACACGGCCCAGGCCTGGCAGAGGAAACCGGCGGCGCGGAGGGCAGCGAACGGGAAACCGGCGTCATTTCCCCCTTTGACAATCCTTCCGTCCCCGCCACGGAAAGCCCCCTCACCGGGGCAGACGCCCTGATCTATGAGGCGGACCTTCTGGCCATGGGCTACGACTACGATGGCGCCATCCAGCTGGTCTCCCAGAGCCAGTACGCCTCCGACCCGAAAGCCGCGGAGGCTATCTCCCGCTACGAGGCCGCCAAATCCACCCTGGTGCGGGCCAACCCCTCCGAGGTCACCCATGTGTTCTTCCACACCCTGGTCATGGACACGGACAAGGCTTTTGACGGAGATCCCATGCAGAACGGCTACAACCAGATGATGACCACCCGGGAGGAATTTTTAAAAATCCTCCAGTCCATGTACGAGAGGGACTACGTGCTGGTGCGCATCCACGATGTGGCCCATGAGGTGACGGACGAGAATGGAAATGTGAAATTCGTCCCCGGGGACATTATGCTGCCGGAGGGGAAAAAGCCCTTCGTCATGTCCCAGGACGACGTCTGCTACTATGAATATATGGAAGGGGACGGCTTTGCCAGCCGCCTGGTCATCGGCGAAGACGGAAAACCCACCTGCCAGATGGATTTGGAGGACGGCACCACCGTCACCGGCTCCTTTGACCTGATCCCCCTGCTGGAGGACTTTATCCAGGCCCATCCAGACTTTTCCTACAAGGGCGCCCGGGCCATCATCGCCTTCACCGGCTACAACGGGGTCATGGGCTACCGCACCGACGCCGCCTACGAGGGCGTCAATCCCAATCTGGAGCAGGACAGGGAAACGGTACGCCAGCTGGCCCAGTGCCTGCGGGACAACGGCTGGGAGCTGGCCAGCCACAGCTGGGGCCACCGGGATCTGGGCTCCATCCCCTACGAGGAATTCGTGGCGGACACGGACAAATGGGAGTCCCAGGTGGAAAGCCTCATCGGCCCCACGGACATCATCCTCTATCCCTTCGGCGCGGAAATCGGGGACTGGCACCCCTACACCATGGAGAATGAGCGGTTCGCCTACCTCCACGAAAAGGGATTCCGCTACTTCTGCAACGTGGATTCCAGGCAGTACTGGGTGCAGATCGGCGAAGACCATATGCGCCAAGGACGCAGAAACTTAGACGGCTACCGGATGTATTATGACCTTCCGGAGTCCAACCCCACAAAAACCTATCTGGACGACCTGATGGACGTGGAAAATGTCTTTGACCGGAGACGGCCGGTACCGGTGCCTCCCATGTCCTCCTAGATTCTTCCAGCCTGTCAGACTATGGCTAAGGGCCGGCGAAATCCTCATCGCCGGCCCCTTATATTCAGGCTTTTTTCTATCGTTTTCCCATTCCCACTTTTTGCAGCCGGAGGCGCAGGGATTTCAGTTTCTGTCTCAGCTCCTCGTCCGTCGTCTCCCGCTCCAGATCCAGGAGCACCGTTTTAAGCTCCTCCCGGAAAACGGCCATCCGGCGAAGGCAGTCCCCCTCCTCCTTCCGGTTCATCTCCACCGCCTGGCGGCAGAGTCTTTCCCCTTTGGAGCGGTTTTTTCTCACGCCGGCGCCCTTTATGTACATCCAGGCCAGCCACAGCATTCCCGTGCGGCCGCCGGCCGCCCCGTCTTTTTCGTACCAGGCCGCCGCTGCCTTTTCATCCTTTTCCACCCCGATTCCCAGTCGGAAACAGCGTCCCAGAGCCGCGAAACCGGCTCCTCCCGCTTGACGGTAGAGCGCCAGGGCTTTTTCCAGGTTCCTTCTCACCCCGTCTCCTGTCTCGTAGCGCAGGCCCAGCCGCAGACTGGCCACTCCGTCCTCCTGCTCCGCTCCCGCGCGGTACAGATCCAGGGCTTTTTCCCTGTCCATGTCCGTGCCTTCCCCGGCCTCGTAGAGCTCTCCCAGATACCCGTACACCTGCAAGGTTTCCTCCTCCTCGATCGCCCGGCTGTACCAGCGGACAGCCTCCTCCGGCTGCCGTTTCGTCCCCAGCCCGAACTGATAGGCCCAGGCCAGGTTGGGCATGGCATAGGGGTAGCCCTCCTCCGCTGCCTTTTTATGCCAGAAAAACGCCTTCGTCAGGCTCTCCTTCCCCCCGGTGCCGTTTTCATAAAAAACCGCCAGACGCTCCTGGGCGTAGGGATAGCGCTGCTCTGCCGCCCATTTCATCAGGCGAAACGCCTCCTTGGGATCCGCGTCCCCGCCCTTTCCCGTCTCCAGAAGATCCGCCAGCAGGGCACAGGCCCGGGGGCCGCCATTGTCCGCGGCTCGTTTCAGCCATTTCCTGGCGGCAGCGGGATTGCGGCGGCAGCCGATCCCTTCTGAAAGGCAGAAACCCAGGCTGGTCATCCCGTCTGTCCGGCCTTCTTTGGCCACCTTCCGGTAGCATTCCACCGCCTTTTTCCAATCCTGTTTCACGCTGCGGCCCCGCTCGTAAAACACTCCCATGTTGTGGAGGCCGCTTAAATTTCCGGCCTCCGCCGCCTGTTTGAAACAGGCGAAGGCGCGGTCGTCGTCCTGTTCCACTCCCAGGCCTTTCTCGTAGAGATTTCCCAAGGCGTTCGCCGCCCGCCCGTTTCCCCGCTTGGCCGCCATGCAGAAATAGCGGGCCGCCTGCTCATAATTTCTCTCCAGCCCCCGGCCGCCCCAGCGGTAGAGCAGCCCCAGATTTACCATGGAGGTCTCGTCCCCGCCGTCGGAGGCCAGCGTGTACCATTTCACCGCCTCCGGCAGATCCGCGTCCCTGCCGTAGCCGTGCTCATAGATCATGCCCAGGTAAAACTGGGCGTCCCGGTCTCCCATCTCCCCGGACTTTAAAAACCAGCGGAAGGACTGTTCCATATCCATATCCACGCCCTTCCCATCCCAGTACGCCCGCCCCAGATAATAGCAGCCTGCCGGATCCTCCTGGGCCGCCGCTTTCCGGAACAGCTCCACCGCCCGCTCTGCCGCCTCCCCGTTGGGATCGTCCCGGTAGTAAAAATAACATCCCAGCCTCCACTGCGCCGGAGCGTACCCCATGTCCGCCGCCTTGGTGAGATACTCCAGGGCCTCCTTTCGCACCTTATGGCTGCAGTCGCGGTAGAGGACGGAGTACAGGTTGGTCATTGCCCGGCAGCTCCCGCCTTCCGCCGCCTGACGGTAAAACTTCAGCGCCTGTTCCAGATCCTTTTCCACGCCGATTCCATCCTCATAACAGAACCCCAGATTGCACTGGGCCGACGCGTTGCCCTGGCTGGCAGATTTCTTATACCAGGAAACGGCGGTCTCGTCGTCCTTTTCCACGCCGATCCCATACTCGTAATACCGCCCCAGCTCTCTCTGGGCGTCGGGATGGCACTGCCAGGCAGCCGCCTGCATCAGCCGGAAGGCCTCGTTTCCGTCCTCCTCTACCCCATCCCCTTCCTCGTAGCAGTAGGCCAAGAGGATCTGTGCCCTGGGAAACCCGCATTCCGCCGCGTCGGACAGGTACTCGATCGCCCGGTCAATGTCCCGCGGCACGCCGGTTCCTTCCCGGTAGCAGACGCCCAGATTGCAGATCGCGGGAACGTAGCCCAGCTCCGCCGCCTGTTCATACAGCCAAACCGCCTGTTTCGGATCGGCCTCTGTACCGATGCCCGCCTCCATGCACCAGCCCAGGTTGCAGATCCCCCAGGGATCGCCCTGGGCCGCTGCCCTCCGGTAACAGTACAGGGCCCGCTCCTCGCGGTCTCTGCGGCGCATCCAATAGCCCCCCAGCTCAGACCACTCCGCCCCGGTAAGCTCCTCCTCCCCCGCGGTCCGCAGCTCCTGGCCGCAGTCCGGGCAGCGGGAAAATGCCCCGTCTTTTCCTGTGGCATTTTTTGCCGTACCGCCCCTTTTTCGCGGTTTTTCCAACGGCTGCGTCTGGGCCGCCGCCCCGTCTTCCTCAAGCTCTATTATGGTCCCGCAGAGGGGATTCGTACATTTATATATCATGTTGGACCTCTCTTTCCTGGAGTGTATTATACTCCCTGGAAATTTCTTCTGTCAAATACGGGAATTTTATGCTACACTTTAGCGTAGGAGGAAAGGGCAGTTTGCCCTCCTGATACGGGATCTCCCTGCGTTTTGCCTTCCGCGGGCGGGCCTGCGTGGGAGTTTCCCCTTTTAACCCAGGTATCCTACATTTTGAAAGGGAGTCAGCGTTATGATAAATATATTTGGTTTTAATTTTTACTCAGCGAAGGAACAGAAGGAGCTGGATGACGCCTACGCGGCCCAGATGTTTCCCTACGGGGAACCCCAGCGGGAGGCTGTTTCCCGGATTTTAAAGGAGCTTTGCCCCAAATCGGATCCCAAAACCGTCATGTTTTTCTACCTGGTTCTAAAACAGGCCCTCATGGAGGACCGCAGTCTTACCCTGCCCCAGGTGATGATGCAGGCAAAACTGCGCAGCTTTCCCGCCAAAGTCTCTCCGGAGGCGGGACAGGCTATTTTCCGCCTCTGCCTCGCCGATTTGGACTGCGATGAAAGCCTTTCCTATCCTTCTGTTTCGGAGCTGATGGCTTAATATGGGACTCCGCCGCCGGGAGATGGCGTCCGGCGGCTTTTTTTGCAATCTCTATATTTTCAGAACATATGTTCTATTTTCTATTGACAAATCCTTTCGTTTCCTGTATGATACTGGTAAGAAATGACAGAAAACAGGCAGCACGCGCCGCCCGAAAGCATTGCACACTGCCTGTCCGTCTCTTATTTTCTTATTCCCGGCGGCGTTTCTTTAGAACTGCACCACGTCTTTGATCTCCTGATCCGGCGTCACAGACTCCGCGTACAGCACCGGGCCCTCTCCGCCGTAGTCCTTCCAGTATTCCAGCGCCACCTTGGCCCGCACCTTTACCCACTGGCGGTTTTCCAGCAGCCTGGCCTCTCTGGCCTTGCAGATGAATCCGAGAAAGGCCATATCCGCCTCGCAGCAGGTCATGGCCATGCGGCCCGGCACGAAGTAGTTTTTGGGGAACTCCTGGGATTTCATCACCATGGCGGTGAATTCCACTACCCGGCCCACATACCGCTCCGGCTTATCCATACAGTCGATGTACCAGATTCCGTAATCCTCCGGGGCAATCCGGATCACATCCGCCTTCATATCATAGGGCAGATCCTCCTCCGTGATCTCCGGCTCCACCTCTCCCTCAGAGGTCTCAAACACGATGTCCGCCTGGCGCCCCATAGCCTTTAAGGTGCGGCGGTACACGCCCAGCTGCTCCTCAGTGATCCCGTCGCAACGGTTTACGATCACCAGCTCCGTGTTGCGGAGCATGGCGCCAAACAGCGGTTTCATATTTTTCAGATACAGATCAATGGTGGATCCGTCCACAATGGTGATCTGCTGGTAAATGGTCCAGTCCTCCGGGATTTTCATCTCGTCCTGGTTCCACATCCCGTTCCACTCGATGAGCACCCGCTCCGGATTGTAGAGCAGTTCCAGCTCCGTCAGCCGCTCTGGCGTCATCTGGGACATATCGTCCATATAGACCACCGCCGTCCTGGTGTCCTTCAAAAGCTCCTCATCGTACTCCGTATCTCCTTCCTCGCACACGATGAGCAGGGTTTTCCCCTCCGTCTGGAAGTACTCCTGCCCCATGGTAAAGGTGAGAAACGCGGTCTTTCCCGCTTCCAGAAACCCGTTGATCAGAAATACGGGCATAATATCGTCATCTATCATCGGTCCCATAATTCTTTAACTCCTGCCGAATACGTTCTCTAACTCTGTTTCCTTTAAGTTTGCCCCGATCACGCACACCTTTCCGGTGTAAGTGGGCGCTCCGGTGCGGATCTCATACTCCTCCGGCACCAGATCAAAGTACAGCCACTCTCCGTCCGCGGAGGGCAGCATTCCCTTTGCCCGGAGCACATCGCCGAAGTCCGCGCCGTAAGCCAGCTCGTCCAGGATCGCCTCCAGCTCCTTCCTGTCCATAGCCGGGACATTTTCCATTCCCCAGCTGGAGAATACCTCGTCCGCGTGATGGTGATGATGGTCGTGACCGCAGCCGCAGCTGTCCCCGTGCTCATGGTGGTGGTCGTGGTCATGGCCGTGCTCGTGGTGATCATGGCCGCAGCCGCAGCTCTCCCCATGCTCATGGTGATGATCGTGGTCGTGGTCATGATGGTCATGGCCGTGCTCGCAGCTCTCCCCATGCTCATGGTGATGATCGTGGTCATGGTCATGATGGTCGTGGCCGTGCTCGCAGCTCTCTCCGTGCTCATGGTGGTGCTCATGATCATGGTCATGGTCGTGATGCTCATGGCCACAACCGCAGCTCTCTCCGTGCTCATGGTGGTGATGGCTCTCCTCGAAGGCCTCCAGAGCCTCCTTCATCAGCTCCTCCTCCATGGTATCCGGTTTCTCAATGATCTCTAAAAGCTGGCTGCCGGTGAGCTGGCTGACAGGAGTGGTCACGATGACCGCCTTCGGATTAGCCTCCCGCAGCATCTTTACCGCGGCGTCCACCTTTTTCGCGTCCGCCACATCGGTGCGGCTCAAAATGATGGTTCCCGCATAGGCCACCTGGTTATTGAAAAATTCGCCGAAATTCTTCATGTACATCTTGCACTTGGACGCGTCCACCACGGTGACGGCGCTGTTGAGAGCTACCTCCAGATTCGCGGCCACGTCCCGCACCGCCTTCATCACGTCAGAGAGCTTGCCCACGCCGGAGGGCTCGATGATCACGCGGTCCGGCTGGTACTTGGTGAGCACCTCCTCCAGGGACTTTCCAAAATCGCCTACCAGAGAGCAGCAGATGCACCCGGAGTTCATCTCCCGGATCTCGATGCCGGAATCCTTTAAAAATCCTCCGTCAATGCCGATCTCGCCGAACTCATTCTCAATGAGAACCACCTGCTCTCCGGCGATGGCCTCCTCCAGCAGCTTTTTAATAAATGTGGTCTTTCCGGCCCCAAGAAAGCCGGAAATAATATCAATTTTTGTCACAGCAGTTTCCTCCTTTTCTACAGCCTTTTCAGCAGAATACCTACGTCGTCCTGTCTCCCGACGATGATCAGATGCTCATTGGGCTGAATCCGGTGGGTGGCCGCCGGCATGAGAGCCACCTTCCCATTTTCCTTCATCCCGATGACATTGATGTGATAGCGGTTTCGCATATCCAGCTCGATCAATGTCTTGTTGAGCCACTCATCTAAGGGGAGGATCTCGTAAATCGCGTAGCCGTCTGCCAGCTCAATATAGTCAAACACATGATTGGCGGAAAAACGGACTGCAAGCCGTTCCGCTACATCCCGGTCGGGGTAAATCACCTCATCCGCTCCATTCCTCAGCAGGAACTTCGCGTGAATATCCCTGGTGGCCTTGCTCACCACGTGCCTGGCCCCCATTTCCTTGATCAGGCTGGTGATCTCCAGGCTGCTCTGGAAATTGGTGCCGATACAGACAAAGCACACGTCAAAGTTGGAAATCCCCAGGCTCTTTAACACCTCCTCGTTGGTACAGTCGCCGATCTTGGCACTGACCACGTAGGGAAGCATTCCCTCCAGGTTTTCCTCCTTTACGTCTACTATCATAATCTGATTTCCCCGTTTTGACAAGTTCATGCAAAGATGACGCCCAAACCGTCCCATACCAATGATCAAAATTGATTTCATCTCGTTTTCCTCCTCCTATTCGATTATCCGATGGAAATCCGTCCCACAGGCAGTTTCACCGGCGGAATGCGTTTCTGCTGGGTAAATGCCAGGGCGAAACTCAGGCTGCCGATGCGGCCGCTGTACATAAGCAGAATAATAAGAACCTTTGAAAGGGGCAGCAGCTCCCTGGTGATTCCCGTACTGATTCCTACGGTGCCGATGGCAGAAAATGTCTCAAACAGCACGTCCGACATCACAAACTCCGGCTGAATCCCCATGATCACCAGACTGACTCCCAGGCAGAGCACCAGGTTGGTCATCATGATGGCGCTGGCCTGCTTGATGGTATCATCCTCAATCCGGCGGCCGAACACATTCAGCCCGCTCTCCCGGCGCACATTGGAAAGGACGCACAGCAGAAGCACAATGATCGTGGTGGTCTTAACTCCGCCCGCAGTGGAGCCGGGGCTGCCGCCGATGAACATGAGCAGAATGGTGAGGAACTTGCTGCCGTCTGTCATAGCTGCCACATCCACAGTGTTAAAGCCCGCCGTCCTCGCCGTCACCGACGCGAACAGGGAGGACAAGATACTGCCCTTCACGCTCATTCCTTCCAACACCCCGTCCCTCTCGATCAGGTAGAACAGGAGCGCCCCGCCAAAGATCAGCACCGCCGTGGTCAGCAGCACGATCTTCGTATGCAGCATATATTTCCGGAAGTGTAGACGGTGGCGGCTTAGGTCATCCCAAACGATGAAACCGATGCCGCCGATAACGATGAGGGACATGATCACCAGGTTCACCAGCCAGTCATCATAGTAATTTACAAGAGAACAGTAGGGATCCTGAAATCCCATCAGGTCAAATCCTGCGTTGCAGAACGCGGAAATGGAGTGGAATACGCCGTAATACACTCCCCGCAGCAGTCCGTACTGAGGCACAAACCGCAGCGCCAGCAAAAACGCCCCGGTCCCCTCTAAGAGGAAGGTTCCGATAAAAATTTTCCTGGCAAGCCGGACTACGCCTCCGATCTGCAGCGTGTTCACGCTCTCCTGGAGCAGTCCCCTCTCTCTCAGCCCGATCTTCCGCCTCAGGATAATGGACAGGCCCACACCGATGGTGATAAAGCCCAGGCCTCCGATCTGAATCAGGCAGATAATCACGATCTGGCCAAACAGCGTCCACTGCGTCCAGGTATCCGCCACCACCAGCCCCGTCACGCAGGTGGCACTGGTAGCCGTAAACAGGGCATTTAAGAAACCGATGCTCTGCCCGTCCCGGCTGGCAAAGGGCAGAGTCAAAAGCAGCGCTCCTATGAGGATTACCGCGAAGAATCCATAAGCAATAAATTGGGTCTGGGACAAATGATTCTGCCATGGGGATACAAACAGCCCCTTCTTTTCTCGTCTCCAATGTTTCATATGTTACCTCCCACGCACCGCCTGAATGGCCGTGCAGACCAAAAATGCCGCCAGATTTACCAGAACCACGCTGGCCCCCGCCGGCGTAGATACCCGGTAGGAAATCACCATTCCGGCGCAGAAACAGACCACGGAAATCACTCCCGCCGCTGCCATCACTCCCCGAAAGCTCTTAAACAGCCGCATAGCCGTCAGCGCCGGGAAAATGATCAGGCTGGAAATCAGCATAGCTCCCATCATCCGCATTCCCAGCACAATGGTGACCGCAGTGAGCACCGCGAACAAAATGTGGTACCAGGACACCTTCACTCCCGTGGCGCGGGCAAAATTTTCATCGAAGGTCACCGCAAACACCTTGTGATAAAAGAAAATAAACAAAAACAGCACCACCACTGACAGCACCGCTGCCAAAGCCACGTCTTCCCGGCTCATGGCCAGGATGCTGCCGAACATATAGCTGCTCACATCCGTGGTCATACCGGTAGTCAGAGCTGTCACCGTGATGCCCACCGCCAGGGCGCTGGCGGAAATTACCGCGATGGCCGCGTCGCTTTTGATCTTTCCGTTTTCCGTGATCCGCAAAAGCAAGAACGCGGCTACCACCACCACCGGAATGGACACCTTAAGAGGCGACCAGCCAAAGGCGATGGCGATGGAAAGGGCCCCGAAGGACACGTGGGACAGGCCATCCCCGATCATAGAATACCGTTTCAGCACCAGGCTCACCCCCAGAAGGGCGGCGCACAGAGAAACCAGGATTCCCCCCACCAGGGCCCGCACCAGAAACGGATAGGAAAGCATTTCCCTTATCAGACTCATTCCTCTCCACCTCCTAAAAACTGACGGCCCAGCGGGCTTTTCCGGTATTCCTCCACGCTGCCGTAAAATAAAACCTTCTGTTTTAAATGAAGGATCTTTTTGGCCTGGAGGACCATGTTCTGTATGTCGTGGGATACCATGAGGATCGCCACTCCCTGCTCTCTGTTCAGCCGCCGGACCACCTGGTAAAATTCCTGGGCCGCCGACGGGTCCAGGCCGGTGATCGGCTCATCCAGAATCAGCAGGCGCTCCGTGGCGCACAGCGCTCTGGCGATAAGCACCCGCTGTTTCTGACCGCCGGACAGATCCCGGTAGCATTTCCTGCGCAGGTCACAGATGCCCAGACGCTCCATATTTAACTCCGCCAGCCGTTTCTCCTCCCTGGAGTAAAAAGGCCGGTAGCCCGCCCGGCTTAAGGTGCCGGACAGCACCACCTCCCACACGGTGGCCGGGAAATCCTTCTGCGCCGCCGTCTGCTGGGGCAGATAGCCGATTCCCGTTTTCTTCAAATCCTCCGCCATCCGGATCTCTCCGCTGGTGGGCTTTAAAAGGCCCAGAAGGCCTTTGATGAACGTGCTCTTTCCGGCTCCGTTTTCCCCGACGACGCCGATGTAGTCGCCAGGCAGGATTTCCATGGTCACATCCGTCACCACGTCAAAATTCTCGTACCCAAAGCCGGCCCCTGAGCACTCAATTAATGGCTGTTTCATTCGTCCAGTCCTTTTCTCAGATTCTCAACATTCTGTTCCATAAGCTCCAGATAAGTGATTCCGGAGTCTAACTCCGCCCTGGTCACATTGTGACAGGAGTGGAGGAGCAGCGGTTTTGCCCCCGTCTCCTCCCCGATGATCTCCGCCACCCTGGGGCTGGAAAGCTCCAGGTAGTACACCACCGGAATCCGGAATTCCTCCACCTTATCAATCAGATAGGCGATGGTCTTCGCGCTGGGCTCCGTGTCGGTACTGCACCCGGAAAAGGCCGCCCGGTACTCAAAGCCGTAAGCCTCCGCCAGGTAGCGGAAGGGAAATTTCCCTCCAATGATGATCATATTCCGTTTCTCATCCGCCGCCACCTGCTCAAACTCCCCGTCCAGGGCCTGCAGCTGCTCCAGATAGGCATCGGCGTTTTCCCGGTAAAAGGAAGCCCCCTCCGGGTCCGCCGCCGCCAGGGTTTTCGCGATCTCCTCCACGATCACCATGGCGTTTTTCGGGGAGGTCCAGATGTGCTCATCGTACTCGATGTCCTCCTGATGGCCGTCGTCCCCCAGGGAATCCACGTGGTGGTGATGGTCGTGAGCCGCGTCCTCCATTCCCTCCACATGGACCTCCTCAAAGGTCTGCACGTAGTTCATCATGGTCACGGTTTTAAGCTCCGGAGCCTCCAGAGCGTCCAGCACCTCGTGGAGCCAGTGCTCCATCTCCCCGCCGTTTGCGATCAGCAGGTCTGCCTCCTGAATCAGGCGCATATCCGCCGGCGTCGGCTCAAAGGAATGGCTGTCCATCCCCGCGGGCACTGCCAGCCGCAGATCAATCCGGTCTCCGGCCACCTGGCGGACGAAATCGTAATAGGGGAAAATGGTGGTGACCACCCGCAGGCGGCCGTCCTCCCTCCATCCCTCCGCACCGTTATCACAGCCGGACAGCCACAGGGCCGCAAATAGGGCCAGGGCACAGGCAAACGCCCTGACCGCCGTTTTTCTCTGTATTCTCATTCTCTCTCTCCGAATATGCGTTTCACCTCCAGCGGATGTTCCAGGAGATACTTCGGCCCAAATGCCTCCAGCTCCTCCCGGCCCCGGAATCCCCAGAGCACGCCGGCGGTGTCCACCCCCGCGTTCCTGCCTGTCTGCATATCCGTATTCGTATCTCCGAAGTACAGGCAGTCAGAAAGCGGGACATTCAGCTCCTCAGCCAGCACGAAAACGCCTCTCGGATCCGGTTTCTTCGGCACGCCCTCCCGCTCTCCGGCGATGGCGTCAAAATAGCCTTTCCCAAAAATGGTCTCGATGTTTTCCACCGTCCTGGCATGGGGCTTATTGGAAAGGACAGCCAGCTTTACGCCCCTGCTCTTTAAAAACTCTGTCATTTCCAGAATGCCGGGATAGGGTTTCACCTCATACAGGCAGTGTTTCGCGAATTCTTCCATATAAATAGGCAGGGATTCCTCATAACGGGTCAGCTCCGGATCCCCGGCGTATTTTAGGCAGCGCTCCATCTGGGTCCGGTAGCCGTCGCCCACAAAATGTTTCAGATGCTCCTCGTCCACCGTGCCCAGCCCCAGGCGCTTTAACACCAGATTGGTGGTGTAGGCCAGAGCGTGGATGGTGTCCAAAAGAGTCCCATCCAGATCAAACATACAGCAGCGATACATATTTTTCCCTTCCTTCCGTTTTTCGGTCCTGTTTTCCGCCGGTTTCCCTCAGGCAAACAGGCTCTCCGCGTATTTCACCGATGCCATGCCGTCCCGACAGTAGCAGTCGGCTCCGATGGTCTTTGCGTAATCCTCCGTGAGCACCGCGCCTCCCACCATCACCTTCGCCCAGGGCGCCTTTTCCCGCAGCTGGCGGATAGTCTCCTCCATGCTGGGAACGGTGGTGGTCATCAGAGCGCTTAAGCCCACCAGGCGGATGTTTTCCCGGACCGCAGTCTCCACCACCGTCTCCGGGGGCACATCCTTTCCCAGGTCGATCACGTCGTAGCTGTAATTTTCCAGGAGGACCTTCACAATGTTCTTTCCGATGTCGTGGATGTCTCCCTTCACCGTGGCCAGAATGATCCGGCCTTTCTTCTCCTGGGTCTCCCCGCAGGAGAGCATTTTATCCTTTATCAGCTCAAAGGCAGCCTTGGCCGCCTCGGCGCACATGAGAAGCTGGGGCAGATACAGGGTGCCGGCCTCAAACCGCACGCCCGCCCGGTCCAGGGCCGGGATCATCTCCTCCTGGATGATGTCTAAGGGATCCTTCGTCTCCAAAAGTACGCGAACCGCCTGGACCGCCTGCTCCCGCATTCCCTTTTCCACGCATTCGCCTAAGGTTTTGGCAGGAACCGTGCTCACCGCCGATCCGGCCATCCCGCCGGTCTGGCCCCCGGCTGCCGTTCCCGGACCGCTTCCAGGCCGTCCCGCCGGACTTCCGCCCACCGGCGTTCCGCCAGACACCGTCCCGCCGTTTCCAGCTCCGTTTCCGGCGGCCGCGGCGGCCATCGCCCCGTACCGCTCAATATAGTCCCCGCACTGGCCGTCCAGCCCCGCAAGGGCCCGGTATCCGTAGTAGGCGTTCATCATGCCCTCCGCGTTGGGATTGATGATGGCGGCGGACAGGCCGCTCTGGAGCGCCATGGCAAAAAACACGGAATTGATGATCCCTCTCTGAGGCAGGCCGAAGGAGATATTGGAAACTCCAAGGGTGGTTCTGCCGCCAAATTCGTCCCGGATCCGCCGCAGCGTCTCCAGGGTGGTCACCGCTCCCTGACTGTCAGAGCTCACCGTCAGGCAGAGGGCGTCAATGAGAATGTCCTTTTTCTCAATGCCGTAGGAGGCCGCTGTGCGGTAGATCTTCTCCGCCACCGCCAGCCTTCCCTCCGCCGTCTCCGGGATCCCCCCTTCGTCCAGGGCCAGGGCCACCACCACGCCCCCGTACTTTTTCACCAGGGGGAATACGGCCTCCATGGACTCCGCCTTGCCGTTTACGGAGTTGATCAGGGGTTTTCCGTTGTAGATCCTCATGGCCCGTTCCATGGCCTTTAAATCGGAGGTGTCGATCTGCAGCGGCAGGTCCAGCACCGCCTGCAGCTCTTTGACCGCCTGCTCCATGACCTGGGCCTCGTCGATTCCCGGCAGTCCCACGTTTACGTCCAGCACGTGGACGCCCTTTTCCTGCTGGGAAACGCCTTCCTCCAGAATATAGCCTATATTTCCGTCCCGGAGCGCCTGTTTCATCTTCGGCTTTCCCGTGGGATTGATTCTCTCTCCCACCAGGACCGGGGCGTCTCCGATCTCCACGGCGTGGGACCAGGAGGAAATCAGAGTTTTTTTCTTCTTTTCTATGGGCAGCGGTTTCAGGCCGGCGCACCGGGCCACCGTTTTCCGGATGTGTTCCGGCGTAGTGCCGCAGCAGCCGCCCATCATCCACACTCCCATGCGGGCCATTTCTTCCATTTCTTTGGAAAACGCGTCCGCGTCGATGTCGTAAACCGTGCGGCCGTTTTCACTTCTGGGCAGCCCCGCGTTTGGATTTACGATCACGGGAATGGACGCCTCCGCCAGAATGGTGCGGACGATCTCCTTCATCTGCACCGGCCCTAAGCCGCAGTTGATTCCCAGGGCGTCTACTCCCAGGCCCTCCAGGAGGGCCACTGCCGACTGGGCGTTTCCTCCGGTGAGCAGCTTTCCCTTCTCGTCGAAGGTCATGGTGGCGAATACCGGCAGGCTTGTGTGCTCCTTCGCTCCCAGAACCGCCGCCTTCATCTCGTAGCCGTCGCTCATGGTCTCAATCAGAACGCAGTCCGCTCCCGCCTGCTCTCCTGCCTCGGCCACTTCCCCGAAGATGGAGCAGGCCTCCTCAAAATCCAAATCTCCCAGGGGTTTTAGCAGCTTTCCCGTCGGCCCCATATCCAGGCACACGATTCCCCGCCGTCCCGTGGTTTTCGCCGCCTCCTCCACTGCCCGGCGGGCATTTTTCACAGCGGCCTCCACCACAGCCTTCACGCTGTACGTCTCTTTTCCGTCGTATTTCAGGCGGTTGGCGCCGAAGGTGTTGGTGAGAATGATGTCGCTTCCCGCCTCCAGATAGTCCCTGTGCAGCTCCGTCACGATCTCCGGTCGGAGAAGGTTCCAGGTCTCCGGCAGCTCTCCCGGCTTTAAGCCCTTTTCCTGGAGCAGGCTGCCGGTGCCGCCGTCAAAAAATATAATCCGTTTTCCTAATGTTTCCCGTATTCCCATGCTAATTTCTCCGATATTCACAGTCTGTCTTGTCACACGCCTCGCAGCCGGCCGTCACGCAGTTTCCCGGCAGGGGGCTGATGCCGATCACCGCCGTCACCGATTTGGACGGCATCATAATCAGGCTGTCCGTCAGGGTCAGCCCGATCCGTTTCGCCGTCTCCAAACCGCCGGTCAATGCCTTCTGGCATTCCAGGGGAAAATCCCCGTACCCGGGGCTGAACCTGGGACGAAGGTAGAGTCCCTGTTTCCTGTAGCTTTCCTTCCACTCCCGGTTCAGGCAGTCGCAGTATTCCTCGATCATGGCTGCCGCCATGGCCTGGAGCGTCACCGCCCGGCTGATGCGAAACCGCTCATACCGCTGGATCAGCTGATCCGCGCCGATTCCCACCGTGGCGGCAAACACCAGAAGCCGGTCACAGCCCTTTAAATTCCGGGCCAGATTCCGGCTTTCAGTGGTAAACAGCTCCGTGCTCACCGTCGCCTCCCCGGAGAGGGTGAGGGGGACCTCCCGTTTCATATGGCGCAGGGTAACCACCCGGGACAGCTCCTCCATGCACTCCCCCAGGAGCGCCCTCACCTGGCTGTCCGGCTGTTCCCTCTTATATCCCAAATACCGCAGGGTCTCCTGCAGAATGCGTTTTTCATCCATGCTCCGCGCCTCCCGGCCCGCCGTTTCCTATTTGATAATGTCTGACAGATTCTCCCGGATCCTGGCCGCCACCTCCGGCTTGTTCATAGAGTAGACGTGGATGGCATCCACCCCGTTGGCGATCAGGTCGATGATCTGCTCTGTGGCGTAGGCGATGCCCGCCTGTTTCATAGCCGCCGGATCGTCTCCAAACCGGTCCAGAAGGGCTTTAAACCGCGCCGGTAGCTCCGTCCCTGACATCTGGCAGATCCGCTTAATCTGGCTCTTATTGGTCACCGGCATGATTCCCGCCGCCACCGGAACAGAGATTCCCTGCTCCCGGATGCGGTACAGGAAATTATATAAAATATTGTTGTCAAAAAACATCTGGGTAGTCACAAAATCGCAGCCGGCCTCCACCTTTTCCTTCAGATGGCGGATGTCATCCGTCTTCCGGTCCGACTCCACATGACCTTCCGGATAGCAGGCCGCCCCGATGCAGAAATCCCCGAACTCCCGGATCTCCCGGATCAGCTCCGAGGCATAGCGGTAATCCTCCGCCACCCGGCCGTCCGCCGGAATGTCTCCCCGCAGGGCCAAGACATTCTCAATTCCTCTGGCCTTCAGCTCTCCAAGGACCTGATGCACCTTCTCCCTGGTGGAGGAAACGCAGGTGAGATGGGCCAGGGCCGTCACTCCCCCCTGCTCTTTGAGGGCGGACGCGATGTCCACCGTATACTGGCTGGTGCCGCCTCCCGCCCCGTATGTAACGCTCATAAACGCCGGTTTCAGCCTGGCGATCTCCAGGGCCGCCGCCTTCACCGACTCGTAGTTCTCCGCTGTTTTAGGAGGGAACACCTCAAAGGAAATAGTCGGCCTTCCCTGCCCTAAAATGTCTCTGATCTTCATAATTCTGTCTCTCTTTCGTCAGTCTCGCTTTATACGCATTCGCCATGTTACAGTATTCTATCACATTTTTTCCAAGTGTGCCATGATTCGTTTAGCCTTAACAAATTTTTATCGCTTTTACCCTGAGGCGGGACACCACGCGGCAATTTCTTGTGAATTGTGAAGGCGGCCGCTTGTACTTTTTCCCGATTTTGTGCTATACTTACGCCGGCAAAACCATAAAAAACGCAAAAGGGAGAATCAAGTTTATGAAACACAGTCTCAAATATACCTTCATGCTGGCCCTCACCGCCTTCATCTGGGGCGGGGCCTTCGTCGCCCAGAGTGTGGGAAACGATGTGCTGGGCCCGTTTACCTTTAACTCCGTCCGCAGTCTCATCGGCGGCGCGGTGCTGCTGCCGGCGATCCCCCTTCTTGGGCGGCTGAACTCTGGAAATGAAACGGAGACACCGGAAACCGGAGCCTCCTCCTCCCGCAGCCTCTGGCTGGGAGGCATCTGCTGCGGGCTGCTCCTTGGCCTCGCCTCCTCGTTCCAGCAGCTCGGCCTTCTCTACGCCTCCGTGGGAAAAGCTGGTTTTATCACTGCCATGTACATCGTGATCGTCCCCCTTCTGGGACTTTTCGTCCGCAAAAGCCCCGGCCTTCGGGTGTGGGCGGCGGTGGCCATCGCCGTAGGCGGCCTATATCTCCTCTGCTGGAACGGCGGCGAGGCCCTGGGAGCCGGTGACGGGCTGCTGCTCGTGTGCAGCCTGCTGTTCAGCCTCCACATCCTGGTGATCGACCACTTTTCCCCTCTGGTGGACGGGGTTAAGCTTTCCTGCATCCAGTTTTTCACCGCCGGCATCGTGTGCGCCGTCCCGGCCCTGCTCTTTGAGTCTCCCACCTTGTCTGCCGTGTTAAACGGTTGGGCGCCGATCCTCTACGCCGGCGTGCTGAGCTGCGGCGTGGCCTACACCCTTCAGGTCGTAGCCCAGCGCCATGTGGATCCCACCATCGCCAGCCTGGTCTTAAGCCTGGAGAGCGTGTTCAGCGTCCTGGCCGGCTGGGTGATCCTCCAGCAGTCCCTAATCCCCAGGGAGCTGACCGGCTGCGGCCTGATGTTTGCCGCCATCATCCTGGCCCAGCTGCCGTCCAAGGCACCGGCGGGCAAGCCGAAAGCGGCATAGCGCCGTACAGACGGCGAACGGCAGAACAGCAGAACGGCACGCCAGTCTCTCCCGCCGCCCCCGGGAATTTCTCCCACACATTTCCTTCCGGCATACCTGTGCTGGAGGGAAATGCGCGGCTGAACCGGCAGTCCTCCGCCTCTGCGCGGAGTTCACATCCCGCCGAAGGCTCTTTTGCCATAGGAAACGCTTTTTCCTATGGCGCAAAAAGGCAGCGGAGCACCCCGGCCATTTCCGCCGAAGTCGCTCCGCTGCTTTTTCTTTCTTCCCCGTCAGCTCCAGCTCAGAAACCCTTTTCCGATGATCTCACTGGAATTGGTGATCTGGATAAACGCGCTGGGTTCAATTCTCTTAATGTAGTTTCTCAGTTTCACCGCCTGAGCCGATTTCATGGTGGTCATCACCACCTTCTTCTCCTGGTGGGTAAACGCGCCCTGGGCCTCGTAAACCGTAGCGCTGCGGTTCAAATCATTGATAATGAAGTCGCAGATCTCGTCCGCGTTGTCACAGACAATGGTAAAGCATTTGCAGCGGTTCATGTTCTCGATCACCTGGTCGATCATCAGGGATTTGGCCAGCAGTCCCAGGCTGGAAAACAGGCCTGTGGACGGCCCAAACACAAAGAAGGACATCACCACCGCCGCCATATCCACCACCAGCAGCATGGTGCCGATGTGCAGGCTGGTGTGCTTTTTAAAGATCATGGCGATAATGTCCGTCCCGCCGCTGGAGGCCCCGATGTTAAACAGCACCGCCGATCCCATGGCCGGCAGGAAGATGGCAAACACCAGCTCCAAAAGGGGCTCCGTCGTCAGCGGCCCGGAAATGGGGAACAGCCGTTCCATCACCTCCAACCCGGCGCTCATCAGCAACGTAGCATAAACCGTCTTAAAACCGAATCCCGTTCCCAAAAACAGGAATCCCAGCACCAAAAGTCCAATGTTCACAATGTTGGTAAACTGGGTCGCGGACCAGTGCGTCATGGCGCTCACCACCGACGCGAAACCGGTGACGCCACCAAAGGAAAAATTGTTGGGGAACTTAAAAAAATAGATACCCACCACCATCATCAAAATGCTGGCGGTAATGATGCCGTACTCCTTCGCCGTCCTCTGCCAGTCCACCACAGCTATCTGATTTTTCATAATCCTACTTCCTCTTTTTTATATGTAATTTTTACCACCCACCACTATACCGTTACCGCCCAACAAATTCAATCACAATTATCACTGGTCTCGCCACAATCATTTAGCTGTACTTCCCGTTCCAGGGAACTCACACCGTTTCCCATCACGCAAAAAGGAGATCCCTTCCAGGATCTCCCTACCGCGCGGAAACCGGCCGCCTTCGCTTTCCGCGTCCATATTCCGCTATTATATATCATTTCTATTATGATATGCTATTGATAAATCTCAAAAATGCAATCCGTCCTTCTTCCGTGCACTTGTAAACGCCAGCGTCCTCCAGCACTTTCTCAAACACCAGCCCCACTTCATGCTTTAATATATCAGAAACATTATCTTTTGTGATGGAATCATACTTCTTTGTGAATTCATCCACCCAGTCAGCGTGTTTCCCCAGCAGCTCGTTTCCGCGGATCTCCGTTCCGTTCACGATGGCATCGCCCAGCAGGTTCAGCTCCTCCTTCAGCCTGGACGGCAGCACCGCCAGTCCCATCACCTCGATCAGGCCGATATTCTCCTTTTTGATGTGATGGAGCTCCTGATGGGGATGGTATACACCCAGAGGGAACTCCTCTGTGGTGATGTTGTTGCGCAGCACCAGATCCAGCTCGTACATATCGCCGTTCTTTCTGGCGATAGGGGTGATGGTGTTGTGGGGCTCTCCGTCCGTCTCCGCGAAGATAAACGCCTCCTCGTCCGTATAGCCTCTCCACGCCGCCAGAATCTTGTCCGCCAGCTCAATAAGCGGCTCCGTCTCCCTGCAGCGGGTACGGATCACCGACATGGGCCATTTCACGATCCCTGCCTCCACCTGCGGAAAGCCGGAAAACTCCACCTTGCGCTCCATGGGCGCCTTCGCCATGGCAAAGGTATAGTGCCCGCCCTGGAAATGATCGTGGGTGAGAATGGAACCGCCTACGATGGGAAGATCAGCGTTGGAACCCAGGAAATAGTGGGGGAACTGTTTGACAAAGTCGAACAGCTTGACAAACGTCGCCCGCTCAATCTTCATGGGTACGTGGCTGCCGTTAAACACAATGCAGTGCTCATTGTAGTACACGTAGGGGGAATACTGGAATCCCCACTGGTTCCCGCCTACGGTGACGGGGATGATGCGGTGGTTATTTCTGGCCGGATGGTTCGCCCGGCCCGCGTAGCCCTCATTCTCCATGCAAAGGAGGCACTTGGGGTAGCCGCTCTGTTTCATCAGCTTGGCCGCCGCGATGGCCTTCGGATCCTTCTCCGGTTTCGACAGGTTCACCGTGATGTCCAGCTCGCCGTACTCGGTCTGCGTGGTCCACTTCATATCCCGCTTGATGCGGTAGCGGCGGATATAGTCAGAATCCTGGCTCAGCTTGTAGTAGTAGTCCGTAGCCGCCTCCGGAGATTCCTCTCTGTAAAGTTTCCAGAACCGGCCGGCCACCTCGCTGGGGCGGGGCATCAGGCAGTTCATCAGCCTGGTGTCAAAAAGATCCCGGAACACCACGCTGTCCTCCTTTAAAACTCCTGTCTCATGGGCGTAGTCCAAAAGCTCCTTTAAAATCTCCTCCAGGCAGATGCCGCCGGACAGCTCTCCCGGCTCCTCATACTCGTCCATTCCCATCACTTCCAGGATCTGGTTCCTGGCGTAAACCGCGTCCCGTTCTCCAATCAGCCCTGTGTCCAGGCCATACTGCACCAGTTTCTTAATCGCTTCACAAACCATACGATACCTCCTGCTCCCCCGCATTTCCCGCGGCTTTCCTTTTATTATAGAATTCCGGAAAGCGAAAGGCAATACAATATTCTTTTATTCCATAGAAAATTCGTAAGAATTCCGCCGCGCCGTTTCTCCTGACATAAAAACACGGCAAAATACCGCTTAGTGAGCAAATTCCCACGCGGCATCCTGCCGTATGTTTCCGTATAATTGAATGGTTAGAAAAATTCTTTTCCCGCCGCCTTCACCGGTTTTTTGCGGCGGATCTGTTTCCAGGTGCCGGGCGTCAAAAGCACGATGACCGGGAACAGCTCCAGCCTTCCCGCCAGCATATCAAAGATCAGCACCGCCTTGGAGAGATCCGACAGCGTGGAATAGTTGGACATCGGTCCTACCACAGACATTCCGGGGCCGATGTTGTTTAAATTGGCCGCCACCGCGGAGAAGGAGGTCATAAAGTCGTAGTTGTCCAGGCTCAGCAGCAGCACCGACAGGAAAAAGATAATAAAATACATGATAATAAAGGCGTTCAGGGAGCGAAGCATATCGTGTCCCAGAGGCTTGTGCTCAAACTTCAGCACCTTCACGCTGCGGGGATGAACCACAGCGGCGATTTCCTTTTTCATCTCCTTGAAGGCCATCATCACTCTGGACACCTTCATTCCGCCGCCTGTACTGCCGGCGCAGGCCCCGATGAACATGAGCAGCAGCAGCACGCACTTGGAAAATTCCGGCCACTGGTCAAAATCCGCCGTGGCGTAGCCTGTGGTGGTAATCACCGAGGAAACCTGGAAAAATGCCTCGTGGAAGGTCCTTCCCAGGGACGGGAACATGGACCGGATATTGAACATAATCGCGATCACCGCCACTGCCACGATGGCCAGATAGCCCCGCAGCTCCTCACAGCGGAACACGTCCTTAAACCGCTTGTCCAGGATCAGGTAATAGACGTTAAAGTTTACGCCAAACAGCAGCATAAACACGGCAATCACCATTTGCTGGTAGGCGGTATAGTCCACCTGGCCGGAATTCCGGCAGGAGAAGCCGCCGGTGCCGGCGGCGCCAAAGCTCATGCAAATGCTGTCAAACAGCGGCATTTTCCCCAAAAGCAGCAGCAGGATCATCACCACCGTCATCACGAAATAGATGGTGTAGAGCAGCTTTGCCGTGGAACGGATCTTCGGCACCAGCTTGCCCACGGAAGGCCCCGGGCTCTCCGCCCTCATGATGTGCATATTGCAGTCCCCGGCCAACGGCAGGACGGCCAGAATAAACACCAGCACCCCCATGCCCCCGATCCAGTGGGAAAAGCTTCTCCACATCAGGGTCGCCTTGGACAATTCCTCCACCTGGGGCACAATGCTGGCCCCGGTGGTGGTAAAGCCGGACACGATCTCATACATGGCATCCACAAAGCTGGGGATCTCCCCGCTGATGAGAAAGGGCAGGCATCCGAACAGACTGAGCACGATCCAGCCCAGGGACACGGTCACAAAGCCCTCCTTGGCAAAAAACTCCCCGCTCTGCGGCTTTTTCCTGGAACAGATCCAGCCCAGAAGGCCGCAGAAGGCCGCCACTCCCAGGTAGCACCAGGCGATAGATTCCCGGTAAATCAAGGCTGTCCCCACCGGCAGCAGCATAAACAAGGCCTCCACCTTCATGATCCATCCCAACATATATATAATAATACCCAGATTCATACCAATATCCGCCTATTTTAAAATATCCTTCAAATCCTGAAGTCCTGTGTGAGTGGTCACCACCACCACCCGGTCGCCTGCCTTTAAAACGTCCTGGCCTCTGGGGGTGATGATCTCCCCATTGCGGTTAATGCAGGCCACCAGCAGGTTTTCCTTCAGGCTCAGCCGCTCCAGCGGGATTCCCAGCATGGGCGCGTCCGGGCTGACCCGAAACTCCAGCGCCTCCGCCCGGTCCGCCACGATCCGGTACAGCGTTTCCACATTGCTGCCCATGGAGTTCTGCATGGCTCTCACATACTGTAAAATCAGCTCCGCCGTCAGCAGTTTCGGATAGATCACGCTGCCTAAATTCAGGGAGTCGATCACGTTCTCAAAGGCGATCCGCCCCACCTTGGTGATCAGCTTAGCCCTGGACTGGCTGGCCGCGTACAGGGAGAGGATGATGTTCTCCTCATCCAGCCCGGTAAGGGACGCAAATGCCTCCGTGTACTGGATTCCCTCCTCCTGAAGCAGGCGGCGGTCCGATCCGTCCCCGTGGATAATCATAACGTGGGGCAGCAGCTCGCTCAGCTGGCGGCAGCGCTCCTCGTCCCGCTCGATGATCTTGATCTTAATCTTCGTATCTGCCAGCGTCTTTGCCAGATAGTAGGCCAACCGTCCCCCGCCCACAAACATGGCGGTCTTTACCGTATTGTTTACAATTCCCACTTTCTTTAAAAAGGAGGCCGACTCCTCATGGGAGGCGATAAAAGAGATCTTATCTCCCGCCCGCATCACAAAATTACCGCCGGGGATGGTCACGTCCTCTCCCCGCTCCACCGCGCAGATCAGCACGTTGCTCTTAAGTTTCCCCACCACGTCCGACACCTGCATCTGATGGAGCACAGAGTCCTCCGGAACGATAAATTTTAACAGCTCGATCCGCCCTTTCGCAAAGGGCTCGATCTTGATCGCCGACGGAAACCGCAGCAGCCTGCCAATCTCGTTGGCAGCCGCCAGCTCCGGATTGATGGCAAGGGATAAGTTTAGCTCCTCCCGGATGTAACGGATCTCCGAGGAATATTCCGGATTCCGGATCCGCGCCACCGTATGGCAGTTACCCACCTTTTTTGCGATCAGGCAGCACAGCATATTCAGCTCGTCCGATCCAGTGGTGGCTATCAGAAGGTCCGCGTCCTGAACCCCCGCCTCCACCTGGGTCTGATACACCGCTCCGTTCCCCATGACGTACATGGCGTCCAGATTGTCAGCGACATACTGGATTGCCTCCGCGCTCTGATCAATCACGATCACGTCGTGTTTCTCCCTGCACAGCTGCTCGGCCAGCGTCCGGCCTACTTTCCCGCATCCTACAATAATGATCTTCATACCACTTTCCTTTTGTGCCTTTCTTTCCACCGCATTTTTTATCCACTATGGACTTTTCCACGGAAAAAGAGCCGCCCCGAAAGACGGCTCCTCCGGCTGCCCCTCGACAGCTTCTACCTACATTATACAGAGGCTGGCACAAAAAGCAAGCGAAAGTTCTCATTTCCTGACGAAACGGGTATTTCCCGAAAACGGCCGCGCTTTTTTGCCCTTCAGCGGGAAAACAGTCCTTCCACCCGCTCCACCACCAGGCCGCCGAGGAGCCCGATTATGCTCCCGGCCACCACGCCAGCCACCAGCAGGGCCGGCAGATAGGCAAAGACGGAGCCGCTCTCCACCACAAAGGCCGCCATACAAAGCTGGCCGATGTTGTGAGCCACTCCTCCGGCCACGCTCACGCCCAGAATTCCAAACCGGCGGCACCGTTTCAACAGGATCATACATATCAGGCTCAATATACATCCAGATAACGCATACCACATACTGAATACATTTCCAAACGTAAAGCCCACCAGCACAACCCGCAGAACGCCTACTACCGCCGTTCCCACAGGCCCCACGGTGTAGAGTCCCACCATGGTCACCAGATTGGCCAGGCCCAGCTTAATGCCTGGCACGAGAAATGGAATGGGAATCATCGCCTCAATATAGCTGAAAACAAAAGCCAGGGCAATCAGCATTCCATATCTGGCTGTCTGTTCTGCTCTGGCGGTTCTTCCGTTTCTCATCATGCACTGTCCTTTCTGCCTTTTTCCCCTGGCGTCCGCTCCCGGCGGCTCTGCCCTTGTGCTGCGCCCCTGCCTGTGCTATACTCTATATCATGATGTTGGGGGCAAAAGGTATTTTGACCTCTTTGATACCGGATTGCTCCGCACTACGTGCTCCTGCAATCCTCAAAACATGAAAGCGGGGAACATCCATGAAACATACAGAAAACAGGAGCCATGCCGCGAAAAAACAGGACCTTCTGCTGATCGCCGCCATCCTGGCGGCCGCCTGTGTCCTCTTTTTTGCCTACTCCCTTTTCCATTCCGGCCCGGCGGCCTGGGCGGAGGTCTCCGTGGACGGCAAGGTGATCCGAGAGCTGGACCTTTCCCAGGACGCGGACTTTACAGTCACCGGCCACGGAGGCGGTACGAACCGCATTATCGTGAGCCAGGGAGCCATCTCCGTCACGGAGGCCTCCTGTCCCGACAAGGTCTGCGTCCACACCGGCACCATCCGTCACGCCGGGGAGACCATCGTCTGCCTTCCCAACCGGCTCATCATCACCATTTTACAGGACGGCGCCTAAAGCAGCCGTCCTGTTTCCTCTCCGTCCGACGCAAAGGCGTACCCGCCTTTTTTCTGTTTCTTTGCCAGATACATGGCGCGATCCGCCTTCTGATAAAGCTCCTCGAACCGTTCTCCCTGTTCCCGGGCGGCAATTCCCGTGCTCACAGATACCCGGGAGAGCTCATACTTTCTGCCGATCTCCAGAAACTGACGCCCGATGCTCTCCACCCGTTCCCGCACGATTTCCTTTTTCGTACAGCCGGAAAGATAGACTAAGAACTCATCGCCGCCCATCCGCGACACCACGTCCCCTTTTCTCGTACTTCGTTTCAGAATGTCCGCCAGGGACACCAAAACCTCGTCCCCGGCCAGATGGCCGTACGTGTCGTTCAGGCTTTTAAAATTGTCAATGTCTAAGAGCATCAGCGTCCCCGTATCCCTCTCCGCGAAGGATTTTTTGATAAAGTGGATTCCGCCCCTGCGGTTCAGGATCTTCGTCAGCCCGTCCTCCATGGACTCCTTCCTGAGCTGCTCCTGAATGCACATATTTTTGGAAATATCCAGCATCACGCTGATAACGGCCCGGCGGCCGTCCTCCGTAATCACTTCATTTCCCTTGTCCAGCATCCACATATAGGTGCCGTCCTTGCGGACCACGCGGTACTGTACCTCGTACTCCCCCCGGTCCTTCACACTGTCCAGGATTTCCCGTTCCACCCACTCCCGGTCCTCCGGAGCGACGATGCGGATCATCTCCTCGTCCGTCTGCTGCACCAGTTCCTCATAAGTGTATCCCAAATAGCGCAGCATAGTATCATTGATCACATACAGCGGAAAACCTTTCTCCAGATACCCGCCCATAATGCCTCCCGGCACCATGGTCAAAAGCATCTCAACCAGTTTCCTCCCCGCCTGTCCGCTAATGGTGCCCACAGACCGGTGTCCGTATTTCAACGGGAAGAATTCTCCCTCTCCCTGGCTGCGCTCAGGAACAGACATATGAAAGTTCACAAACTTCCACTGACCGTCCTCCTCCGCCAGAACCGCCGTCAGACGGGTATCCAGCACAACGCCCTCATGAGCCCCCGCCACGGCATACACCGTCATATGGCAGAATACGCCCACAAGCCCTTTGCCATACTCCGTCTGGTAATACTCCTGTATCTTATATTTCATCGGCGTGCCCATCATGAGAAATTCCCGCTCCAGCAGCTCTCGTAGCTCCGCCTTGTTGCGGGCAATCTCCTGAACGCCGGTTCCCACGCTCATCACCTGATCGGAAACCAGGGCCATACTGCTCTCCAGGTCCCGCCGCACCAGATACGCGTCAAAAAATTCTTCCAGCAAACGCTTTCCTTCCATTTTACCCCCCCCCCGTATTTTTCTTGTCACAAACCGCTGAAAGAGGCTGTTTTTATTATAGCATTAAAAACCGGCCAGTTGAAATACTCTTTTCGCGGATTTCCCATTGTTTTTCAAAAAATCCAAAGATTCCCGCGAAAACCGGTTCCCAATGGCCCCCGTCCGCGCCGGAATGCGGTTTGTACGGACAGATCTTCCTCCGCGCGGACCGCGTTTTTCCTTCTCTCGTAGCATATACCCCTTAAAACGTGTGCGCTTGGCGCACACTCGCGCCGGAGCGCGGCTGCGTAAACAGCCATATTCCTTTGCGCGGAGTGCGCCTCCTGCCGGAGGCTTTTGTGTCATAGGGAACGCAGTTTCCTACGACACAACAAAGCGTGCCGCAGGCTCCGTTTGGCCTGCGGCACGCATTCTCAAAGGTCCCGTTTGGAACCTCTCATCCCTGTTCAGTTAAACAGCTTTCTCTTTTTGTGCTTTTCCCCTCCGGAGGACACTCCCGTCATGGCCTCGTCGAACCGCTGAAGGGCCTCTCTCTGCTCCTCCGTCAGACGCTCCGGCACCTGCACCACGAAGGTCACGTAGTGATCGCCGCGAACCGCCTTGTTGCGGATGGAGGGCACGCCCTTGCCTTTTAAGCGGACTCTGGTGTCTGTCTGGGTTCCGGCCTTCACGTCGTACTCCACTTCGCCGTCCACCGTCTTGATGCGGATGGGGCCGCCCAGGGCCGCCTTGGCAAAGGAAATGGGCACGGTGGAGAAAATGTTCATATCCTGGCGCTTGAAGATGGGGTGAGGAGAAACCATGATCTCCACCAGGAGATCTCCCCTCTCACCGCCGCCGGTGCCCGGCTCTCCCTTTCCGGCCAGGCGGATGCTCTGCCCGTTGTCAATGCCGGCGGGGATGGTCACCTTAAATTTCTTTCTGGTGGAAATGTAGCCGCTACCGTAGCACTTCGGGCATTTCTCCTTGATGACCTTTCCGGTGCCGTTACAGTCCGGACAGGTCTGTACATTCTGCATGGAGCCGAGGAACCAGTCCTGAGTGTAGACGATCTTTCCTTTTCCGTTACACTTGGGACAGGTCTGGGGGGATGTGCCAGGCTTCGCGCCTGTTCCGTGACACTCCCCGCATTCTTCCTTATAATTGATCTCGATCTCCTTCTCACAGCCAAATATAGCCTCCTGGAAGGTGATCCGCACAGAGGTCCTGACGCTGGCCCCTCTCATAGGGCCGCCGCTCCTGCCGCCGCTGGTGCGGTAGCTCCTGCCGCCGCCGAAGAAGTCTCCGAAAATATCCCCGAAAATGTCTCCCATGTCGGTGAAGTTTCCGTAGCCGCCGAACCCGCCGGCCCCGCCTGCGCCGCCGTCAAAGGCCGCGTGGCCGAACTGGTCATACTGTTTCCGTTTCTCCGGGTCGCTGAGGACGGAGTACGCCTCGGAGGCCTCTTTAAACTTGACTTCTGCCTCCTTGTCGCCGGGATTCGCATCGGGATGATACTTCTTGGCCAGGGCGCGGTAGGCCTTCTTTAACGCCGCATCATCCGCGTCCTTCGGCACGCCAAGGACCTCATAATAATCTCTCTTGCTTTCTGCCATATCAGTTTCCCCTTCGCTTTTCCTTTCATACGCAGGAAAACCACTCTGCCGGCAGCGTGACCGCTGCCGACAGGATGGTCCCGGTTGTCAGTACTCTTTATACTTCCTTGTAATCTCCGTCTACCACGTCGTCGCCGTAGCTGCCGTTATTCTGCGCGCCAGCTCCCATGTCGGGGCCTGCGCCCTGAGCGCCTGCCGCTCCCTGTGCCTGCTCGTAAACCTTCGCAAACAGAGCCTGGGCGCTGTTCATCAGTTTCTCCTTGCCGGCCTTGATGTCCTCTACCTGAGCGTCGGTCATCTGGTCGATGGGTGCCCGGTTGATGGCCTCCTTTAATGCCTCCAGGTCAGCCTTCACGGCGGACTTATCGTTCTCGGAAATCTTGTCGCCTACCTCGTCCAGAGCCTTCTCCGTCTGGAATACCATGGAGTCGGCGTCGTTTCTGGCGTCGATGGCCTCTTTCCGTTTCTTATCCTGAGCCTCGTACTCCGCAGCCTCTTTTACTGCCTTGTCAATGTCAGACTCGGACATATTGGAGCCGGAGGTGATGGTGATGTGCTGCTCTTTGCCCGTTCCCAGATCCTTCGCGCTTACGTTTACAATGCCGTTGGCATCAATGTCGAAGGTTACCTCGATCTGCGGAACGCCCCTTCTTGCCGGCGGGATTCCGTCCAGACGGAACTGGCCTAAGGTCTTATTGTCTCTGGCGAACTGTCTCTCGCCCTGTACCACGTGGATGTCCACGGCCGTCTGGTTGTCAGCGGCAGTAGAGAAAATCTGGCTCTTTTTCGTGGGGATCGTGGTGTTTCTCTCGATCAGTCTGGTAGCCACGCCGCCCATGGTCTCAATGGACAGGGAAAGGGGGGTTACATCCAGCAGAAGGATGTCGCCTGCGCCGGCGTCTCCGGCCAGCTTGCCGCCCTGGATGGCAGCGCCGATGGCTACGCACTCATCCGGGTTCAGAGACTTGCTGGGCTCTTTGCCGGTGAGCTGTTTTACTTTCTCCTGTGCGGCCAGCATACGGGTGGAACCGCCTACTAACAGCACCTTTCCTAACTCGGAAGCGGTGATGCCCGCGTCCTTTAAGGCGTTCTGTACCGGGATGGCCGTTCTCTCGATGAGATCGCTGGTCAGCTCGTCAAATTTCGCTCTGGTCAGGTTCATATCCAGATGCTTCGGGCCCTCTGCCGTAGCGGTGATGAAGGGCAGGTTGATATTGGTGGTGGTGGCGGAGGACAGCTCCTTCTTCGCCTTCTCAGCCGCCTCTTTCAGTCTCTGCATGGCCATCTTGTCGCCGGAGAGGTCTACGCCCTCGCTCTTTTTGAACTCGTCAACCATCCATCTGATCACGGCGTTGTCGAAATCGTCGCCGCCCAGACGGGTGTCTCCGTTGGTGGAGAGAACCTCGATGACGCCGTCACCGATCTCGATGATGGAAACGTCGAAGGTACCGCCGCCTAAGTCGTATACCATGATCTTCTGCTCTTTCTCATTGTCCAGGCCGTATGCCAGGGCTGCTGCCGTCGGCTCGTTGATAATACGCTTTACCTCAAGGCCGGCGATCTTTCCGGCGTCCTTGGTGGCCTGACGCTGAGCGTCGTTGAAGTATGCCGGAACGGTGATAACCGCCTCGGTCACCTTCTCGCCCAGGTAGCTCTCCGCGTCCGCTTTCAGTTTCTGCAGAATCATAGCGGAAATCTCCTGAGGAGTGTACTTCTTTCCGTCGATGTCTACCTTGTAGTCCGTTCCCATATGTCTCTTGATGGAGGCGATGGTGCGATCCGCGTTGGTCACTGCCTGACGCTTTGCCGGCTCGCCTACCAGTCTCTCGCCGTTCTTCGTAAACGCTACTACGGACGGGGTCGTTCTCACGCCCTCCGTATTGGCGATTACTACCGGCTTGCCGCCTTCCATTACGGCAACACAGCTATTTGTAGTACCTAAATCAATACCAATGATCTTGCTCATACTGTTTTTCCTCCTGAATGATTTCTATTGAAAAGATGCCCGCTCCCGCCTGGAGTGTACCTCCCGCCGGAGCCTCTACGCAACAGGGAACGCCGTTTCCTATTGCATAATAAAAGCAAATGTGAAATCTGCTAATTCGCTACCTGTACCATGCTGTGGCGGATAACGGTGCTGCGGTACATATACCCTTTTTGCAGCTCCATGGCCACCACGTTCTCCCCAAGGTTCTCGTCGTCGATGTGCATTACCGCGTTGTGAAGATTGGGGTCAAATTCTTTTCCAACCGCCTCGATGGGGGTCACCCCCGCATCCTCCAGCGTCTTGATGAGCTGCTTGTAAATCATTTCCATGCCCTTGGCGAAGGAGCTTTCCTTCTCCTCCTCCGGGATGGCTGCCAGCCCTCTCTCAAAATTGTCTACCACGGGAAGAATCTTCTCCAGGATGTCCCTGGCGCCCATCTCAAACATGGCGGATTTTTCCTTTTCCGTGCGCTTGCGGAAATTGTCGAACTCAGCCATATTGCGGCGGAGCTGGTCGGTCAGCTCCTCGATCTTCTGATCCCGCTGATCCTTTTCCTTCTTTTTGAAGAATCCCTTCTTTTCCGCCTTCGGCCCGGCGCCCTCCTCCGGCTCCGTCCCGTCCTGGCTCTCCGCCTGGCCGTCCTGAGCCTGGGCCGTTTCCGCCTGGTTTCCGCTTTCCGCGGTTTCCTCCGCTGCCTCTGCGGCGTTTTCACCGGCCGCGGCCGTTTCCATCTCTGGATCCGTCTCAGGAACTGCGGTTTCTTCCTTTACTTCCTTTTCTTCTCTATCCACTTGCTAATCACCTTTTTCCTTCTTAAACGTCATGTCCAGCTGCGTCATCAGGTTTTTCAGGGTTCCCAGGACCTTCTCGTAATCCATCCGCTTGGGGCCGATGATTCCGATGGTTCCCCGCAGCCCTTCTCCCAGCTCGTAATTGGCTGTCACCACGCTGCAGTCCTTCATGCTCTGTACCGGCATCTCGTCTCCGATGTAGACCTGGATCCCGGTGTCGGAACTGTTCTCATTCTGATTGACCTCGTCGATCAGATCCTGAAGCACATCCTTCTGCTCAAAGGTGCTTAGCAGCCGGCTGGCCCGCTCCCCGTCGGCAAGCTCCGGATATTTGAAAATATTCGTCGCTCCGCTGGTGTAGATCTGCAGGTCTTCCTCGTCTGCCCGGATGGCGTCGGCCACCTCGTTGAGCACCAGATCCACCACCTGGCTGTGCAGTCCCGCCTGTTCCTTTAAGCGGCTGATCACTCCCAGGTTGATCTCCTCGATGGTCAGGCCATTGAGGCTGGTGTTTAACAGGATGTTTAAGTTTAACAGCTCCTCGTCGCCCACCGGCTCCTTTACGTCGATGATGGTGTTTTTTATGATGTTTCCCTCCACCACCGTCACCACCAGGAGCTTATTCACATCCACCTTGGAGAGCTGGATGAATTTCAGCTTGTTCTGATGGTACTGGGGGCCGCTGATGAGCGCCGCGTAATTGGTATTCGCCGCCAGCACCTGAGCCAGTTTCTTTAACAGCAGCTCGACCCGGTCCACCCGCTGGATCATCAGCTCCTTCATCTCCGTGACCTCCTGATCCTTTTCGCTGAGGATCTGATCCACGTAGAACCGGTAGCCTTTATCCGACGGAATCCGTCCGGCAGAGGTGTGCGGCTGAAGAATGTACCCCATCTCCTCCAGATCCGACATCTCATTGCGGATCGTGGCGGAACTGAGCTTTAAGTCCGAGAACTTGGAAATGGTCCTGGACCCCACCGGCTCGCCGGTTTCCAGATAGGTCTTGATGATCGCTTTTAATATTGTCACTTTTCTCGCGTCCAGCTCCATATCCTCATCCTTCCTTTTATCTTATTAGCACTCTTAAATGTCGAGTGCTAACATTTACATTAGATAATATATTCCTTTTAGTACCATTTGTCAAGGGATTTACAAAAATTTTCCCTCGTTCTTTTCCTCCAGGGCTTTGATGGCGTGGTAGAGCAGCTCGTTCACCGGCGTGGGGATGCCAAGCTCCCGTCCCAGGCGTACCACCGTGCCGGAAAACATATCAATTTCCGTCTTTTTTCCGGCGTCCAGGTCCTGGAGGGTGGAGGTGCGGCCCATGGGAGCGGTGATGGGACGGCGGTCCTGCTCGGCGATCATCTCGTCGGTGAGCTGGATGCCCAGCCCTGCCGCCACAGCCTGTACCTCTTTTTTGGCCATGTTCTTCATGGCGTTCACGTGAAGGCTGGTCTGGAAGGCCTTGAAGGGGACGCCTAAGAGGGCGCTGGTCATATTTTCCCCGATGTTGCTCATAAATTTCTGCCAGATTCCCAAAACCATATCCTCCTGGATGCGGTAGGGGATGCCGCAGCGCTCAAACATGGCTTTCACTGCCTGCACCCGCTCCGTCAGAGTCTTATTTTCCCTCTCTCCGAAACAGATATACCCGCCGTCGGGGTCAAAATCGTAGGAACCGTTTTTCAGCTCCACGGGAATCTTCATATAAGAATAGAGCATATGCTCCCAGCCGTAGGCCGCCGCCAGCTTTTCCTCGCTGTCCACCCCGTTCAGCACGGAAAGAATCAGGGTGTCCGGCCCCACAAACTTTTCGATGTCCCGGATGGCAGACGCCAGGCCGGTGTCCTTCACCGCCACGATAATCAAATCCTTGGGCGTCCCCTCCTCCGGCGGCGTGATAGGGAAATGGTGATGAACACCGTTGATGCGGACGCCGTCCCGCTCCAGGCGCTCCCGTCTCGCTCCTCCCGCGATCACGGTGAAATGGTCTCTCCCAAGGTTTGCCTCCATGCGGGGAGCAAAAAACGCGCCCATGGCGCCTAAGCCGATGAGGGCTGTGGTTTTTATGGTCATATGTGTGTCCTCCTTTATTATAGAGAAAGCCTGAGACCGTCGCTCAGGCTTTCTTCTTTCTTCTCTCCAGCCATTCCAGGCTTGTCTCCTTATCCCGTTCAATCTGTTCCCGCAGCTCCTCAAAGCTGGCGAATTTCCGCTCCGGGCGGATGAAATCCAGGAAACGCACCTCGATGGGCTTTCCGTACAGATCCTCGTTCAGCCCGAACAGGTACGTCTCCACCCCCACCGGGGAGACGCCGTCCACTGTGGGCTTTCTCCCCACGTTGGTGACGCCGCCGTAGATCTGGCCGTCCACCTTCACCTGGGAAACGTAGACGCCAAACAAAGGCAGATGTTTCTCCGGCGGCGGAAGGATGTTGGCCGTGGGAAAGCCAAGGACGGTGCCGCCGATGTGGTTTCCGTGGACCACCGTGCCGTGGATGGAGTAGGGCGTGCCCAAAAGCTCCCAGGCCTTCGCCACGTTCCCCTTGTCCAGTTCCTCCCGGATATAGGTGCTGCTGATGTCCCGGTGGCCCTCCTGGGCCTTCTCGATGATCACTGCCTCGAAACCGCACTCCGCGGCCATCCGCTTCAGCAACGCCGCGTCCCCGGCCCGTTTATAGCCGAACCCGCAGTCCGTGCCGGCTACCACCGCCCTGGCGTTCATCTCTCCCACCAGCACCTTGCGGACAAAATCCTCCGGGGACATATGGGCCACCCGCTCCGTAAAGGGATACTCGATCAGATAGTCCACTCCGGCCTCCTCCAGGTTGCGGCGCCGCTCCTCATTGGTGGTGATCACCGTGCGCCTCTCCCCGGACACCACGCCGCCAGGGGCGCGGCTGAAGGTGAATACCGCGGTTTTTAAGCCCCGCTCCGCCTTCAGGCGCATCATCTCCCCCAACAGTTTCTGATGCCCTCTGTGCCGTCCGTCAAACTTGCCGATGGTGACCACCGTCGGCTCTGCGATATGAAATTTCTTCAGTCCCTTCAGGTATTCCATCTCACTGTCCCCCGGAAAATATCTTGATCGGCTGATACCATCTCCGCTCCCTGCGGTAGCCGTAGGTGCCGATAAAATGTCCTTTGCTGTCGTAAACCCGCACCGCCTCCGGCCGTTCCTCCCCCAGGGTGGACTGATCCGGATAGAACTGGTTGCCGTTTTGCACCAGGCGGTCGTGCTCCTCCCTCATATACACCTTGGGATAGTCGGGAAACAGCTCCTCCACCGCCACAATGCGCTCTCCTAGAGTGCCTGCGTCCCGCAGCTCCTCGATCTCTGACAGGGTCAGGGCGTTTTCGATGGAAAAGTTCCCGGAACGGATCCTGGTCAGCTCCTCCATGCAGCCTCCCACTCCCAGCTTTTCCCCGATGTCATGGCAGAGGGTGCGGATGTAGGTGCCCTTGGAGCACTCCACCGTCATCACCAGGCGGGGCAGGCAGATTTCCTCGATCTCAATGGAAAGGATTTCCACCGGCCGTGCCTTCCGCTCCACCGTTTTCCCGGCGCGGGCCAGGTCGCAGAGTTTCTGCCCGTTCACCTTCAGGGCGGAATACATGGGGGGAATCTGGTCATAAGGCCCCACAAAGCCCATGACCGCCGCCCGCACCTCGTCCTCTGAAAGGGCCAAAAGGCGCTCCGGCTCGCAGCGGGAAATCACCGCTCCCCCGGCGTCCTGAGTGTCCGTAACCTGCCCCAAAAGGAGGACGGCCCGGTAGGCCTTCGTCCGGTCGGTGAGCACGTCGCACAGCTTCGTCCCCTTTCCCAGGCACACGGGGAGAACGCCCACGGCGTCGGGATCCAGGGTGCCGGTGTGGCCGATTTTCTTCTGTCTCAGTATGCCTCTCAGCTTTGCCACCACATCGTGGGAGGTAAAGCCTTTTTCCTTATATACATTGATCACTCCGTCGTACATATCCCGGCCTACTCTCCAAGCTGTTTTACGATCTGTTTTGATAAGTTGTTCACCACGTCGTGGATGCTGCCGTTCATGGTGCAGCCGGCTGCCCGCACGTGGCCGCCGCCGCCGAAATAGGAGGCCACCCGGCTCACGTCCACCTGCTTGTTGGAGCGCAGGCTCACCTTAAACTCCTGGGGCGTCTTCTCATAGAGGAAAATGGCGCACTCCACCCCGTCGGTGGTGCGAAGCTGTTCCACGATCCCTCCCATATCCTTGCTGGTCACGCCGTAAAACTCCATATCCTTTTTGCGCAGCACGCTGAAAATGCACTTTCCGTCGCAGAACAGGATGCTCTCTAAAAGAGCACGGCCCAGGATCTGCTTCTGCACGTACGTCTTCCGGTAAAAGCTGTCGGAGATGATGGTGGAGAAATCCACTCCCTTCGCCATGAGCTTTCCGGCGATCTCCATGGTCTTTATGGAGGTGTTGGAGTACTGGAATACGCCGGTGTCGTGGATAATGCCGGTGTAAAGGCACTCCGCCGTCTCCTTAGAAATGCCCTCCTCCTCCATCAGGTCGTAGAGCACCTCACAGGTGGAGCTGGCGTCCGCGTCCACTACATTTTTGTCTCCGTAGCCCGTATTGGTGATATGGTGATCCACACAGAGGCTCTCTCCCGCCTGATCTAAAAATCCCAGAAAATCTCCCAGCCGGTCTCTGTCCCCGCTGTCCAGGCAGATGCACAGATCTGCCTCCGGGTTTTCCGGCATTTCCGTGCGGATCTCATAAAAGCCGTTTAAATAGGCGTACTTCTCCGCAGGCTGATCCAGATAAACCGTCACCTCCACCTGGGGGAAACAGTCCTTCAGATAGTTGTAAACGGCCAGGCAGGAGCCTACACAATCCCCATCGGGATTCATATGCCCCAATACCACCGCTGTCTTTTTGTTCTCTAATGCTGTATGCAGCAGACTCATATAGGTTCCCCTTTCTTCCATATTCTCCGGCGGACAGGCCCGGAAAAAGTGTGCGCTTGGCGCACACTCGCGCCGGAGCGCGGCTGCGCCAGCAGCCATCCCCCTCTGCGCGGAGTGCGCATCCTTGCGGAGCATTTTTGTTTAACGGGAAATGCAGTTCCCTGTTAAACAGCGTGCGCATCCCGCCGGAGGCTTTTGTGTCCTGGGAAACGCGATTTCCTACCAGGACACAAAACACAAGCACCAGGCGGGGAGCTCGCTCACCGTTTGGTGCTTGATCATGGGCGGCCGGCTCCTGTCCTATTCTTCCAGGCTGTCTTCTCCGTCCTCTGCTTTTAAGTCCTTCGTCACCTCGTCAATGAGATGGGACATATGGACGCCATACTCGATGGACTGGTCCAGCACAAATGTGATCTCCGGGGTGTTGCGCAGGTTGACCCGGCGGGCCAGCTCCCGGCGCACGTATCCCACGGCGCTCTTTAAGCCCTGGAGGGTGGCCTTGGCGGCCTCCTCATCCCCCAGCACGCTCACATATGCCTTGCAGTACTTTAAATCCGGCGTCACATCCACGGCTACCACCGTGGTCATGGGGTGGATCCTGGGGTCCTTGATTTCCGTGCGGATGATCTCCGACAGCTCTCTCTGAACCTCCATATTGATCCTTGTATTCTTAATACTGTTTTTACGCATCGTCTATCTTCCTCTCCCATCCGGGAGAGCCGGAAACCGCCGCCCGTTTCCGTCAGGCCCTACAAAGCCCGGCAGCGGATCCCGGCGCGGGAAGCTCCTAGCGGGGAACCTCCACCATGGTGTATGCCTCCACCATGTCGTCCTCCTGGATGTCATTGAATTTTTCAAACACAAGACCGCACTCGTAGCCGGTGGCAACTTCCTTCACGTCGTCCTTAAACCGCTTTAAGGATGCCAGGGCGCCGTCGAAGATCTGCTCGCCGTCTCTGGTGATGCGGCAGGAACAGTTTCTCTGGAACTTTCCGTCCATGACGTAGCAGCCGGCGATGGTGCCCACGCCGGACGCCTTGAAGGTCTGGCGGACAATGGCGTGGCCGATGACCTTCTCCTCGAATACGGGGTCTAACATTCCCTTCATGGCCGCCTCTACGTCCTCGATGGCCTGATAAATTACCCGGTACAGGCGCACATCCACCTTCTCCCGGTCGGCGATGGACTTCGCCGTAGCGTCCGGGCGGACGTTAAAGCCGATGATGATGGCGTTGGAGGCAGATGCCAGGGAAACGTCGGACTCGTTGATGGCGCCTACGCCTCCGTGGATCACCTTTACCATCACTTCCTCGTTGGAAAGCTTTACAAGGCTCTGTTTTACTGCCTCTACGGATCCCTGTACGTCGGCCTTGATGATGAGCGGCAGCTCCTTCACGTTTCCGGCCTTGATCTGGCTGAACAGATCGTCCAGGGACAGTTTCATCTTCGTCTCCTCGATGAGCTTGTTCTTGCCCTCGGAGATGAAGGTCTCGGCGAAACTTCTGGCCTCCTTGTCGCTGTCCATGGCCATAAAGATCTCTCCGGCTCCCGGCACGTCGTTTAAGCCCAGGATCTCCACCGGAGTGGACGGGCCCGCCTCTTTCACTCTGCGGCCCTTATCGTCCATCATGGCGCGGACCTTGCCGTGGCAGGGGCCTACGGCGATGTTGTCGCCTACGTGGAGCGTACCTTTCTGTACCAGCACCGTGGCAACCGGGCCTTTGCCCTTGTCAAGCTCGGCCTCGATGACCAGACCTCTCGCCTTGCGGTTCGGGTTGGCCTTTAACTCCTTCACCTCAGCGGTGAGCAGGATCATTTCCAGCAGCTCCGGGATGCCCTCCTTGGTGTGGGCGGAAACGGGCACGCAGATGGTGGTGCCGCCCCAATCCTCCGGAATCAGCTCGTACTCAGACAGCTCCTGTTTTACCCGGTCGATGTTGGCGCTGGGCTTATCGACCTTGTTGATGGCGACGATGATCTCTACGCCAGCGGCCTTCGCGTGGTTGATGGCCTCGATGGTCTGGGGCATTACGCCGTCGTCCGCGGCCACTACCAGGATGGCAATATCTGTGGACTGGGCGCCTCTCATACGCATGGCGGTGAAGGCCTCATGGCCCGGCGTATCCAAGAAGGTGATCCGCTGGCCGTTGATCTCCACCACGTAAGCGCCGATGTGCTGGGTGATGCCGCCGGCCTCCTTCGCCGTCACGTTGGTCTGGCGGATGGCGTCTAACAGGGAGGTCTTACCGTGGTCTACATGGCCCATGACACATACCACAGGAGGTCTGGGAACCATGCCGTCCTCCGGCTCCTCATCCTCTTTCAGGAGCTCGGCAATCACATCCACCTTCTCCTCTTTCTCGCAGAGCACGTCGTACTCTAAGGCGATTTCCTCCGCCTGCTCATAATCAATCTCCTGGTTTAAGGTTACGATCTTGCCCTGAAGGAACAGTTTCTTTACAATGGCGGACGGCTGAAGTTTCATCTTCTCCGCCAGCTCCTTGATGGTCAGGGTCTCCGGGATCACGATGGACTTTACCGTCTCCTCTACCGGTTTCTCCGCCGGTTTCTGGAAGGGGTGCTTGTTGCCCTTTCCGCCCTTGATCGGCATCTCCTCGTCCCGATCCCGCTTGTCAAATTTATCATTTTTATGGTTGTTTTTGTTCTGGCGGTTGCTCTGGGGCTTTGCCTGGATGGGGGTGTCGAAGGAGCCGCCGCTCTTGCCGCTGTCCTTTCTGCCTCCTCCAAAGCCGCCGGTTCTGTTTCCGCCGCCCTGGCGGTTGCCGCCGTCGCGGTTGAATCCGCCGCGGTTTCCTCCATCACGATTGCCTCCGTCGCGGTTAAACCCGCCGCGGTTTCCTCCATCACGATTGCCGCCGTCGCGGTTAAAGCCGCCGCGGTTTCCTCCATCACGATTGCCTCCGTCGCGGTTAAACCCGCCGCGGTTTCCTCCATCGCGATTTCCTCCGTCGCGGTTAAAGCCACCGCGGTTTCCTCCGTCGCGATTTCCTCCGTCACGGTTAAATCCGCCGCGGTTTCCTCCATCACGGCTGCCTCCGTCGCGGTTAAAGCCGCGGTTCTCGCGGTTTCCGTCTCTGCTGTCGCGGTTTCCTCCGTCACGGTTATCCCGGTTAAACCCGCCGCGGCCGTCGCGGCTGCCGCCGTCACGGTTAAAGCCGCGGTTCTCACGGTTTCCGTCTCTGCCGTCGCGGTTTCCTCCGTCGCGGTTAAAGCTGCGGTTCTCGCGGTTTCCGTCTCTGCCGTCACGGTTTCCTCCGTCACGGTTATCCCGGTTGAATCCGCCGCGGCCGTCACGGCCCGTTCTCTCTCCGCCCTGAGCGCCCTCGCCTCTGGCCTGCTGTCCCTGGGGACGGGCCGGCTTGCTGCTCCTCTGCTGGGAATTCTGCGGGCGGAACACCGCCGCGATCTTTTTCTTAGGCGCATCTGCCTTTTTTTCCTCTTTTCCTCCGTCTGCCGGTTTCTCTCCTCCGTTTAAGGATTTTTTCACCAGCGAAACCTGTTCATCCGTCACGTTTGACAAGTTGCTCCTCACCTCCGCATGATTCTTTTGTAATATGTCAAGTACTTCCTTGCTGCTTTTTCCCACTTCCTTGGCCAGGTCAATCACTCTCATACTCACTACCTCCGTTTGCAGTCATCAGTTTCATTATCGCCTTCGAGAGCCCTTCGTCCGTAACCGCGAGGGATGCGCGAAACTGCTTTCCCATCGCGTGGCCAAGCTCTTCCTTTCCGCCGAAATAATAGATCGGGACGTTGTAGTAAGCGCACATATTGGCAAACATCTTTTTCGTGTTGTCCGACGCCTCCGCCGACACGATGACGACGCCAGCCTTCCCCGTCTTTACAGCCTTCTCTGTGGAAAATTCGCCGCTGGCGGTCTTTCCGGCCTTCGTGGCCAGTCCGATCAGATTCAACAGCTTTCTATTGCCGTCCAAATTCTTCCATCTCCTTTTCCAGCCGGTCATACACCTCCGCCGGAACCGCCATCTTAAAGGAACGGTCCAGGCCGCGGCTCTTTTTCGCCTTCCGGAAACAATCCATGGAGCGGCAGAGATAAGCTCCCCGCCCATTTTTCTTGCCGGTGGCGTCCAGCACGATCTCTCCCTCCGTCGTCCGCAGAACACGGAGCATTTCTCTCTTATCCTTCATCTCTCCACAGCCGATACACTGTCTGAGCGGAATCTTCTTTACACTCACTCGATTTCCCTTTCCATCTTACTGATCCTGATAATCGTCCTCGTCCCGGTAGCTGTCGTAGGCGCCGTCGGGATCCTCCTCGTAGGAATCCTCCCCGTAAGCGTCCTCGTCATAGGAATCCATATCCTGGTACTCCTCGTAGCCGCCTTCCTCTCTGTCGTCTAAGCCCAGCTCGTCAAAAAGTCCCATCTCTCTGGCCTGCGTCTCGCTCTTAATGTCGATCTTGTAGCCGGTGAGTCTGGCCGCCAGTCTGGCGTTCTGGCCCTCCTTGCCGATGGCAAGGGAAAGCTGATAGTCGGGAACGATGACCTGGGCCTCCTTCTCCTCCTCGTCAGCCACCACGCAGATGACCTTCGCCGGGGAAAGGGCGTTCTCGATCAGGTAGGCCGGGTTCTCATCCCAGTTGATGATGTCGATCTTCTCGCCGCCCAGCTCATTTACAATACTGCCCACTCTGGCTCCGTTTAACCCGACGCAGGCGCCTACGGGATCCACATTGGCATCGTTGGAGGCAACGGCGATCTTTGTTCTGGAGCCGGCCTCTCTGGCGATGGCCTTGATCTCCACCGTGCCGTCCTTTACCTCGGCGACTTCCTCCTCAAACAGCCGTTTTACCAGATCCGGATGGGTTCTGGAAACGGAAATCCTCGGTCCCTTCGGCGTATCCTTTACCTCCAGGATGTAGACCTTCACACGGTCCGTGGGGTTTAAGACCTCTCCCTTAACCTGCTCGGACTCGTTTAAAATGGCGTCCACGCGGCCCAGGTTGATGCTGATATTGCGGCCCAGGAAACGGGTCACGGTGCCGGTCATGACCTCCTTCTCCATGCTGTAGTATTCCTTATAGAGGACTTTTCTCTCCTCCTCGCGGATCTTCTGAAGGATGACGTTCTTGGCATTCTGAGTGGCGATGCGGCCGAACTCCTTGGACTTGATCGGCACGTGAACGATGTCGCCCAGATCATACTTGGGATCCATCATCTTCGCCTCCGCCAGGCTGATCTGCAGCATGGGATCGCCCTCCTCCGGGTCTAACTGCTCCACAACCTCTTTCTCGGCGTACACAGAGAAATCGCCGGTGGACGGGTTGATATTCACCTTTACGTTGTCCGCCTTGCCAAAGTGGTTCTTGCACGCTGTCAGCAGGGAGTTCTCAATGGCTTCGAGCAGAGTTTCCTTGCTGATGTTCTTCTCTTTTTCCACCTGCTCCAATGCTTCCAACAGTTCCTTATTCATTGTTCTTCATCCTCCTATTTCCTCTTAGAAATCGAATGCCAGCCGGATCAGCGCGATTTCGCCGCGCTCAAACACCAGCTCAGTCCCGTCTTCCTCTATGGTGACTGTATCTTTATCGTATGCCTTCAGCGTTCCGGTAAAGTCCTTTCTCTTATCCCTGGCCCGGTACAGCTTTACGTCCACGTCCTTGCCGATGCTGCGGGCAAAGTCCTTTTCCTTCTTTAAGGGCCTCCCGAGCCCCGGCGAGCTCACCTCCAGGATGTAGCTCTCCGCAATGAAGTCCTCTTTGTCCAGCCAGTCGCTGAGCCGTCTGCTCACCGTCTCGCAGTCGTCCACGGAAAAGCCGCCTTCCTTATCCACGTAAGCCCGCAGATACCAGGTGCCGGCCTCCTTTACCCATTCCACGTCCACCAGCTCAAATTGATGTTCCTCCATAATCGGCTGCAGGAACCGTTCCACCCGCTCCTCATAGCTCTCTCGTCTCGTCATCTCTCCACCACCCTCCGAACCTGCGCGTAAAACCGCGGCCGCACAAAATCCCCTGTGCCTCCGGGACAGATTCGTCTCCATCCCGCCTCCGCGGCAGCCGCCAAAGGCCCGCGGGGACGCGGAGCCTGGCTCTCTGCTTTACGCAAACAAAAGAGTGGGCGTTTACCCACTCTCTACTGTCAGTCTAAGTTATCATACCCAGTATAGCACTCCCATACGGGAAATGCAAGGTTTTTTTCCAGTTTTGTCAGCTTTTATCGGCCTTTTATCCGCTTTCTATCAGCTTTTCCAGGTCAGGGTGACCACCGTGCCCTCGTCGGGACGGCTGTCCAGCTCCACCGCCGCTCCCAGAAACGCGGCCCCGTGCTTGACGATGGAAAGCCCCAGTCCCGTACCGCCGATGGATTTGGAGTGGCTCTTATCCACCCGGTAGAACCGTTCAAACACGCGGCCCTGGTGCTCCTTCGCGATGCCGATGCCGGTGTCCGCCACCACCAGCTGGGTCCCCTTCCGGTCCCGTTTCACCCGGACGATCACCGTGCCGTTTTCCCGATTGTACTTTACCGCGTTGTCGCACAGGTTGTAGATCACCTCGTCCAGGATCATCCGCACCCCGCCGATCTTTACGTGTTCTCCCAAAAGCTGGAGGTTCAGGTGCTTTTTCCTCGCCGGCTCCTCCAGCCGGCCAAGCACCTCCTCCGCCATCTCATAGAGGTCGATCTCCTCCTTGTCGTAGGGGATTCCCCCCTCGTCCAGCTGGGAAATTTTAATGATGTCGTTTACCAGCACAATCAGGCGCTGGGACTCCTCAAAGATCTTTCCCGCAAAACCCGGGATGTCCTCCGGCTTTACGATGCCGTTCTGGATGATCTCGGCAAAGCCGGAAATGGAGGTCAGAGGGGTTTTTAACTCGTGGGATACATTGGCGGTAAATTCCCGCCGCAGCCGCTCCTTCATGTCCTCAAATTCCCGCTGCTGTTTCTGGGCCTCCAGCACCTGCTTGACGATGGTCTCCTTCTGGTGGGTGATTTTCCGGATCAGGGGGGCGATTTCCTCGTACACATCCCCCTCCTTCACCTCCTCCAGGTCCAGGCGGTTGATGGGCTCCACGATCTTTCCCGAGGCCCGCATGGCGAAAAACGCCGCCATCAGCACCATGAAAAGGCTCACGGCGCACATGGGATAGAGAAGGTTGGCAAAGACGGTGAACACGTGGTATTCGCTCCCGGCCAGCCGCAGCACCTGGCCGCTTTCCAGCCTCTTAGCGTAGTAGAGGGTGGGCTCCTCCAGGGAGTGGGACCGTCTGGACGCCTCCCCCTCGCCCGTGGCAAGGGCCTCCCGGATCTCCTCCCGGTTCCCATGATTTTCCATGACGGAAGGATCCGCCTGGTTGTCATAGAGCACCGTTCCGTCCGGATCCACCAGGGTGATCCTCTTTTCCGTCTGCTCCAGTTTTCTTAAATACTCCGCCCCGTCCGCCTCCACGCCGGGAGCCAGGTACACGGCCTCGTCCCTCAGCTCGCTCCTCTGCTGCACATTTACGTATCCGTAAACCACCCCCAGGGTGATGATCAGAATGGCCGCCAGCACGGCCACGCTCACACAAAGGATCGAGCGGAATATCCGTTTTGTCACTTCTCTGTTCCTCCTATTTTATAGCCCATTCCCCGGACGGTCTCAATGAGCTGCCCGGCGCTCCCCAGCTTTTGCCGCAGAGTCTTTACGTGGACGTCCACCGTCCGGCTTTCCCCGTCCGCCAGGTATCCCCAGACGGAGCTTAGGAGCTGACTCCTGGTACAGACCCGGTCCGGCTGGCTCACAAGGGCCAGGAGCAGCTCAAATTCCTTGGACGTGAGGACGACGGTCTCCCCGTCCACCGTCACCCGGCGGCTCTCCGGGTACACCTGGATGCTCCCGCATTGGTAGATCTCGCCCTTTTTCTCCGCGGTGCGGCGCATGACTGCCCGGATTCTGGCCAACAGCTCCATCATGCCGAAGGGCTTGGGGATGTAGTCGTCCGCCCCGCTGTCTAAGCCCAGCACGGTGTCGTACTCGCTCCCTCTGGCCGTGAGCATGATCACCGGCAGCCTGGAAAGCCCCGGCGTCCCTTTCAGTTTTTTCAGCACAGAGAGGCCGTCCGTCTCCGGCAGCATAATGTCCAAAAGCACCAGCTCCGGCGTCCGTTTTTCCAACGCTTTAAAAAAGGCGGACGGGCGCTCAAAGCCCTCCGCCTCCATCCCCTGGCTGGTGAGGGTATACGCCACCAGCTCCCGGATGCTGCTGTCATCCTCCACGATGTAAATCATAGCTTCGTCCTTTCAGCCTAGCCCTATTTTACAAAATCCTCACGTTTTTGACCAGCCCCGTATCGAAAAATTCCGTCCACTCACACACGTTGACGGCGTGGTCGCCGATCCGCTCCAGGTATTTGGCGATCATCAGCAGGTCTACCACCTTGTCGGACTCCGTGGCGTCCTCCTTCAGCATTCTGGCTACCTCCTGCTTCACCCGGTTAAAGAGGCCGTCGATGATGTCATCCCGGCTCTCCATGGAATGGGCCAGCTCCACGTCCTTTTTCACAAAGGCGTCAATGGACTCCCGCAGCATGGTTTTCACATTTTCCACCATCTCCGGCAGATACCCCACCATGGCCTCCGCGTCCTTCTGATCCAGACGCAGGGCCAGCTCCGCGATGTCCACGGCGTGATCCCCGATCCGCTCCAGGTCCGTCACCACCTTGAGGGCCATGGAAATGTGGCGCAGATCCCTCGCCACCGGCTGCTGGCGGAGCATCAGGGACAGGCACTGGGACTCGATCTCCTTTTCCATCCGGTCCACTTCCCCGTCGCCGCGGATGATTTTCTGAAGGGCCTCCCTGTCGTTGTTCCGGAAGGCCTCAAACGTCCTCTCGATCACCCGCTCCACCTTCGTTCCCATATCTGTGAGCGCGTCGTTTAAATTCTCCAGCTCCTGTTCAAATGAAATCCTCAATGTCATGGCTCCCTCCATCAACCGAACCGTCCGGTCACATAGTCCTCTGTCTGTTTTTTCTTCGGATGGGAGAACAGCTCCTCCGTCTCCCCGTACTCGATCACCTCTCCCACCAGGAAGAAGGCGGTGTAGTCCGCGATTCTGGTGGCCTGCTGCATATTGTGGGTCACGATGATTACCGTGTATTTCTCCTTTAAGCTGTCCATCAGATCCTCAATCTTTAAGGTAGAAATGGGATCCAGGGCGGAGGTGGGCTCATCCATGAGGATCACCTCCGGCTCCACCGCCAGAGCCCTGGCGATACACAGCCTCTGCTGCTGGCCTCCGGAAAGGCCGAGAGCCGACTTTTTCAGGCGGTCGTGCACCTCGTCCCAGAGGGCGGCTCCCCGCAGGGAGCGCTCCACGATCTCATCCAACTGGGCCTTGTTCTTCATGCCGTGGATTCTCGGCCCGTAGGCCACGTTGTCGTAAATGCTCATGGGAAAGGGATTCGGCTGCTGGAACACCATGCCGATCTTCTTTCTCAAAAGGGTGGTATCCACCTTCGGATCGTAAATGTCCTCTCCGTCCAGCAGCACCGTTCCCTCGATCTTTACGTTCGGTACCAAATCGTTCATCCTGTTTAAGGTCTTTAAATACGTGGATTTTCCGCATCCGGACGGGCCGATAAACGCGGTGATCTTGTTGGCGTAAAGGTCCAGATCAATGTTTTTCAGCGCGTGGTTGGCGCCGTAGTATAAGTTTAAATTCCTGGTGGAAATTTTTACATCCATGAAAATTCTCCTTTATCTGTGATACCAGGGTCAAAAGGTCAGAAATCCGATGCAAGCTTGCCTGCAAGAGGATTTTTGACCCCAACATCTTATCTGTGTGATCCCGTCTCCCAGTCACTGTTTCGCCGTGCCGAATTTTTTCGTCACGAAACGGGCCAGCAGGTTAATCCCCAGCACGATGACAAGCAGCACCACCGCGATCCCGAAGGCCTGGTCGTATTTCGCCTTCTGCATGGACAGGTAGAGCTGGATGGTCAGCGTTCCACTGGACTCAAACAGCTTGGAAAACAGATTCCTGGGCAGCCTGAAATCACTGCCTGCCGTAAAGAGCAGGGCGGCGGACTCTCCCACGATACGCCCCACGGAAAGAATGATGCCGGTGAGGATGCCGGGGGCCGCGCTGGGCAGCAGGATGGTGCGGATCATATACCACTTGGTGGCCCCGATTCCCAGAGCGCCGGAGCGGTAGCTGTCCGGAACGGTGCGAAGGGCCTCCTGGGTGTTTCTGGTGATCAGGGGCAGCACCATCAGCGTCAGGGTAAAGGAACCGGTGAGCACGGAATAGCTTAAGCCAAGCACCTTTCCAAACACCACCATTCCAAACAGTCCAAAGATAATGGACGGGATGCCGGAGAGGATCTCCGTGGTAAACTCAATGCTTCGCACCAGCCGTCCCGGTTTAGCGTACTCGTTTAAGTAAATGGCGGAACCCACGCCCACAGGCACGGCGATCATCAGGGTGATGACGATGATGTAAAGGGTGTTGACAATGTTTCCCAGGATGCCGAAGGTCCCTTTGATGGAACTCTGCACCGTGGATAAAAACTCCCAGCTCACCTGGGGAATCCCGCGGACGAACACGTAAACCATGATCCCCGCCAGAATGGCGATGGCGATGGCCGCCGCCAGATAGATCAGTCCCTTTAAAATCTGGTCGGAAATCCGGACCTTTTTATTGTAAATGCTGGTCTCCCTCCCCACCCGGGGGCAGGCACCTCCAATCAGGTCATCAGTCATTTTTTGCCTCTCCTTTCTTAAACAAACGGGTCAGGCCCACGTTGATGGCCATGATAAACACAAACAGCACCAGTCCAATGGTAAACAGCACCTGACGGTGCAGTCCCTCCGCGTAGGACATCTCCGCCACAATGGCTGTGGTCAGGAAACGGACGGAGTTGAAGGGCAGCGGAATGTTCACCGAGCTGCCGGATACCAGGGTGATGGCCATGGCCTCGCCGATGGCTCTGCCGCAGCCCAGCACGATGGCCGCCATAATGCCGGATTTTGCCGCCGGGACGATGACCCGGAAAATGGTCTGGATGTGGGTGGCTCCCAGGGCCAGGGACGCGCTCTTTAAGTGAGCGGGCACCGACCGCAGGGCCGACTCGCTGATGTTCACCACTGTGGGCAGAATCATCAGGGCCAGCACCAGCACCGCGGAAATTAAGTTCGCGCCGCCGGAATACTGGTGGGTGGCGGAACCCTCAAAAATCTTAATCTCCAGCTTATACATCAGGGGATTTAAGATCAGCACCCCCAAAAGCCCGTAAATCACCGACGGGATACCAGCCAAAAGCTCTACCGCCGGACGCACCGCCGCCGCCAGTTTCGGCGGGGCCACCTCCGCCAGGAAAATAGCCGTAAACAGGCCGATGGGAACTCCGATCACAATGGCCATCAGCGTACCGGCCACGGAAGTCAGAATAACGTACAAAATGCCGAAGGACGCGGGATCCGACGCCGGTTTCCACACAGTGCCGAACAGAATATCCGCGATACCCACCTGCATCAGGGCCGGAGCGCCGCTTATGATCATGTATCCGGTGATGGAAACCACCGCCAGCACTGCCAGCAGGCCGCAGGCGGTGAAAATGAACTCCGCCCCTTTCTCCGCAGCCGACCGGTTCCTGCTGTTTCCGATAATTGAAATGACCTTATTATTCATGCCTTTCTTCCTCTCTCTGCGGCAGCCCCGCTGCCGTTTGCTGCCTGCTGTCCGTCCCAGGCGGACAGACCGCTACGGCAGATAAAACGGGAGCATGACACGCCACGCCCCCGTTGTCTCTCCTGCCTGTACCGGGCTTTACTCTACAGTGATCAGGCCTACGCTCTTTACTAACTCCTGGCCCTCAGCAGAGTAGATGTAGTCAAACAGTCCCTGCACCAGCTCGCTCTGCTCGCTGATCTCGCCGTTGGTAGCCATTACGAAGGGACGGCTTAAGAAGTAGCTGCCATCCTTGATGTTGGCCTCGTTGGCCTCCACGCCCTCCAGGGTGAATGCCTTTACAGTGTCGTCCAGCACGTCCAGGGAAACGTATCCGATGGCTCCGGGAGTGGACGCCACTCTGGCCATCACCGCTCCGGTGGAATCCAGCTCGTTGGCGTACTGGCACTGATCCTCGATCTCCAGGATCTCCTCAAAGGCTCCTCTGGTACCGGATCCGGCCTCTCTGCCTACCACCACGATGGGAAGGCTCTCGCCGCCAAGGTCGCTCCAGTTGGTCACCTGGCCGGTGTAGATCTGAACCAGCTGCTCCTTGGTCAAGTCTGCCACGGAGTTGTTGGTGTCGGTCACTACGGCGATTCCGTCGATGGCCACGATGTTCTCCACAGCGCCTTTGGATTTCTCATCATCCGTTAAGTTTCTGGAGGAGTTTCCGATGTCGCTCTGTCCGCTTAACACGGCCTCAACGCCGGCGGAAGAACCGGTGAACTCTGCCTGCACCTTCACATCCGGATGGAGCTCCATAAAGGTCTCCGCCACAGCGTTTGCCAGCTTTTCCATGGAGGTGGAGCCCGCCATGGTGATGGAGCCGCTCAGCTCCGCGCCAGCCTCTGCCGCGGTGGTCTCCTCCGCGCTCTCCTCGTCCGCGGCTGCGCTCTCCGTCGCCGCTGCCGTGGTAGCCGCGGTGGTCTCCGTCTCACTCTGTCCGCAAGCAGCCATACCAAATGCCATCATTCCTGCCAGTAACACAAATCCTGCTTTTTTCATAATTGTTTTCTCTCCTTTGATTGATCGCGTTTTACTGTGAAAGCCCCGGATGGCGACGATGTAGATGTACGCGCTCACGCGCACAGATATATCAGCATCAGACAGGCTTTCATAATTTTTGATGACCGCGTTAGCGGCCATGTCCGTTTTGTGTCATGGAAATCTGTGTCTCCTATGATCCAAAACCTCCGGCGGGATGTTCACTTTTTATGTTGTTTCCCGCTTATGGGTCTAAGTATAAAAAAGAAACGTAAAATCTGTTATCACAATTCTGTTAAATCTGAGTAAAATGTGCTACAATGGTTTTGTCCGCCGGTTCCGGGAGGAGTGCGGGCCCCTTTTCGCGGGCCTGTACGGCTGGTGTCTAAGCTCAACCTTGATTATCCCTTAGAAACACGCAGCCGCCGGAGGGCATTTTTTTGTAAAATCCATCAAATTCTGAGTGGCGCGGCTGAACGGTTTCCTTTTTTGTCCACACCAACCCGCCCTGTCCCACATATCATAAAGTATCCCGGAGCAATATCCACAGCAAGGAGGTACCTTATGACACCGTTTCTTGACGTTTCCGGGGTCAGTTTCTCCTACCATACCATGGAGGGGGAAACAAAGGCCCTTTCCCATATATCCTTTACCGTTGAAAATGGAGAATTCATCGCCGTGGTCGGCCCGTCCGGCTGCGGAAAATCCACCCTCCTCACCCTGCTCTGCGGACTGGCGGAGCCGGAGGAGGGCACTGTCCTGCTAAACGGCCTTCCCGTCTCCCAGGATCACAGCCGCATCGGCTATATGTTTCAGCGGGACTGCCTGTTAGAATGGCGCTCCGTCCTCTCAAACGTCTCCCTGGGGCTGGAAATCCAGCGCCGTCTCACCCCGGAGGCCAAAAAAGAGCTGCTTTCCATGCTGGAAACCTACGGCCTGGGCGATTTCGTAAACTCCCGCCCCTCGGAACTGTCCGGCGGGATGCGCCAGCGGGCGGCCCTGATCCGCACCCTGGCCCTGAAACCGGATCTTCTCCTGTTAGACGAACCCTTTTCCGCCCTGGACTACCAGACCAGGCTTTCCGTCTGCGACGACATCAGCTCCATCCTCCGGGCCAGCAAAAAGACGGCCATCCTGGTCACCCACGACCTGTCAGAGGCCATCAGCGCGGCGGACCGCGTCCTGGTCCTCTCCTCCCGCCCAGGGCGCCTGAAGGCAGAGATCCCCCTATCCTTCTCCGGCGAAACCCGCCCCATCCACCGGCGGAATATGCCGGAATTTTCTTCTTATTTCAATCTTGTGTGGAAGGAGCTGAAATCTGATGACAAACATAACTCCTGAGGGGCGGCTCACCACCTCCTCCCTCTCCCCCGCCCAGGCCGCCTACCTGGCCAGGGAACGGTTTCACCGCAAACGGGTCTCCGTCCTGCGGACCATGCTCTTTATCCTCCTTCTGGCCCTGTGGGAGCTGGGCGCGGAGACGGGGGCCATCGACGACTTTATCTTCAGCTCCCCGTCCCGGGTTGTCCTCTGTTTCCTCTCCATGGCGGAAAACGGGGCCATCCTCCATCACATCGGGGTGACATTATATGAGACGGCTCTGAGCTTTTTCCTGGTGGTGGTCCTCAGCCTCCTTCTGGCCGTCCTCCTATGGAGCAGCCGCAGCATTTCCCAGGTGCTGGAGCCCTACCTGGTCATGCTCAACAGCCTGCCAAAGTCCGCCCTGGCCCCCCTCCTCATCGTCTGGCTGGGGGCAAACCTGCGGACCATCGTGGTGGCCGCCGTGTCCGTGGCCGTATTCGGCTCCGTCATGACCCTGTACACCAGCTTTACCCAGACGGACCGGGAGCTGATCCGCCTGATCCGCTCCCTGGGCGGAGGAAAGAAGGACGTCCTGGTGAAAATCCTTCTTCCCGCCTCCGTCCCCGTGATCATCAGCAGCATGAAGGTGAGCATCGGCCTCTGCCTGGTGGGCGTCATCATCGGCGAATTCCTGGCCGCCCGCGCCGGCTTAGGCTACCTGATCATCTACGGCCAGCAGACCTTTGCCATGGACGAAGTCGTCCTCTCCATCGCCATCCTCTGCGTGATCTCCGCCCTGTTTTATAAAGGGATTTCACTTCTGGAGAAACGGGTCAGCCCCAGCCGGTAAACAGGAGTATGGGCGCGTCTGGACGCGGCCGCAGGAATGGGGAAACGCCCTCTCCTGCGGCGCAACCATTGTCTTTTGCGCGGAGTGTGTCCCCCGCCGGAGGCGTTTATGTCGTAGGGGCGCAGTTTCCTATAACAGAAGCAAACGGCCCGCCATCCGCGTCTGCCTAGCAGACCGGACGGCGGGCCGAACCCCTTTGTCCCTATTCTTTTCCGTAATAAATCAGCATACTGATCCAGGCCACCGTCTCCCCTGTATTTTTATAGGAGTGGTCCTGGTCCGCCCGAAACCGCAGGGAATCCCCCGCCGCCAGGCAAAACACTTCCTCCCCGGCCCGGATCTCCACCTCCCCCGCAAACACGGTGAGGTACTCCTCCGTACCCGCCATATGGGGCTGGGCCGCCAATTCCCCTCCCGCCCCGATCTCAATGCGGTACGTCTCAAACAGCCGGTCATCCCGGAAGGGAAAGGCCGGATAATTGCGGTATTTCCCGTCCGCCTCCGTCAGCGGCTCCACCTCGTCCCCTCGAATCAGCAGGGAACTGCCGGCCCGGTCATCCACCAGAGAGGTAAAGGACACCTTATATCCGTTGGCAATCTTCCAGAGAACGGAAATTGTCGGGTTCACATCCCCCTTCTCAATCTGCGCCAGCATACTGCGGGATACCCCCGTCTGCCTGGCGGCGGCGTCCAGCGTCAGCTTTCGTCTCTCCCGTATTTCCTTGATGTTGTTTCCAATTACTTTCTGCAAATCCATAAGCGCCCTCTGTTGACATTATATTAGATTAATAGTACAATATAAGAGAAATTTTATATCAAATCATTACTTATTTCAAGGAGGTATCCGCATATGTTTCCCTGGGTAAACTTTCTCTCTTATGCCGTCATCACAGCTGCCACTCCCGGCCCCAACAACCTTATGTCTCTGTCCAACGCCGGCAGAATGGGCTTTTCCAAAGCCTTTCCCTTCAACCTCGGCATTGGAGTGGGCTTTTCCGCTGTCTCCCTGGCCTGCGCCTTCTTCTGCGGCGCTCTCACCAGCCTCATTCCCAGGCTGAAATTTCCCATGCTGGTCATTGGCGCGGCCTATATGCTCCGGCTCGCCTGGAAAACCATGAAAAGCCCTGCCGTGACGGAAGAAACCCACGCTCCTGCCGGTTTCCTTTCCGGTCTGGCCCTCCAGTTTATCAATCCCAAGATCTACATCTACTGCATCGTCTCCATGGAAACCTATATTCTTCCGTTTTATCAGGGAAACTGGGGAGCTCTGGCCCTTTTCGCCCTGCTGCTGGCCCTGATCGGTTTCTCCTTTACGGTGTGCTGGGCCGCTTTCGGCTCCGTATTTCAGCTGCTCTTTTCCAAATACGCCAGGATCACCAACCCTGTCATGGCCCTGCTGCTGGTATACTGCGCCCTCTCCCTGTTCCGGTAGGCCGGTTTCCTACCGTTTCCCATCCGCCGGGAACACAATCCCGATCTGTCTCCTGGCCTCGTCCAGAATCTTCATCTCCAGGGCCGACATCCCGAGAGCCCGGCGGTAATCCGCCGCCTGCACATCCCCCGCCGCGATCCAGCGGGCCGCCTGTAGGATCTCATACTCCAGGTTCCACCCGTTGTCCTCCTCAAACACCGTTTCCCTCTCTCCGCTCCGGTAGCAGATTTCCACCTTTCCCGGCCGGGAGACACCGGAAAACACCATGGTGCCGTCCTCACCCTGGATCTCACACCCGATTTTTCCCGTGGCAATTTTAGAATAAGAAAGCTCCGCCTCCATCCCCGGATAAAGGCCTAACACCAGGCCGGCGCCGTCCGCTCCGCTCTCCAAAAACAGTCCGTGGGCCATCAGGCCCTCCGGCTCTCCAAAAAGCTCTGCCATCATCCGCACGCAGTAAACCCCGATGTCCATAAGCGCCCCGTTGGAAAGCTCCGGCTTAAAGGCGTTCTCCACGATGCCCCGGCGGAAATTGTCATACCGGGAGGAATACTGGCAGTACCGCAGAGAGGCCCGGCGCACCGTCCCCAGCTTTGGAAGGGCATTCCGGATGGCCTCCATGGCCGGATCATAGGCATGGCGCACCGCCTCCACCAAAAACACTCCATGTTCGTCCGCCGTCCGCTCCAGGATGTTCCACTCCTCCAGGTTCGACACCGCCGGTTTTTCCACAATCACGTGCTTTCCCGCCTCCAGCGCCATCCTGGCCTGCTCAAAATGGCAGCAGTTGGGGCTGGCGATGTAAATACAGTCTGCCAGAGGAGAGGAAACCAGCTCCTCCAGGCTGCAGCAGCTCCCCGCCGCCCCCCGTTTGGCCGCGAATTCCGCCGCCTTTTCCCCGCTTCTGGAATAGACGATTCCCAGCTCCACGCCCTCGCAGCTCTCCACCGCGTCCAGAAAGTGCTCCACAATATTCCCTGTTCCAATGGTACCGATTTTTAAGGTCATCCTGTCTCCTCCCTCTTTCTGCGTCAAAACGCCCCTGGGCCCCCTCTCCTCCAGGCTCCTGCCCGGAGGGAGAGCAAAACGGCCCAGGGGCGTTCCCTCCTATTTCCCGGCGTTTTCCGCCGTCTGTTTCCTCTCTTATTTACGCTGAAAGCCCCGAATGGCGGCGATATAGTTGTGCGTGCTCGCACGCACAACTATATCGGCATCAGACGGGCAAGACGGTATGAGAAAGTAGGGCGGCAGCCCGGATTTCGAATACCGTCGGCAGATGGCGGGAACGCCGTAGGCGTGGAGCCATCTGGCTTTCATGATTCGTGATGACCGCGTCAGCGGTCATGTCCGCTTGCTCTGAAAGCCCCGGATGGCGGCGATATAGTTGTGCGTGCTCGCACGCACAACTATATCGGCATCAGACGGGCAAGACGGTATGAGAAAGGAGGGCGATAGCCCGGATTTCGAATACCGTCGGCAGATGGCGGGAACGCCGTAGGCGTGGAGCCATCTGGCTTTCATGATTCGCGATGACCGCGTTAGCGGTCATGTCCGCTTGATGAGCAGGGACGTTCCTGTCATCTCTTTCGGCTGCTCCATACCCATAAGCTCAATCAGGGTGGGCGCAATGTCTGCCAGGCAGCCGCCCTCTCTCAGCTTGTAAGACGGGTCGGCGTTCACCAGGATGAACGGCACCGGGTTGGTGGTGTGTGCCGTCCAGGGCTCGCCGGTGCCGTAGTCCACCAGCTGCTCCGCGTTTCCGTGGTCCGCGCAGATAAACAGCACGCCGTTCACTTCCTTGATGGCGTCCACCGTTTTGCCTACGCAGGCATCCACGGTCTCGATGGCCTTGATGGCCGCATTCTCCACGCCGGTGTGTCCCACCATATCCGGGTTCGCGAAGTTGATGATGATCACGTCGTATTTTCCGGACTTGATCGCCTCCACCAGTTTCTCACAAACCTCCGGAGCGCTCATCTCCGGCTGCAGATCGTAGGTGGCCACCTTCGGGGACTTCACCAGGATGCGGTCCTCGCCGGGGTTCGGCTCCTCCACGCCGCCGTTGAAGAAGAAGGTCACGTGGGCATATTTCTCCGTCTCCGCGATTCTCGCCTGTTTCAGCCCATTGGCTGCCAGGAACTCACCGAAGGTATTGGTAATGGTCTGCTTGTGGAAGGCCACCAGCTTGTTTCCAATGGTCTCATCGTAATCCGTAAAGCAGACATAGGTCACATCCAGCCGGCGGTCACGGGCAAAGCCGCTGAATTCATCGTCGCAGAAGGCTCTGGTGATCTCTCTTGCCCGGTCCGGACGGAAGTTGTAGAAAATAATGGAATCCTTGTCCTGGATGGTAGCTACCGGCTTTCCGTCCTTCACCACGCAGAAGGGAACCACAAACTCGTCCGTCTTCTCGTCGTCGTAGGATGCCTGAATTCCGCCGGTGGCGGACTCCGCCGTGCCGCCCTCGCCCAGGGTCATGCAGCGGTACGCCTTCTCCACCCGATCCCAACGATTGTCACGGTCCATGGCGTAGTAGCGTCCCATCACGGAGGCCACCTGGCCTACGCCGATCTCCGCCATCTTCGCCTCCAGCTCTGCCACGAAATCCTTTCCGGATGCCGGTGGAGTGTCACGGCCGTCTAAGAAACAGTGTACATACACCTTCTCCAGGCCGTTTCTCTTGGCCAGCTCCAGCAGGCCGTAAATGTGGGTGTTGTGGCTGTGTACGCCGCCGTCGGACACCAGTCCATAAAGGTGAAGGGCAGAGCCATTCTCCTTGCAGCTCTTCACCGCCGCCAGGAACGCCTCGTTCTCAAAGAAATCCCCGTCCTGAATGGACTTGGTGATTCTGGTCAGCTCCTGGTATACGATTCTTCCGGCTCCCATGTTCAGATGGCCCACCTCAGAGTTTCCCATCTGTCCATCGGGAAGACCTACCGCCATGCCGCTGGCATTTCCCTTCACAAAGGGGCACTGGCTCATCAGCTGGGTCATCACCGGAGTCTTTGCCTCGCACACTGCGTTGTGCTCACAATTATCATTTAATCCATACCCGTCCAGTATCATCAGTACTACCGGTCTCTTATCCATGATACATTTCTCCTTCCATGTAGCTGCATTCCGCGGCCGGCAGACACACCGCCTGCTCCCGCCGCCGGTACCGGAGCCGTCCGGACTGCCTCGGCACCACTTCCCGTGCCGCGCCCATCCCCGCTCCGCAATCACGGCAGACGCGTTGAAACGCCTGCCGCAAACACATTCCTCCGGCCACAGGCCATCCGGAACTTCCTGTTCTGGTTTCTATTTTCCGCTTTTTCGCGGATCCGATCCCACTTAATTACCGATGTTGGGGTCAAAAGGTATTTTGACCCCTTTGATACCGGATTGCTCCGCACTACGTGCTCCCGCAATCCTCAAAACATTCATAATCCGCTCATTTTTCTACGAAAAATGGCTGCTTATTCATGTTTTGGCGGGTCCCACGGTCAAAAATCCTCTTGCAAGCAAGCTTGCATCGGATTTCCGACCCTTTGACCCTGGTATCAATTACTTATTGTAGCAAACGATCTTGCCGAAATCCGGCTTTAAGGACGCGCCGCCTACCAGGCCGCCGTCGATGTCCTCCATGGCGAACAGCTCTGCCGCGTTGCCCGCGTTTACAGAACCGCCGTACTGGATGCGGATCTCCGCTGCCGTAGCGTCATCGTAAATCTCAGCGATGCACTGACGGATGCCCTTGCAGACTTCCTCTGCCTGCTGGGAGGTAGCCGTCTTGCCCGTTCCGATAGCCCAGATGGGCTCGTAAGCGATCACCAGGTTCTTCGCCTGATCTGCCGTCACGTTCTGAAGGCCGATCTTCACCTGCTGGCGGATGAAGTCCATGGTGATGCCCTGCTCTCTCTGCTCTAAGGACTCGCCGCAGCACATAATGGGGGTGATGCCGTGCTCAATGGCCTTTAACACCTTCTTATTGATGTCCGCGTCCGTCTCCTTAAAGTAGTCACGTCTCTCGGAGTGGCCCAGGATCACGTACTTTACGCCGGCGTCTACCAGCATCTTCGGAGCGATCTCGCCGGTGTAGGCGCCGCTCTCCTCAAAGTACATATTCTCCGCTGCCACCGCGATGTTGGTGCCCTTGCAGGCCTCCACTACCGGCACGATGTCAATGGCCGGCACGCCGAATACCACGTCCACATCCTCATTCTGTACCAGGGGCTTTAAGGTCTCAACCAGGGCAACCGCCTCGCTGGGAGTCATGTTCATTTTCCAGTTGCCCGCAATAATCTTTCTTCTTGCCATGATTCGTTACCTCATTTTCTATTTTTCATCTGAGCGGCCGCTCTCCGCAGCCGCCCCAAGTAAATACCGATTAGCGATTGTCCGCGCAGGCCACGCCCGGAAGCTCCTTACCCTCTAAGAACTCCAGGGAAGCGCCGCCGCCGGTGGAGATGTGGGTCATCTTGTCCGCGAAACCGAGACGTTTCACAGCGTTTACGGAATCTCCGCCGCCGATTACCGTGGTTGCGTCCTCAAGGGCCGCAACGGCGCGGCAGATCTCCAGAGTACCCTCCGCGAAGTTGGCAAACTCAAACACGCCCATCGGTCCGTTCCATACAACGGTCTTGGCGCCCTCAAGAGCCTTCTTGTAGTTCTCGATGGTCTTCGGTCCGATGTCAAAGCCAGACCAGCCGGCCTCTAACACGTCCACAACCTTCTTCTCCGTGTCATTGGAGAACTCTTTGCCCTCTACGTGGTCAACGGGAAGGAGCAGGTTTACGCCCTTCTCCTGGGCCTTCTTCACCATCTCTAAGGCGTAGTCTAACTTGTCCTCCTCGCACAGGGAGTTTCCGATCTCCTGACCCTGAGCCTTTAAGAAGGTGTAAGCCATGCCGCCGCCGATGATCAGGGTGTCAACCTTGTCTAACAGGTTGTTGATTACATTGATTTTGTCGGAAACCTTCGCTCCGCCAAGGATGGCTACGAACGGGCGAACCGGGTTCTCCACAGCCTGTCCTAAGAACTTGATCTCCTTCTCCATTAAGTAGCCTACCACCGTCTCTGCGGCGTACTTGGAAACGCCTACGTTGGAGCAGTGAGAACGATGAGCCGTTCCGAAGGCGTCGTTTACGAAAATGCCGTTGTCGCAGAGAGCTGCCAGCTCCTTCGCGTAATCCTCCGCCTTCTCGTCCTTGCCGTACTTGGTCTCCTCGATTCTGTAACGGGTGTTCTGAAGGAGCAGAACCTCGCCGTCAGCCAGCTCCGCAGCCATCTTCTGGGTATCCGGGCCGGTTACCTTGGGATCGTCAGCGAACTTTACAGTTACGCCCAGTCTCTCGCTCAGAGCCGGAGCTACGGGAGCTAAGGACATCTCAGGAAGGGGCTCGCCCTTCGGCTTTCCAAGATGGGAGCACAGGATCACCTTCGCGCCCTGGTCTAAGAGCTTTTTGATGGTGGGGATGGCGCCGTCGATCCGGTTGTAGTTCTGGATCACGCCCTCCTTTAACGGTACGTTGAAGTCGCAGCGAACCAGGACCTTCTTGCCCTGTAAATCTTTCAGATCGTCAACTGTCTTTTTGTTTAACATGGTTATTCTCCTTTCACGGCTTTCGCCCTGCTGTTCTCTGTGGATGCCCGCCCCGCCGGAGCTGAGCCGCGCCGGCGGCCAGTTTCCTCTTGGAAAAACGCGCATCCCGCCAAAAACCTGTCACGGAAACCGAAGGCCCCTGACAGGAAATAAAGGGCCCGGTCCTGAAAGACCGGACCCCTTTTAAGGTCAATTACAATGCTCTGTCTTCGATTATGCTAACTCAGCGAAGTATTTGATCGTTCTAACCATCTGGCTGGTGTAGGAGTTCTCGTTGTCATACCAGGAAACAACCTGTACCTGATACTCGTCGTCGCTGATCTTGGAAACCATGGTCTGGGTAGCATCGAACAGGGAGCCATATCTCATGCCGATTACGTCGGAGGAAACGATCTGATCCTCGTTGTAGCCGAAGGACTCGGATGCGGCTGCCTTCATAGCTGCGTTGATACCCTCTTTGGTTACGTCTGCACCCTTAACCACAGCGGTCAGGATGGTGGTGGAGCCGGTCGGAACCGGAACACGCTGTGCGGAGCCGATGAGCTTGCCGTTTAACTCCGGGATAACCAGGCCGATTGCCTTTGCAGCGCCGGTGGAGTTGGGAACGATGTTGGCAGCGCCAGCTCTTGCTCTCCTTAAATCGCCCTTTCTGTGCGGTCCGTCAAGGATCATCTGGTCGCCGGTGTAAGCGTGGATGGTGCTCATGATACCGGACTGGATCGGAGCGTAGTCATTTAATGCCTTTGCCATGGGAGCTAAGCAGTTGGTGGTGCAGGAAGCTGCGGAGATGATCTGATCATCCTTGGTCAGGGTGTCCTCGTTTACGGAGTAAACGATGGTCTTTAAGTCGTTTCCAGCCGGAGCGGAAATAACAACCTTCTTAGCGCCTGCCTGAATGTGAGCCATGGATTTATCTTTAGAGCAGTAGAATCCAGTACACTCCAGAACAACATCTACGTTCAGCTCGCCCCACGGAAGGTTCTCAGCCTTCGGCTCCTTGTAGATGGTGATCTCCTTTCCGTCAACGATGATGGAACCTTCGCCGGCCTCAACGGTGTGCTTGCCCTCGCCGATGTGTCCGCAGTATCCGCCCTGTGCAGTATCATACTTTAACAGGTTCGCCAACATCTTCGGATCCGTTAAATCGTTGATCGCTACAACCTCGTAGCCCTCTGCATCAAACATCTGTCTGAATGCAAGACGTCCAATACGTCCGAAACCATTGATCGCTACTCTTACTGCCATAATTGTATTCCTCCTAAGAATAAATAATATGATTGTTAAATAATCATCAGTCACCAATCATTGTACCCAATTTAAAACAAAATGTAAAGTGTTTTTTGAAATTTCTATGGACAAATTGTGCTGACAAATTCCGTTAAATTTTTCTCACAATTTCTGTAAAAAATGCACGCAACCGCGCACACCGGCGCCGGAGCGCGGCTGCGCTAGCAGCCATTTTCCTCCCCGCGAAACGCGCCTTTTACTAAAGGCTTTTGCGTCGTGGGAAACGCGGTTTCCTACTATATCAAAAGCCATGGCTCCGTCCCTTTACAGCTCGTCCTTGACGTATCCTGCCAGGTTGTAGGCGTGATCCGACACCCTCTCCAGATTGGTGAGCAGATCCAGGAAAATAATACCCACGGACGTGCTGCACTTGCCGGAGGAAAGCCGCTCGATATGTTTCTCTCTCAGCTCCTCCTCCAGGCTGTCCGCCTCGTCCTCCAGCTGGCTGACACGGCGCACCGCGTCCATATTCCCGCTCCGTCTGGCCTCAATGGCGCTGCGGAAGGACTCCACCACCACGCCGCTCATGGCCTTTAAGTCTTCCAGAGCCGTGTCCGTAAAGGATGTCCCGTCCTTGACCATGGACTGAGCTAACTCCGCCATGTTCTCGCAGTGGTCGCCCACCCGCTCGATGTCACTGACGCTGTAGAACAGATTGGCCACGATCAGTTTCTGGTGCTCATTTAAGGAAAGGTTATCCACCTTGATCAGATAGTCTGTAAGCATTTTCTCCATCCGGTCGATGGTTTTTTCCACTTCATACACCTGTTCAATCTCCCGGTCGTCCCGTTTCTCCAGGGCGTCCATGGTGCGCTCCAGGTTGCTGAGGGTCAGCTCGCCCATATGGATGACCTCAGAAGCCGCCGTCTCCAGGGCAAACGCGGGAGACTCGAAAATACGCTTGTCCAGATGGCGGAGCGTAAGGGTTTCCTCGTCCTCCTGGCCTCTGTCCTCTGCCTTCTCCTTTACCATCAGGCCGGACAGTTTCACCAGCTGCTCCGCGAAGGGGAACAGCAAAACCGTATTGGTCAGGTTGAACACTGTGTGGAACATGGAAATCTGCACCGCGTTAATATTGCTGTGGGCGATGGCCGGGGAGATGATAAAGATCACCATTCCTACGATTCCAAACAGCAGGGAGCCGATGATGTTAAAGCTCAGATGGATGCAGGCCGCCCGTTTGGCCGTGCGGGAACCGCCGATACTGGAAATCAGGGCAGTCACGCAGGAACCGATGTTCTGTCCCAGAGTGATGTAAATGGCCGCGTTGGTGGTCACGATGCCGTTTAACGCCAGCGTCTGCAAAATTCCCACAGAGGCTGAGGAGCTTTGCAGCAGAGCCGTCACTAAAAGGCCGATGAGCATTCCCAGGATGGGATTGCTGCCCAGGACAGCAAAGGCTTTGGCGAAAATCGGGGCATCGGTGTAAGGGGAAATGGAAGATGACATAAAGCTTAAGCCCACAAACAGCAGGCCCAGGCCCACGCAGATCTCTCCCACCTGCTTTTTCTTCTGGCTTTTGGTAAACACCATGAGAAGGGCGCCGATGCCGATGATGAGGGGGGCATAAAACTCCGGTTTCATCACCTCAAACGCCTCTCCCAGCTGGCTCATGGACACGATCCACGCGGTGATGGTGGTTCCGATATTGGCGCCCATGATCACGCCTACAGCCTGAGACAGGGTCAGCACCCCGGCACTTACGAAACCTACCACCATAACCGTGGTGGCGCCGCTGCTCTGGATGATGGCGGTGATCAATGCGCCCAACGCCACGCCCATAACCCGGTTGTTGGTAAGCATTCCCAGGAACTGTTTCATTTTTCCTCCGGCCGTTTTCTGCATACCGTCCGCCATGATGTTCATGCCGTAGAGGAACATTCCCAAACCACCGGCGAATGTAAATAGGTTGGAAATATCGTTGATAGACATAGTTTTCTCCTTCGCTTATCGGATTGTACGGGTACAGCCGGTAGAACCTATGATGCACGACAAACGGCCGTAATTCAACGCACTATTTTTATCATACCACATCCGTCCTTTTCATTTCAATGTTTTTTGCGCGGGCGGTTCTTCACTTTTTGACAAAATCGGTCAAAATACAGGCTGGCGGATTGCCTTTACCCCTATTTTCCGTTATAATATCCGTTATAATATGGAACCTATTTTCTACTTTTTCAGGGAGGTGAACCGCGATGACCCCAACGGAACAGGAACTGATCCGGCGCCAGAGAGCCCGCAAACGGGCCAGGCTGCGCCGTTTGAAACGGAGGAGGGCCATCCTGATTTCCATTATGGCTCTCGTTCTGGTGCTGCTGGTATGGGGGATCGTCTCTGTCGTGCGCTTTATCTTCTTTCGGGAACCGGTGGACCCGGCGGCAGTGGTGACGCCGGACTGGATCGACGTGCAGCTCCTGGACGAAAATCCCTATTCCCGCCCAGGCACGCCCCTGGAGCGGATCAACGACATCGTCGTCCACTACACCGCCAACCCCGGCACCACAGCCCAGCAGAACCGCAACTACTTTAACAGCCTGGCACAGCAGAACGGGGAATCTGCCACCTCTGTGAGCAGCCATTTCATCATCGGGCTGGACGGGGAGATCATCCAGTGCATTCCACTCTCGGAAATCTCCTACGCCTCCAACGACCGCAATTTCGACACTGTGAGCATCGAATGCTGCCATCCGGAGGCCGACGGGAAGTTCACAGACGCCACCTATCAGTCTCTGATACGGCTTTGCGCCTGGCTGGAAAACGAGCTGAAACTCAAAGAAGGCTCCATCATCCGCCACTACGACGTGACGGGAAAGCTCTGCCCGCTGTATTTCGTGGAACATGAGAGTAAATGGAATCAGTTTAAAGAGGATGTAAAAGATTATCGGAAACAACAGGATTGAATACCGGCAGAACCGGGTTGAGACACGGCGCGCCTTCGTTTTTGCGGAACGGAGGCGTGCCGTTTTTATGGGTTTTGCTTTTCACGGGCGCCGCTTTCGGCGGAGATCCCTTTTGACAGGTGCCGCCTTTGACAGACGCCCCTTTTAACGTGCCGGGACGGCTATTTCGATTCTTCCTTGCCGGCCTCCTCCAGATTCTGGGCGACAGTCTGCAAAAACGCGCATAAGGTCTCCTGCTCCTGCTCGGAAAGACCACGGAGCATGATCTCGTCGCACTGGCGGAACACCTCCTGCACCTGTTTCGCCTTCTCCTCCCCGGCGGGAGTCAGGCGGATCAGATAGGAGCGGCGGCAGGCAGGATTGTCCTCCCGTTCCAGAAGGCCCGCCGCCTCCATCCGGTCTAAGGTGCGGGACATGGTCGTCACGTCTAAAAGGCAGCGGTCCGCCAGCTCCCTCTGGGTCTGGGGCCCGTAAACCAACAGATTTTTCAAAATCCTGGGCTGGCCCTGGCCCACCGTCAGGCCCATTTTCACAAGATATGGGCGTATATATTTTTTTCTGGCAATCTCCTGCTGCCACAGCATGGTTCTGATCTCGGATCCTTTCATATTATCACTCCGTTCTCCTCATCATTCCAGCTCAAACTGTCCGGTGTACAGCTGGTAATACCGGCCCTTCTGCTCCAGCAGCTCGTCATGACTGCCCCGCTCGATGACCTCTCCCTTTTCCAGCACCATAATGGCCTTGGCGTTGCGCACGGTGGACAGGCGGTGGGCGATCACAAACACCGTCCTGTTTTCCATAATGGCATCCATGCCCTTCTCAATGAGCCGCTCCGTCCTGGTGTCGATGGAGCTGGTGGCCTCATCCAGGATCAGCACCGGAGGCCGGGATACGGCGGCGCGGGCGATGGCCAGGAGCTGTCTCTGGCCCTGGGATAAGTTGCTCCCATCTCCGTAGAGCATGGTGTCATACCCCTCCGGCAGGCGGCGGATAAAGGAATCCGCGTTGGCGATCTTTGCCGCCTCCCGCACCTCCTCATCTGTGGCATCCAGACGGCCGTAGCGGATATTGTCGGCGATGGTGCCGGTAAACAGGTGGGTGTCCTGGATCACCATGGACAGGGAACGGCGCAGATCGTCCTTTTTAATGTCCCGAATGTCAATCCCGTCATAGGTGATCGTCCCGGACTGGATCTCATAAAACCGGTTGATCAGGTTCACGATGGTGGTCTTTCCCGCTCCCGTGGAGCCCACGAAGGCAATCTTCTGACCTGGTTTCGCGTAGAGGGAAATGCCGTTTAACACCCGTTTTTCCGGCACGTAGCCGAATACTACGTCATGGAAACGCACGTCTCCCCGCAGGGGAACCAGGGAAACGCCAGACTCTGACGGCACCTTCCAGGCGAAAGCGCCGGCCTGCGTCCCGCTCTCCTTCCACATGCCGTTTTCCTCCACGGCATGGCAAAGGGTCACCTGCCCCTCGTCCAACTCCGGTTTCTCGTCCATCATCTCGAAAATACGCTCCGCGCCGGAAAGAGCCGCCAGCAGAAAGTTTACCTGCTGGGTAAACTGATTTAAAGGCATGGCGCTCTGCCGGACGTAGACCAGATAAGCGGACAGGCTGCCGATGTCCAGCAAGCCGGAAATGGTAAACAGGCCGCCCACGCAGGCAGACACCGCATAATTTAAATAGGAAAGGCTGACGATGGAAGGAACCATCATGCCGGAAAAGGAAAGGGCGCTGGTCCCCTCCTTCCGCAGATCCTGGGAAATGCCGCAGAAGGTCTCATAGTCTCTGCTCTCGTGGTTGAATACCTTTTCCACCTTCTGTCCCGCCATCATCTCCTCCACAAACCCGTTGAGGCGGCCGATTTCCCTTTGCTGGCGGATGAAATATTTGCGGCTGTGGCTGCCGTTTACCTTGATAAAGACAAACATAAGCAGAAGAAATACCACCACAATCAGTGAAAGCCGGACGCTGAGCACCATCATCATGGTAATGGTTCCAAACAGCATCATAAAGCTCTGGATAATCATGGCAAAGCTGCTGTTCATAGCCTCCTGCACCGTATCCACGTCGTTGGTAAAGCGGCTCATAAGCTCCCCGTGGGTGTGGGCGTCAAAATAGCTTAAGGGCAGTTTCTGCACGTGCTCAAACAGATCCTGGCGGATCTCCTGGATCACCCGCTGGGAAGTCCTGACCATGAGCTGATTGTAGCCGAAGGTGGACAGAGCGCCGCAGAGGTACATGGCCCCCATGGCAATGAGAGCCTTCAGCAGGCCTTCCATATCTCCTGGCACGATGTAGCGGTTGATCAGGGGCTTTAACAGGTAGGTTCCCATAATATTGGCGCTGGTGCTGGTGAGCACCAGGACCGCCACCAGGCCGAACATCCATTTGTGCCGCCCCAGATACCGGAGCAGGTGAAACAGCGTCTTTTTCGTATTTTTCGGGCGCTTGTACCCGACATATCTTGGGCCAGCCATTACAGATCCGCTCCTTCCTTCTGAGATTCATAAATTTCCTGATAGATCCGGCTCCGCGCCAGCAGCTCCTCATGGGTGCCGGTGTCGCTCACCCTGCCGTCGTCCAGCAGAATGATCCGGTCCGCGTGGCGGACAGAGGAAATGCGCTGGGCAATGATGATCTTTGTCATATCCGGCAGTTTTTCCCGCAGGGCATGGCGGATTTTCCCCTCTGTGGCCGTGTCCACGGCGCTGGTGGAATCATCCAGAATCAGCACTTTGGGGGTTTTCAGGATGGCTCTGGCAATGCAGAGTCTCTGTTTCTGACCGCCGGATACGTTTACTCCGCCCTGCCCCATCTCTGTATGGTAGCCGTCCGCCAGGCGGTCGATGAATTCATCCACACAGGCAATCCTGCACGCCTCCTCCACCTCCTCCATGGTGGCATCTTCCTTTCCCCATTTTAAATTATCCAGGAGACTGCCGGAAAACAGGGTGTTTTTCTGAAGCACCACGGCGATGGCGTCCCGCAGATGGGCCATGGGGTACTGCCGCACCGGTACGCCGTCAATCCGTACCTCTCCCCGGCTCACGTCGTACAGACGGGGAATGAGCTGGATCAGGGTGGATTTGGCCGCGCCGGTCTGGCCGATGATCCCTACGGTCTCCCCCGCATTGATGTGGAAACTCACATCGGAAAGGACGTACTCCTTAGCGTCTTCCTTATATTTAAACCATACGTGATCGAAATCTACGGAACCGCGCTCCACCTCGATCTCCCTGGCGTCCTCGTCGGTGATGTCCACTTTTTCGTCAATGACCTCCAGGATCCTGGCTCCGGAAGCCAGGGAACGGGTCATCATCATAAATACATTGGAAATCATCATCAGGGAATTTAAAATTTGCAGCACGTAGCTTAAAAAGCCGGTCAGCTCTCCCACCTGCATCTTTCCGTCCCGGATCAGCCCGCCGCCAAACCACAGGATCCCCAGAATGGTGCTGTACATCACCAGCTGCATGGCCGGCATATTTAAGGCGGCCAGCCGGAAGGCCGTCTCCGACTGCCTGCGAAGGCCCGCATTTCCCTCCGCAAACTTTTCCACCTCATAGTCTCCCCGTACGTAAGCCTTGACTACCCGAATGGCGGTGAGGTTTTCCTGGACAATCCGGTTTACGGTGTCGATGGCTGCCTGCATTTTGCTGTAGAGGGGCCGCACGTGGCTGATAATCAGAAACAGCATTATCGCCAGGGCGGGCAGAGCCACCAGAAAGATCATAGCCAGCTCTGAATTCAGGGAAAAGGCAACCCCCGTGGCCGTGAACAGCATCACCGGGCCTCGGCAGAAGGGACGCATCCCGGTGGAAACGGAATTTTGAATGTTCGTCACGTCGCTGGTAAGCCTGGTCACCAGGGAGGACACCCGGAAATGATCAATATTGGCAAAGGAATAGTGCTGCAGCTTTTCATACTGCGCCTCCCTTAATCCGGCTCCAAGGCCCTGCCCCGCCAGGGCGGAAAAACGGGCGCTGCCGATCCCCAGAATCAGCGCAATCACGGCACAGACTACCATCTGCATCCCCTTGGTGTAAATATAGGCCTGATTTCCCGACGCCACGCCCACATCCACCAGGTCGGCCATGAGCAGGGGCACCAGCAGCTCAAATACGCATTCCGCTGTCACGCAGATGATCGCCAGGAACGCGAACTTTTTGTATTTTCCCATATAGGAAAAGATCCGTAGCAGCATCAGTCGCACCTCCATAGTTGTATATGCAATTATTGTATTCTCAACTGTTGCAGTTGTCAAGAATGGAGCTGGAAAATATTTTTAAATTTTTTTCAAAAAGTACTTGATTATTTTAAAAATCTATAGTATTATAATTGAGCAAATTGATGAATCAATTAAATCAATTTAGCGGTTTGCAGAAGTGGCGGAATTGGCAGACGCGCACGGTTCAGGTCCGTGTGGTAGCAATACCGTGAGAGTTCAAGTCTCTTCTTCTGCATGAAGTGCGGGAGTGCTGGAATTGGCAGACAGGCAAGACTAAGGATCTTGTGGGTGTATGCTCGTGTGGGTTCAAGTCCCATCTCCCGCATTACCGTAAGCGGAAGAATCGCCGCGCCGGATGACTGAAAGGTTGTCGGGCGCGGCGATTTTTTTGTGAAATATCCTGTTTCTGAGGCAGGCTGCCGCCAGGTGACTGAAATCCGGATTATAATCCAGTCCCCAGCGGCAAAGAAGTTTTTCGGAACGTATCCCCTTTCGAATATTAATCCACCACTTCCAGCCCGGAAAAATGGGGCGCCATCTGGCCGGAACGGTACTCCCCCAGCGGTGTGCTTAAGGTTCCGTCCTGGTATCGAACGGTGTAATAGCCATACCGGATCTCCCCGGAATCTTTGTGGACGTCGCACTGGATGTGAAAAATCCCATTGTTTCTTCTGAAATACGTAAACTCCAATGAGGCGGTATCCGGCTGCCGCAGTTTCGTCTCAATCTCTGCCCTGATCTCCCGGGCGTTCTGATAGGAAAGAAATGTTTCCTCCGATACCTGCGCCGCCCCGTATTCTTTGTACTCCTTTCCGTCAAAAAACAGGTATGTATCTTTCCAGGTGTGCTGAATCATCCCGTCAACTTCCGGATCGTATATTCCGTCGTAAGCCTCTACCCGGAGAAGGATCTCCCCGTTATCCGCCGCGGAAACGCTACCGCTGCCGGAAACCAGACAGGCGATTTCGTGATTGGTTAAGGAGAAAATGGAGTAGTTTTTGCTTGTTCCTTCCAGCCGATAGGTGTTTGCCACCACGTGGATTTCCGTTTCCATCTCCAGCAGGCGGAACGCGCAGCCGTCCATGGCCTCCTCGTCCTGATGGGCCAACGAACAGACCGTTCCGTCACTGCTGCAATACCAGATCTGATACCGCCCCAGATCATCGCGGCAGGCCCCGATTAGCTCTCCCGCCCCGTCGCGGTCCAGATCTGCGTACAGATAAGTTTCTATAGTGCGGGAGGCGGCGCTTTCCAACGCGGTCAGAAGACTGGTCTCGCTTAAGACGGCGGAAACCGTCCCGGAGTGGAGGCGACACCCGGTGAGGATTCAGAGGGCAGCCAGCAGGATATGGAGTGAATGGTTTTTGATCATTTTATATGTATTTTGATAAATCATCATTGTTTTTGAACCGGGAACTGCAGGGGTAAGAGGAATGTATTGGTACAACATCTATGTTTTGAAGTAACGTTTTGTATCGCGGGGTGAGTTTCGTATTTATTATACTATAGCTGGTATGGCAATTCTATAGCTCTGCGGGGGAATTTATTTGGGCGTTTGGAGGGGGATGGTGAGGTGGAAAATTTTCCGGGTGTCTTGTAAACAGTTTCTGCATATGGTATAATGCCGGTAGGCAAAAGGATAAGATGTATCCATATGATACACAGCAAAAGCCCAGGAGGTGCGAGCTCCTGGGCTTTTTCCTGTTTTAAGTAGTCAGACATCTACAGGCTGGTTACCGGTTATTTGTCGCCATCCAGCCATTTGATGATGTAGTGGCAGGCTACACCAGCCGCGACAGCGACGATAAAGGATAAGATGATCTCCATATGTACACCCCCTTCCTGTTGCCAGTATCGGGGCGGTAACATGGGGATTATAACATATCAGTAGTTATACTGCAATTAATAAGCCTGAAGGGAGTGTACACCTCCTACTTTTTCGATGTCTATCATCATAATTTTTACAGTTAAAACCTTTTAATTCTTTCGGGCAAGCAGGCACACCGTCTCCACATTCCCCGTCCCCGGAAACATATCCACGCAGCACACCCGTTCCACCTCATACCCCCGTTCCTGCAGCGTCACCAGGTCCCGCTGAAGGCTGGTGGGTTTGCAGGAGACGTAGACCATCCGTTTTACCCCAAAATCAATGATCTGGTTCAGGGCTTTGGGGTGGACGCCGTCCCGCGGGGGGTCTAAGATGATGAGGTCTGGCTTGTCCGTCAGGCCGCCTACCACCTTTAACACGTCCCCGGCGATGAATTCGCAGTTGTCCAGGCCGTTCTGGGCGGCGTTTTCGCGGGCGGCCAGAACAGCCTCCTCCACGATCTCCACTCCCACCACCTTTTCCGCCACCGGGGCTAGGATCTGGGCGATGGTGCCGGTGCCGCTGTAGAGGTCAAATACCACTTTCCCGCTGGTATCCCCCACATAGCTGCGGACGGTGTCGTAGAGCACCTCCGCCCCCAGGGAGTTGGTCTGGAAGAAGGAGAAGGGGGAAATCCGGAACCGCAGCCCCAAAAGCTCCTCGTAAAAATAATCCTGGCCAAACAGCACCTCCGTGCCGTCGTCCTGCACCACATCCGCCAGGCTGTCGTTTTTCACGTGGAGCAGTCCGGCAAACCGCCCTTCCAGAGAAAGGCTTAAAAGCAGGTCTTTCCACCCTTCCAAAAGGGCCGCCTCCCCCTGCGGAAGGTTTTCCGTCTGAGTGGTGGTCACCAACGCCGCCAGGATCTCCCCGGTCTTTACGGCGCGGCGCACCAGCAGATGGCGGAGATAGCCCTCATGGCGCAGTTTCTTGTAAAAGGGAACGCCCGCACCGGCAAAATACGTCCTGGTGGCCGTGAGAATTTTCCGGAAATCCTCGTGGACAATCCGGCACTCGTCCACATTCACCACATCGTAAAAGCTCCCCCGCTTGTGCATTCCCAGGCAGAGGGGACCGTCCTTTTCCTCGTCGCCGAAGGAAAATTCCATCTTGTTCCGGTAGCCCTCGGAAATGGGGCTGGCCTTGATCCCCTCAAACCAGTACTGGCTGCACACCCCGTCCAACAGGGCCCGCACCTGGCCTTCCTTGATCTTTAGCTGCTCCTCATAAGGCATGGTCTGATACAGACAGCCGCCGCAGCGCCCGAAATGGGGGCAGGGATCCGCCGCCGTCTCCAGAGGCGACGGCTCCAGCACCTCCAGCAGACGCCCCTCGCATTTTCCTTTCCGTTTCTTGGAAACGGCCGCCAGCACTGTCTGTCCAGGCAGCGCGTTTTTCACCACCACCTTTTCTCCCTCTATCGTCATCATTCCCTTGTTGGGGAATTCCATTTTTTCAATGACTCCGCTTACCCTGTCTCCCTTTTTCAAAATTGTCCATCCTTTCCCGAACATCCGTCTGTCTTCTGTTCTTACTTTATCTATTCTTATTTTTCTATTTTTGCTTTTCCACTCTTATTTTCGGCCCTTATTTCCTGCCCGGTGTATCCGTCCCCCAGCCTTCCGCAAAAGCTCTGCGCCCCGCTGCCCTTCACCGGCCCCATCAATCGCCGTCAAAAAAAGAGGCGCCGCAGCCTATTCCCTAGCAGCACCCCTTTTCAACCTTCTCAACCGGCCTGGAAGAATCTTAATCCTCCTTGACCTCCTCCTCTTTCTCGTCCTCATCGTCGAAGAAATCGTCGTCGAAGTCGTCGTCAAAATCGTCCTCGAAATCCTCCAGATAGTCGGGAGTAAAGAAACGGTACACACCGTAAGCGATGGCAGCCACCGCCGCTACGGCTCCAATAATCGCCAGCACCCAGAGAATACAGGTTTTTTTCTTCTCCTCCTCCTCTTTTCTGTGCAGGAACTCATTTAATCTGGTCGCATTCATAATATCCTCCACCCTGCTCATCGCATCCTTTCCCATCGTGTCAAATTTGTTCATCGCGTCCTTACCGAACAAGTCAAACTTCCCCACCTGCTCCACTTCCTTTCTGAAACCCTCTCCCGGCCCTGACCGCGCCTGCGCTCCGCCAGATCCCTTTGCTGCCGTCTCAACTGCCGCCCTGATAGGATGGGTTTCTCGTCCTATGCGGATTGTACAGCCTTAATCCGTTTCGTTTTTGTTATTATACCATATTTCCAGGCCGTTTACTATCTTATTTTACTTAAATTTTTCATAAATATGAGCAAATATACGCAAAACCGAAAATTCAGCCCCCGCCGTATCCGCCTCAGATCTTCTTCAGTTTCGCGAAGGACGCGAACATCCGTTTCTGCCCGGCGGTGTCAAACTCCACTGTCACCTCGTAGTCCTTGCCGCCGTCCTTGATCTCCTTCACCGTGCCGTCCCCGAACTTAATGTGGCGCACCCGGTCGCCTTCGCCGTAGTCCAGTTTCTCCGCCTTCGCCACCGTAAACGCCTTGCCGAAACCAGGCGCAGCCCCGGAAAAGGCCGCCGTCCTGGAGGCGTACACATTCTCCCCTTTTCCAAAGGAGCTGACGCCGGCGGGGCGGGATGGGCGGTTCCAGGGAAGATCCGGATCGTCCAGATTGATCTCGCGGCCAGCCAGGACGATTTTCCTTTCCTTTTTGACGGTGTCCAGCTGCTCCTCTGGGATCTCGTCGATGAAACGGCTCACCCGGCTCCACCTGGTCTCCCCCTTGATCATCCGCTGTTTGGCGGCAGTGAGGCTCAGCCGCTTTCTGGCCCTGGTGATTCCCACGTAGCAGAGGCGCCTCTCCTCCTCCACGTCGTCCGGATTGCCGGAGCTGATGGACATCATGCTGGGAAACAGCCCTTCCTCCATGCCGCAGAGCCACACGTTGTCAAATTCCAGCCCTTTGGCGCTGTGAAGGGTCATCAGGGTCACCCGGTCATCGGAGTCCTCCATCCTGTCCACGTCCGCCACCAGGGCCACCTCCTCCAGGAACTCTCCCAGACTGGGCTCGTCGCTGCCGTTTTCATAGCTCACCGCCTTGTTTACCAGCTCCTCGATGTTTTCCAAGCGGGTCTGGGCCTCCACCTCGCCGTCGGCCTCCAGCTCCGCCCGGTAGCCGCTGCGCTCCAGCACGTCCTCGATCAGGCCCTTCAAGCCATATTCCCCGTTTTTCAGTTTCTCCCGGAAATCCTCGATCAGCTCGATGAATTTCAGGATCTTGTCCGCCGTCTTTCCGATGGTGGGGACGGCCTTGGCACGGGCTAAGGCGTCGTACATGGAGTAGTCGTTGGCGGAGGCGAAGATTTCCACCTTGGAAACGGACGCCGCCCCGATGCCACGTTTCGGCACGTTGATAATACGCATCACCGCCAGGTCGTCCCGGCCGTTGGCAATGGTTTTTAAGTATGCCAAAATGTCCTTGATCTCTTTTCTCTGGTAGAAATTCACCCCGCCCACCAGACGGTAGGGAATGTTGTAGAGAAGGCATTTTTCCTCGAACAGACGGGACTGAGCGTTGGTGCGGTAGAGGACGGCACAGTCCCGGTAGCTGCTCCCGCAGTCCCGGATCTCCTTCACCACCGCGTCCGCCTCCTCGTAAGCCTGGTCATACATCCGGAAACGGATCTTCTCCCCCTCCGGGTTCTCCGTCCAGAGCTTTTTCTCCTTCCGCCCCAGGTTGTTGCGGATCACGTCGTTGGCCGCGTCCAGGATGTGACTGGTGGAACGGTAATTCTGCTCCAGTTTCACCACCCTCGCCCCCGGAAAGGCGTCCTCAAACTCCAGGATGTTGCGGATGTCCGCCCCGCGGAACTTGTAAATGGACTGGTCGTCGTCTCCCACCACGCAGAGGTTTTTGTACTTCCCGGCCAACAGGCTCACCAGCCGGAACTGGGCGTAGTTCGTATCCTGGTACTCGTCCACCATAATGTAGCGGAACCGCTCCTGGTAGTAGTTGAGCACCTCCGGGAAATGTTCAAAAAGCTCCACGGTCTTTACAATCAGGTCATCAAAATCCAGGGCGTTGTTTTTCCGCAGCTGGCTCTGGTACTCCCGGTACATTTTGGCCTCCTGCTCCAGGCGGTAGTCCCCGGCGGCCTCCTTTTCAAACTGGTCGGGAGTGATAAGCCGGTCCTTGGCGGAGGAAATGTGCCCCAGCACCGCCCGCTCCTTGTACTGTTTCGGATCCACCTTCAGGGTCTTAAACACCTGTTTCATCAGGGTTTTCTGATCGTCTGTATCGTAGATGGTGAAATCCGTGTCGAAGCCCAGGTACGAAATATGGCGGCGGAGAATCCGCACGCAGGAGGAGTGAAAGGTGCTCACCCACACCGCCTCCGCCCCCTGGGTCACCAGGCGGTCCACACGGTCCCGCATCTCTCCGGCGGCCTTGTTGGTAAAGGTGATGGCCATGATGTTCCAGGGGGCCACCTTCTTTTCTTCTATCAGATAGGCCACCCGGTGGGTCAGCACGCGGGTCTTGCCGGATCCGGCCCCCGCCAGCACCAAAAGCGGCCCTTCCGTGCAGAGGACAGCCTCCCTCTGCATGGGATTTAACGATTCATAAATACTCATATGGGTATAACCTGCTTTCCTTTGTTTCCGTAAGATACCTATCTATCATACTGGATTTTCCGGGGCTTTGCAACCGCGGATCAACGAAAGAAAGGAAAAGGGGAAAATCATCAAAAGTTCACACTTTTCCCGCCTGTTTTTCAGCCTCCCTTCAGAAAAGGCTGGTAAGATAACGGCCATCGGACAAAGTTCCGGCGGTAAAATGGAAAATTCCTTACCGATTGTAAGGGAGCTGAACCATACAGATACCGCAGAAAGGAGAACCCTATGGAATCCCAGATTTTTGAGCGATTCGAGAAAAAATATCTGCTTCGGGAGGACGTCTGCCGGGCCCTGTGCCGGAAACTGGCGTCCAGGATGGACGAGGACCGGTTCGGCCGGTACTCCATCTCCAGCATTTATTACGATACCGCGGACTGTGAGCTGATCCGCAGATCCATTGAAAAGACTGCCTACAAGGAAAAGCTGCGCCTGCGCTCCTACGGGCCGGCAGGGGAAAACGACACCGTCTACGCGGAGCTGAAGAAAAAATACGCCGGAGTGGTGTACAAACGGCGGATCGCCCTGCCCCTCCACTCCGCCAAACGGCTGCTGGGCCGGCAGGACGCCAGTGTTCTGGCGCCGGAGCAGGCCCAGATCGGGGCGGAGCTCACCTACGCCGTCTCCCGGTACGGCCTGATGCCCAGGGTGTTCGTTTCCTATGACCGCACCGCCCTATCCGGGAAAGAGGATCCAGAACTGCGGGTCACCTTCGACCGGAACATCCGCTGCCGCCACCGGGACCTGTCCCTGAACCGGTCGCCTGCGGACACCTTCCTGCTGGAGCCAGACCAGGTGCTCATGGAAGTGAAAATTCCCGGAGCCATGCCGGTCTGGATGAGCCGGATCTTTTCTGAGCTGGGGATCCGTCCCGTTTCCTATTCCAAATACGGGACTTACTATAAAAACTACTTATGCCGCGAGCTGTTTCCGGCGGGCCAGGCCTGCCAGGAAACGGACGGGCAGATGAATGAAAGGAGACAAGCCTGTGCTTGACAGTATTTTAAACGGAGCAGGGACCGCCATGATGACCCTGCCGCAGTATTTCCTCTGTACGGGGACTTCCCTGGCCCTGGGCGCCCTGCTGGCGGCCCTGCACACCTACAAAAACACTTATTCCAAAAACTTTATCCTCACCCTGATCCTTCTCCCGGCCATCGTCCAGTCGGTGATCACCGTGGTAAACGGCAACCTGGGCACGGGAGTGGCCGTGATGGGAGCCTTCAGCCTCGTCCGGTTCCGCTCCCTTCCCGGCACCTCCAGGGAAATATGCAGCGTATTCTTAGCCATGGCCTCCGGCATCGCCGCCGGTATGGGCTACCTGGGCATGGCCGCCCTCACCGTGCTTCTCACCGGGGCGGTGACCCTCACATTCACCCTCCTGTCCGAGGCCGGAAAACGGCCGGAGCGGCGGGAGCTGAAAGTGACGATCCCGGAAAATCTGGACTACAGCGGCATTTTTGACGACATTTTTAAACAGTACACCTCCCAGGCCAGCTTACAGCGGGTGCGCACCGTAAACATGGGCAGCCTCTATGAGCTGTGCTACCGGATTGATCTGAAAAACGAAACCGAGGAAAAAGCCATGCTGGACCAGATCCGCTGCCGGAACGGAAACCTGACCGTCGTATGCGGGAAAATCCCTGACAACCGGGAAGAATTGTAACTTTACGGGACACAAGCTATTGATCCAAAAAGGAGATTATGATGAACAGACGAATCTTTGCGGGAGCGGCCCCCGGACTGGCCGCCGCCCTCTTTCTGGCTGGCTGCCAGGGGGCGCAGACAACTGCATCCACATCCGAGACCACCGGTGCCGGGACGGAAACCGTCATCGACGCCAGCGGATCCCAGGTAAACGTCACCGGAAACGGGGCCGCTGCCAACGGGACGGTGATCACCATTTCCCAGGGCGGAAACTACCGCCTTACGGGAACCATCGACGACGGCCAGCTGCTGATCCAGGCCGGGGATCAGTCGGAGGTACGGCTGATTCTGGACGGCTTTTCCATCTCCAGCTCCGACCGCGCCGCCATCTACGCCGATAGCTGCGAAACCCTCACCATCCAGCTGGAGGAGAGCACGGAAAACTACGTGGGCGACAGTCGCGTTTATGACGAGGCAAATCCCTCCGACGATCCGGACGCCCCCATCTTCTGTGAAAACAGCCTCATCCTGGAGGGCGCCGGCACTTTGGAGGTAAACGGCTCCTATCAGGAGGGCATCCGGGCCAAAGGGGATCTCTCCATCCTCTCCGGAACCTACCGCGTTGAGGCCGCCAACGACGGCATCAAGGGCAAGGACTCCGTGGTGATCCAAGACGGAGACCTCTCCATCCAGGCCGGAGGCGACGGCATCCAGGCGGACAATGACTCCGACGAAGGAAAGGGAACCGTCTCCGTCTCCGGCGGTAGTCTCCAGATCTCGGCCGCGGAGAAGGGCATCAAGGCCGTCACTTCCCTCCTGATTGAGGACGGCACCTTCTCCATCCAGTCGGAGGACGACGCCGTCCACAGCAACGGGGATGTGACCGTAACCGGCGGCAGTTTCACCCTGGCCACGGGAGACGACGGCATCCACGGGGACGGCCAGGTGACCATCACCGGCGGCACCATCGGCATCACTGAGAGCTACGAGGGCATCGAGGGGCTGAGCGTGAACATCTCCGGGGACGCTGACATCTCCATCGTCTCCACCGACGACGGCATCAACGCCGCCGGTGGCACGGACGCCTCGGGAACCGGCGGCCGGTTTGGCGGCGATCCCTTCGCCGCGGAAGAAGGGGCTATCATCCGCATCTCAAGCGGCACGGTGGCCATCCAGGCCGGTGGGGACGGCGTGGACTCCAACGGCGACTTTTATCTGGAGGGCGGCACCCTCTATGTGGAGTCAAACGGCAGAGGGGACGGCATCCTGGACTACAACGGCACCGGCTCCATCACCGGCGGCACCTTCGCGGGAGCCGGAACCGCGGGAATGTTTCAGTACCCCTCCGGGGAGGGGAACCAGCCCGCCCTGGTGCAGTACTTTGACTCCCCCCAGGCGGCCGGCAGCCTGATCACCGTGGCCGGGGCGGACGGGGAAACGCTTTTCTCCTGGACACCCGCCGGAGAATACTCCGTCTTTCTGTTCAGCTCCCCGGACCTGACTAACGGCGATACCTATCAGCTCACTGCCGGGGAGACCACGGCGGACGTCCAGGCCCAGGAAACCATCGCCCAGACCGGCGCAGGCGGCCGCGGAGGCATGGGCGGCGGAATGGGCGGCGGCCGGAGGCCCGGAAATGGGGAACGGCCAGCAGACGGCGAATGGCCGGAAAACGGGGACATCCCCGCAGGCGGTGAGCGTCCGGAAAACGGAGAAATCCCCGCAGGCGGCGAGCAACCGGAAAACGGGGAAAGCCCCGCAGGCGGAAAACGGCCGGAACACGGCCAGATGCCTCCTGACGGCGAGCAACCAGAAAACAGCCAAACTCCCCCTGACGGAGCCGGAACTCCCGGCGCTCCCGGCGGCCGGGGCGGCCGAGGTCAGGGAGGCGGACAGCCCGAAAATGGGGAAAGCCCCGCCGAAACCTTCGCCGAAACCTCCGACGCTGAACCCCTTTCCCCGTCCTGAACAAAAACAGCCATAAAGCACTGACCCAAAATAAACCCAAAACGTGAATCATAAAACAAAACCGTCAAAAAAGGAGGTTCCCCGCGGCCATCACCGTTCCACGGAAAACCTCCTTTTTTACATTTTATTCCGTTTTTATGTTTTATTCCAAATATTGCAAATATTCCGAAAGATTAGGAAATGATCTCCAGCTCCTTGGAATCCTTGTTCAGGCTCACCGCCCCGTCCTTGGTGATCAACATCAGATCCTCAATCCGCACGCCGAACTCCCCGGGCAGGTAAATGCCGGGCTCGCAGGAGAAGATCATGCCCTCCTCCACCACGTCCTGGTTGATGGCGGACACGTCGCCGGCGTCGTGCACCTCAATGCCGATGCAGTGCCCCAGACGGTGGGTGAAATAGGGGCCGTAACCAGCCTCCGTGATAATGTCCCTGGCCACCTTGTCGATGTCGCAGAACCGCATTCCCGGTTTCATCACTGCCTGGGCGCTTAAGTTGGCCTTCTTTACCACCTCGTACACCTCTCTCTGTTTCTCGCTAACGCTCTGGTAGAAGAAGGTTCTGGTCATATCAGAACAGTAGTCGTTCACCTTGCAGCCCACGTCAAAGAGCACGCAGTCTCCCGGCTTTAACACCGTGCCGTCCGGCTTGTGGTGACCCTCCGCCGCGTTGGCCCCAAAGCTTACCAGGGGGCCGAAGGACGGTCCCTGGGTGCCCAGGCGCTTGTAGATGGCGTTCATGCCGGCAGCTACCTCCAGCTCCGTCACGCCCTCCTTAATCAGGCCCCGGAACTCCGCCATGGCCTGGTCGTTTAACTGGGAGGCGTAGATCATTTTCTCCTTCTCCGCCTCGTCTTTTACCCGGCGGGCGGCGTCCACGCACTCGGAGGCGTTCTTATAGCCCTTTCCGGCTCCCAGATCCATCAGCTCCAGCAGGAATCTGGCGGCCATCTTTTTGTCGATGCCCAGGGGTTTTTCATGGTCGGTGTAGGACGCGATGATCTCGCAGCCCGGGTCGGTGTCGGAAAACCACACCTTCTCCATGCCGATGTCTCCGTCCACCTTAAACAGCTTGTTTACAAACAGCTTATGGCCGCCGTCTGCGCTCAGATACAGAGCCAGCAGCCGCTCGTTGGGCAGGATCCACTTGCCCGTGAGATAGAAAATGGAGTTCGGATCGCTGACGAGCATCTGCTCCAGGCCGCGCTCCTTCATTTTTCCCAGAACCCGTTTGATTCTCTCCTCAAACATAATACGTTCCTCCTGTTGATATGGCCGGCGAAGGATTTCCGCCGGCCTTGTTCAGCCATTTTCTGAAATGGGTGTGATGGTTTTTGATTACATTCCGTAGAATACCGGCGCGCCAGGTCCCAGAGGCAGGTTGATGCCCATCATGTTTAACGCCATCCACAGGGCCAGCAGGATGGACCAGCCGATGAGGAACGCGAAGGAATAGGGAACCATGGAGGACACCAGCGTACCCCAGCCGCTGTCCTTGTCGTACTTCTTCATAATGGTCAGGATGTAGGGGATCCAGGCCAGTACCGGAGCGATCAGGTTCATGGTGCTGTCGCCGATACGGTATGCCACCTGGGTCAGCTCTGGGGACAGTCCCATCTTCATGAACATGGGAACGAACACCGGCGCGAAGATGGCGTACTTCGCGGACGCGGATGCCATAAACAGGTTGATGAAACCGGTCAGCAGTACAAAGCAGAGGATCAGTCCGATGGGATGGATGTTCACCTTCTGCAGCAGCTCCGCGCCCTTGAAGGACAGGATTCTGCCGATGTTGGTGTAGCTGAAGTAGTTGGTAAACTGCGCTGCCATAAATGCCATGGCGATAAATCCGGAGATGGAGGCGATGGCCTTGCTGAAGGACGCCACCACATCCTTGTCGTTCTTAAAGGTTCCGCAGACCTTGCCGTATACCAGGGACGGAACGAAGAACAGCAAGGTAAACAGCGGGATAATCGCGTTTAACAGGGTGGAGTTGTTGATCAGGCTGCCGGTCTCCGGGTTTCTCATAAAGGAGTTCTGCGGAATGCAGCTGATCACGTACGCTGCAGCGATGACTACGAATACCCAGTTCGCGATCTTTAAGGCCTTTTCCTCTTTCGCGGTCATCTCACCGGTGGGCTCCACCAGGCTGCCGTCTCCGTTCTCCTTGTACGGGCCAAGGCGCGGGATGACCACTTTCTCCGTGATGATGGTTCCGATGATGGTGATCCAGAAGGTGGATACGATCATGAAGAACCAGTTGGACAGCGGGCTTACGGTGTAAGCCGGATCCAGGGTCTTTGCGGCGGCATCGGAGAAACCGGATAAAATGGCGTCTGTGGAACCGATGATCAGGTTTGCGGAAAAACCGCCGGACACGCCTGCGAAACCGGCTGCGATACCGGCTAAGGGGTGCTTGCCGTAAGCCTTAAAGATCATGGCTGCCAGGGGGATAAATACCACGTAACCGGCGTTCTCGGCGATGTTGGTCATAACGCCGATGAACACTACCATGGGGGTTACCAGCATGGCAGGGGTGATTTTTACCACCTTGCGGATCAGGCCGTTTAACCAGCCGGAGCTCTCCGCCACGCCGATTCCCAGCATGATCACGATGGTAAAGCCTAAGGGAGCGTAGCCGGTAAAGTTGCTCACCGCGGAGGTCAGCATATACCGCAGGCCTGTGACGCTGAACAGGCTTACGATGGAAACGGTGGTCTCCTCCACCATGCCGCTGGAAGAATTGTACATCTCACCGGATGCGCTCCAGCCCATGAGGGAACCCAGGCCGGAAACCAGCACTACGATCACTGCCAGGTAAAAGAAGATGGTCAGCGGGTGAGGCAGGCGGTTTCCCACTACCTCGATCTTATCCAGGCACCGGAGCACCCAGGATTTTTTCTTTGTGTTCTTGCTCTTTTCCATACTTTTTCTCCTATTCTTATCTTCCCAAGATAATAGTTTCCAGGCCAGACGGCCGTCCGGCCCTGGGATGCCCCGGTCCCCGCCCCTTCTTTTACAGGCGGGCGGACGAACCTCCGGCATCCGTTATTTCGCCGTATTGGACGCGATCAGCGCGGCGTCCCAGACCCCGGAGAAGGGCGGGGAGTAGCACAGATCCATAAATCCCATCTCGTCCACCGTCAGCCCGGCGTAGATGGCGATGGCGTAGTAGTTGGCTCTGGGAACCACGATTCCCTGGCCCCAGGTCTCCGCTCCCAGCACCTTTCTGGTGGCTTTGTCATAGATCAGCTTGATGTTCAGCTTTTCCGTGCCGTAGTAGGAAGCGTAGCTGTTTCCGGTGATGGTGTGGGCCTTGTAGTCCAGGCCGTGGGCCTTCGCCTCCTTCTCGGAAAGCCCCACCTTCGCCGCGTCCATGCCGAACAGGCGCAGGGCTGAGCTGCCGATGAGCTTAAAGGGTTTCGGCTCCACGCCGCCCAGAAGGTCGCCGATGATGCGGCCCTGCTTGTTGGCATTGGTGCCTAAGGGGGCGTAGGTGTACTCACCCGTGATGCCTGAGCGCATGATGCTGCAGTCACCGGCGGCGTACACGTCCGCCACGTTGGTCTCCATCCGCTCATTTACCAGGATGGCGCCGTTTCTCGCCTTCTCCACCGTGTCGATGAAGGAGGTGGCGGGAGCGATGCCGGCGCTGTTGATGAGGATGTCCACCGGGAGCTCCTCCGTCTCATCGCCGTTTTGCAGGATTACGGCGGTCACACGGCCGTTTTCACCCTTTAACTCCGTGACCCGGCAGCCCGTCTTTACGGTCACGCCGTTTTTCTCCATCTCCCCTTCCAGGGCCTCGCTCACTTCCTGGTCAAAGGAGGAGAGGATGTGGTCCGCCAGCTCCACCACAGTCACTTCTTTTCCGTAGCGGCGGCAGGCCTCGGAGACCTCCAGGCCGATAAAGCCGGCTCCCACGATGACCACATGGCGGTTGTTCTCGTCAAACAGCGCCGTTTTCACCCTGGTGCCGTCGGCCACGTCGCGGATCTCGAACAGGTTCTCATAGGCCTGGTCAAAGGGCGGGAAATGGCGCACCGCCGCGCCGCTGCCGATCACCAGCTTGTCATAGCTGTCCGTAAACTCCTCGCCGGTCTTTAAATTTTTCACCAGCACCGTCTTCTTGTCCGTGTCCACCTTGAGCACCTCGTGGTACGTCTTGATGGGGATGCCGCTCTGGGAGAACTCCTCCGCCGTTCTGGCGATTAAGTCTCTGCCCTGCTTGATGTGGTCGGAAATGTAGAAGGGAATGCCGCAGGCTCCATAGGACACCTCGCCGCCCTTCTCGTAGACCATGATCTCCACCTGATCCTTCAGGTTTCGTTTCAGCTTGGAGGCCGCCGACATTCCGGCCGCCACCCCGCCAATGATCACTACCTTCACGTTCTCACCCTTCTTTCTACAATGATCGCATTTGTGATACAACCGGTTACATTGATGAGCGTTCTGGGCACGTCTCCGATGGGGTCAATGGCGATCATGGGGCCAAGGCCGCTTACGGCACCTTCCATTCCCGTTCCCATTACCGCCGCAAACTCCGCCATGGTAGCCGTACCAGGCGCTCCGGTGATTCCGTAGGAGGAGAGTACCACCACGATCACCGCCGCCGCGATGAGCGCAGGCGTAAACTCCGCCCCCGCCATGTGCACCGTAAATACCAGGGCCATAGCCGGAAACAGCGCCGCGCAGCCCTGCATTCCGGAGGAAATGGCATAGGCGGCCACCTCGTCCGTCACCTCGGCGTTTAAGCCCAGGCCCTCGGAGAGGGCTTTCTTCGCCTCCGGCAGGCAGGCGCCGCCGGATCTGGTCTTTAACGCCTTCACCATGGCCTCCTTGCCAGCCCGGAAAAAGGCTGCCGGACCTACCCCAAACACGGCGGCCAATATCAGCTGGATCACCAGCATTGCCGCCGCCGCCAGGGTCAGCACCAGCAGGAATTTCACTACCTGCCACACTGCCCAAGGGCCGGACGCAGCCGCCAGAGCGGTCATAATGGCCGCCGCCCCGGAGGGTTTCCAGGCGATCACCGTCTTGCACACGCTTCCCATGATGGAAAACGCCGCCTCCGTCAGGTCAAAAAACGGTTTCACGGTGTCCATGTACTTTCCGGACATCCGCCTGGCCGCGATTCCCGTCAGGGCACCGGCCACAAACACTGCCACCGTCTTTCCAAGGAGCAGATCCGCCGCCAGATTCACCGGGGCAAGAGCTGCGATGAGCGCCGGCAGGCTTTCCCCTCCTGCCCGCACTGCTCCAAAACAGCCCGTCTGCCCGCCCACGTGGAACCATATGCCAAAAAACAGCCCGATTCCACAGGAGATGGCCAGCATCAGGGTGTTGACCTGCTTTTTCACCTTTACCTCACGGGGCGTCACCTTGTACGCCGGGGTGTGGAGTACCATACGCACCGTGGAAATGAATACCACCGGCCCGATGAGCACCCGAAACAGCCCCAAATACACGGACTGTGCCATGGAAAACCAGTCGGAGGCGCCGCCCACGGCAAGTCCCGCCCGGCCCGCGGCGTATACCGCCAGCCCGAACACCGTACCGCAGCCGCTGCCCACCAGCACCCTGGAGGCAAAGCTCAGTTTTTTCTTCGGCAGATGGTTCATGCCGTAAAGCATGACCAGAAACAGGATCACAGCCCCTGCCGAAACAAGGCTGTTCACCGATAAAAACTGCTGAAACACGATTCCATTCCTCCAATCTTTCAGCATCAACCATTGATCCAGAACCGTTTTTGTACAATTCCCACGAATTGACCTTCCATTCCCGGTTCCTTTCCATTAAATTTTACAATCATTTTTGAAAAATGTCAATCACATTAATAATAATTTATTATCATGATAAAATATGGTAAAATCAGGAAACGCAGTTTCCTGTTAAATAAAAAATCCCGGCAGCACCTTCTGTCCGGAGCCGACTTTGGCTCCGACAAAAAGCGCCGCCGGGACCTGCCCGGCTGACGGTCTGTCAGCTACGTGTTTTTATTTTTTGATATTTTTGAAAGATACCGGTAAATGCTGGCTTCCGAGCAGTACAGATACTGGGCGGCCTCGCCCACGGCCCCTTTCAGCTGGAACAGGCCGCTGTTGTTTAGCCGCTCCACAATGCTCAGACGGTCCTCCTGGGTCAGCCGCTCCCGCACGATGGCCTCGCAGGAACCCATGGTCTCCATCACCGCCCGCTCCAGAAGATCCCGCATCACGTCGTTGGAAAAGGTCTCCACCGTCTTTCCGCAGACCAGACCGTCCTCCTCCTCCGGCAGCAGGTGCATTCCTCCCAGCCGCAGGATGTCCTCGCTCAGCTTTTGATATTTTGTCATATCAATGTTAATGCAGAGCTGGCCCACCAGTTCCCCGTTTTCCCGGATGAAGTAGGTGGAGGAGCGCAGCTTTTTATTGGGCTTTGCCTTGCCTAAGTAATTGACTACGTAGTCCCGTTCCTTCCACTGCTCGCTGGCCAGCACCGACAGCGTAAAGTCCGTGATGGGCGCCCCCACCGTCCTTCCGCTCACGTGGCCGTTGGCGATGGCGATGATGTCGTGATTCGGTTTCCGGCAGTCCCGCAGGACCACCTCTGTGTCCTCTCCCATCACCAGTCCCAGGAAATCCACCAGTTTTTTGTAATAATCCAAAATATCCACAACGATCCCCTTTAAAGTCCCGTGACCTGATTATGATACTCTCTGGATCTCCAGCACCTTATACTGGATGGTGCCTACCTGTGTCTCCACATCCACTACGTCGCCCACGCGTCTTCCGATCAGCGCCTGGCCCACGGGGGACTCGTTGGAAATTTTATTCTGAAGGCTGTTGGCCTCGGTGGAGCCTACGATGTAAAACTCCATCTCCTCGTCCTCATCCATGTCGTTTACCTTTACCTTACAGCCCACGTTGATCTTGTCAAGGTCGATCTCATCCTCAACCACAACCTCGGCGTTCTTTAAGAGTTTCTCCAGCTCCTCGATTCTGGCCTCGATGTCTCTCTGCTCATCCTTGGCAGCATCGTACTCCGCGTTCTCGGACAGGTCCCCCTGCTCTCTCGCCTCTTTGATCTTCTGTGCTACTTCTTTCCGTTTGAATACTTTCAGATTCTGCAGCTCGTCCTCGTATTGTTTCAGACCTGCATAGGTCAAGATGTTCTTCTTCTCAGCCATTTCTTCTGCTTCCTTCCTTACCTTAAATTTCTCACCTGCCGGGCTGTAACCCTATACAGTATACGACAGGCTACCTTCTCGCATTCACAGTATTATAGCTTAAACCATTTCTGATGTCAAGAAGCCGGTGCGCCCAAATCCGGCGGCCTCAGACTTCTCCCGGCGAGAACCTGCCGGGCCGGTCATTTCCGCTCCATGAGGCACTCCAGAAACCGGCCCCGGATCAGCTGTTCTAAGCCGGCGTAGTCCTCCGCCAGGTTCACCTCGTTTCGGAGGGCCGCCGAGTGGGGCAGGCCGGTGGTGTACCAGGCCACGTGCTTGCGCATTTCCCGGATTCCCGGCACCTCGCCCCGCAGCTCCACCTGCATCCTGGCGTGGCGCAGGATGGTCTCGCAGATCTCCTCCGCCCCCGGCCGCGGCAGCAGCTCACCGGTGTCCAGATAGTGGTTGATTTCCTTAAAAATCCAGGGATTTCCCTGGGCGCCTCTGGCCACCATCAGGCCGTCGCAGCCCGTCTCCTCCAGCATCCGCTTGGCGTCCTGGGGGGTGAAAATGTCGCCGTTTCCGATCACCGGGATGGACACCGCCTCCTTTACCCGGCGGATGATGTCCCAGTCCGCCCGGCCGGAGTAATACTGCTCCCTGGTTCTTCCGTGGACGGCGACGGCGGAAACGCCACAGCTCTCCACGATCTTGGCGATCTCCACGGCGTTTACGTGGCCGTCGTCAAAGCCCTTGCGGATCTTTACGGTCACCGGCTTTTTCAGCCGTTTCACCATGGCGGTGAAGATCTCCTCCACCAGTTTCGGGTTTCTCATCAGGGCGGAGCCTTCCCCGTTATTGACCACCTTGGGGACGGGACAGCCCATGTTCACGTCAATGAGGTCGTAGGGCCCGTCCTCGATCCTGGCGGCCATGGCACTCATGATCTCCGGGTCGGAGCCAAAGAGCTGCACCGCCACCGGACGTTCCTCCTGACGCACCTCCAGGAGACTGGCGGTATTCTTATTATTATAGAGGATGGCCTTGGCGCTCACCATCTCCGTGTAGAGAAGGCCGCAGCCCTGTTCCTTGCACAGCAGACGAAATGGCAGGTCGGTCACCCCTGCCATCGGTCCCAGCGCCAGCCGGTTTTCTATTTTCACGTTTCCAATCTGAAATCCCATGGCCTACTCCTCTGCCCCGGCGTCCTCCGGGTCCAGCCCCAGGTAAAACACCTTAAAATAGAGCTCCAAGGACTCCAAAAGCTCCTGCCTCTCCTCGCGGAACTGCTTGATCTTTAAATAGCTGCCGATCTCGTCAATGGTGCCGTCGTACTCGTTGGCCTCCGTCCGGAACTCCAGGCTGCCGTCCGGCGTAAATTCTAACATCAGCACGCCGCCTACCTCCTGGACGAACCACACGCACATGATTTGCAGCTCTTTTTTTACGCTCTCCGGCAGGCCGTTAAACTCGTCGTTGAAATAGTATTTCTGGTTGTAAGCGTTTGCCCCGCAGAGCACCACCTTTTCGTCTCTCAAATTTCTTCCTCCGCTCTGTTTTTTGCATTGGCATTTATTGTAGCATATGCGGGGGGAAAGTTCAACGGGTGGAATCCCTTATTCTGGGGCTTATTCTGGGGCATTCTGAGGCATTCCCCGGCAGCCGGCGGCATTCCCGCCGGCCTGAAACGATCCGGGGCAATCCGCGGCCGGACAACTGGTTCCGTCCGCGGATTGCCCCGCCGGGTTTTCCCCATTCTGTCAGCCGACCACCGCCTGTCTCATCAGTTTCATGGCCAGCTCCTCGATGATCAGTATAACCACCAGGCTGAACACCGAGGCGAGAACATGGCTGCTGACGCCTCCTAAGATAGCCACATAGATGGCCAGGCACATGGCGTTGATCAGGAAGGTAAACACCATTTTTCCCCCCAGGGTCACCGTCAGGCGCCAGAGAAGGGCTTTTCCGAAGGACAGCCCCGCTGCCATCAGCCAGATGGTGGAAAGAATGGTGGTTCCCGCCACCGCCACCAGCCCCATGGCCACGGACAGCGCATAGCCCAGGGCATTTTCCAGGCTGGTCATGATCCACTGGCACAGCCTGGCCGACACCACCGCCAGAAGGGGGGCCGTCACGATTTTTAAAAGGGTGGACTTTATGGTGTAGGACGGCCCCTTCATAAACTTTTCCCGGTTCTCCCAGTCCCCATCCGGCACCTTCAGGAAGATGGCGCTAAGCAGGCCCACCACCGGCCCCTGAATCAAAGCCATCACCGCCAGTTTCAGCAGATCCTTTGTCACGCTGCTTCCGGTGATCAGGGGCACGGAATACTGGTATTTTAAAATCTGGCACACCTTGCCGGTGATCATGCCGGCGAAGGGCAGCGCCCCCATGAGGCCGCCAAAGGCGGCGGAAAGATCCTTGTCCGTCAGGATGGCCGTCCGGAACTCCAACACCAGAGCCACGGCGATGATCACCACCAGAAGCTTGGACACCGCCTTGCCGATCAGGTTTGACATTCTTTTCCCTCCTCATCTCCCACGGGGACGTCTATGGTCTCCTCCGTCTCATAGGTGCGGCCATCCTCTCCCACGTGAAATCTCCTCACGGTCATCTGGACGCAGGGAATCTCCGGGAGCTCCACTCCCTCCGGAAGTTCCATGCCCTCCGGGAGGAGAATTTTCATCGCCGTCCGGGGAGAAACGGGCGGTTCCTGTTTTCCGCCCTCTGTCTCCTCCCGTCTGATTTCTTCGTCTGTCACTGCGCTCCGCCTCCTCTCTGTTCCCACAGCACCTTCAGCCGCAGATACACCGCCCGGGCGTATCTTCTCGGCTGGGGATTGTTCCGGTACTCGGAATACGCCTCGGCGATAAACTCCATCACGTTTTCCTCCGCATATACGGACAGGGTGGAGCCGGCGTCCCCGTTTTGTTTCATCTCGTGATACAAACCATTGATAATCGGGTCGTTTTTGGCCCCGATCAGCCGGTCGATCTCGTGGCCGATTTCATGATCCACTGTGGCTTTCGGGCTCCCGCATCCGATAGGATGGAATCCGGACGCCACGTTTCGCTCGCCTGTGGTCATAAACTTTGTGTAATTTCCGCCAAAGTCCTCATTCAGGCCCACACCGCAGTAGCGCAGGGGGCCGCCGGACGCCTCCCCGGCAGAGCCGGGAAGGACGGCTGCCGGGACCAGAAGGGACCAGCCAAAGCAATTCTTCCACTGATCCAGCCCATGCTTTTTCACAAACTGATCCGCGTTGTACCTGCCGATGGTATCCGCGTCCTCTTTCGAGATTTTCCCATTCCCCGCCTGGTAGACCGTCCGGGCGTAGAGTTTCGCAAGCTCCTCCTTAAACCCCCCGATCTGATGGGCAATGCTGCCGAAATACGTCATATGGAACCCTGGAAAATCCTTCGCCGCCGTCTCTATGGCCTCCAGGGCCTCGGCGGACACCTGGGCATCCAGGTCCGTCAAATCCATCTGCTGCGCTGCTCCCGTCTCGAGCAGCTCCTGGAACCGGCGATGCGCCGCAGCGCCGCTCCCAGGCCCCTTTATCTAATCCAGAGTCCTGAATTTTCTCAGGACCTCCCCGTACCGGTTCAGGCTCTTGCAGACTTCGCCCACCGGTTCCATCGCCTCCATGGTGAGCGCGTACACGCCGCGGACCACCGTTTCCATGTCGTAGTAGCTGTCATCCATGCAGCAGCTCCTCATGACCCGCAGGTTCATCCCCAGATCATTCAGGGCCTCGCGGATCCCTCTCACTTGCCGGATCAGGTCTCTGGAAAGGGCTTCCGCCTCCTCCGGGGAACCCATTACATAATCCACCGCCATTGATACTCTCCTCTCACGCTGTGTTCCTTACAGATTGCGATACCGATCCAGGATTGCCGCGTACTCGTTCAGGCTCTTGCAGACCTCGCTCACCGGCTCCATCGCAGCCATCGTCTCCTTAAACACCGCTTTCACCGTATCCTCCACGTCCTGATAGCCGGCGTCCTGGAACGAACCTCCCAAACTCTTTAAATTCGATTCCATCATGCTGATTTCAGAACAGAGCGCCTGCATCTGTGTTTTCAAATCCCTCGACAGCTCTCTCGCTTCTTCCGGGGAACCGATTACTTTATCAGCCATAAACTCCTCTCCTTTCCCTCTTTACCGCTCCAGTGCCTCCAGCTCCGCCTGCTCTCTTTTGGCATTGGACACCATATCCCGCACCCGCTCTCTGGCTTCCCCGCGGTCCACGATATTCTTCAGCCTCATGGATATTTCATAAACCTTCTGGATATTCCGTTTCGATACCTCGTCCTTCAGGCTGCTCTCTGCTTTGCCGGCATCCGATGCGATTTTTGTGGCAATCCCGCTGACCGAGTCGCAGAACTGGTCAAACTGATTTCCAAATTTGATGATTTCCGGAAAGCCTCTGTTTTGTCCCGATGATGCCATACTCCTTACCTCCTAATTATAATCCAAAAACACCTGTACATTACTCCGTCTTCCCTGCCATCACCTCGTCGGTGAGCTTGTAGGGAAGGAAGTTTCTGGAAAACTTGCCGCCGTCGTAATAAGCTGCCTGGCCTGCCTCCAGGTTTCTGGTCAGGCCCCGTTTTCCGAAGTAGTCCACACTGCTCTCCTCGTCCATCTGGAACCCGATCTTGCAGAGGAAATTTTCCAGTTTCAGGAAACGGGCTTTCTTCAGGGGCAGGAAGGACGGCATAAACAGGAAATGGTGGATTCCTCTTTTCGGTCCCTCTCCCACCAGCTCGGCGATGTCCTCAGTGGCGTTGTAGAGAATATCCTCCTCATCTTCCTCCTCTGTCTCCGGAACCTGCGGCTCCGGGGCCGGGGCCGCGGGAGAATCGTCCCCAAAAAAGGAGGCGAACATACTGTCTAACTCCGACATCATGTTCAGGCTGCTGGCCGGATTCTTTTTCTTCTGGGAACCGGAAATCGCCTTCAAGGATTCCGGTTTCTGCTCCGGGTAGAAGGAGAATTCCAGGGCCATATTGTCCATTCCCAGCCAGAACACCATGATGTTCTGCTTTTTCTGGACTCTCCGGCGGCTGTACATCTCCTGCTGGAGCTCGCACACCGTCCGGCAGATGTCCCCGTAGTCTGTGATCAGCTCCACGTCCTCCTCATTTCCAAGGCGGCGCAGCTGGGTTTCATATTTTAAGAAAATATCATCGTTTTCGTCCGCCAGGATGTAGATCTTCCGCTCCGGCTGGAGACGGAAACTGGCGATGGCGTGGAACAGAACGGAGGCCTGCAGCTCCTCGTCCTCCCCGATGCTGATTAAGTTCTGGCCGAAGTTGCGGCGCAGGCGGATGCAGAAACACCGCTCCAGGTTGGACGGCTTGCCCAGGTGGAGCCAGCTGTTTCCGCCTCTCATATTCTCCCTGTCATAGTCCCGGATCACGTCCCAGTCTGCCGCCACCCGGTTCTTTCCGTCCACGATGATGGGAGCTTCCCCGGCCTGGAAGGTCTCTCTGGCCCTCTGGCACACGTACTCCCTCATCTCGTCTGTGATGTAGACCACCTTCTCGCAGTCCAGGGCCGTCTGGGTGACCTTGTTGCCGTCCGCGTCCACCGACTCGGTGAACCGTTTGATGGTAACTTCGCCCATTCCCATGGGGCGGATGTTGTGCTCCTCGGCAGCGGTAATGGCCAGGGTTTCCCGGATCTCCTGCATCTGGTCGTTGGACATGGCCAGCCTGGTACGGATCTGCATTCGTCCGGCCTCGGTCAGTCCCCTTAGTCCCGTGCTCACCACCTGGTCAGAGAACACGCAGACCATGCCTGCCGCACGGGCCTCTTTTAAGAACTCCTCCAGGATCGTAGTGTAATCCGTCCCCTGGATCTGGTTCGTCATCACGTGGAACTCGTCGATGATGATGACGATGCGGGCCAGGCTGTCCTTGCCGAACTTCTTCTTGTAGTCGGTGATGTTGGCCACGTTTTCCTTTTTAAACAGGGCCAGCCGTCTGTCCAGCTCCTTTTTCATATGGTCCAGGAAAGCGAAGGTAAATTCCTCGCTCCGGTCCAGTCCCACAAACTTCACATGGGGCGGAGTGTTCCTCACATAGGCGGAAAACTCCACCAGCTTGTAGTCCACCAGCCAGAGCTGCACATCCTCCGGGGTGTAGTTCATCACCATGGAGTTGATGAGCATATGAAGGAGGGTGGATTTACCGGAACCGGCACTTCCTGACAGCAGGGCGTTGGCGTAGTACGTATGGGAGCCGAGGTACAGCTCTCCGATCCTGCCACGGGCATTGATGGTAAAGGGAACGGTGATCCACTTGGTGGAGTCCCCCTGGCCAAAGGGAGCATTTAAGTCAAACACCGACTCAAACCGGTTGTCCACGTTCCTGGCGGCGTTTAAGATCTCCATCACGGAGTCCACGTAGGACTGGCGCCGCTCGTACATATCGTTGATGAGAAACGGCCCGCGGATGGTGTCAAAGCTTAACTCCTCCTCGTCCTTTCCGCAGTACACCAGGCCGTAGTCGCTGTTTTTCAAGCCGGCGTCCCGGATGGCCGCCTCAAACTCCGCCTGGTAGGCGCTTCCCATGGTGACAATCACGGAAATGCCGCAGCGGCTGCCGTTTATGAGGAGCTTGCCCAGCCGCTTTTTGCTGCCGTCGTTTAACCCCTCCGGGTAGGCGTCCATGATGAAGAACAGGTGGGGGATCTTCTTTTCTGCCGTCTGGTTGTACTCGGCGGCGGATTCCGTTCCTCCCAGCATCCTGGAAACGGAGTCGATATACCACTCCAGGAAATCCAGGGTTTCCCCGATCTGCTGCTCCGTAGCCGCCATGGTGAGCATCTGGTACCGCTCCTTGAAAAGCTCCGTGCGGATGCCCTCGGCGTAGGTGTCCACAAACTTCTCCAGCCCTCTTAACTCCCCCAGATAGCTGCCTGAATTTTTATAGTCCAGGCAGGTGAACTGGTACTGATACAGGGGGAGGTGGCGGATCACCTGGAAGATGATGGAGCGCACCAGCCCGCTGGCCTTCTGTTTCTCCATGTCGTTGGAGTAGACGATGCCCAGTTTCACCGGGGTCTCCAGATCCAGGATGCAGGGGGCTAAAATCCCCTGGCTGCCCCAGGCCTGATGAAGTCCGGATTTTAAGATCATCTCGTCCTCCGGGCTGTCGGTGATCTCCATGGTCATGTCGCCGATGTAAACCTGGGGCTTGTCCTCCTCCGGCTGGTGGTATTCCTCCCAGCCTGCGCCGAAGGCGCTGGAATAGGCCTCGTACACTCCCCGGTATGTATCTTCATAATCCTGAATGGTCTGCCCCAGGCCCTCTTTCAGATCATCCATACGGGTCTCTGACTCTTTTACCTGATTGTTCGTATAGTCCCGGAGGAAATCCAGACGGTCCATCAGGCTGTTGTATTCATTTAACTGCTTTTCCTTCAGGCCGAAAAACCGTTTCAGCCTGGTGACGATGCTCTCGTCGAACACCTCCTGTTTCAACTGCTGGATCTCCGCCTTCGTCACCGGCTGCTGCCAGGAGCCGCGGATCCGCTCCAGTTTCCTGCCGTACTTGCCGTACACCTGTTTCCAGATGTTCTCCGCCTGTTCGGCCTCCTGCCGCAGGTTCCCACATTCCGTCTGCCGTTCCTCCAGTTCGGAGAGAAATTCTTCCATCTCCTCGATTTTGGAAAGGCTATGCTGAATCCTCATACCCCCCACCTACTTTCTTAAAAAGCTCTTAATGATAATGTAAATCACGAAAATGCCCACCAGGACCGGTAAGACCGCCATCACAAGGCCGATGGCCGTGTACACCAGCATATTGAGCAGCACTCCCAGGATAAACACGGCTGCCACGCCAAGCAGGTAGGCCACGGCTCCGCCCACCGCGATCAGGGCGGTGTTTTCCGACGGCCCCAGAAGTTTCTTATAGGCCGCCGCCAGCACGATGCAGCCGGCCACAACCGGAAACCAGCCGCCAAGCATCGTCCACAGGGCGATGTCCATGCCGCCCGATTCCAGCAGGGCCCCCTCATACAGGGGGAATAACAGCAGCTTGGCAACGATGGAGAGGAGGATGGCCTCCACCACCGGAATCAGGGCTACCACGCCGCTTGGCATCGACACGGTTCTGGACGCCGGCTGCGGATCCTCTGACACTCCCATGTCCACCGGCTCCTCCGCCGTCTCCGCGCTGTAGTCGTAATACAGGAAACCGGCGAACCGGCCGCCCACGTAGAGCATATCCACCGGGGAGTAGGGGAGGCTGCCGCCGCTGCCCTCCAAGGCCATGCGCACTTCCTCCTCTCTCTCCCTGGTGCGAAGCCCGCGGTCGTAGATGCGGGCAAACAGGGTTTCCTCCCTGCCCTTTACGTGGTAATCCTGGCAGCCCGCGTCACTGCGGGCCGCCTTATTTTCAATGGAATATTTTATTTTATTTCTGCCATATGCGATCATACTCTTTCCCTCTAGTTCTTAATACTCGTCCCTGTACTGATCGCTGTAATCCCGTCTGCTTTTCCAGCTCTCAAGCAGGGTAGCCGCTGCCAGGAGCACACACATGAGCAGGCGCATAAGCCATGGAAACAGGCCCAGCTTGTTCATGCCAAACTCCACGCAGAAGGCCGCCAGCAGGCTGCCGATGATAGAAGAAATCAATACGGGCTGGGTATCCAGCACGGACTCGCTGATGTAGGTCTTCAGCCCTGCCAGCAGCACGCCGATCACCAGGACGGCCACAAAGCGGAGGATGGTGTACAGGAAATCAAACTTCACGTCGCTGCGGTAGTCCAGCAGGTTCCGGCTGCTCTCCTGCCTCACCGCCTCCTTCATGGCGTCGTTTAACTGGCTGGCATCGTCCACGCTGATATAGACGCCGCCGGTCTTGCCGGCGATCCGCTCCATCAGATCGTCGTCCGGGTCGCCTAAGCCCACGGTGCTGATGGAGAGATTTGCCTTGGAAAACTTTTTTAATACCCTTCCCAGGCCGATTTTCCCAAACCCGAACAGTCCCATATCCGTGGCGTAGCCGTCGGAGAACAGGATCACTTTGCCGTTTTTGCCGGGATCTATGACTCCGGAATCAATGTCGTCGTAAAGGTCTTCCAGCACCGTGCGGATCGCCGTACCGCCGTAGGGTTCTTCCATCTGGAACTCCGTTCCCTGGGAAACCGGCCCCATATCTCTCACCAGAGTGCTGTCGTTGGCAAAGGTATACACGGCGAAGGGGAAATCCTCCTCCTGGTTCGCCAGCACGCTCTGAATCGCTTCGTACCTGCGGTTCTCCGGGTCGTTTGCCTCCATGGAGCCGGAGCTGTCCATCAGGAAAATATAGGAACCAGGCTCCCGGTTTCTCCCGTTTAGCTGAAGCTCATAGAGGAACTCAAACAGGGCTGCCGCCGCGAACACCGCCAGAAACAGCAACAAGCTGCGCAGCACGATGTCCCGGTAGCCCTGGTTGTAGTGGTACATGAGGGCCACGATCGCCGCGCACCCAATGGCCACAAACACTGCCAGACCGAGGAAATAAAGCCCGATCAGCAGGGGCATGGGAAGGATGTCCTGGAAGGCGTTGTAAAAGATTTCTCCGATGACAAAGTACACGGCTCCCACCAGCACGGTGCCGATGAGCATTCCTTTTGAAACATTCATCCGTCAGTCCTCCCTACGCGTACAGTGTTTTCATCAGCAGGACGATCCTGGCGATCACCAGGACGGCGGACAGCACCGCCATCACAATCAGCAGGGGAACGGAGGCCAGGGCCGTCAGCACCGCCAGGGCCGCGCTGATGGCAGCTCCCACCGCCGTAACAGCGAGAACAGCGCCGCCGCTCTGCTCAAAGAATTCCTTTATGTCCGTCTCCCCAAAGCGGATGTTGAGGGCCAGGGCCGCCACAGCCAGGATTCCCGCCGCCACGGATGCCACGATTCCCAGGATCTGGGAGGACTGGAACGCCACGCGGCAGCCGATGACCACCGGAGGCATCAGGGCCGCGAACATCATCCATTTTTGAACGTAATCCCACAGGCACATCATCCGGTCGTTCGCTCTCATGGGCGGGAAGTACAGCAGGTACACGTTCCTTAAAAGGGCCATTCCTCCCTGTCCGTTCTCCTTTTCAAGAGCCTTTAACTGCTCCTTAAACTTCTCCAAAACCTCCCCGTTTCCGTTTAACAGCCGGGAATCCAGGAATCCGCCGGCGAGGTCCGGGGTATGCAGATACATATTTCTGTCGCTGTCTCTTAAATCCGTGGCTACAGCGTGAAGGTCGAAACCGGACTCTCCCCGGTAGTTGGCAAGCAGATAGCTGTCTAAGGGGACGCCAGGCTTTGCCTTCATGATCTGGCGCAGCTCGTCCACTAAAGCCTTTCTCTTTTTGCTGTCCTGGATCACGCTGCCGGATAAAAACGTCTGCTGAAACGTCTTTAAATCCGGGCTTTCCAACAGCATCCTGCCGCCGTCCACCAGCTTTCTCACCGCGTCGGGAATGGGCATCCCTCTGTCGTAGAGTCCCATCTGCGCGTACTCCTGATCCCGGCTGTACTCAAACTGGGAAACGTCGAAATGGTTCCAGTAATTCTCTTTTAACAGCCGCGAGAAACCGGCCATCCGGTCCGGAAGGGCAGCCCCGGGAATCCTCCCGTACTCCTCATACCGTTTTGTCAGAGCCAGGAGCCCCTCATTTCCGGAAACGGAGGCTGTCTCTTTTTTCAGCAGGCGCCCCAGAATATCGAATATCCTGGCAGCCACATTGGCGTCCAGAGGGCCGTTTTTCTGGCTCACAAACTCCTCGTAGCGGGCCGCGGTGTCCAGATGACGGTCCAGATAGTAGTCGAAATAGTAGGCATTGACAAATTCCGGCCGTTTTTCTTCCAGATACCGTATCAGGTACTCATAGTCCCCGGGCCGCTCCGTCTGGAAATGGTACATGGTTTCGTAGGCCCCTGTATTTCCCGGCAGGCACATATGATCCGCGTAGTAATTGCAGAACATCTGCCGGAACTCCTGGTTCTCCGTCTCCACAAACCTTCTCTGGAGCTTTTTATAAATCTCCGGCCCGGGAAGCTCTTTCCCAATCCTCCAGTACACCCCCAGCAGATCTCCCAGATAGGCGTCCAGCAGGTCGTAACGGTAGGCCTTCACCCCAGCCGCGTCCTTCATCAGAACATCCAGCCGCTCCGGCGTCACGTCACGGCGCACCGCCCCGCAGGCCAGCTCCATGTGGTGAAGGCGGACGGCCTCGTAGTTTCCTCCGTAGGTGATGTCGGAAAATTCCTCCATCTCTGCCAAAAGCTGTTTCCTGGCATCCTCGTCTCCCAGGGAGGTGCAGGCCTGGATAAATCCATAGCCCGGGGCTTCCGGCCCGTATCCCATGCCGGTGTCCAGATCAAAGACATTCTCATGGCCCTCCGCCTTTCTGGAAAAGGTGAGGAAGGCTCCCTGTCTGTCGTAGGAGAACACGGAGAGCTTTAACCGGAACAGGTAGGGAAGTCCGTCATACACCAGGAAGGCGATCTTTTTCGCCAGCTCCTCAAAGTTCTTCTGCTCGGTCTTTTCCGAGCACACGCATACGTTTCCGCCCACAGCGGACAGGGCCGCGTACACCCTCTCCATCAGGCGGCGGTAGCCCTCCTGATCCAGTCCCAGGGAGGCGAGTACCTCGTATTTATCCATGGGCTCCGCGGGCAGTTCTTCCAGGAGCGGCAGCTCCCGTTTGCCCTCGTAATTTTTGTCAAACAGCTCCGCGGGGAACCCGACTGCCCGCCACGGCTCCTTCACCAGCTCCTTAAAATCCTCCGCCCGGAGCACATACCCGTGGACGAAGGAAACGCCGCGGGTATCCGTGTCGTCACCGATGTTTTTGCTGATATAGTTTACATGGGACAGAAATACGTAGCGCTCCTGGATCTGGATGTCCCACACCTCCGGCGGCATCTCGGCGCCCGTTCTGGCGGACACCAGGTTTGACGCCAGTTTCTCAAAGATATTCACCGCAAGCTGGGGAGTGCCCTTCGTCCCTCCTGACACCTGCCAGCCCGCCCCGATGCCCTGACGGCCCAGGCGGGTGTATTGCAACTGATATATATTCATACCGCTCCCTCCGTTCCTTACGTGTTATTGGCGGCTCTTACGATACCGAACTGGTTCATCAGCCATAAGAACGGCTCCTCAATGCGCAGAGGCATGGGATGGGATACGGGAATTCCCAGCTTTACGATCTCTCCATTCATTTCCACTTCCTCCGTTCTCGTGCCGCAGTTTAAGGCGGAGAACGCGAAGAACCCATACCGGCTGAAACAGTTTTCCAGCAGCACCATCAGCGCGCTGCCCTCCGGGGTATCTCTCAGGAAGCGTTTCACCTCTCCCATCACATTCCGGTACTGTTTCATATCGAAGGCCCGGTTCTGGGGATCATACTGAATGTCCCGGAAAATATTGGAATTGGGGTTCACCAGGCTGCTGCCCTGGAGCTTATCGCTCTTGGAAAGGGCCAGGGCCAGGGGGATATTGGTCTTTCCGCCCACATTCTGGGAACTTAAGAACGCGTTGAACATGGCCTGAAGCACAGCCTTTGGCTTCGCGATATTGTCGTCCATGTCCTCTCTCACCCGGCTGAACTGATCCGGATCCAGGATCATGATGATGCCGTCCGCATTTTTGATAAAGGGGCCGAATTTCTCCATTCCCTCGGCGACCACGCAGTTCTCACCGGCCACATCGTAAAACACCAGGGTGTGGCGCTGCCCGTTGTTTAAAATCACGTAGAACAGCGGCTCGCTGAGGGCTCCCGGCGTATTGCCCTGAGGCAGCGGCACGTCCTTTTTCACCGGATAGTCGTGGATAAATTTCTCGTCCGCCTCCGTCATGGACACGGTGCTTAAGCCCACATTTGTCATGATCGTATCCATATTCCTCATGAGCTGGGATAAGTACACCGTCTTTCCGGAGGAGGTGATCCCCACGGTGGCGATAAAGTGCACGGGATACTTTCCGTAGCCTACGGGCAGCGGATTGTGGCAGTGGGGGCAGATGCGGATTCTGGACGTCTCTCCAAACACGTCCTCCACGCTGTCCACAAAGCCTTCCATATCCATCTTGAAACCGCCGTTCATCATCCGGCCGTCCTTGTTGGTGATCACCGGATAATTGGCGTACTTCCAGTTCGGCTTGTTGGCGTAGCGGTTCCAGAAGTTCTGGTACAGGCTGTCCTTCTGCTCCGTAAAGAGCTGCTCCAGGGACTTGTCCACAGTCTCGCTGCTCTCCTCCTGTTTCTGGGCCCCGGAAAAGAAGTCAAACGCTTCCTCCTCCTCGTCCGCCAGGAAATCGTCCAGCATATTTTCCCCGGACTCCCCGGCCTTCAGGGTCATGGCCTTAAAGTGCACGTCCTTGTGGCTGAACTCTTTAAAGCAGTAGGGGCATTTGATTTTGTCATAATTGATCTTGGCAGGGGCGGAGTTTGGCTGGTTTTTGGAGCCGCTCTTTGACCCCCCTGAAAATAAACCAAAAAGTCCCATTATCTATCATCCTTCCTCAACTTTTATCATGTAAAACTGTCTGTATTTTTCCGTCACCAGAAGGGACAGGCTCTCTCCCTTCGGCATGAGCACCGCCAGTTCCTTTCCCAGACAATTCCCTGCGATGGGGAAGGCGTGCCGGCTAAAGGACGGCTTGCAGGCGATCATCCCGTCCACGTAGCCGGGGATCTTGTCAATCCGCAGGCAGCCGGTGGTCCGATTGGAAAAGAGCGGGGTTTTATAGCGGATCGCTCCCATAACCGCCACCGGCACCGCCGTGCGGTTTTCCTTCTCCCTCGCCTGATAGACCGCAAAGGCGTCCCCCTCCATCTCGCAGCAGTAGACTGCCACCTGATAGGGGGTCTGGTTCTTCACCTTCTGGCGGCTGATGGAGTAACGGCCCCGGTTGGCCATGAACTCCTGCTCTTTTACAAGGAAAAGCTGCAGATTCCGCTCCTCCACCCATTTCGTGGTCATCAGCTCCTGCCCCCGGTCCTTTAGCACCGGGATGATGTCCGTTTCCAGATCCATCTCCTCGATCCCGGCCATAACGGCCACCAGGAAAAAGCCGGCGTTTACGAACTTCCAGGAGAATACGTGCTCCATGGGAGCCGCCGTCCTGGCCAGGTTCTGGATCGTATGTCCCTCAAAATCTTTCTTTATCTCAATGATCACTGCATTTCACCTGCCATTTCTATGAGATCACAGTAGCCGTTCATGGGATCCAAATCGTAGATCGCGATCTTCTCGATGCAGTCCTTCCGGTTTAAGTGGAAAAGGGAATATTCCACGGATCCGCTCAGGCGTTTCGCGTACTCCGCGTCCTTGTTCACCAGATAGTAGGTGCCCCGGATGTGGTTGGCGTAGGTGAACCGGTTCCAGTGGAGACGGCCGTTTCCTTCGATCTCCTTCTCCAGCTCATTGGTGTCGGTGAGCTCCCGCTCCTCGTCGCTGACGTTGGCCAGGCGCTGCTCTCTCTCCTCCTCGAAGGACAGGCTGTACACCTCGTTCTCCCGGATGAGCTGGGAGAACAGCCCTCTCACCGCCTCCGCCATGGCCTCCTGGCTGTAGCCTAAGCGGAACACCTGACGGAGCTCTTTTTCCGCGTTCTTCTTCACGAATGTTTCCGCGATGTTGCGGTAATACCGCTCGATGGTCTTCTTCTCCATCCGGTCGTCCATGTCCTCCTGACGGACCTCCGAGAGCAGTTTCTCATAGTCCGCGGAAAGCCGCTCCGCCTCTCTTAAGACCTGTCTCAGATAATCGGCCAAAAGGCTTCTCATCCCCTCGTAGAAGACCTTTTTTACCTTATCTTCCGCCTCAAAGCACATCCGCTCCTCCAGGGAATCGCTCCCCCGTCTGGGAGACACCGACTCCAGCTCCTCCACAGAGCGGATCACATCTCCGTCCTTCAGGCCGTAAATGGCGTCAAAATATCCCAGTTTCTCGCCCCATGCCGCCCGGATCTGCTTGACGCAGGTCTCCTGGAATACCGGGTCCGCCATCTTTTTCGCCACCGGCTCCTCAAAGGCCGACTGGTAAAAGAGCTCCCAGTTTCCTCCTGTCCTGGCGTTTAAGACGTTCCAGTTTATGTTTTTGTCCCTGTGGACATCCTTTGCGTCCTTCTCTGACAGATAGGGGAGACCTTCCAGCTCGTCCGCCCTGGGAAGAATCACGGCGATCTCGTTTCGGAAGATTTCCTCCAGGCAGTTTATCCGGCCGGGCTGGATGCCGAGGCGTTTCTTTAAATCGTCCGTGTAGGCAAAGTTTCTGGTGGGATCCGGCCCGAAGACCAGCTCTCCCTGGTCCTCCAGTGCCTCCATCACTCCTAAGAGGGAGACGATGGCGATGTTGCGGATCTGCTTTTCCACCAGGGCGTAGGCCGCCGTCTTAATACAGTCGTTCTGGTAAACGGCCTGGATCTTTTCCTGCCTGCCGCCCGCCCCCCGGTTGCCGCCCAAGAGGATGATATTGGCCACCAGGCGGTAGTTTAACCGCAGCCGTTCTCCCTTTAACATGGTGCCGTTTTTTAAATAGTTGCTGAGCAGGTATACCGTCCCCAGCTCCTCCCTCGTCGTCTCCCGGTGCTCCGTAATATAGGAGAGAAGCCGCCGGGTGGCCAGCTTCTTCTCCTTGTCACTCTCATCCATCATGAGATAGAGAGTCTTTAATACGGAATAGCTGTGGGAGCGGTTCAGTTCCAGCATCAGGCGGTAATACGTCTCTCCGTCCTCATCCTCCCCGCAGAGGATGAATTCAAATTTTACCCGGTTTTTATCCTCAAACACATAGTCCTCTGTGGCCAGCATCTCCACCACCGCCTGTTCCAGAAAACGCTCCGGGTCGCTGCCCTCGCCCTTTCCGTCCAGGTCCCGGCAGAGAAAGCCGTCCCCGTCCTTGACGATGCTTAAGTATTTTAAGAACTTGGAGTTGTTCCAGTTGTCCTCCAGGGTGTCCCGCACGGCGGAAACGAAGGGCTGGGTTTTCTCACCAAAAAATACCAGGATGACGGGATACAGGGCCCGGTTGCTCCCTGTATCCACTTTCTGTTCCACCTTCAGAAGCCTTGTGCAGTCCTCTACCAGTTCTCTTCCGTTCACGCTCCGTTCTCCTTCCTACATCTGATAGGTGCGCAGATAGGTCTGGAGCTCCTGCATGAAGTCCTGATAGAAGGCCTTGATCTCCTCCCGGTTCCGGTCTGTGGCCACGTTTTGCAGCACGTTCTTTAAGAAATCGGGGGTGTATCTGGCCTTGATCTTCTTGGCCACCTCCAGATCTTCCTCCTCCAGGTTATCCAGCTTATCAGCCGCCTCCTCGATGATGCGCAGGCGCAGCTCCTCGTTCAGATCCTTGAAGGTGAGGTATGCCTGATAAACCGCGCATCTGCCGTAAGGCATCTTGTTGTTCTGCAGGTCCAGAACCTCCTCCATGCCAAACTCCTCATATTTGTACACGATCTTGCTCAGGCCCATCTCGGCGACTCCGGTGAAGATGGCGTTAAAGAAGTCTTTCTTTAACTTATCTTCCAATCCGCCAACCGACAGCTCCTCCTCAAGCTCTGTGATCTTCTTCTCCAGAGCGGCAGCCTTGTCCAGCTCCTTCTCCACGATCACTTCCACATCCGGGAATCTCAGGTAGTTGTCGCGAAGCACATCCTCCTCTGCGCCGGGTTTCGCTCCCTTGATGCTGATCGGCACGGTCTTGATGACGTTCTTCTCGGCGTACATATTGGCCTGGCAGTCTTTCAGGCTGTCGATCACCTCTACCAGCTTGCTCTGGTCTACCTTGCCGCCAACGTGGTAATCTCCGCACATGGCATCCAGATCCATGTCCTTCGTCACCTTCACCAGCCAGTTGACCGTATCGTAGAACACGATGCCCTTGGCTTTTGCCGTCTCCAGCTCATCCCCAAGCTTTTTATTCCGCTCGATAATGCGGTGCATCTCGTGGCCCGGCACCTTGAAACTGTCCGGAATGGGGGAGGGAAGGAACTTTCTCCAGTCTACCTCTCCCGCCTCGTAAAGGTGGCGGCCGGCGGAGGTATCGGCCTCATAGGCCTTCTCCAGCTCCACCAGTCCCTGGTAGGCGTACAGCGGCACTCCGGTGTAGAACCGCATCATAAAGATCCGGTCCGTCAGGCCCGTCTTACGGATGGAAACGCCCTCCGGCGTTCCGTACTCCTCTGCCGCATTCACGATCTCCGGCGTGTTGAAGGGAACGGAAATGGTGGAGTTCTTCGCCACCTCGTCCATGTGGAACAGGGAGTTCCTCCAGAACAGAGGGTCTGCCTTGGTGGCCAGCTGAGCCTGAATAATATCTGTCTTGATCCGGTTCTGCAACATGATCGGATCCGTAGTGTTGAACTTGATCTGTAAGAAATCCTTGATGGTCTCCTGGGTGATGTCGGAAAACTGCTTGGTGATAAAGTCGGAGATCAGCTGGGTGATCTTATTGGGATCCTGGGACAGCCACTTGGGATACTCGTCGAACATCCGCACGATGAAGTTCTTCATCACCAGGCTCACATCCAGATTCTTCACCGCATCGTCCAGCTGGCTCTGGATGTCCGGGATGTCCAGGATATGCCAGGTATAGCTGTTGGTCGTCCGGACTCCGGAAACCAGGATCCTGGAGTTGTCCTCAAAGGTGTCCTTCAAGGTATCTAACACGGTGGTGAGCACCTCGAAGAAATTGTTGTTTAACTCCTGCACCTGGGCTCTCAGGCTGCGAAGCAGATCCTGCATATATTTGAACTTGTCGATGTTTAACAGATGGACGTACCAGTTGTTTAAAGCTCCCAGATAGTCGTTGGCCCGCTTGTCCGCGTTGCCGAACAGTCCGGTGTGAGCGCTCCTCAGCTGGGCCTCCGCGTTCTCCAGGTCGTTTCTGCGCAGCTGATCCTGACGGACCTCGGCGGACATCTTCTCGTCGTTCTTTGCGATGTAGCCGTCGATGACGTGAAGCAGGTTCTTATTGTTCCTGCCGCACAGCATCCTCATGGCAAAGATGGGGCCGTACTTGGGATCCGTGGCGTAGGAGGTGTACAGGCTGCTGTAAATCAGGGAAATCAGGGAGGTGGTGGTATCCGGGATCTTGTAATCCTTTAACTTCTCCTCCATGGCCTTCCGGTTCTCCTGGAACTTGCCTAAGGAGGTGGCGGTCCAGGCGTCTGCCTTCTCCACCGGCATCTTGTTGCTGGCCACCAGATCTTTCGCGTCGTACTTGGGGAAGGGCACGTTAAAGCCCACTCCCTTGGTGAGACGGCTTAAAATCTGCTCGTAGGAAAGCTGGTTCTTCGTCACAAACTCCTGAAGCTGGTTGTCCGTGGGCGTGGCGTCAAACATGGAGTCGAAACGCTCAAACAGCTTCGCCCCCAGATAGGTGGCGATCTCCGACAGAGGCATCTCCGCGTTGGCCGCTCCAATGATGTTGTAGTCGATGGACGCGCCGTGGATCTTCTTGATGCTGTTCTTCGCCTGCTCCAGGTTGGAGATATGGCCCTGAAGGGTCTGGCCGCCGTCTGCCGCTCCCGCCGCCACTCCAGCGGGAAGGGTGACCTTGGACATAAAGGAAATCACGTAGTCCACAGCCACGCTCAGGCCGTAGTCGTAGCCGTTCTCCACAGCCACTCCGCCGGAAGTGGTGGAGGAAATCAGGTAGCACAGCTCCACCGGAGGTTTCACCGTATCAACGCTGAAGGTGGAGTAGTTCTGTTTAAACCGTCCCTTGTTCTCCTCCAGGTTCATCAGATAGTCCAGCTCCTTCAGAGCGGAGTAGCCGTTCACCCGGATATAGTTGCTGACCAGGGGATCGCTGACAATCTCCGGTCTGGCCAGGTTCACATCGGGAAGGAAGAAATAGCCGCAGACTCTGGAACTTCCCGTCCGTCCCATGGACTCTAACACGTTCTGGACGATGTAGCAGGTGTCCACAAAGGCTCCGCTGCCTGTTCCGCCGGAAAGGCCGGAGAAAATGTGGATATTCAGTTCTCCCGTCACCCCTGCTGTCGCCTCGTTAATCATGGCTGTCAGCTTGGCCTTCAGGGCCGGGGCCTTGTCGATCAGCAGGAAACGGCCTACCTGACGGATACCGCCCGCCCCGTTTCCTGCATCTTTGATGGGAATATCTTCATGGTTCAGCCACTTCATCTCGTTGCGGCGGTTTAAGATGTCCTTGGCCGCGAAGGCTGCCTTGATGTCGCTGTTGGAGACGTCGAAATACTCCGTCTGGCGCTGAATCTCCCCGATGTCGGACTGGGCTCCCAGCTTGGACGCGTCGGAGTCGATCAGCAGATACTTGATATTCTTATAGGTGGGGAGAGGGGCGTCCTCATCATCCGGTTTTAATCTCTTGTACACCTCTCGTTTCAATTTCTTGATCGCGTCGGATCCGGTTCCTCCGATGCCGATGCAGATGGTTGCATCCGGTTGTCTCTCAGACTTCTGGAAGTTGTTGATCACACCTCCGCCGGAACCTACCGACAATCTGTTATAAATGGCCATACTCGTTTCCTCCTGTTTTTGTATTTATTTGAAATTTTCATTTCCAGCAATGTCATAGCGGGCGGCTGCGCCGGCAGCCATTCCCTTCTGCGCAGGATCCTTCCTACGCCTGGTAAAGGAGCAGGAACTTCCGCAGCGCCTGTAAAAACTCCTCATAAAACCGTTCCACAGACGCTCTGTCCGGATCCTGTTTTACCGCGTCCAGCAGAATCTCCAGAACCTCCGGAGAGTGCCTCTCTCTCAGCCGTTCGGCCGCTTTCAGGCTGTCTTTCGTCAGATGGTCGATCCGCTCCCCGGTCTCATCCTGGATCAGGGCCGCCATCTCGTCGCTTACGTCTTTAAAATTTAAGTATGCCTGGTAGACCGCGCATATGCCGTAAGGCATTTTGCTGTCCTGAAGGACTAACGTCTCCTCACTCCCCAGATCTTCATACCGGTAAACAATTCTGGATACCTCCGTTTCGATGGTACCGGCAAATATGGCGTCAAAGAACAGGTGCTTTCTCCTGTCCTCCTTATCCTTCTCCAGAAGGGCCGTAAGCTCCGCGATCCGTCCGTTTATCTCCCGGATCTTCTCCAGTTCCGTTTCCACAAGCATCTGGATATCCGGGAAACGCAGGTATTCATCCCGGAATACCGCGTCCTCCAGCCCGCTTTTGGCATTTCCCATGGGGATCTCCACGATCCGGTCCAGCCGTTCCCCGTCGTACCTGTGGTCTCTGTCATCCTTCAGCCTTTGGATGACGGCCGCCGCGTTCTCCACGGAACAGGGTTCCAACACCGTCTTCCGATCCAGCTCCCTTGAAATTCTTACGATCCATCTGTCCCGGTCAAACAGCACAATCTTCTGTTCCTTTGCTTCCTCCAGCCTTTTAATCAGCCCCTCATTGCGGGCTTTGATGCGGCTCCGCTCATATCCAGGGACGCGGAAACTGTCCGGAATGGGAGAGGGAAGGAACTCCCTCCAGTCCAGAGCCTCCGATTCATAGAGGTGGCATCCCCGTTTATCGGGAATCTCCTCATATACCTGCTCCAGCTCCAGCATCCCCCTATAGGCACAGAGGGGGGCTGCGGTGTAGCTCATGCAGACGATCCGGTCACTCAGCTCTGTCCTCCTTGCGCCACCTTCATAACCGTTTGGCAGCCGCGGGACATCCCAGGGAATCAGGAACCGGCTCATCTCCGGCATCTCACTTTCAGGATAGAGAGGCTCCATGGAGGCACGCCGGCGCTCCTCTGTCTGTTTCGTCAGTTCCAGGATCGTCCCGCGGATCACCTCCGCCAGCTCCCGTTCATTTTCTGCCCCGTACCATTCCTTTAAAAAGTCTGTTACGGTTTTTCCCATGATGTCCGGGAACTGATTCGCGATGAACTGGGAGAGGATGAGCGCCAGGAGCTCTGGCCCGTCCTCACTGCCAGGTCCCCATGGATACTGTTCCGTCATCCTGGTAAGAAGACCGGCCATGGCCGCATCTCCATTTACCTCCTCCACCGCCTGATCCAGGCTGCGCTTAAACTCCGCCGTATCCCAGATATGGAGGCCGCAGCCCGTTTCTTCCCCGCCGGTTAAAAGGAAATCCCGTTCTTCCTCAAAAGCGTCGCCCATATCCCTCAGCGTCTTTTCCATGTCCTGGAAATACGTATGGTACAGCTCCTTTGCCTGGGCTCTCACCCGCTGGAGGAGTTCCCCCATCTGACGCCATTTCTCCATATGCAGCCGATGGACATACTGGTCGCCCAGCGCCTTTAAATACGCTTTGGCCCAGCGCCCCCCGGCTCCCAGAAAGCCGGCGCGGGACTTTTTCAGCTGAATGAGGGTTTCCTGCACTGCCTGTGCCAGAAACTCCTCCCGGCTCTGTTCCTCCGCCAGCCTGGTTTCGCTGTCCGCGATATAGCCGTCGAGGATCTGGAGCAGATTCGGCCCCGGCTCGCCTCCCAGCATATTGGCGGCGAAAAACGGGCCGTAATTTCTATCTCTCACATAATCCAGAAACAGGCTGGAATATATCCTGGAAACCAGGGAATCTCCCCCTCTTGCAGGCTCGTACCCCCTTAAGGGCTGCTCCATCGCCTTTCTCCTTTTCCGGAGCTTTTCTTTCTCCTGGGAAAGCCACGTTTCCGCGAAATCCACGGGAAGGCGCTCCTTCTGAATCAGGGTCTCCGGCTCATATTGGAGAAACGGGACCTCAAAGCAGCTCTCCTCCGTCAGCCGCTCCAGAATCTGATCCAGTGACAGCTCATTTTTTTCTATAAAGAAGGAAAGATGGGATCCCTCCGGGGCCGCCTCACGGTCAAAGGAAAACCGTTCAAACAGCTTTGCCCCCAGATAGGAAAGAATCGGATCCCAGGGCACCTTTACTTCCGCCAGGCCGGGAATGGCGTATCCGCAGTACGCGCCATACGTTTTTTTCACAGTATCCGACAGATACCTGCATTCCGCGGAAATTTGGACTCCCAGACAGTCCATATAACCAGGCTCCGCCGGTTTCACCAGCAGAGCAAGGGCCCAGTCTGCCGCCATGCACAGGGTCCGGCGGTAAACCGCCTCCCCGTCCTCATCCGTTTGGCCTGCGGCAGGAATGAGGCAGCACAAATGTACCGGGGCTTTCTGGCTGTCAATGGAGAATGTTTCGTAATCCTGCCGGAACCTTCCTCCATTCTTCTCCAGGCTCATCAGATAGTCGATCTCTTTCAGGGCCGCGTATCCGTTCATCCGCAAAGCCTTCGCAAGCGCCGGATTCCGGCTGATGGCCGGAATGGACAGCTGCGTCTCCGGAAGAAAGAGGTATCCGAAAAGGGTCACCATACGGCGCTGCATTCCCATGGAAGCTGCAATATCCTGAATGATATAGCACACATCCGCGAAAATCGCTCCCCCCGTTCCGCCGGAAACGCCGGTGTAAATGCAGACGTCAACATCTTTATCCCCTTTTGCCGCCTCGGTGAGCAGCATTGCCAGCCTCATTCTCAGCCTCCGGGCATTTTCCATCAGCAGAAACCGCCCCACCTGGCGGATCCCGCCGGCGCCGTTTGCCGTTTCCAGAGACGGAAGATCCGGGTTCAGCCACTGCCTGTCCCTTCCGGCCTTGGCTTTTGCCAGCGCTCCCGCCATATTTTCACAGCGTAAGCAAAAATATTCCGACTCATCCAGACTCTCGTCTGAGGATTCCTGACCGGTTTCCCCGCAGCCATCAGAGTCGATCACCAGGAATTTTATGTTCTGATGCACCGGCGCCCCGGCCCTCTCCTGGTCCGGCCGAACCCATTTGCACACCTCATTTTTTATATGCGAAACCACGTCGGCTCCCGTTCCGCCCAGCCCGATATAGATCGTGGCCCTCTCGTGGGCGTCTGCTTTGTGGAGTGGATTGCAGAGTTCTCCGTTCCGTTTCAAAGATTTTCGTTTCTCTGCCATTGCCATCACCTCCTTTCTTCATCTGCCCTTTCCTCCCCTATCTCCTTCCCCGCAATTCCTCCGGGATGGGGGACGGGAGGAACGTCCTCCAGTTTAACTCCTCCGTCTCGTAGAGATGAAGTCCGGCGGAGTGGTCGTCCTCATAAGCCTGCTCCAGCTCCCTCAGGCCGCCGTAGGCGTAAAGCGGGAGTCCGGTCCAGACGTGATCCAGGACGATCCGGTCCGTCACATCCGTATAGCTTACGGAAACGCCGCCGGGATTTCCTGGAATGACCGCCGCATTTGCCAGCACCGGCGCATTGGAGGGGACAAAGAAGGCCGATTCCACGCCCAGCTCCCCCGTGGGAAATCCTGCGCTCATCCAAAACCGTGGTTTCGCCCTTTCCACCATCTCATACAGCGCGGCGCCTATGTGATTTCCAGGATAAATTCCGTGGAACTGCATCATGCTCATCAGGATGATCCCCGGAAACTGTTCCCGGATAAATTTTGAGATCATCTGGGATATTTCCATCGGATTTCCAGGCATCCACCGGAGGGACTGGTCAAACATTCGCACTGAGAGATCACGAATCACCTGGTTAATATCCAGGCTATTCACCGCGCGGTCCAGCTCATATTTCAGTGTGCCGTCCAGCCTGCCGCTCAGCACTCCGGCATTGTCGTCGAAGGTTTCTTTCGCGTTCCACAGGACGTCTGCAATCCCACCGAACAATCCCTTCTTCATCCGCTCCAGCTCAACTCTCAGGCGGTTTAAAACATCTTTCATACAGTAACACTGCACCATGCGGAGCCGGTGCGAATACAGGCTGCTTAAGGCTGTCAGGTAGCCATCGGCCTGTTTCTTCCCGTTGTTGAACACCGTAAGACGGGTGTTCCTTAACTGAGCCTCTGCCGCTTCTGCATCCTCCTCCAGCTTTTTCTCCAGCCTCTCCTCGACAGCGAGGATCCCCTTATTCTCCGTGATACATCCATAGAGGATGGCAAACAAGCCAGGGTATCTGTCATCCAGCATCCTCGCGGCAAAAACAGGGCCGTATCCGGGATTCGTGGCATAGCCGGCATACAGTTCTTTGTATATCTGGAATACCAGGCTTTCCATATCCGTCAGGGGTTCCTTACTTCCCAGAGGCGCGGACTCCATATTCTGCCTCATTTTATCTTCGGCGTCTCTCAGCCAGGCCTCCGCGTCCGCTCTGGGGTTCGCGATGCCGTAGATCAGATCCTTCGGGGTATATTCGCGGATAGGAAACGAATCGACTACCCCCTTCATCAGGTGGCGCTGGATATTCTCATAAGAGAGAATCCCCTTTGCCATAAACGCCCGGAGGTCTTCCTCCATGGGCCTGGCGTCATACATGGGGGTAAGCCGCTGAAACAGTTTCGCCCCCAGGTAAGTGGCGATGTCCTGAACCGGCATTTCCGCGGCGGCGGCGCCCAGGATGCTGTAACCGCTGTACGCTCCGTACCGCATTGACGCCTGCGGATTCCCCGGCGCTGCCGCCATCCACAGACGCGATTTCATCAGGCGGGTAAATACGTGTTCTGCCGCAGCCTCCAGCGCCCGGTCATAATCATCCCGCACACGGGTTCCATCGGGGGCAGGGGTGGCGCCGGAGACCAGAAAACACTGATCTACCGGAGGACGGACCGTGTCCACGAGGAAATCCCCGTAGTCCTGCCGGAACCTCCCCCCGTTCTGTTGCAGGTTCATCAGGTAGTCTAGCTCCTTTAAGGATGCGTAGCCGTTGGCCCTCAGATGTTTAGCGATCAGAGGACTTTCATAAAAGATCCATTTCGACGGATTCACATCCGGCAGAAAGAAACAGCCGTATATCCGGCTCGGCCTGCCGCCCCTTACATCCTCTAATACGCTGCGCACAATGTAGCAGGTATCCAGGAACCCGCCTCCTCCCACGCCTCCGGAGAGTCCGGAAAAAATATAAATATCCACCTGGCCGCTTTGGCTGCACGAGGCGGCCTCAAGGATCACAGATGTCAGCTTTTGCCTTAGCTCCCCGGCCTTGTCCATCAGCAGAAAACGGCCCAACTGCCGGTTCCCGCCTCCGCCATACGCTGCATCATACACCTGCAAATCAGGATTCAGCCATTTCATTTCCTTCCGTCTTTTCAGGATGCCGCTCGCAAACGCTTCCCTGATATTGCCGTTCGAGATGGAAAAATACTCTGACAGCCGGTCAAGCCTGCCGGTCACCGGCCCCTGATTCGCCATCTGGGCATCGGCGTCGATCAGCAGATACCGGATATTGGTGCAGCTGGGGGGTGCCAGGGGATCTTCGCTGTAAGGTTTTAAATGCTGGGATACCTTCCGTTTCAGCTTGACAAGGGCGTCTCTCCCCGTCCCGCCCAGTCCGATGCAGACTGCAGCGTCCGAGGTTCGGTCCCCTCGGCAAAAAGGATTGTCCACCCCGCCGCCGTCTGCGATGGAAAGCCATTTATAGATCATCGCGCCATTCCTCCTCATCCCACGGCAAATCACGGTCCCCACGACCGTCCGTTTCCTCTGTCGGGAACGTGCCTTTGCCGGAAATCCCGTTTTGCAGGGCGGAGAATCTCCGACCCCCGCAAAACGGGAATGCTTATCCTTACATCTGATCAGACGTATAAGTCAGCTGAATCCCGCAGTCCAGATCGCGGTTCTTGCTGACGGTCACTTCCATACCGCTAAAGATCTTGATCTTCTTCTCCTTCTTATCCGGATTGCCGGAGGAATAGAGGCCGTTCTTGGAAACGATCCAGATATAGTCCGGGCTCTCGTCCGCCTGGAAGAAGTTCTGTTTCAGATCCACGCCGCCGCCCTCGCTGAGGTAGCGGGACATGGGCTCCTTGCCCTGTCTGGGCCTTATGGTCTGGGGTGCGTCCATCATGCCTAAGTTGTTGTCAAAGGCGATGGCCATGATGTCTCCCTTGAAGGCGTGTTTCTTTGTGCCCTTTAAGATCTTGCTGAGCACAAAGAGGAGCAGCGCCAGGATCAGCAGGCCGATCACGCCGAAAATGATCATTCCGATGAGGCCGGAAACGGCGATCTCCACCACATACTCCTGAGCCATGCCCTGGGAATCCGTTCCGCTCAAGGTCACGGTTCCGTCCTCACAGCTGCCCTTGTCCGCGGCCAGGACAGCGTCTCCGTCCATGTAAACCACATCCTTGGCAAAATCGGACTTGGTGATCTCCCACTGGGTGACATCCTGAGAAAGCTCGCTTAAGTCATACTCTGCCGTTCCGCCGATAAAGGGGAGCTTATTGATCTTCCACTGAACGGTGGCGGGGCCGGCCGGGACTGTGGGAGCTGCCGCAGTCGTCTCTGCCTCGCTCTCTCCCTCGCCCACGGTAAACTCCAGATGTCCGCTGGACTTCTCCATTCCGTCCACAGTCACAGTGGCCACCGCGTAGCAGTCGCCGTCCTGATCCAGCTTGGCAGTGGCCTCGTAGGCGTTGCCCTGGCCGTTTAAGGTCATGGGGATGGAAAGGATCTCCCCGTCATTCTCGCTGCTCCGAATGGAAAGGGTGGCGTTTCCGGCGCTGTACACGCTCTGATCTGCCAGATCCTGGCCCTCTCCGTCCTTGATGTGGGCCGTAAACGCCACCTCAGAGCCGGTGCCATAGGAGGTCTGGGACGGATCGGCGTCCAGAGCTACGGTGAAATAGGCGTTGTAAACCATGTCGATCTTCACCGCGTCCCCGGGGATGCCTCTCACCTGGATCTTCCAGGTTCCGCCCTGGGGGGTGGGGATTTTGATCACGGAGAAGGTCTGCGCCTTAATGGTCATGTTCTCCAACTCTCCAGAGGTGAACGCGAGGCCGTTTGGCTGGAAGATGGAGTAAGTAGAAGACGGGCTTAAGGTGCTGATGATGATATTGACCTCCTCAACTCCCATGCTGGGAACCTCAAAGGGAATGTCCATCACTCCGCCTTCCGGAATTATGTCGTCCACGATGGGGGTGGTGGCCGTGGAATAGATCATGTTGTAAAATTTCTCAAATACGGCCTTTAAGTCCTCCGCGTTGTTTACTTCCATAAACACACCGCCGGTAGCGTTGGCGATGTCCATCAGCTCCTCCGGGTTTGCCGCGCCGTTGGCGTTTAAGCAGATGGAGTACACCGGGTAGGAATTATTTCTCGCCCGGTTGATGGCATCCTGCTTGTTGGCCTCAGACTGGGCTAACAGCTGGCCGGTGGTATCGTTGGGGAAATCCGTGTTTCCGTCGGACAGAAGGATGATGGCGGACGGAAGGGAAGTATCCCTGGACTCATCCAGCATAGCCGTAGCCATCTGGATTGCCGTTCCGATGTCCGTGTCTCCGCTCACCTGGGAATTTCTCAGGGTCTGGGAGAGCTGCTCCTTCATCTGCTTTCCGCTGATGGCCTGAAGGTCCACCCTGGTGACGATGCCGTCGTTGAACACCACGGCTCCCATACGGTTTCCTTCATCGGTGGAAAGGCCTAAAAACAAGTCCATGGCCTCATAGCGCCACAGGGAACCGTCCGTCTGTTTCATGGAGCCGCTGGCGTCGATGACAAATACCACGTTGAAATGGTTCGCCGACGACGTGTCCGCGGCAAAGCTGGTGATCAGGCCCGTCATGAACAGCATCAGAGCTGCCAGCAGAGCGCATAAGCCTCGTTTCATCTTTTTCATAATTATGTACCTCTATCTTTCCCTTGTTGTTTCTGTTACGCCGGAGGTCAGGCGGCTGTGACCGCCGCGCTCCGGCATACCTTTCGATTCTGTCAGAGAGCTGTGTCCCGCTCTAGGGTGTGGGACGCGGCGGAATCGTTGGATCCTCCGCATCTGGTGTCCCCTCAGGCGGAGCCGGGGGAGCGGGCGCCACCGGGACAGAAGGCTCTGTTTCCTTCGCTTTCTCCGTCTCCGGTTCCGTTTTCCTGGCGGCCGTCTCTGGTGCCGTGGTGGGCGATGCCGTCGTCGCCGCCGCTGTGGAAGTCCTCAGCTCCGTAGCCGCTTTTGTGGATTGCCCAGCTGCCTTTGTCGGCTCCGCGGCAGCCGTGCTTACCTCCAGGCTCCGGGCCTCCGTCGGTTTCTCATCCGTCTCGTCCTCTTTCTCTGTTTCCGTTTCCTGCGGACTGGTCTCCGGTATGGTCTCCGGCGCTCTGGTCTGAGCCTCCGCCGGCTCCGGCTCGGCTACAGTCACTTCCTCTGTCTCCTCCGGGCCTTCCGGAGCCAGGGTTTCCTCCCCGGCAGCCGCCTTCACGGTCCCGTAATAACCGGCCGTTCCAAAACCAACTGCCGCCACGATCATCACAGTGAGAACGATGTCAAAGACAAAAGTCAGGATTCTGATTCCCTTTCTCCGTCTCATCCACGCCATTGCTCCCCACAGAAAGGCAGCGGCCAGACAGAAACCCAATGCGATTTTTATCATCATGGTACCGTCTCCTTTTTATTCCTCGTAGCTATCGTAGTCCGTATCGTAGTAGTCCCAGAAAAGCTCCTCGGTATCGTTGATGAAATCCTCTACCTCGCTGGCGCTCATGGAGCCGTCCAGGGTGTTATGCACCTCCGCCACAAAATCGGAGTGGTATTTGTACTCGTGAAGCAGGTATTTCTCCTGAAGGGTCTGCTCTGCCATCAGAATGCGGTCCTCCACCTTGCCGATGTAGGTCCAGGCACCGGAGGCATCCCTCTGCATCGCGCATCCTTCTTCGTCATAGCGGATGCCGTCCCTGGTGGTGTTCTTTAAGATGGTGCCGTCCGGCTGGGCCAGATAGTAGTAGGAGCCGTCTGTAAAGAAGGTGTTCTCCGCCATGCTGCCGTCGTCAAACATATAGTAGGTCTTCTGGTCGATCACCAGCCAGCCGGTGTGCATATCCCCCGGCCCGTAGAAGTAGTACCACTTGCCTCCGATATACTGCCAGCCGGTCTGCATGAATCCAGCCGCGTCGAAGTAATACCACTTGCCGTCGATGTACTGCCAGCCGGTCTGCATATATCCGGCCGCGTCAAAATGATAATACCTTCCTCCGATGTTCTGCCAGCCTGTGGCGTAGCTGCCATCGTCCATCTGATACCACCACGCTCCGGTCGTTCCCTGCCACTGAGCTGCCAATGCGGTCATGGGAGCTGCCTGAACGAGGGCGGCCGCCATGAATAATGCTGCTGCAATCTTGTTCTTTCTCATAACATTACTCTCCTTTTTTTGAAATCTATCTAACCGGCAAAAGCCGGGAACTGCCGGAAACCGGACGGGATACCCTTCCGTTCCGGCAGATCAGACCTTGTAAAACCTCATCCCTGAACCATGAGGTCCCTTCCACACCGTCCCTGCCGCGGCAGTTCCTCCGGGCGAAACGGCTGCTCTTACCAAATGATGTTCGGGCCCGGAAGGGTGGGCGCCGCAGGCGCTGTAGTAGGCGCCGGGGTCTCCGGCGGCTGGGTCGGTGCCGGCGTGGGAGCCGGCGTCTCCGGCGGTTGGGTCGGTGCCGGTGTGGGGGCCGGCGTGGGCGCGGGCGCCGCTGTGGTGGGCGCCGGTGTGGGCGCTGGGGTCGGCGCGGGAGCTGCCGTGGTGGGCGCTGCCGTAGTAGGCGCCTCCGTGGTCTCCTCCTGAGGTGACGTCTCCGGAACGGTTTCTTCCTCCGTTTCCGCCTCGGTCTCCTCCTGCGTTTCTTCCTCCGTCTCCTGGGGCGACGTCTCCGGGATCTCCTCCGTCTCCGGAACGGTTATGACCTCCGCCGTTTCCGCCACCGTCTCGGTCCTGGTTTCCGCCTCCTTCGGTTCCGGCTCCTTCGAGCCGCCAAACAGCATCCACGCTGCGGCCGCGACCACCAGGGCCAGAAGGATCAGGGGGAGCGGACTCTTTTTCTTCGCCGCCTGCTGCCCGCCTGCCGGGGCTGTCTTCGGAGCCGTCTCCTTCTTTACCGGTTTCGGTTCCGTCTTTGGCTCTGAGACCTTTTTCGGTTTCGGCTCCGGAGCTTTCTCCGGCTCCGTTTTCTTCGGTTCCTCTTTTTTCGGAGTCTCCTTCGTTTCCTTTTTATCTGTCTTTTCCGCCTGGACGGCCTGGGACTGCTGTTCCTTCTTCCTCTGATTTTCCAGAACCGTCTTTTTCACAATATTCGCCATCCAGAGAAAGGCCAGGGACATATCCTCGTGGCTCCCTCTGCGGCTCAGCTTGACCAGTTCTTCCTTTAAATACTCCTCGCTGTCCTCGGCGGGGTTTTTGATCCCCTTCGCCGTGTAATTGCAGAACTCCAGGAACTTGCTCTTTTCCGAAAAGGAACGCTCCACCCCGGCGCTGCTGAGCCAGACCATATCCGGCGTTTTCTTTCCGCAGTAGTGGCGGAACTCCCGCAGCGCCTCCCGGTTGCAGAAGGTGGTGCAGTAGAGGTCCGTATTCTTCTCATTCCACGGAAGGGGCTCTTTCCCGGTTCCGTCCTCGCTGAGGAATACGCAGCCGCTGTTTCCGTTTCGGATCACCAACACGTAATCCTTCGCGGCGATGGCCATGATGATGTGGGCGCTGTAAGCGTACTCCACATTTCTCCCCGACCGGTACACCGCCTTCGGCCGCTCCAGCTCCGGCGTATTTCCGATGGACTCGATTTCTTCCTCTTTAAAGGGGCTGCCGCTCCAGTGTTTCTGCACCCGGTCCTGCCAGCCCACGATAATGCTCCCCTCCAGCTGACGGAGGGCCTGCTCTGTGGCCTGGGCGTCCCGGAACAGCCTGTCCGCCCTCATCTCCTCCGCAAAGGTCTTTCCCGCCTGAAGGGCCACCTCCAGGGCGAATTTCGCGCCCAAATGGCTTCTGAAACACAGGTTCTCCTCCAGACCGCTGGCGATCACCGCGATCTGGGCGTTTCCCGCCGTCTGGGCGGCGGAGTATTCCTTCAGGGGAGTCTGATTGCCCGTTCCCTTTGTGGAGATATGAAATGCCTTATAATCTACCATGCTCACACCTCATTCTCCAGATTTGCCGCCGCTTCGACGACGATCTTCCCTACCCCTGTATCAATGGACATGGGGCCTTTTACCAGGACCGTTTCCAGGTTTCCGACGGTTTCCGTTTCCTCCCCGTCTCCCGTCACCGTCCACGGCTCATCCATCACATTCTGGATCTGGCAGAAATCCGCGCCCCGGCCTCGGAGCATCATTCCAGCCTGGGAGGAGACGTCCATCTCCGCCTTTTCCTTCAGCTGGCACTGGTAAATCACGCCGCCGGGAATAATGGGATACCACTGCTTTCCGCCTTCCAGTTTCCAGTAAAACGCAGGCTCCTCGATCTTATTCCCGCAGGGGCAGACGTTTCTGCCTCCCGTGAGCGACGGAAGGAAATGCGCCCTGCCGCAGCTGCAGGGCGCGATAGACGCCCGCAGGGCAATCAGGGTGCTGTACCATTCCTCCACCGTCTCCCCCGCCTTCTCCCCGGACAGTGCCTCCTTAGAAAAGGCCTTCCGGAACTGCTCCTGCAAAAACGCGGGATACTGGGCCCACATTCCCAGGGGGCCGATGTGGATCCCCTTCACCGGAGGATTGGAGCCGTCCGCCTTGTCGTAGATGAACACCGGGGCTTTGCCGTAGTACTCCCGTTTCTTCGCCGCCGTCATCACCGGATTCTCCGCCGTTTTATGGCCTTCCAGGGGATGCCCCTGAAAAAAAAGCTCAAAAAGAAGAACGGCGAGAAGATACTCATCCGTTCTTGAATCCGCTTCTCTCTCCCCCAACAGATATTTCGGCGCCATGAGTGTACTGCACTCCGTCAGCTTTATTTTTCCTGTCCTGCTCAGATATTCCGCCCCGGCCAGACGGACCCTGCCGGTCTTATTGTGTACCAGCACATCGTCGTTTGTAAGATTGTGATAGTGATACCCTCCGGCCTTCAGCTGCAAAAAAGCTACCGTCAGGCTGAGAGCCGCGTTCACGATCATCGGCCAGCCCGTAAATCCCTCGTTTCCGTCCAGAAAATCCCGGATCGGCCGAAACGCCTGGGGATAGGTTTCCATCACGTAGCCAAACCCCGCGTCCGTCTTTGACGTCACATCCACCGGCCACAGCAGGCTGTCCGCCGGCGGGTTTTCCTTCAGATGCTGGCAGAGATTCCCGTAAAAGGCGCTCACGTCCTCCTTTTTCATCAGCCAGCCGGTTTCCTGTCTGGAAATCCAGCGGGCCGGCCTCGTCTCTCCCATATATTCCACGGGTTTCGCATACCCCGGAAAGGCCGTTTCGTCTCCCCGGCTGAAACGGACGCTCTCTTTTTTTACCGTCGTCAGCTCCTCCATGCTCCCCACCTCCATGTTCCATTTTATTCCTTGCCTGCCATGCAACACCTGCCGGTTTCCCGTTTATTTATGTACAAAATTGTCATCAAAAAGGTATAAAACAGGCATATTACTACTAATTATAACAAGCTCCTATTTCACCTCAATATGTGACAAAAAATGTGGCAGTTTTTTCTTTCTGCCTTTTCTTGACGCTCCAAAAAGGCAATGTTAAAATACGGGCTATGACTGAGACAAGTCACGGGGGGATTGAATTATGAAAAGTTTTGGAAAAATGCTGCGCGGTTTTATCGAAAACAGCGGCTATACCATCTATGGCATTGCTCAGAAAGCGAATATAAACCGTACAACTCTCCAGAAACTCCTTTCGGATGAGAGAAAACCGACCGCGGATCAGGTCAGAAAGCTTCGTCCGTTTCTGAAACTGACGCCTGCGGAAACGATTGAATTTGATATGTCTTTTGAATTGATCCAGGTGGGGGAAGAACTGTTTGAGCAGAGGGCATTGATCAAGCAACTCCTGGAAAACATTTCCTACGTGCAGCCTGAAAACGGGCGCCCTCCCAGGTATCCGGACGATGACGGGCTCGACCTTCTGCCCTCTCCCGGCCTGCACGAAGGCTATCTCTCCGTCTACCGGCTGCTCAGAGAACTGATCCTGTGGGAATGTGTCCTCCCCAAATCCGCCTCCCCCTGCGTACGGATCAATGCCCCGGCCAATATGGAAATCTTCCGGGACCTGTTTATCCACACCATGCGGGAGTGCCACGAGAGCCAGCTCTCCATCATGCAGCTGACCAGCTTTTTAAAGCCTGGGGCTGCCAAGAACGCCTTTTCCTTCAATCTGGAAATCCTGGCAAATATCCTGCCGTTCCTGCCCCTGTCCGACTTTCAATACCAGGTGTACTATTATTACACCGACGCCCCGGTAACGGACATCCGGCAGTTTTCCTTCCCCTACTACGTCCTGTTTTCCAACACCGCCGTGCTCCTGTCCACAGACTGCCACGCGGCCATTGTGAGCAGGGATCCCGCCCTTCTCCATTATCTGGGAAATCTGTTTTCCGCGGCCATGAAGGAAGCCGGGCCCTTTACCCTGAGCTATCACCGGGCTGAGGACGTCCTTCCTCACCTGATGGAAATGGATTTAGAGGATCTGCCCTTTTACTCCCTGGAATATCAGCCCTGCCTCATGTCCTACGTGACAGAGCGGATGATACAAAATTATTCCCGCATCCAGGAGCCGGAAGATGCCATCTCCATCCTCCAGCTCACCTCCATGCGGGCCAGACAGCTCCGCGGCCTGAACCACCATATTTCCATTTTCAGCAAAAACGGCATCCACCATTTTGCCAGGACCGGTCAGATCGCCGACCTGCCCTCCTGCTACGCCAAGCCCTTCTCGGAGAGAGACCGCATTTATATATTGGAATGTCTCTACCGCGACATTTTAAGCGATCTGAGGCATCACCGGGTGATCAATCCCCTTGTGCTCCCGATTTCCGAGCACCTGCTCTGCCTCCTCCACCAGAATTCCGGCCTGGACTTCAGCTACTTTACCAATGACGGGAAAAATTACGGCTATCTGCGCATTGAGGAGCCCTCTCTTTTGGAGGCCTTTGAGGACTTTTTCCAATATATGCTCCGCTCCGCCATGGTAGGGACAAAGGAGGAGACTCTGGCTGTAATCCAGGAGTGCATTGACGAAATTAAACACCCTTAACATACCCCCCCCCTGTATTAAAATCACGTTTCCTGATAGTATGCCATCTCTGTAACCGCCGTATCCTCATAGCGGCTCCCCGGATAAACAGATTCGATCTGAATCTCCAGGGAGTCGCAGAGCACCGGCCTGGAAAACTCCAGATACGCCGGCTGCATCCCATCCTCCAGCCCCACCGAAAAGGTTCCCATCTCCTCTCCCTCCCGGCTGCACACCACCTTCAGGCTGGACGGACGTCCGTTTTCCCAAAATGCCTCCTCACTTTTCCAGCTGCCTCCATAAAAGGAAATCACCTTCAGCGGGACGGTCTCGCCGTAAAAGGAGGCCGTAAGGGTCACTCCCTCTCCAAAGCCATCCTCCCCCTCCTGCCAGGAGGTGGATACATCCCCGTCCAGCATCCGCTCCGGCCCGTACACCATCCCGCTGGTCTGGGACACCAGGCTGCTGCTGGCTCCCATTTCCACAGACACCTGCTCCGTCTGATCCCAGTCCACATCGTCCACGGTACGGACATTTAAGCGGACCTCCTCATTGGAACCGGCCACGCTATCCATCCCTGCCGCCGTGGGAAGGACGGCTCCCAGAGCGGAATAGGAAAGCAGCAGGAGGATTGTCCAGGTAAAGGGCGATGCCTTCTTTTTAAGCTTTTCCTCCAGCAGGCCGGCCTGCTCCCGGATCTGCCCGTCCCGCTCCATGGGGAAGAAGGTCAGCCGGTTGATGGCGCCTCTCTGCTCCCAGAACATGGACTCAGAGCTCACCTTCTCCTTCAGGGCATCCGCCCGCCCAATCAGCTCCTTCACCTCTTTGACGCAGCGGTTCAGCCGGCTCCAGGCCCCGCACCGTCTAAATCCTTTCAGTCCGGACAAAAAGGTCATCAGGGACATGAAAAGGAGAAATCCCCCCAGCCCCTTTGACAGAATGCTTTCCAGATTTCCTCCCGCGAACAGCGAGCCCGCCCAGATGGCCGCCATCACAGCCATAAACATGGCAATCACGCTGCGGATCCGTCCGGGGCGTTTGTAAGTGGTCTTAATGCTCTGGCGCATGGTTTCCAGCTGTTCCTGCACATATCCGGCCCTGGTCCGGTAGCTCTCCACCGCCGCGGCCGCTTCCTCCCGCTGTTTTTCCATTCCCTTCTCCAGACAGTGTTTCGCCTGGATCCGCCCTTTTTCCTTTAAATATCCCACCGGCACCTTGCGGCCGCCTCCGTCGTCCACGAAATAGCCGTCGATGTGTTTCCCGAAAATCGAGTATTTCCCCGGCAGGAAAAATCCGTTCTCATAGAGGAGATAATTGTCCATCATGGCCTCCTCCAGGGACTCCATCCAATCTCCCAGCTGATCCGTAAGGTTTTTAAAATCCTCCGTCCCCGTTCCGCCGGACTCCAGACTGTCCTTGCGGGCCAGGATGTCGCCGCCCACTTTTCCGGATGCCAGATAGAGGTCGGTGTGCTGGAGCAGCCAGTACTCCGGCAGATTCTTTAAAAACTGAGCGCAGAGATTTAAAAGGCTCCTCCTTTTAGACGGGGCCGCCTGCTCCAGAAGGCAGAGGGTGTCCACGTAGCGTTTCTGAGCGGAGGCGCTTTCCTCTAAGCTATCCTCCCATCTCCTCACCGCATCCGTGTCCGCCATCCTGCGCATCCAGGCCTTAAACTCTCCGTCCCCCACGCAGTGCTCCATCACCGTCTCCCGTTCTCCCTGCTCCAGTCCGTACAGGTACTCGATCAGGCTCTCTACCGTGTCAAAGATCTTTCCCTGCTCCAACATATATCCCATTTTCGCCATGTTCTCATTCTCCCGTATATCTTTCCTCAGGCTGCCGGCCCTGTCGTTTTTTGACTGATTTTGCCGGCCGCCCATACGTCGATTATAATCGCAATATCCGGGCCGCACAACGCGTGACAAACGGTGTGCCAAAAACTCCATTTTCTCCTGTACAGCCGTTTCTTTCCTTTCATTTATCCACAAACTGTGCTATGATAGGGGCTAACATCCACACAAAGGAGAATTTTATGTACACATATACCTGGTATCAATGGCTTGGTTGTTTCTATATTTATTGCTTTGCCGGCTGGATCTTTGAATCCACCTACGTGTCCATCCGAACAGGACGGTTCGTCAACCGGGGCTTTCTGCGCCTGCCCATGCTGCCTCTCTACGGCACCGGGGCGGTGATGATGCTCTGGGTCTCCCTGCCGGTGCAGGATCATCTGATCCTGGTCTATCTCTCCGGCGTCCTGGCCGCCACCGCCCTGGAATACGTCACCGGCTGGGCTATGGAACGGCTTTTTAAAGTCAAATACTGGGACTACAGCAATCAGAAATACAATCTCAACGGCTACATCTGCCTGACATCCTCCATCGCCTGGGGCTTTCTCACCATTCTCCTCACAGAGGTGCTCCATCCCCCGGTGGAACGGCTGCTGTTTCGCCTCCCTGTCCCCCTTGCGGTGGGCGGGGTGTGTTTTATCACCGTCATCTTTTTATATGATACGGTGCAGTCCGTCCGGGATGCCCTGGCCCTGGGCCGTGCCCTGGAGGCCATGACCAGGCTCAAAGCGGAGCTGGACGACGTACAGGTACAGCTTGCCCTGCTGAAGGCGGAAACCGTCCAGCGCATGGCCGACTACCGGGAGGAGACAGCGGACCGGATGATGCAGCTGCGGGACGAGACAGCGGAGCGGGTGGCTCAGCTGCGGGACGAAACCGCGGAACGCATGGAACAGCTCCGGGACGGAACTGCGGAGCGCATGGCTCAGATGAAAGACGAGACCGTCGTGCGCATGGCTCAGCTGCATGACGAAACCGCAGGGCGGGTGGCTCAGCTCCGGGACGGAACTGCGGAGCGCATGGCTCAGATGAAAGACGAGACCGTCGTGCGCATGGCTCAGCTGCATGACGAAACCGCAGGGCGGATGGCTCAGCTACGGGATGGAACCGCAGAGCGCATGGAACAGCTCCGGGATGGAACCGCGGAGCGCATGGAGCTGCTCCGGGACGGAACTGCGGAGCGCATGGAGCAGTGGAAAGCGGATGCCGCCCGGCTTATGGAGCGGTGGCGAACCGATTCCGCCGTCACCCGCGCCGAATTGAACGAGCGTCTTCCCAAACTGCCCGGCCTCCGTCTGGAAACGCTTACCACTCTGCTGGACCGCGGCAAAGAGCTCTCCGAGAAACGCCGCGCCTTCACCGGCCAGCTGAACCGTCACCGCCGGAATCTCCTCCTCCGCAACCCCTCCGCCGCCTCCCGCCGTTTCAGCGAGGCGTTAAAGGAGCTGCGTGAACTGGCTGAGGAACAGTGGAAGGAGCAGAACCGAAAGGACGGCTGACAGGCAGGAAGTTTCCTCGCTTACGTTCCACAACCGGCCTTTTGGCACCCAGGCTGTCATAAGGAACACAGTTCCTACTACAATATATCTATGGCAAAAAAGAATATGGCTGCTGACGCAGCCGCGCTCTAGCGCGAGGGCACGCCAAGCACACACCTTTTTATACCGTCCTGCCCGTCTGATGCCGGTATATCTGTACGCGAGGGCACGCCCATCTATATCGCCGCCATCCGGGCTTTCGTCGTAAAATGGCAAAAAGCCGCAGCAATCACCGCCGTTCTGTCACGGCCGGTCATCGCTGCGGCTTTTTTATTTTACCGGCGGAAACCATTCTCCCCGTTCTTTGTCACTTTTCCCCTGTCACGTCTTTCTCTGTCACGCCGTTCTCCGCCGCACGTTTTCCACGCTTACGGGACAGGCGCAGACCGCCCTCAGCCCATCCGGTGTTCTCAAAACAGGGGAAACCGTTCCCTCGTCCCGTTTTCTCCCGTCACCTCCAGCTCCAGATCCTGGAACCGGCCGGTATCGGACACCAGCCTGCTCTGGCCGTCCTCCATCCCCATCTGTACCTGATGCTCCGCCTCCAGCTCCTCCAGGGTCTCCAGCATCTGAAACCCGTCGTCTGTGCGGTACAGCTCCTGACTGTCCAAAAGCAGCAGATACCCATGTCCCTCCAGCCGCTGGCCATCCTCTAAAAATCCCATGGCTATGGAATTCCCGCTGTCCTTTACCACAAACTGTATCTCTGCGTCTCTGTCTTTGGCGGCGGCGCCATCCCCGTCCCCATACAGCTCTCCGTACCGCTCATCCACTCCTGCCATATCCACCGAAATCAACTGCCGAAACCCGCTGTCCCCGTCTCCCTGGAGCACAAATACTCCTTGGGGCCCGTGAAACACCAGCAGTCCTTCCTCCCCCGGTCCCCCGGAACCGGCCGCGTCCAGCACGATCCCATCCGCCAGCGTTGTCCCGTCCCAGACAGCGGCCTCATAGGGCACCGGCTCCTCTCCGCCAGCCAGCTTTCCCGCCACAAATATGGAAGTAGGCCCGTCCGCCCCTCCGATGACAGTCACCGCCGGGGCGCTCTCCGTCCCCTGGGGACTGGTGAGCAGCCCGCAGCCCGCCAACGCCGTGCACAGCAGGGCCGCCACATTCACCGCCGCAGCAGGACGCCGAAAGGACAGCACCCGTTTCATCCTGGCCTTCGTATGGCTCTCTCCAAAGGCCGGAACCTGCAAAATCCCGCTTTTTCGTTTCGCGAAGGACAGCAGGGCACCAGCGTAGCCTTTCCTTCCTTCCAAATCCATATCTCTTACCACCCTTTCGTCACAGCACATCTCCATATCCCGACACATTTCCCGGAAACTCACCCACGCCAGGGGCTGGAACCAGTGTACCGCCGTGATCAGAAAACAGACCGCCTTCACCAGATGGTCCCCGCGGGCGATATGGGCACGCTCGTGGAGCAGGATATAGGAAAGCTCCTTCTCCCCGATCCCGTAAGGCAGCACGATCACTGGCCGCACCAGCCCCATCACCACCGGCACATCCGTCCACTCCGACCACAGTACCCGATCCTCTCCCGGCACAGCCACTCCCGTCCGCACCTTCACCGCAAACCGCAGATACCGCCACAGCTGTACTCCCACGCACAGGATGGCGCCCGCCACCCACACGGCTCCCAGCGCTGCCAGCAGAATCTGCAGCGGATTGGCCGAGGCAGTCGGAACCGGGGCCAGGCTGCCGGACAATACGGGATTTACCGCCTGGTCGATAAGGCCGATCCCCGTGTCCACCGCTGGCTCTAAATCATATACTATATCCTTTGCCACCGACTCCCGGTTCACCGGAAACAGGCTGAAGGCCGTCTCCAGAGCAAAGGGACAGGCAAACCGCCAAAACACCGCCAGCCACAGCACATAGGAATAGATCCTCGGCAGTTTCCGCAGAAACAGCCGCAGAACCAGCACCACCACAGCCGCCGCCCCGCCGGCGATGGTCATATTCAGCACCGTGATAAACCAGTCAGTCATCCTCCACCGCCTCCTCGATCATCCGCTGCAGCTCCTCCGCCTCCTCCCTGGTCAGTTTCCGATCCTTTAAAAACGCCGTCAGAAACGCCGGAAGGGAGCCTCCAAAATTCCGATTTAACAGCTCCTCACTCTCGTACTTTCCCACATCCACCTTCTGAACCAGAGCCGTCACCACCGCCTGGTCATTTTTTAAAAATCCCCGCTCCGCCAGCTTTTTCAGCACCGTATAGCTGGTGGATTTCTTCCATCCCAGCTGATACGCCGCCAGACGGGCCAGCTCGGTGGAACGCACCGGCTGTTTCTCCCACACCAGATCCATAAAGCGGTATTCGCTCTCGTAAAGTTTCAGTTCCTCCATGGCCGCTCTCCTTTCCCTGTTCCCCGGAATAGCCGTTTCCCCTATATCAAGGTCCCCTCGGGATAACCGTTTCAGCCCACATCCATTTTTACAGCCTAAGAGGATCCATAACACAGCCAAAAAGGTCTATCCTGATCGACCTATCCTTACGATAAGTCTATCACAATAGACCTCTTTCCACAAGAAAAACTTTCTTACATTTTTCCGTCACATTTTCCGTCAGGCAGTCCCCCTTTGCCCTGCCGTCCATTTCCCCGCAGACGCTACCCCTTTCTCCCCGTGACCTTCTCCCACACCGCAAAAGGCGCCTCCGAAAGCCACTGGAAAGCGCCGTACACCGGCCCCCAGGCCAGGACGGCAGACAGGGCCACGCAGCCCGCCATCATAAGGAGCACCTGGGCCTTGGAGTGGACGTTTAAGAAACGATACAGGTCAAAATACTGGCACAGGTCCCGGATCAGCCGGTGCAGCACGTACACGGAAAGCGTCCGCTGCCCCAATTTCGTGAGAAATGGCAGGCGCCGGTCCGGCAGAAAAGCGATCAGCCCGAAGGAGAGCGCCCCAGCCGCCCCGTAGCAGATCAGGCGGATCAGCCAGCACAGGGAGTACAGCTCCGGCGAGAACCGGTCGTACATCGCCCCGTAAACCGCCAGCCGGTAGGGCTCCAGAAAATCATAGGTTCCCAGAAAAATCCCCGCCCCCACCAGGGCGCCCAAAATCACCGCCGCGGCACGCCGTCCCCCGAAACAAAGCCCTTTCAGCTCACGGCCCGTAAAGAAATACCCCATAAAAAAGAAGGGGGCGAAGGCAAACACCCGGTCTGCCGCCAGGAAATCCCCCAGACCGCTGCCGGCATAGCCCCCCGCCAATCCCACCGCCAAAGCCAGGGCCAAAGACACCCATTTCCCCAGGCGGCTGCACAGAGGGATAAACAGATACCAGAGCAGCAAAGCCAGCAGATACCAGGGTGCCCCGCTCTCGTGGAACAAATCCACCCTCCAGCCGATCTGGCCCTCCAAAAGCCCCTCCGTCACGTGTACCCCCAGCTCAAACAGCAGGTACAGCCACGCCAGCCTGGCAAGTTTCCCCCACTTAAACCGCCCGTCCCGGTACACTCCCTTCGCCAGATAGCCGGAAATAAAGATAAAGCAGGGCATATGAAAGGTGTAGATCAGATACTGGCTGTTGGTGGTAAACCTGGTGGTGGAAATAGGCAGGAGAAAATGGCCGATCACCACCAGGATGATCAGAACCCCCTTCACGTTGTCAATTCGGTAATTTCTAGGTGCCATGACCGTTCCTTTCCATATAAAAAGTGTGCGCCGCAGCCATCCTCCCATGCGCAGAGTACGCATCCGCCGGGAACTTTCACCCGCCGCAGGCTCTTATGCCATAGGGCCCCCGGTTTCCTATGCACAAGCAAAAGGAAGGCGCTGCCAGCCTCCGGGAAATCCTGTGCCCTGCAGCGCCCCATATTTGTCAATTCCTTACATCATTTTGTCTACCATAGCCATCACAGCGTCGCCCAGCTCTTTGGACTTCTGCTCGCCGTCAGCTAAGGAAGTTCCCTTCACGCCGTAGTAGAACTTGATTTTCGGCTCCGTTCCGGACGGTCTCACGCATACCCAGGCGCCGCCCTCCATGTCGTAGTACAGCACGTTGGAAGAAGGAAGTCCGGTGGGTTTCACCTCTCCGGTGGCCATATCCTTGATGGTGTCGGCCTTGTAGTCCCTTGCGGAAACCACCTTGTAGCCGCCGATCTCCGCCGGCGTATTGTTTCTCAAATGCTCCATGATGGCCTGGATCTTTGCCAGTCCCTCGATGCCGGACAGTCCGATGGACTTCACCGCATCCAGGCAGTAGCCGTACTTCTCGTACATCTCTACCATGGCATCCCACAGGGTCATGTTCTTGGTCTTATAGTAAGCGGCGGCCTCACAGAGGGCAACGGTGGCGGAAACCGCGTCCTTGTCCCTTGCGTAGGTGCCGATCAGGCAGCCGTAGCTCTCCTCCATTCCAAACAGGTAGGTGCCCTTTCCGGTGTGCTCGTTCTTTAACACCTGCTGGCCGATCCACTTAAATCCGGTGAGAACCTCGATAAGCTCCACACCGTAAGCCTTTGCCACCTCGTCGATTAAGTTGGTGGAAACGATGGATTTTACCACCTGTCCATCCTCCGGGATCAGGTTTCTGGCCTTCTTCTGGCTGAGCACGTACTCACAGAGAAGGGATCCGGACATATTTCCGGTGAGCGGGATGTAGTCGCCGGACTTGCTGTCCTTTACGTATACACCGAGACGGTCCGCATCCGGGTCTGTGGCCAGCACCAGGTCTGCGTCCTGCTCCTTCGCCAGCTTCAGTCCCAGCTCGAAAGCCTCCTTGGACTCTGGGTTCGGGTAGCTCACCGTGGGGAAGTTGCCGTCCGGCAGCTCCTGCTCCGGAACTACGGTCACATGGGTAAATCCGATCTCCTTTAAGGCTCTGCGCACCGGCAGGTTTCCCGTTCCGTGGAGAGGGGTGTACACGATCTTGATGCTGTCCTGCATCTGGTCGATGGCATCCTGGTTCACCACCTGGGCCTTTACCTGGGCGATGTATTTATCGTCAATGTCTGCGCCGATAATCTGATATTTTCCAGCCTTCACTGCCTCGTCCACGGTGGTGGTCTTTACGGTGGAGAGATCCTCGATGGCCAGCACTTCCTCCGTCACGCCCTTGTCGTGAGGCGGGGTAAACTGCGCGCCGTCCTCCCAGTATACCTTGTAGCCGTTATACTCCGGCGGGTTGTGGCTGGCGGTGATGTTGATGCCGGCGATACAGCCCAGCTCACGGACAGCGAAGGAAAGCTCCGGGGTGGGACGCAGGGACTCAAACTTGTAAGCCTTGATGCCGTTGGCAGCCAGGGTCAGAGCCGCTTCCTCCGCGAACTCCGGGGACATATGGCGGGAGTCAAAGGCGATGGCAACTCCCTTGTCCGCTCCGCCCTGCTTGATAATGTAATTGGCAAGGCCCTGGGTAGCGCGGCGGACTACATAGATATTCATGCGGTTGATACCGGCTCCGATGATGCCTCTCAGTCCGGCGGTGCCGAACTCCAGGTCCATATAAAAGCGCTCTTTGATCTCGTTCTCATTTCCGGCGATGGCTTTTAACTCATCCTTCGTCTTTTCGTCAAAATATGGATTGCTCAGCCATTCTTCATAAATTTTCATGTAATCTTTCATTGTTGCTGTCTCCTCCTGAATCCCGCTTGGCTCGCGGAAAAATTTTTCTGCCGGCAAAACGCGCTTTTCCACGCGCAGGGGGACAGCAGTAAATCCGTCTGCATCCAGGCACACGCAGATTTACCGCTGCCCCCCTGCACAGCTCATCACCGACGTGGATATTATACAACATTTTGCACAAAAAAGGAAGTATCAACCGCCAATCTGCCGTAAAAAATTCCATCGTTTTTCTTCCTGTTCTTCCAGTTTTTCCAATTTTTCGATGTTTCTCTCCGGAATCCAGGCTTTGTTGGCATTGTAATAAAAATTGATCTGTTTCCAGTATTTCTCCGGATAGAGAAAGAGATAGTACAGGCACTCCCGCTCCCGCCCGGAAAAGGGCAGGGAACGCTGGTAAATGTCCAGCACCGACATCCCCAGGGCGCTGTTCCAGTCGTGTTTTTCCATCACCTTCCGCAGAAAATGATAGAGGTCCGTCACCTGGACGCCCATGTGCATCCGGTTAAATTCGATGAAGGCGATGCCGCGGCCGGTCATCAGAAGATGGTGCTGATCCAGATCCCCGTGGCACAAAAAAAGAGCCTGGTCCTTCTCCTCTGTGAAAATCCGTCCCATGCCCTCAGCCGCCGTTTTGGCCTGCTCGTAAAATTTCCCGAACCCGGAAATCACCTGCAGCTCAAAGCCGGTCTTTCGCCGCTTGCCCCGGACAAAGTTCCGGGCGCGCCAGAGCTCCTGGTTGTGGCGGCGCATCTCTCCCGCCAGGGACTCCCCCAGAATGGAGCCCATGCTCCACTCCTCCTTAAAGGGCAGCTCCCGCAGCACCCGGTGCAGGGCCGCGATCCGCTCTGCCGCCTGGAGCACCTCCCTGGTGTCCTTTATGCTGCACTCCCGGTCGGGAAACCAGTCCTTCACAATATATCTGGTGCCGTCGCCGGCGATGGAAAGGAGCCCGTCCTCCCGGTTGCGCACACAGCGATCCACGGGGATGCGGGCCCTCTCCGCCACAGCTTTCAGCACCTCGTCCTCAAATTCCAGGCGCCGGACCGTCCCCCGGTATTCCTTTACCAGTTTCAGGCCATGGTCGGTCTCGCAGAGCCACGCGCCTCTGCCCTTCCTGGCCGACAACAGCTCCAGATCATATTGCTGCAGAATTTCCATATATTTCTCGTTCACGGCTGCCCCTCCACATTCCTCTTGTTTCCCGCGGGCAGGACTCTCCTGTCCGGCTACTTCTAGGGTATGTGGCTGGGCGGCCTTTTAGAATCGCAGGAGGTATTCTTTTGTGTTGTGCTCCGGATTCTTTAATACCTCGTCCAGCATCCTGGCGAGCCGTTCCCCGATCTGGGGGCCCGGTTTCTCCCCGGCCGCGATCAGGTCTCTCCCCGTCACCGCCAGAGTCTTTAGGGAAATGCAGTCCCCGTCCCGCCGGATCTCCTCCGCCAGGGCCTTCAGCGTCTCCGTCTCCTCCGGAGTGTCCGTGCCAGACGCACACCGGAACTCCAGCAGGCTGTCAAACATCTGGGCGTCCATGGCACTCATGGCTTTGCGCACCTCATATTTGTCCGGAGGAAGGGGACGGTTCCACCAGCTCACTAAGAGCTTTGCCCTGGAAATGGTGTCGTTGTCCAGTTTCAGCTCCTTTAAGATCTGTTCCGTCTTTCCCCCATCCAACCGCCGCAGGAAGGCTGCCCAGCGGACGGCTTTCTCCGGGGAAAACTCCGGGGTCAGGAAGTTTCGTGGGCGGGAGGAACCGCCGGAGCCCTCCATCCCCGGATCTCCCGCCTCCGCGAAGTGGTCGCTTACGTAGGCGGCGATCCCTGTCTCAAATACCAGGCTCATCCGCTGGGGATGGGGGGATTTTAACAGTTTCGTCAGCTCCACCTGGATCCGCTCCTTGCTCACGTGAACCAGGTTGGGGGCGATCTGTCTCACCGCCGCCATGGTCTCCTCCTCGATGTCAAAGCCCAGCTGGGCGGAAAAGCGGATGGCCCGCAGAATCCGCAGGGCGTCCTCCGTAAACCGGTCCTCTGCCCGTCCCACGCAGCGGATGATCCCTCGTTTCAGATCCTCCATGCCGCCGAACTCGTCCACAATCCCGGTTTTGTGGCTGTAGGCCATGGCGTTGATGGTGAAGTCCCGGCGCTTTAAATCCTCGGTCAGATTGGCGGTAAACTCCACGCTCTTTGGGTGCCTGCCGTCCTCGTACTCCCCGTCAATGCGGTAGGTGGTGACCTCGTAGCCCTGCCGGTTTTCCAGGACCGTCACCGTCCCGTGCTGGATGCCGGTGTCGATGGTCCTGCGAAACAGGGCTTTCACCTGCTCCGGACGGGCGGAGGTGGTGATGTCCCAGTCCTCCGGCGTCCGGCCAAGAAGGGTGTCCCGCACGCAGCCGCCCACAGCGTAGGCCTCAAACCCGGCCGTCTCCAGGGTGTCAATGATCCGTTCTACTGCCTGAGGGATCTCCATTAATACGCCTTCCCCCAATATACCATCTTCGTGGCCGGTTTTCCGCAGCACACGCACTTATCGGAAATCTGCTCCTGAGCGAAGGGCATACAGCGGGAAGTGGCGCCTGTCAGCTCCTTGATCTTGTCCTCGCACTCCTGGCAGCCGCACCACATGGCCTTCACAAAGCCCGGTTTCTCCTCCACGGTCTTCTCAAACTCCTCCAGAGTCGTAGCGGTGTAGGTGTGGGCATCCCGGTGAGTTCTCGCTCTCTCCAGCAGGTTTGCCTGGATCTCGTCTAACAGCTCGCCCACCTTCGTCTCCAGCTCAGAGAGGGCCACTGTAACCTTCTCGTGGGTATCGCGGCGAACCAGGATGGCCTGTCCGTTTTCAATGTCTCTCGGCCCGATCTCCACCCGCACCGGAATTCCACGCATCTCGGACTCGCTGAACTTCCAGCCCGGGCTCTTGTCGGAATCGTCCACCTTTACGCGGAAGTTGGACAGTACGCCCTTTAACTCAAAGGCCTTGTCCAGCACGCCCGCCTTCTGCTGCTGAATGGGCACGATCACCACCTGGGTGGGAGCGATGGCCGGCGGGAGCACCAGGCCGTTGTTGTCGCCGTGCACCATGATGATGGCGCCGATGAGACGGGTGGTCATGCCCCAGGAGGTCTGGTGAACGTATTTTAACTTATTGTCCTTGTCGGAGAACTGGATGCCGAAGGCCTTGGCGAAACCGTCGCCGAAGTTGTGGCTGGTTCCGGACTGGAGAGCCTTGCCGTCGTGCATCAGCGCCTCGATGGTGTAGGTGGCTTCCGCCCCCGCGAATTTCTCCTTGTCCGTCTTGCGGCCGCGGATCACTGGCATGGCCAGCACCTGCTCGCAGAAATCGGCGTACAGGTTCAGCATCTGGATGGTTCTCTCCTCTGCCTCCTCCGCCGTGGCGTGGGCGGTGTGGCCCTCCTGCCATAAGAACTCTCTGGAACGGAGGAACGGACGGGTCGTTTTCTCCCAGCGCACTACGGAGCACCACTGATTGTAGAGTTTCGGCAGGTCACGGTAGGAATGGATGTCCCTGGCGTAGAAATCGCAGAACAGCGTCTCTGACGTGGGGCGGACACACATTCTCTCCTGCAGGGGCTCCAGGCCGCCGTGGGTCACCCAGGCCACCTCCGGCGCAAACCCTTCCACGTGGTCCTTCTCCTTCTGAAGCAGGCTCTCCGGGATGAACATGGGCATATACACATTCTGCACTCCCGTCTCCTTAAACCGCTTGTCCAGCTCCTTCTGGATGTTCTCCCAGATGGCGTAGCCGTCCGGCTTGATCACCATGCAGCCCTTTACGCTGGAGTAGTCGATCAGCTCTGCCTTTTTCACCACATCCGTATACCACTGGGCAAAATCCTCCTCCATGGACGTGATGGCTTCCACTAATTTCTTGTCGTTTGCCATGATTGTTCTCCTTTTCTTCTTTCTTCCTGATAATGAATTTTGAATTGCAGGCGGGGGCGGAGAGATCCGCTTTTGTTTTCCTGCGCGGAATGCTCATCTGTTTCCCTGATACCGGGCTGGTCTCAGCATCAAAAACTCTCCCGCAGGCAAGCCCGCATCGGATTTTTGATCCTGAACCCCTGGTATCAAGCAAAAAGAGCGCCCCAGCCCCCTCTCTGCAAAAAAGGGACCGAAACGCTCGGCGGTACCACCCAATTTAGCGGCGCGTCCGGCTCCTTCGGGAATTTTCCCGGTTCCTTCTGCCCGCTCACCTCATGATCCGTTAACGCCGGGATACGCCGCATTCCTCATGCGGGGCTCCAAGGCCGGTTCAGTATTCAGGGACACGGAAACCTCTCACCAAACGGCCTCCTCTCTGGATGTGTGTAAATACCTACTATTCCTTTTCACTGCCTTTGTCTTTTGTAGGTTGATTCTACGCCATTTTCTGCCGGTTGTCAACCGCTGTTTCCCGGTTAAATGGGGATACGCCCGAAAGGGCGATAAAACGTGCCCGCTCCCAGCTGCAGTGTCCTATTTCCCGTCCCGCAGACGGCCGGCTATCCTGGCGCGGTCATGTTCCGGGATGTCTAAGGCGGCCATGGCCTGCTCCGCTGTGAGATTTAAGTTTTTGATCAGGTTTTTTATTCCTTCCAACTGGGCGTTTTCCGTTGTTTCTTCCCTCACTTTTTTCGTCGCCTTCTCCACAGCCTCCTCATTCATTTTTCTGATAGCCTCACACACATTGATCGCCTCCTCGTCGCTTTTTATGGTGAGTTTTGCGTTGACACAGGTATTCAGCACCTCTACTTCTTCCCTGCCCAGCACCACATCCGCCCCGTCGCCGTTTAACCAGCGTTCCATCCTTTCCTTATCTCTGGAATACTTAATAAATGTCAGCACATTCCCAAGGGAAGTGTGAAATTTCCCGAAATCCTGTTCCGGAATATCCGCCGGGGCTACCAGATGAACGCGGTAATCCGGGATCATAGCCAAAATCGCCGGATCGTCCACATCCATCATCTCATGAAGGGACAGGGGCGCATCCCATTCGTCCGGGGAGAACAAAATCATCAGCGTAATCACTGGCAGGAGCTTATCCTCTCTGTAAAACCCTGACAAAAATTCCCCTTCCCTGCGCCCCTTATAATCCTTTTCCTTCCGGTGTTTTTTCGCTGCCCGCTCCACCTGGTTCACATACTGCAGCACATCATACAGAAGATTCTTCACAGGGGCCGCATAATGGACGGCGGACTGGTTTTCGATTCCCAGCAACAAATACGCCGCCCTCCCGTCCTCCATAGCCGCCAGCCCTTTAAACACATCCCTGTATTTCTGCACCGGTTTCCCTGTCCGGTCCGTTCCATGGAGAAATGACAGCTCTGCTGTATCCAGCTCGTGAAGGCGTTCCGCAGAAATCACCTGCTTTCCTCCGTATAAATAGAAGTTAAACGCATCGGCAAACACCTCATTCTGTCTGGTATACGCTTTTGTCGCCGTGTCGGCTTTTCCCATCCCCATCCCTTTCCTTTCCGTATTTTTACTATATCATATGGGAAAATTGGTTTCAAGACAGACCTGGCTCCCGGCTGAGTGGAGCCAGGTCTAAAGAAAGTAAAATCGCCTTCTATTTCCCATCCCGCAGACGGCCGGCTATTCTGGCGCGGTCGTGTTCCGGGATGCCGAGAGCGGCCATGGCCTGTTCCGCTGTGAGATTTAAGTTTTTGATCAGGTTTTTTATTCCGGCCAGCTGGGTGTTTTCCGTCGCCCTTTCCGTCGCCTTCTCCACAGCCTCCTCATTCATTTTTCTAATCGCCTCACACATGGATCGCCTCCTCGTCGCTTTTTATGGTGAGTTTTGCGTTGACACAGGCGTTCAGCACCTCCACTTCTTCCCTGCCCAGCACCACATCCGCCCCTGTCACAAGCCCCCTGACTGCTCTCTCTCAACCCCACTTCAGAGCTTTCACAGCTTTTGCGGACGCTCACATTGGAAAGCCCCGGTAGGTAATCCGTAAACGCCCGGATACTCCATATCTGGATATTTCTGTATCTACCATACCACACCGGCCAGTCCATTTCAAGAGCGGCCACAAGACTCTGGTTCCCCTGGGAGGCATTTCACTGAAATGAGGCCGCCGGAGGCTCCTTGGACCGCCTCTCTCACTGCGCCTCAGCCCCCAGGAAGGCGTCGATTCTCGTCTTCACATTCTCCTGAAGGTTGCGGTAAAAGAACTGGTAATCGTACAGATGGTAAACGCCGTCCTCGAAAATAGAAAGCCCCGCCGGGTACTCCTCCGGCGTCACGTCCGTCACCTTAAGCGCCCCCCGCTCCGGGTCAATATAGGCGCCGGTCAGCTCCGGGATCTCAGAAGTGATTTCCCCGCTGTAATTGGTGAAACAGGCGCCCAGATTCAGGCTCTTATCCGCCGCGGTGCCGTCCGTTTTCCAGTTCAGGGGATTGATGGCCAGCGTTTTCGTCCCCGCCGGAATCATGAGGGAATCGCCGACAGATTCCGCCTCAGAGTTAAAGGAAACGATCACGCCGGTGTCGTCCGCTCCGGCAGCCACCCGCAGATGGGGATACTGGGAAATCTCCTCCTCCGTAATGCTCCATCCGATGGCATAGCAGGCCACCAGCTGGTCCATGAGCTCCTGGCTGGCGAAACAGTCCTTCATCAGGCGGATGCTAAGATCCGCCCCCTGGGAAAATCCGGCCAGAATAATGGGACGGCCATGGTTTTCATTCTCCCAGTAGTATTCAAAGGCGGCCTTCACATCCTCGTAGGCAATGTCCAGATAAGGCTCCCGGTCCGCCGCGTCCATCTCATACACATTTAAGCCGATCTGGCGGTAATAGGGGGCGAAAAAGCGGCTGTCTCCGTCATAAATCCCTTTTTCCATGCGGATGGCGCCCACGAAACTCTCCTTGGTGTCATCATCGGACAGAGACATATTGCAGGCGTCCTCAGAGCCCCCGTAAACAGATGGGCAGATAAAAAAGACATCCGCCGTTTTACTGTCCTCCTCCGGCTCCCAAAACGCCCAGTTTGCCACATCCCCGTAGTCCGGAACACCGGAAATAAGTTCCTCCCGCTCTCCGGCGGCCTGGGTCTCCTCCTCCTCGGCCTGCTCAGTGACCTGCTGGGAAACGGAGGTCTGTGTCCCATCCGCCTCCGGCGCCTTCGGAGCGCAGGCCGTCGCCAGCCCCATGGCCATAACGAGAAGGGCAAACCATTGTTTCCATACCATTTTCTGTTTCTTCATTTTTTCTCCTCCCTTTTCTTTTGCGGAAGTTTCCGGTTTTTCTCCAGCGTTTCTCCCGCCTTTCCCATTTTGTACGTTTACTATACTATACAGGCAAGTCCTTTTCAAGCTGGGACAGGCTCCCGCCTTTCCTCCACAAATTCCCCCGCCCCCGTTGCCCGTCCCGCCCTCCTGTGCTACAGTTTACCAAAGCGGACAGAAAAAGCGAGGATTTCTCTCCTCCAATGGTCTAAACTATGTGTATGTGCAGGAGGCATGGATATGGAATGGTTGAAACATTTAAGCGACGCCATCGCGTACATCGAGGAGCATCTGACGGACGAGATCTCCATTGAGGAGGCCGCCGGGATCGCCGGCTGCTCCGTCTATTATTTTCAGCGGCTCTTTACCTTCGCCGCCGGGATCAGCCTGGGGGAGTACATCCGCCGCCGGAGAATGTCCCAGGCGGCGCTGGAGCTGCAGCGCTCCGGACGGCGGGTGCTGGACGTGGCCTTGACCTACGGCTACTCCTCCCCCACTTCCTTCAACCGGGCGTTTCAGGCGGTTCACGGCATTCCGCCGGCAGCGGCAAAAAATAAGGAGGCCCCCCTCCGCCTCTACCCGCCCATCCATTTTTCCGTACAGATCACAGGAGGAAACGCCATGACCTACCACATCGCCAGAAAAGAGGCATTTTCCATTACCGGCATCCGCATCCCCCTGACTCCCGACCCGGAGAGAAATATGAGGATCATCCCCGCTTTCTGGCAGAAAGCCTTCTCTCAGGGCCGGTTCGGGACCATCTGCGGGCTGGCGGAGCGCTCAGGAGGAAATGCGGGGGCTGGCCCCAAAGGCATTCTCGGCGTCAGCGTCTATGAAGGCCCCCAAAACCGTTTTTACTACATCGCCGCTGCCGGCAGCCATCCGAAGGAAGACGGAATGTTTGAGTACCGGATCCCCGCCGCCACCTGGGCAGTGTTTGAAAACAACGGCCCGTTTAAAGAGGAGGTCCAGACGGTGTTTCGCCGCTTTTCCACGGAATGGCTGCCCTTTTCCGGGTATGAGTACGCCGGACTGCCGGACGTGGAGGTGTACCCCGCCTGCCGGGAGCGGCCGGCCCTGGGCCTTTCCCAGGTCTGGTTTGCCCTGAAGGATCCCCATTCCCCAACATAACTCAAAACGTACGCGCTGCAGTACACCCGCGCCGGAGCGCGGCTGCGCCAGCGGCCAGTTTCCCATGGGCGGAGTACGCCTCCCGCCGGAAACTTTGATGTTATAGGAAACGCAGTTTCCTCCTACTATGACATCCGAAAGGAGAACCCTATATGGACGCAATCCGCGTAACCCACGTGACAAAACAATATCCCAACGGCGTTTTAGCCCTGAAAGGCCTGAGCCTGTCCGTACAGACGGGAGAAATCTTTTCCCTGTTAGGCCAAAACGGCGCCGGAAAATCCACCCTGATCCGCATTTTGACCACATATCTGCGCCCCACCTCCGGGGAAGTCACCGTCCTCGGCCGCGACGTGGTCAGAGAGGGAGCCGCCGTCCGCTCCCGCATCGCCTGCGCCGCCCAGCAGGTTTCCCTCGACTCCCACCTCTCCCTGGCGGAGAACATGAGATTTCAAGCCCGGCTGTACCGGATCCCGAAAGAGGAGGGAAAGAGGCGTATGGAGGAGCTGATTTCCGCCTTCGGCCTGGAGGAATTTCGGAACCGCCCGGCAGCCGCCTGCTCCGGCGGCGTGAAACGGCGGCTGGACATCGCCCTGGCCATCCTGTCCCATCCGGGCATCCTGTTTTTAGATGAGCCCTCCGCCGGCATGGACGTCCGCTCCCGGCTGACCATGTGGGAAATGTTAAAACAGATTCGGAAGGAGTTTGGCACCACCATCCTTCTGACCACTCATGACCTGGAGGAGGCCGGCTGCCTAAGCGACACCGTCTGCATCATAAAAGACGGGAGGGAGGCGGCTCAGGGATCGCCGGAGGCGTTAAAATCCGTCCTTCGCCGGGATATGGTCTGCGTCCAGTTTTCCTCCGGGGATGAGGCCAGACGGTATCTGCCTCTGTTTTTGGAGGAGTTTCCCCAGAATAAGCCCTTCGTCCGGGACCGGGAGATCTTCTGGAACGCCGCTGGGGGAGACGGCGGCATCGGGCCGGCGGCGGCCTTTCTTTTGCGGCAGCGCCTCCCCTTTGTGGGGGTGCGGATCGCCAGGCCCTCCATGGAGGACGTGTTCCTGCGCCTGACCCAGGAGGAAATGAGAGAGGAGGAAACGACATGGACACGCTGACGATTTTCCGCCGGGCGGTGGGCTGGCGGTTTCACAACAGAATTACCATCGCGGTTACCCTGCTGCAGCCAGTGCTGTGGCTGGTGCTCTACAGCCTGACGGCCGGCCCTGCCATGAAACTTCAGGGAATTGAAAACTATACCGCGTTCCTCTTTCCTGGATTGGTGGTGCTGGTGAGCTTTTCCGCCTGCGGCAGCGGCGGGATGATGAACTATATGATGAAGGCGGACGGCAGCTTTTACCGCATTCTCACCGCCCCCGTCCGGCGGGGCTCCATTGTGCTGGGGCAAATGCTGGAGGCGGTGCTGTGCTCCCTGTTTGAGGTGGCGGTGATGGCGGTCATCAGCCTGTTTTTCTCCGTAAAATTCCCCCAAACCCCCGGACGCCTCGCCCTCCTTCTGGTTCTTGCCGGCTGCGGGGCCTTTCTGACCGCGGGCCTTTCCTACGGCATCAGCCTGGCTCTGCCCAATGAGATGATTTACGAGACGGCCATGAACGCCCTGGCGCTGCCGGTATTCTTTCTCAGCGCGGCCCTCTTTCCCGCCAGTCAGGCCCAAGGGGTACTGAGCATCCTCATCCGCCTCAATCCCTTCACCTACCTGATCGGCTCCATGCGCGCCCTCATGCTCCGTGGGGAGATCCATCCCCGGGAGACTGCCGCCGTGATCCTGGGCTTTCTCCTTCTGGGCGTCCTCGCCTTCCGGTGGTCGGCGGGACTGCTGGAAAAGGAGACACGGCGGTAAACGGCTGCAACGCCGCCGCGAAATCCCGCGGAAATACTGCCCTCACGACACAGAAAAAGACCGAGGAAAACCGGTTCAAGCGTTCACAGCTCCGGTTTTCCTCGGCCTTTCTTCTTATTTATATGAGTTTAAATCTTTTATATGGGTGTATACCAGTTTCCCCGCCGCCCTGCTGCCGCGGTTTTTCTGAACCGTTCTCCCTTTTTCTAATGCCCGTCCCACGTCCTCTGCGCCGGAACCACCATCAGCTCCACTCCTGTGGCCCGCACTGCCTCCTCCATGGCGGGATCCAGGCCGCTGTCGGTGACTATGGCGCTCACCTCCTGGAGGGCGCAGATCTTCACCAGGCTGGCCTTTCCGAATTTGCCGGAATCCGCCAGCACCACCGTCTGGCTGGCCAGCTGCCGCATCTGATTCTGTACCCTGGCCTCGCTGAATCCCTGGTCCGTCAGTCCCACGGAGGGGTGCACGCCGCTCACGGACATAAACAGCACGTCAATGTGAAGGCGGTCCAGCATGGTGGAAAAATCATTTCCCAGGGACAGCTCCTCCTTATTTAAAATCCCTCCCACCAGAATCACCGTAAAATCCGGGCAGTTCACCAGGGCCAAGGCGTTCTGGATGGAGTTGGTGATCACCGTGAGGGAGCGGAACCGGACAGCCAGCTCCTTTGCCATCAGCAGGCTGGTGCTGCCGTAGTCCAGGGCCACCACCTGCTTTTCCTTCACCAGGCCGGCCGCCAGGCTGACTATGGCGGATTTCTCCTCCATCCTCTGCGCGTTGCGCGCCTCTAAGGATACGTACGTCTCCACCGGTTCCGCCACCAGTTTCTGAGATACCGGCACGGCCCCTCCGTGTACCCGCTCCAGCATCCCGGACTGTTCCAGGCAGTCCAGATCCTTCCGGACCGTCTCCGAGGAAACTGCCATCACCTCCACCAGCTCCGAGGTACGGACCGTGCCGTCCTTTTTCAATAATTCCATGATCATTTTGTGCCGTTCCTGCGCCAGCATGATTTTCCCTCCCCTTTCGCTCTGTCTTCTATTGTCTGAAAGCGCCGTGTATTCCGCCCCTTTTTCCGCCGCAAACCGGTGGGGACAGGGGCCGTTTTCACGGCCGGATTTTTCCCATCACCATTATAACCAAATAAACGCCCCTTTTATAGTATCATATTCCACAAAATTTCTTTTTATATTTGGATATTTCGTTGAAAATCTGTGTTTAATTGTGTTTATGCTTGATTTTCCAACAAATAGCAGATATAATCAAACCACATTTACAAATTCGTTGCCAAATTCCCAAGAAACAGCAGCAAAACGAAAGGAGAAAAAAGAAATGAGCAATGAAATGAAATCAAAAGCAATGAAGGCAGCGCCTAACCGCTGGTTTGTGTTCTGCATTCTCACCTTGTCCGGAGGAATCGCCTTCAAGCTGTCCTCCATGAAGGATATGTTCTACGTCCCCATGCAGCAGTTCATGGGGCTGACCAACACCCAGATCGGCGGCGCCTTAAGCGCCTACGGCATCGTCCAGACCATCGGACTGATCGCCGGTATTTACATCTGCGATATGTTCAGCAAAAAGTATATGATCGGCGGCTCTCTCATCGGCCTGGGCGCTGTGGGCGTTTACCTCTCCACCTTCCCCGGCTACTGGGGATTCCTGGTGGGATTCGGCATCATGGCCATCCTGGGAGAAGTCACCTACTGGCCCGTGCTTTTAAAGGCCATCCGCCTGCTGGGAGATGAAAAGACCCAGGGACGGATGTTCGGATTTCTGGAAATGGGACGGGGCATCGTGGACGTGATCATCGCCTCCACCGCTCTGGCGATTTTTAAGGCCATGGGCGAAGGCGCTCCCGCCCTCAGAGGCGGGCTGCTGTTTCTGTCCGCGGCCACTGCCGCGGCCGGCGTTCTCTGCCTGATCTTCGTTCCCAACGATGAAAAGCGGGTGAGTGCCGACGGCAAGGAAGTAAACAAGGCTCAGGCTGCCTTCGGCGGTATGATTCAGGCCGTAAAAAGCGTGGACATTTGGGCTGTCGCCCTCAATGGATTTGTAGTATATTGTATTTACTGCGGGCTGACCTACTTCATCCCCTTCTTAAACCAGATTTACCTCCTTCCCGCCACCGCCGTGGGAATGTACGGCATCATCAACCAGTACGGCTTAAAAATGGTGGGCGGCCCCATCGGCGGCTTTATGTCCGATAAGGTGCACAAGTCCGCCGCCAAGCACATCCGGGTAGGATTCCTGGTGTGTGCCATCGCCATGGCCCTCTTTCTCATGGTGCCCCATCAGTCTCTGGGAGAGAGCGGAAACTGGATTCTGGGAGCGGCCTGCACCCTGAGCTTTGGAGCCATCGTATTCACCATGCGGTCCGTCTTCTTCGCTCCCATGGATGAGGTAAAAGTCCCTGCGGAAATCACCGGCGCGGCCATGAGCTTAGCCTCCCTGGTGATCTACCTGCCAAACGCCTTCGCCTACGTGATGTACGGCAGCTTTTTAGACCGCTATCCCGGCATGGCAGGGTTCCGCATTGTATTCACCATTATGATCGGATGGGCAGTCATCGGCCTGTTTGTATCCACATTCTTGATCCACCGGATCAAAAAACACCAGAAAAACGCGCAGTAAACGGAAATAAGGAGGACTGGAAACATGATAAAACTGGGATTGGACACGGAGAGCCTTCACCTGTGGTTTCAGAATAAGCGGATGGATATTTTCGGATTCATCGAGACGGCCCACGAATTCGGCCTGGACGGGGTGATGATCAACATCATCAGCGACTACGGCTTAGACCCGGAGTGGGGCACCCTGGAAAGCTGTGACCCGGAACACCTTGCCAAAGTAAAGGCGCTCCTGGAAAAGTACCATATGTACGCCGAAATCGCCACCAAAGGCATCACCTACAGCCATCTGGTAAAGGTGCTGGACGTGGCGGAGGCCATCGGCGCCGACATTATCCGCACCTACATTCCCATCACCTTAAACAGCGATCAGGAGCGGAAAACGGGAGGAGAGGGAAAATACGACCTGGGAAAAATCCGTCTGGACTTTGATCCCGCCGTGTTCGACCAGGCAGTGGCCACCCTCCAGGAAATCATCCCGCAGCTGCAAAAGCGCCGCATCAAGATCGGCCTGGAAAACCACGAGTACGAGACCTCCGAGGAGCTGGTGGACGTGGTGAAACGGTTAAACAGCCCCTGGATCGGCCTGCACTATGACTTCGGCAATTCCATGATGGCCTGGGAAGACCCGGAAAAGGCGGCCCGCAACATGGCCCCCTACACCGTGACCACCCATTTTAAAGACCATATCGTCATCCCCTGCCCGGAGGACAAATACGGCTACGTGGTCTGCGGAGTGCCGGCGGGTGAAGGACATATGGATCTGCCCCGTCTCCTCTCCGTGCTCCTAGACCACTCCTCCATCACCCGTCTGAACGTGGAGATGTGTTATCCTTACTGCGCCCAGTTTAAACGCTCCCCCGGCGCAGGGGGCATTGATCACGTGGGAGAAGGCTGTTTCGCCGTGGAACCGCCCCTCTTTGACCCCCAGGTGATCCAGCCCAGCCAATACTACTATCCCCAGGAAATTTCCCAGGAGCTTCTGGAGGAATTTCTGATCAAACAGATGGACGGCGCAAGGGCCAGCGCAGAGTACGCCAAAAAGCTCTGCCGGGAATACGCCGGCCGCTGACTCTGTTAAAGGAGGACCGCCATGGACCAACTGTTTCGCGCTCTGACTGCTTTTGACAACTGGCTTTGGGGCAACTGGCTTTTATTCGTACTGCTGGGGGTTGGCCTTCTGTACACGGCGGTGACCGGTTTTGTACAGATCCGCCACTTCCCCTACATATTCCGCAAATGCCTGCTGGAACCGTTAAAATCCCGGCAGGCGGATCCCAGGGAGGCCGGCTCCATTTCCTCTTTTCAGGCACTCTGTACGGCAGTGGCCTCCTGTGTGGGAAGCGGAAACATCATCGGCATTTCCACTGCCGTCCTGGCCGGCGGCTTGGGCGCCATTTTCTGGATGTGGGTGGCGGCGTTTTTCGGCATGGCCACCAAATACGGGGAAATCATCCTGGGACTGATGTACCGGGAAAAGGACGAGGACGGCGCCTGGGTGGGCGGCCCCATGTACTACATCAAAAAAGGGCTTAAGGCTCCCTGGCTGGCGGCCCTGTGCGCCATATTTATGATCGTTCAGATCATCGGCGGAAACTTCATCCAGTCCAACACCATCAGCGGCGTCATGAAGGAAAGCTTTTCCGTTCCTTACCCGGTCACCGGGGCGGTCCTGGTGATTTTTATCTTCGTCATCACTCTGGGCGGCTTAAAACGGCTGGCCCATGTGACCCAGCGGCTGGTTCCCTTTATGGCGGGCCTTTACGTGGCCGGCGGCCTTCTGATCATCCTGGCAAATATCTCCCTGGTGCCCGGCGTCCTCTCCTCCATCGTAAGAGGGGCCTTCGGCCTGGACGCCATGGCAGGCGGGGCGGCAGGCAGCATGATCATGGCCATGCAGCGCGGCGTGGCAAGGGGGCTTTACTCCAACGAGGCCGGCGAAGGCTCCGCGCCGGTGATCCACTCCGCCGCCTCCGTCCGCCATCCGGCCGTACAGGGCATGACCGGCGTGATCGAGGTGTTTCTGGATTCCTTTGTGATCTGCACCATCTCCGGCCTGGTCCTCGGGGTCACCGGGGTGCTGGAGACAGGCGCCCCCGCCAGCGTGCTGGCGGTCCACGCCTTCGGCTCCATCTGGCCGCCTCTGCGGTATGTGGTGTCCATCAGCATCCTCATGTTTTCCAGCACCACCCTCATGAGCCAATGGTATTTCGGCTTTGTGGGGCTGAACTACCTCTTTGGACGGCGGGTGGCGGAGAAGTTTAAATACGTGTTTCCCCTGTTCTGCATCGCCGGGGCCATGGCGGCCATCGACCTGGTGTGGACGATCCAGGACATCGCCCTGGGCCTTCTGACGATTCCCAACCTGGTGGCCATGATTTTCCTGTTCCCGAAGGTGCGGGCCGCCTCCAGGGAATTCTGGCAGTCGCCGGAACGGTTTTCTTCTTAAGATCGAAGGAAACGGGCGAGACCGCGCAAAGGGCCATCTTCCTCCGCCCGGAGCCCGTCTCCCCCGGTACTGCCGGTGTGCTGATGGGAAGGAAATGGTTTATGACGTGAGGGATGTGTGACAAGTTGTTGTCACACATCCCTTTTCTTTGATTTGTTTGATTATTCTGTGGTTTTGGTTTTGGCCGGACTAGGCCTCCTCTTTCCCCAGCAGCACCTCCACTGCCTCCCGCAGGGTTTCTACCTCTCCCACATTCCCTGGGAAAATCACGTAAGGGATTCCGGGAAAAGTGCTCTCGGAACCAGTCTTCCAGACCGGGATTCCAAGGCGGATCTGCCCCAGAACCGTGGCCTTTTTCACCCGCAGCGCCTTGGTGCCCACATCACTGGAGGTGATCCCTCCCTTGGCCACCACAAAGGCCGGAACTACCTTCAGCTTTCCCACCAAGGACTGTACCGCGTCGGAAATCTTTACAGACCGGAGCAGGGCCTGCTCCGGAGTATCTCCTTCCAGGGACAGCAGGCGGCGTTTCGTGTAGACTACCACGGTCTTTCCGCCGGCGATGAAGGCCTCCTCCTTTGCCACCGTAGCCTCCACTTCCTTGGCGAAGGCCTCGTCATCCAGCACCAAATCAGAATTAAACTCCAGAAACTCCACGCCCTCCAGACGCTTTAACTCCTCCAGCTGGCTGGTGGTCTTCTGCGTGTGGGAGCCTACCACCACAATCCCGCCATGACTGGTCTCCGTCTTCACCATCTCACTTCTGGTTAAGAGGGCCTTGTCGGAAATTCCCGCAAACTCCTTCACAAACCCGGCGGCAGTGCGGAACAGATACCGGCGGCCCTGAGCCATGGCCCGATACAGGCAGGTGCAGAAAATCTTCAGATCGCAGGCGTCAACAGCGTTTACCACCACCTTGCCGTAATCCTTCACAGCCAGCAGTTTCTCCGTAATCCCTTCGTAGTCCAGCCCCCGCAGCTCCTCCAGCGAAATCTCCGTCACGTCCTCCTTCCGGTAAACACCGCCGGTTTTTTCCTCTATGTATTCCCGAAGATTGGAGGACCGGTATCCAAAGGTCTTATCCTTCGCGAACTCCGTCTCCCCGGCGGGAATCAGTTCTTCCCCGTACCGGACATAGTGGACACCGCCTATGGTGAAACGGCCGCCTTCTTTAAAATACGGGCATAAAATCTCCCCGTCCACAGGCCTTCCGCCCTCCTCCATGGTCTGGCGCAGCAGATCTGTCTCCAGAGGATAATGGCCCCGCAGCGTGGAATCCCCACGGCTTACGATCACATAATCCCGCCCCAGCTCCCTGGCCACCTCAGCCACAGTCCGCCCGATCTCCAGGTGGGCCCTGGTGGTCTGATCCACTGTAAAGCCTCTGGAATTGGTGAGAATGTAAAACGCCCGATTTTCCTCCTCAAACCCCGCCCGGACACTCTCACGGGTCCAGTCCGTATATACGGAAATGCCGTGGACCGTCTGCACGCCGGTGGGATCGTCGTCCAATACGATAATCTTATGGTGATCCTTCTGTATCTCCGTTTCCAGAGCCGCTTGGACAGCGGCCCCGTCTACCCTGGGAAATTGTTCCAGTATTTCCGCTCTCATATCGTTTCCCCCTTATCGGTTGATGTTTAGCCACGCCCTGGCCTCCGCCGGTGTCATGGGCTCCTTGTCCATGGCCCGCAGAAGTTTCACCGTCTTCTCCACCAAAGGCACGTTGGTCTCCGCCTGGGTGACGGCGTCCAGATAACGGCTGTCCTCAAAGCCAATGCGGACGGTTTTTGCCCCCATGCCCACAGCTCCCGCGATCAGGGAAAAATCCCTCCGGTTGGCGTGAGTGATGCCCCAGACAGCCTTTTCCGGGATCATCTGGATCATGGCGGCCAGAGCCTGGGGCGTGGCCGGGGCCTCGCCCTCATGGCCCAGCACGATACTGAACAGCACCGGCTCCACAAAGGAATATTTCTCCATCAATTTTTTCATCGTCCAGGTGTGGCCAATTTCAAAGGTCTCCACCTCCGGAGTCTTTTTCTGCTTTAAAATCTCCTGCACGCAGTATTCCACATCGTCGATGGGGTTGCAGTATACCGCCTTTCCCAGGTTCGTGGAACCCACATTTAAGGAACAGGCCTCCACCAGATCGGAATACAGCGGCACGCACCGCTCTTTCATATTCAGATTAGAGACGCCGCCGGTGGAAACTTCAATGATAATGTCCGAATCCCTGCGGATCATCCTTAAAGTCTCCTCCAACAGGCTCATATCCGGAGTCAGATTCCCCTCCTGATCCCGCACGTGCAGGTGAACCATAGCGGCTCCTGCCTGGTAGCAGTTATACACGTCCTCCGCGATCTTCTCCGGAATGATCACCTTGTCCGTGGCCGCTACCGGCGCCACCGAGACCATTACTTTATTGTCCATATTGCTCATCTGATATACAGCCTCCTTCTTCTTCCGTTTTACTCATACAGCACCTGGGCGATCAGCACCAGAGGCTCCTGCCCCTCGCAGGCAATCTCGTGGGTGTCTCCCGGCTGGGCGGCGATCATGTCGCCAGGTTCCAGGTGCTGAGTCTCCCCATTAATTTTATGGACAGCCCGCCCGCTGACAATCACCATGGTTTCCATTTCCCGCTCATGGGTGTGGCTCCCGATGGTGACGCCGGGTTTTAAGGTGTGACGCACGTAGGCCCTCCCTTTTCCCATCATTTCCTCCGGGGCGTATAACAGCTTTTCCATGAAAACGGTTCCCTCCCCGCCCATACAGCCCTCGATGGGAGTCACCTCCAACTCCTGTTTTTTCCTATAAATCATAACAAGGTCCTCCTCCTATCCATTTTCTCCGCAGCCGGAAACAGTACGCGGCAGAATGACATAAAAGTGTACGCAGCAGCGCACACTGGCGCCGCAGCGCGGCTGCGTAAACAGCCATTTTCCTCTGCGCGGAATGCCCCTCCCGCCGGAGGCTTTTGTGCCATAGGGGACACAGTTTCCTACTACACCAGAAAAGCGGCAGATATTGGTACTCCAACATCTGCCGCCTGTCTTATTCGTTCAACTGCATCCAGTAATGGTAATGCTCCTCCACCACCTCGGAGATCTTAGCCGCGTCCCGCTCCCGCAAAAGCCGCATGATCCTCCGGTGCAGGTCCAAAAATCGCTCCTGGGCCCCCTCAGTGAGAAACCGGTCAATGGTCATGGTTCGGGAGCGTCGGGTCACCTTGTCCACGTAGTTGCAGATCGCCTCCAGCATGGTATTCTCCGTGATTCCCACGATGGCCATATGAAAGGCCACATCCGTTTCGTAGATTCGGCGCACCTGCACCTCCTCGGCCTGAAACTCCCGCTCCAGGTCCTCGAATGCCCGCTCAATCTCCTCCATCTTATCATTCTGCATTTCCTCTGCCTTCAGTTTCTCAATGGCCAGCTGAAGAATCCCCACGTCGATCACCTTCCGAAGTCCGATGATCTGGCTGCTGGCATCCTTCTGCAGAATGATCCCGTAGAGGACAGGATAAAGCATTTTACTGTCGTATTCCTGGCTGACAAATGTTCCTTCCGCCCGCCGGATGTGGACGACCCCATAGGCCTCCAGTATTTTCACCGCTTCCCGGACAGAATTTCTTCCGACGCCCATGGAGTCCGCCAATTCGGCCTCCGTCGGCATCTTATCTCCTGGTTTCAGCTCTCCATTGATGATCGCGTTGGTGATGTTGTCCACGATCTTTGTCACAACGGACTTGCCGCCCACGGATTCTTTCAAAAAACTTCTGGTTTCCATTCTGCCCCTCCTTCACGTTTCATGCTTTTTAGTATACAACATCTAAAAAGGAGGCGCAATCATTCTTTACCTTTTTTAAGGTTCCTTCCCTTAAGCTCCCGGGATCAGGCAGGTGGCCAGCCACGGTACGTACGTGATCACAAACAGGGCTACCAGGGACATAAGCAGCAGAGGCACCATCTTCCGGCAAATATCCTCGAACTTCACCTGTCCGATGTCCGCGGCCACATAAAGGTTGGGGCCCACCGGCGGCGTCACCTGACCGATGGACAGGTTCAGCACTAGGATCACGCCCAGATGGATCATGTTAATATCCAGAGCCTTGGCGATCGGCATAATAATCGGCACCAGGATGTAAAGGGCACTGGTGTTGTCCATCACGCAGCCTGCGCACAGGAACACGATGTTGATGATGAACAGCATAACGTACTTGTTGTCCGTCAGAGTCAGAGCCATCTCCGTCAGAGAGGCGGCGATCCCCTGCTGAGTCAGCACCCAGGAGAAGATCCCGGCATTCATGATGATTAACAGAATCATACCGGTGGTCTTAGCCGTGGAAAACAGCGTCTCCTTTAACTCCTCCAGATGGAGCTCCTTGTAAATGAACACTCCCACAATGAAACTGTACACCACAGCCACTGCCGCGGCTTCCGTGGGAGTAAAAATTCCGGCGTAGATACCGCCCAGCACGATCACCGGGCTTAAAAGTCCCCAGACGGTGTCCAGGAACATCTTCCAAAGCTCACCGGCAGTGGCCCGCTTGGTATCGCCCTTCCAACCATGCTTTTTCGCCTGGACCCAGACGGCAATACAGAGCATCAGGCCGAAAATCAGCCCCGGAACGATACCGGATAAGAACAGATCCCCGATGGATTCCCCGGTGATCATACCGTAAATGATAAACGTAATACTGGGCGGAATCACCGTTCCCAGAGAACCGGAAATGGCGGACAGCGCGCTGGAAAAACCGGCGTCATAGCCCTGGCGTTTCATGGCCGGGATCAGGATAGAACCCATGGCCGCCACGGTAGCCGTACCGCTGCCGGAGATCGCCGCGAAAAACAGGGCCGTCACCACAGCCACGTAGCCCAAACCGCCGTGCACCGGGCCGATGGCACTGTCTGCCAGGCGGATCAGACGTTTGGAAATACCGCCCTTGTCCATAATGGCTCCGGCCAGCACGAACAGGGGGATGGTCAGCAGGGAAAACTTCTGTACCGTGGCCTGCATCATAGCCGGAACCACGCCCAGAGGAGATCCGGCTGCCAGCAGGGTCAACATACTGGAAACGCCCAGCACAATGGCAATCGGGATGCCGAGGGCGATCATAATCGCCATAGAACCAAAGAGAATTGCCGCTGACATACTACTCACCCTCCTTCGCTAATTTCACTTCGTACTGCACCATGCGGATAATGGAAAACACCGCGGACAGGGGGATCGCAATCCCGATCAGCCACTGAGGCATTTCCAGAACGCCGGTGAGCAGGTTATAGTGATACTGACGATATACCATCTCCACGCCCCAGATAATCCAGATCGCGTAGTTGGCACAGCAGAGCAGCAGCCGGGCCATCCGATATACCTTTTTCTTCATGCCGATAAATTTGTCAGTCAGATAGTTAAATCCCATATGGGAGTTGGTCTTAAATACACTGGCGGAGGCCAGGCAGCAGACCCACACAAACATGGTCGTCACCAGCTCCTGCGTCCAGGACATATTAAACCAGGTGATCTTTCTGGAGAACACGTTCATGAACGTGACCAGGGTCATGATAATGAGCGCGATGGAGCAGAGATACTCCTCCAGATTCTCCCAGAAATCGTGAAACAATCCGTTTTTCTTCATCTCATTCTCTCCCCCTTACTCTTTGTAGCCGCCGGTAAACAGGTCGATCACGTCCTGTCCCACTTCTGCCGCGTACTCGTCGTAAATTCCAGCGCAGGTTTCCTGGAAATCAGCCTTCTGTTCCTCGGTCAGCTCCGTAATCGTAGTGCCGCCCTCTCTCAGTTTCTCAATGATCTGGCTCTCGTTATCTGCCAGATAGTCGTTGCCCCAGTCCAGAGCCTCCGTAGCGCACTCCTGTACTAAAGCCCGGTCCTCCTCAGACAGCTTGTCCGCAGTCTTCTGGCTCATCACCCAGATGGTGGTGTCCCGGACGCCGTCCCAGAGGGTCACATACTGCTGCACTTCCGCGAACTTGGAGGAATCAAACACGGCGATGGGATTCTCCTGGCCGTCGATGGTCTTCTGCTGTAAGGAGGTGTACACCTCGGAAAAGTCCATGGCCGTGGGGTTGGCCCCGAAGTAGTCCCGGTACAGAGTGATAAAGATATTGGCGCTGGGCACACGGATATTCATGCCCTTCAAATCCTCCGGCTTGGTAATTTCCATTTTACTGTTGGAAATCTGGCGGGAACCGGCGTTGTTGATTCCCAGCATCACCATCTCCATCTCGTTGCACCAGGTGTTCACCTCGTTAAACACCTTTTCGCTGTGGCAGAAGGTGAGAAGATCCTCCTCCGTGGGGAACAGGAACGGAAGCCAGAAAGCGTAGAACCGCTTGTCAAAGTTGGCAATGTTAGGCGGCGCGCAGGAGTGGATGTCAATATTTCCAGACTGTACCAGGGAAATGGCCTGGGTCAAGTCTCCTCCAGAAAGACCGCAGTTGGAATAAACCTCCACATTGATCCTTCCGCCGCTCTTTTCCTCCACCAGACGCTTAAACTCCATGGCAGTGAGATCGCTGATGGAGCCGGGGCTCTGCGTGTGGGTAAAATGCAGGGTGATTTTTTTGTCCTCCGCCGAACCGCAGGCGGCCAGGGACAGCGCCATGGCAGCCGCTAACGCAAGGGCGGCGATCTTCTTCAGTCTTTTCAGAATCATAATTCTTTCCCCCTTTTTCCCTGTGTTACAGCAAACCTTTCTTTACCAGAGCATCCTTCAAGGCCGCCGCTCCAAATCTGGGGCTGGAAAGCACGGTCTTTCCAAACTTATCGTGGATATATTCTTCACAGTAGGCCATAGAACCCTGAGCAAACAGGATTACATCCACCTGATCGGCGATCTTCCCGGCATACTGGGTCATCAGCTCCTTAAACTGCTCCTGATCCAATCCAAAAGCGCCGTCTACCAGGGCATCCACCAGCTCTACACTGCGGTTCATCTCCCTGGCTACCCGCTTGATCGTGTTCTTGGTAGGCTCTAAGGTGGTGGGCAGTGTGGCCATCACACCGATCCTCTTTCCTTGGCGCACCGCCTCCCGGCACATCTCCTCATCTACCCGGACAATGGGGATCCCTGTGTATTTCGCGATGTCCTGAGCCGCGTCCGCTACCTCGCCCACGGAAGAACAGAGATTTAAAATGGCATCCGCGCCCGCGGAAACCGCCTCCATATACATTCCCACTAAGCGGGCCGCCGGAGGGGCCGTCACGTAACCGGCATCCCGAACTTCAGCTAAAATGGAAGGATCCTGATAGCTGATCACCTCCGTCTCTTTTGGAAGCACCGCCCCCACTTCCCGCTCCACCAGCTCAATCAGCTCCGGAGTCGTGCTGGTATATACCAGTGCTACTTTCACATTCATGATTCTTCTCCTTTCTGCCCTATCACGCCCAATGTTGAATCTCTTTTCATCCAACATCCTACGTTGGTTATGTGTATAATATACTACATCCTACGTTGGATGTAAATGGAGAAATTGCCAAATTTTTATAAGATTTTTGTGGGGTTTTCACGAAAAAGGAGCTGTCGCAAAAGCAGATCCACGATCTACCAGAGCAACAGCTCCTTTATATAAAAGCAGAAACGATGTGTTTTGTTTATTGCGCACCCTTTTTCCGGTGCTCTACATTTTTAATTAGAGCTGTAATATCCGTGCCATTTAATCCATTAACCTTCCTCCGCAAGAGAATACAGCTTGCGGACTGCTTTCGGTGTAATGGCATCTCCGGTAGAAATGTCAATCTTCAAGGGCGTTACCACTCCGTCGAAAACCGTAGTCATGCTCACGCGAATCCCCGGATATTCCGCTCCATCTATAATCTCCGAAACCTTATTGACCCGAAAGGCCACACCGTCATCCATCGGGACCGAAACAATTCCCTCAATCAAATCCGCTACATCATCTACATTCACATTGACCCCTTTGATCGTTGCGTCCAGATCCATGGTAGAACGGGCATCCAGACCGACCATCGCCGCTACCAGCATCCCGCCCTTCAAAATAAACTTGTCCCGGTACTCTGAGAGGGAAATTCGCTCCAGAAAGCGCTCCATCATGTAGTTCCGCATCAAAATCTGTGCATCCGCAGACTTTTCTTTGAGAGGTTGCGAATTAGGTCTTTTAACTGTTTCGCTGTCTTTATCATAGTAGTACCTCCAAATACTGCCGCAAAAGTTTCTCTACCCGAAACAGCTTTGCGTAGCGCATCAACGTCCGCAGATTCTTGTCCTTTCTTCTGACATACATTTTGAGTGCCCCTTGGAACGTCTGCATCTCCATACTGTTCCGACTGCGAACCAGATCGCAGATTGTTCGCTCCATATCGTAAACCGGCACAGTATGCCCAAATGGAGTCTGCGCCGTTGTCAATCCCACATCATGCAGCTCTGCCTTGATGGTAAAGACTTGAATCCCTTCCGCTTTCATTTTGGTAGGGTTGTAGCCGGTCTTTACCGTAACCGTGTATTCAGTTGGCTCACGGTCTGTCAAATCGTGAAAAAACAGGGCTGTCTCATGAGAAAATACTGCCTGTTCAAACCGCAGATGAATCAGGTACATTGCATCTACCCAGGAATCCCTGGAAAGATAAATACCATGCGCCACCCGTTCCAGTTCCCGGTCCCGCACATAATGATAAAAAACCGGTTTGGAAATCCCGGCGGATACCGCCTGCGCTGTTTGGATCATCCCACCCTGAGCGGCCAACATACGATCCAGCTGTTCATATTGTCTCATAATGTCAATTCCTTTCATACTAATATTATATGCAATATTAGCGCGAAAGTAAACTATGTTCGTTTGAAAATTTTATAAACATTCCAGCACTTCTCCTATATCCCCGTCGATACAAATCGACCGGTCCGCGATCTCCCGTGGCGCCACCGCCTCCCCCAGATTCACGCAAACATACACCGCCCTGGGATTCTGGTAAGCCATCCGCCAGAACGGATACTTAATAATTATCGGGGATTTTGTTTATTGCACGCCATTCCAAGCCATGTCCAAATTTTCGTGTTTCTTTTATCGTGGAAGGCTGTATCGGGTGTTCTTTCCCCTTCCCTCTTGCACAAGTAAACCGTTTTCTGTCATTTTCTTTAACATACGTCCGCATGATGACTGTCCCATATCAAGCAGCATTTCAACTTCTTTCCTTGTAATAGAGCCCCGATCTTTTGCCAAAGCAATCACTTTCTTTTCCGGTGTGTCTTTCTCTGACCCGGTCTGTGTCGGTTTTGCTGATTCTGAAATTGCGTTCAGGTTTGGAAGAATAATCTTAAACGCATTGTCAGATGTTTCAATCTGTGGCGTCATCCCGGTTCCCTCATAGGCATCCATGATTTTTATAAGTCCCGTTCCATATGCTTCTATCAATTCCAAACGGTAAAATATATTTGCCAGTTTCACGTTCCGGCAGACTGATATCCCCATCGTTACATCCTTTAAAGTTACGCCGTTTACCAAGCCGCCAATAGAGGTAAATTCCAGTCTGTCTGTGTAAAGGCTGATGAAAGAGCTGGCCCGGAACGAATATTCCCGATGAACCAGAAGATTCAAAAGCGCCTCCCTTACTGCGGTTTCGGGATAATCCCGCCTGTCAATACGATACAGTTTATCAAAGGTGGAATGGGTTTGATTGCGGAAATCAATAAAATCGTAAACTTCATCCATCTGCTGAAATAAAGACCCGGTAAATTCTTTCCGATCCTTAAATTCGTTTTGATTTGTGCCCTGAAAAACAGCAACCTTAATTGTATGCACACACTGGTCTGAAAGCAGTAGCCCTAAGTTGGTATAGACACCGTCCTGCGTTACCAATCCCAGTGTTTTCATCTGCGCGATTCCAAACGCCACATTCCGTTTCTCAAATGTCTTTTCCGCGATTTCAAATGTTAAATTCTGCTCCAAAGACCGCATTTCCTCAAAGCGGTCTCCATCTGTTTCTTTAATCATGTGCCGGATTGCTGTATTGGTAGCCGGAACGGAGGAATACCCCTGACGGACGTAGACGCCTTCCGGACGCAGACCTTTTTTTGCAATATAATATGGTCTTTCCGTTCCTTGCTGAATATCAACTGCAACGATTTTCTTTCCGTCTACCATTAATGTTTCATAGTGGAGAAACATCGTCAAGTCCGGCTTAATGGAATCCCGAACCATATTGCTGATTTGCAGAGAGGTTTCGTCCGGATTATCCAATCCTGATACTGTTCCATCATCCTGAACGCCGATGTACAGCTTTCCGCCCTTGCAATTTGCAAAAGCAATGATTTCTTTTTTTATATCCTCCACCACGATTGCTTTTAGTTCAATCGTTTCACTTTCCTGAAAAATCATTTGACCGCCTCCCGATTTTATTCTAACCATATTCTACTCATTCTAACCGTTCTTGTCAACAAAAGTGGTTAGAATGAGCAGAACAGAATAAGAGACGACACAAATACTAGATTCTTTCAATCCCTCCATGGAGGAGTGGCAGTCGCAAATTTTGCGGCTGCCACTTCGTGTACACCGTGTACAATGAATGTACCTGCTCTAGAAAAGGTCACATTATGCGCAAATGCTTTTATAAGCATCCTAACACCTCTCCAATATCCCCATCAATGCAAATCGACCTGTCCTTTATTTCTTTCGGAACAAACGCCTCCCCCAGATTCACACAGGCGTACACTGCCTTCGGATTCTGGTAAGTCATCCGCCAAAACGGATACTTAATAATCCCCGGCGTATTCGCCCCCACTCCCAGCTCCAGAAACATCACCCGCATCCCCTCACAGCGCCGCAGAAACTCCGAATACCGCTCCGCGGCCCGGTGCCAGCCCTCGTCCTCCACAAAGGTATTGTCGCTGCGCAGGTTCATGGTCATGGGCCTTCCGCAGACGGGGCAGCGGGGCACCAGCTCCGCGGGGACCCTCATTTCCCGCTGCTCCTCCACCATCCGCCGGACCGTCTCCTCATTGTCATACGTCTTTTGGCAGCATGGCTTTCCGCACTGCCAAAGCCCGTAATCCCCCTGGGTATAAAACAGTCTCTCCTTGTCAAATCCCGCCTTCTGGAACTGATGGTCCACGTTGGTGGTCAGCACGAAATAGTCCTTGTTCTCCACCAGGGCCAGCAGCTTTTGATACACCGGTTTCGGGGCGTCCGTATAGCGATTGCACAAAATGTACCGGCTCCAGTAAGCCCAGTGCTCCTCCAGGGTCTCAAAGGGATAAAAGCCCCCGGAATACATATCCGAAAAATGATACTTCTCAATAAAATCCGGAAACAGCCGCCGAAACCGCTCTCCGGAGTACGTAAATCCCGCGGACGTGGAGAGCCCCGCCCCGGCGCCTACCACCACCGCGTCCGCCGCCTCCAGCTCCCGCCTCAGTTTTTTCATCTCCGCCTTCTCCAATCTGATCCCTCCCTCTCAAACCGCAGGAACGCTCCGTTCCCAACGCCTCATTCTTCCCCTATTGTATTCCTCCGCCTCCATCCTGTAAAGTAAGCACCTGTTTGTGTCCTGGTTACCAAAAGGAAACCATAAACGCCCGAGATGTCCCGTAAAAATCCCCCGCGGCATACAAAAATCCCCGCCCAGGCCGGCGCCGCCGGTCCATTTCTCATCAGCCGGCTGCCGTCCCAAACGGGGATTTTCATCTATTTTTATCTATTGCCATCTATTTTTCCATATCTTATCTGTCTCAGTCGTCAGCATACCTGCTGCCCGCCCGCAGCCTGGACATGGCCCTGGCCAGGGCCGCGCGGGAGATGTAGTATTCCTCAATGCTCTGTTTCTGCCGGAGCTGCTCCTCCGCCCGCTCCTTCGCCTCCCGGGCCCGTTTCACGTCGATGTCCTCCGGCCGCTCCACGGAGTCCGCCAGGACGGTGACCCGGTTGTTGATAATCTGGGCAAATCCGCCGCCTACGATGGCGCTGTGTTTTTCCCCGTCAGGCGTTTCAAACCGCATTTCCCCCGGCACAATGGCGATCATCAGGTCACTGTGGTGAGGCAGAATGCAGATCTCCCCATCCTTCATGGGCAAAACAATCTTCGTGCCCCTTCCGCCGTAGAAATCCTTATCACTGGCTACAATATGCAGGCCGAATGTCTCCATAGGCTACGCCTCTTTCTTCGCTTTCTCAATCACTTCGTCAATGGTTCCCACGTTAAAGAACGCGTTCTCCGGATACTGGTCCATCTCGCCGTCCAGGATCATCCGAAATCCCCGGATCGTCTCCTTCACCGGCACGTATTTTCCGGGAATGCCCGTAAATACCTCCGCCACATGGAAGGGCTGGGACAGGAAACGCTGGATCTTTCTGGCCCTGGCCACCACCAGCTTGTCCTCGTCGGACAGCTCCTCCATACCCAGGATGGCGATAATGTCCTGCAGCTCCTTGTATTTCTGAAGGTACTCCTGCACCCGTCTGGCCGTCTGATAGTGCTCCTCGCCCACCACGTCCGGCTCCAGAATCCGGGAATTGGATTCCAGGGGATCCACCGCCGGGTAAATGCCCTGCTCCACGATCTTTCTGGACAGCACCGTGGTGGCGTCCAGATGGGCGAAGGTGGTGGCCGGCGCCGGGTCCGTCAGATCGTCCGCCGGCACATAGACCGCCTGGACAGAGGTGACAGAACCATCCCTTGTGGACGCGATCCGCTCCTGCAGCTCTCCCATCTCCGTAGCCAGGGTGGGCTGGTATCCCACCGCCGAAGGCATCCGTCCCAGAAGGGCCGACACCTCAGAACCCGCCTGGGTGAAACGGAAAATGTTGTCAATAAACAGCAGCACATTCTGGTGCTCCCGGTCCCGGAAATACTCCGCCATGGTAAGCCCCGTTTCCGCCACCCGCATTCTGGCTCCCGGCGGCTCATTCATCTGCCCGAACACCAAAGCCGTCTTTTCCAGCACCCCGGACTCCTTCATCTCCGTCCACAAATCATTTCCCTCACGGGAACGCTCGCCCACGCCGGTGAATATGGAGTAGCCGCCGTGCTCCGTGGCGATATTGCTGATCAGCTCCTGGATGAGCACCGTCTTTCCCACTCCGGCTCCTCCAAAAAGGCCGATCTTTCCGCCCTTGGCGTAGGGGGCCAGAAGGTCGATGACCTTGATTCCCGTCTCCAGGATTTCCACCACAGGGCTCTGGTCCTCAAAAGAAGGGGGATCCCGGTGGATGACCCAGTGCTCCTCCTTTTCCAGGCTCTCTCCCCCGTCGATGGCCTCTCCCAGCACGTTAAACAGCCGCCCCAGGGTCTTTTCCCCCACGGGAACGGCGATTCCCTGGCCTGTGGCCGTCACTTCCATATCCCGGCAAAGCCCCTCGCTGGAGGCCAGCATAATGCAGCGGACCGTGTTGTTCCCCACGTGCTGAGCCACCTCCATCACAGCTGTCCTGCCGCCGTTTTCCACGGTGAGGGCGTCCTTGATGTTTGGGAGGGATTCTCTGTTTTCAAATTCCACATCTACCACAGGCCCCATGACCTGTACGATCTTTCCTCTATTCATACGCTAACGCCTCCTCTTTTTCTGCGCTTTCGCACCGCTGATGACCTCTGTGATCTCCTGGGTGATGGCCGCCTGCCGCACCCGGTTGTACTGGATGGACAGCTCCTTTAACATCTCGTCGGCGCTGGCGGTCGCCGCCTCCATGGCCATCATCCGGGAATTGTGCTCACTGGCGTAGGATTCCACCAGGCAGCTGTAGATCATGCCGCTTAAATAGTTGGGCACAATGCTGTCGATCACCGCCTCCGGGGACGGGGTAAACTGGATTTCCTCCTGATGCACAGCCGCCATATCCTTTACCATATGGGGATCGTTAAAGGTCACCTTGTTCAGCGGCAGAAGCTGCTCTACCTCCGCCTCCATGGTGACGGAATTCACCATCTGGGTGTAAATGATATACACCTCGTCCAGGGCCCCCGTCAGATAGAGGTCGATCATCCGCTCCGCGATCACCCTGGCCCGGTGCATGGTAGGTTTCTGAACGGTATAGCGGAAATCCGTGTCCACGTCCATCTGCTTTTTGGCGAAATACTGCCGCCCCACCTCTCCCAGCACAAACAGCCGGAAACTGCCGGGGCCGGCGATCCGTTCCTCCGCCATTTTAAACACGTTGTGGTTGTACGCCCCCGCCAGTCCCTTGTCCCCGGACACCAGGATATAGCCGATCTTCCGGTCCTCCGGACGGATCCGGCTCCTGGAGTCAAAATACCGGTGCTCCATGTCCGGCACGTGGCGCAAAACCCTGGCGATGGCGGAACGGAGGGCGAAAAAGTAGGGCTCCGTATCCGCCAGCACCTTCTTGGCCCGTTTCAGCTTGGAGGAAGAAATCATATACATGGCGCTGGTGATTTTTCTCGTATCCTTCACGCTCTTGATCCGGTTTTGAATTTCCTTTGCGCTCGCCATACCGTCACCTGCTTTTCTTTAAGAACTCTCTGGCCGTCTCGATGATCCTTTCTCCCAGCTCGTCGCTAAGGGCCTTCGTCTCCTCCAGCTCCCGCCCGATCTCCGGGTAGCGGTCGTCAAAGTAGTCCAGCATTTCCATCTGCACCCGTTTTAACTCCTTCACGTCCACATCCGTCAAAACCTTGTGGGTGGCCGCCCAGAGGGTGATCACCTGGCGGTGCATGGAAAGGGGCTGGCTCTGAGGCTGCTTTAACAGCTCCATCAGGCATTTCCCGTACTGTAACTGGGCCTTCGTGGCCTCGTCCAGATCGGAGCTGAACTGGGTAAACACCTCCATCTCCCGGAACTGGGCCAGATCCACTCTCAGACTTCCGCTGGCCTTTTTCATGGCCTTCGTCTGTGCCGCCCCGCCCACACGGGAAACGGAAAGTCCCACGTTCACCGCCGGCCGGTTTCCGGAGAAAAACAGGTCGCTCTCCAGGAAAATCTGCCCGTCGGTAATGGAAATCACATTGGTGGGAATGTAGGCGGAAACGTCCCCCGCCTGGGTCTCAATAATGGGCAGAGCCGTGATGGAGCCGCCCCCCGCCTCCTCGTTTAAGCGGCTGGAACGCTCCAACAGCCTGGAGTGCAGGTAGAACACGTCGCCGGGATAGGCCTCCCGACCCGGAGAGCGCTCCAAAAGCAGGGACAACGCCCGGTACGCCACCGCGTGCTTGGACAGATCATCATAGACGATGAGCACGTCCTTTCCCTTATACATAAAATACTCCGCCAGGGCCGTCGCCGCGTAGGGGATTATGTACTGCATGGGCGCGCTCTCGCTGGCCGTAGCGGAAAATACGGTGGTGTACTCCATAGCCCCGTGCTTTTCCAGGGTGGACACCAGCTTCGCCACCGTGGAGGCCTTCTGGCCGATGGCCACGTAAATACAGAGCACGCCCTTTCCCTTCTGATTTAAAATGGCGTCGGTGGCAATGGCCGTCTTGCCCGTCTGCCGGTCGCCGATAATCAGCTCCCTCTGTCCCCGTCCAATGGGGAACATGGAGTCAATGGCCAAAATTCCCGTCTCCATGGGCACGGAAACGGATTTCCGCTCCACGATGCCGGGGGCCTCCTGCTCCACCGGCCGGTAGCCCTCCGCCTTGATCTCCCCTTTTCCGTCGATGGGAGCGCCCAGGGCATTCACCACTCTGCCGGTAAAGCCGTCTCCCACGGGGATGCCGGCCATCTTCTTCGTCCGGTACACCTTCGAGCCCTCTTTGATCTCTCTGTCATGGCCGAATACGATGACGCCAATCTCATTTCTGCGGATGTCCTGGACCATGCCCTTGACGCCGCATGAAAAAGTCACGATCTCGCCGTACATAGCGTGATCAATCCCGTATATGGTGGCGATTCCATCTCCCACGCTGATGACCTCGCCCACATCCTGGGGGGAAACCTCCATGTCAAACTGTTCGATTTCCTCCCGCAGGATGGAAATAATTTCTTCTGAATTTACTGCGCTCACGCCTCTCACCTCCGGGTCAGTCTTTCCTCCAGACGTGCCAGCCTTCCCTTCAGGCTGCAGTCCGTCTCCTGACCGGCCGCCTCGATCACAAAGCCGCCCATCAGGCTCCTATCCTCTTTCAGTTCCAAATCTACCGTTTCTGCCTGGTAACGCTCCTTTAAAAGCTCCCTGATTCCCGCCAGCTGCCGTTCATCCGGCGCCGTCACGTAGGTGAGCCTGGCGGGCAGAATGCCGTTTTTCTCACAGTACACCCTGCGGTAGGCGGAAAAAATTTCCGCAAGAAGGGCCGCATTTCCGTATTTGCAGACCACCTTGAGGAAATTTTTCATCTCCGCCGGGAAGATCCTCTCGATCACCCGCTCCTTTTTCTCCAGGGAAATGACCGGGCTTTGCAGCACCCGCACCGTCTCCGGTGCCGCCTCGATCACGGCCCTCGCCTGCTCCACCGCAGTTTCCGGCACGGAAAGCTCATAAAGAACGGTTCCATAGCACATTGCCGTCTGTGTCATCGTCTCTCCTCTTTCTCTCCAAACACACGGGCGTTTCCGCTCCGTTCCCGCCGCGGGCTTTTATTTCACAGGCTCCCGCGAAACGGACCTGGAAGGCTCGGAAATGGACAGCTCCCGCGAACTGAGAAACTCATCGTAACATTTCCCGTCCGCCCCGGCATCCCCGCCGGAAAGGAGCTTTCTCGCCGCCAGCACCGCCAGCTCGCCGATCTGGGCACGGGCGCCGGAAAGAGCGTCTTCCCGCTCCCGTTCCGCTGCCGCCCGCGCCTCCTCCAGCACCTTTCTGGCCTGGTTTCCCGCGTCTCTCATCATCCGCTCCTCCTCGGCCTTCGCCTGCTTTCTGGCCTCCTCCAAAATCCTGGCGGCCTCGCCGTCAGCCGCTTTCAGCCTCTCCTCGTAGCGTCTTTTCAAAGCCTCGCTCTCCGCCTCACGCGTTCTGGCGTTTGCCATGGAGTCCTCAATCAGCGCCCGTCTCTCGTCCATAATGGCCGTCACCGGGCCGATGAGAAACCGTTTCAACAGGGCATAAAGGATGATCAGGTTTAAGATGGTCCAGACAAGATTCATATTTATGCTGAGCATCGTTTCCCCGCCGCCTTTCTCTGTGGATTATAATGTAAAGATAATCAGCAGGGCTACCACAAAGCCGTAAATGGCCGTTGCCTCCGCCAGGGCGCATCCAAGGAGCAGGGCCTTGCTGATCTTGCTCTCCGCCTCCGGCTGTCTCGCGATGGCGTCCACCGCCTTGTAGGTCGCCAGGCCGATGCCCACGCCTGCTCCAATACCTGTTAATGCCGCTACTGCTGCTCCAATCGCTACTGTTGACATAATCATTCTCTCCTTTTCTTTTCATCCGTTTTTTGTTTCCGTTTTACTCCAGCGCCTCTTTGATGAAAAGGGACGTCAGAAACACAAATACATAGGCCTGAATCAGCCCGTCAAAAATGTCAAAATAACAGCTGAAGGGGACCGGAAGTGCCACCGGGCACACGATCTTGATCAGCTCCATCACCACAAACGCTCCCAGCACATTTCCGAACAGACGCATACACAGCGACACGGGACGGATAAAGATTTCCAGGATGTTGATGGGCGTAATCAGGGGAATGGGCTCCGCGAAACTTTTCAGCCACCCCTTCAGCCCTTTTCTGTGAAATCCGGCGTATTCGATCACCGCGATGCTGCAGATGGCTAGCCCCGCCGTCACGTTGATGTCCTTGGTGGGCGGCGTAAATCCCAAAAGCCCGATCAGGTTGGCGATGCCGATGTAAATGGCCACCGTGATCAGATAGGGAATGTATCCCGCTCCTTCTTCCCCTAAAAGGTCCTGGAAGAAATCGCGGAGAAACCCGATGCCGGCCTCCAGCGCCAGCTGTTTCTTTCCCACATTTTCCACCCGCAGTCCCTGGACAAACACCATGGACGCGATGGTAAGGGCCGCCATGATGATCCAGGTGACCACCACCGATTCTCCCACCGGGATCCCTCCAAACACCGGGATCACAAATGCTGTCTTGGAGCTCAATTCCTCCACAATTCGTTCTGCTATATCCGTATGGCATCCTTCCTCTCTCCCTCTTAGGGGCGTTCTCGCTTACAACTACCTAAGTATAGCCATAAAAAACATAATATCCAATATATAAATTTTATGGTATAATAACATTCATGTTATGATTGTTCATTTTGACGAAAGGGGACTTATGGAATTACTGCAATTTCGCTACTTTATGACAGCGGCAAAATACGAAAATATGACAAAGGCAGCGGAAGAACTCCATATTGCCCAGCCCGCCCTTTCTCAGTCCATCAAACGGCTGGAAACGGAGCTGGGAGTGGAGCTTTTCGACCGTTCCCGCCACCGCATCGCCTTAAATGAGCACGGCCGGCTCCTGGAAAAAAAGCTGCGCCCCATTCTCCACTCCATCGACGGCCTGCAGACCGAGCTTCAGGAGTCCCAGTACACCGCCAACCATCTGGTGCGCTTAAACCTCATGGCCGCCTCCTCCTACGTGACCACCTGCATCATCGACTACAAGGCCATCCACCCGGACGTGAGCTTTATCCTCTCCCAGAAGGAACCGGACGAGCTCATCGACATCAACGTCACCTCCATGATCGGCACCGTCCCTCTCTCAGACCGGAACACCGTGATCCTGGAGGAGGAGTTTTTCATGGCGGTGCCCGCCTCCTCCCGCTTTGCCGCCCAGCCCTACATCCGGCTTTCCGACATGGCCCACGAGGATTTTATCAGCCTGGACAAATCCCGGCTCATCCGGGCCTTCTGCGACGCCTTCTGCCAGAGCGCCGGGTTCACGCCCCACATCATCTTCGAGAGCGACAACCCGGAATCCGTAAAAAACCTCACCGGCGCCGGCCTGGGGATTGCCTTCTGGCCCATCAAATCCTGGGGAGAACTGAACACAAAATCCGCCGTTCTCCTCCCCATCCGGGACCCGGTGTGCCGCCGCTCCATCCTGCTCACCATCTACGACCACGGCTGGAAAAACCCGGCAGTGCGGGATTTCTACCGGTTCCTGTGCACCTATTCCCAGACCGGCAGCCGGGAAGGATGAGCACGGCCCCACCCGTTCCGCGCGGGAATGATCCCCGGGAAAACCGGTCCGGACCGCAAAAACAGCCGTTTCGGCGAAACGAGATTTCACCCAAAAAATGCCCCCCAAGGCCGAAACAGTGAAAATCAGACTCTTTGCCCAATTTGTAACAGTTCAGCCATGCAGAAACATATGGCAAAATACTGCGTGGGAGCTTGCTCACTAAGCAGTTTTTTGCCATATGTTTCTATAGGGCGGACGCCCGACATGAATCATTTGACGGCTAATAACGTTTCACGTTAGCCAATTTTAAAAATCCGTCAAATTATGAATGACATGGCTGAACTGTTACCCCAATTTTTTCCCAGCCGAACAAAGTTTTTTGGACCTCTTGCCATCTAGTTTTTAATACTATATAATAGGGATATGAGGTGACGAAATGAAAACAAATGAAGAACGCTTACAAGAGATGTTAGGCCGTCTGGACCAGCTGTCCCATATCCGGGCCTCCCAGATCCCTGAGATCCCCCTCTACATGGACCAGGTAACCACCTTTATGGAGGAGCATCTCAAGGATTTCAAACGAAACGACGGCGACAAGGTCCTCACAAAGACCATGATCAACAACTATGCCAAGAACAACCTCCTGCCGCCCCCGGATCGCAAGAAATACTCCAAGGACCATATGCTCCTGCTTATTTTTATCTATTACTACAAGAACCTGCTGTCCATCACCGACATCGACACCCTGCTGTCCCCCATCACGGAACAGCATTTCCGGACCGATTCCCCGGTGAAACTGGAGGACATCTACAGCGAGATCTTCTCCCTGCGGGACGAGCAGAAATCCCGGCTGCTGGAGGACGTTCATCAGAAGTTCGCCGCCGCCGAACAGACCTTCTCCTCCGCCCCGGAAGACGAACGGGAATCCTTGAGGCTCTTTTGCTTTATCAGCGAGCTGGCCTTCGACGTCTATTTAAAAAAACAGATCATCGAAAACCTGATTGACCAGCTGCGGGAGGAAAACGGAACAGGGAAAGACCGGAAGAAAAAATGAACCATGTCAGCCCTCACCGGAGGCTTTTGCGCCATAGAAAATATCGTTTTCTATGACGTGAAAAAGGTGGGAAACCGCGGATTTCTCTCACGGTTTCCCACCTTTTTTTCACGCCGTCCCAGTTTCCAGTCCCGCCGGATTACCGGATCACTCCCACGCACAGGGCGATCACAATAATCATCAGGTTGGTGACCTCCATCACCGGCACGCCCTTCCGGCAATATTCCTCGATGTCCAGCTCCAGCAGGGAAACGCCCACATGGGTGGTAGCTGTAAACGGGGAAATTCCCGTCGCCAGGGACATATTGCAGACGAAGGGGGCGATCACGTCCACGCCCGCCAGGCCGTAGCTGCTGCCCATGGAAATGAGAGCCGGATACATAGAATTGTAAATCTTGTTGGGCATAAACCGGATCACCAGCACCATGATAGCCGCCAAAAACAGATGGATGTACCTGGTCAGAACCGCCGGGAACGCGCCCACCACAGCCGCCGCCAGAGCATTTACCATCCCCGTCTCATTGAAAATCCCCAAAAACACGGAGATTCCGATTAACATCATCATCGTGCCTCCAAACCGTCCCGCCGCCTTGTTGAGCATTTTCTGGTAGTCCTTCGGCTCCCGGTAGTCAATCATGATCGTCAGGAAGGAGGCGATGATAAATACCAGATAGGACGGCACCGCGGCCGTAACCAGAGCGGCAATGACAGCCAGGAAGATCACCAGGTTGATCCAGAACAGCTTTGGCCGTCTCAGAGGATTCTCCTCCTCCGTCTCATTTTCCTCCGACCACTCCACCATCATGGGCAGTCCCTGGCGCTTGTGCTGAATCCCAAAATACACCCACTGCAGCACAATCGCCGGGATAAAGCAGAACGCCACCGGAATCAGCCGTCTGGACAGCTCCATGGCGTCCACGCTGGCAAATACGGAGGAGTTTACCACCGCGATTCCCCAGGGCAGGAAACACATTCCCGCAATGGCCGTCTGGGCGATTATCATCGCTGCCGCCCGGTCAAATTTCATCTTTTTATACAGCGGCATCATCGCCGGAAACACGATGGTATAAGCGGTGACTACCGTCGCGGTCATCATGCCGATTCCCGCCACCAGGCTGGTGAGAATCATAACCATATACACGCTCACCCGCCCCCTGGTCAGCTTGATCAGCTGCCTGGTAATGGTATTAAACATCCCCGTCTCGCTGAGCATGGTAAAATAGATCATGGCAAACAGACACATGATACCTGCGGACTGCATAGACTTCATGATCTGACTCATGGCAATGTCCCCGATTTCCTTTATGGGATACCCCAGAATCAGCCCGCACACAACGGGAATGATGCAGAGAGTAAACTGCATCGGAACCTTCTTCAGAAAAACCGACGCGATGACAGTTCCCACCATCAAAATCGCTACAACTGTAAGCATATCCATATTTTTTCTCCTCCGTGATCAGAACTCCACCAGTTTCCCCTGGTAGCGCAGCGCCTTCGTATCCTCGTCCTTCGTAAACCGCGAGAACCACTCCTCCCAAATCATGCGGCACTCCGACGGCAGCACCGCGTGGGTTTTCGTCTCCACCTCCGCGAGGTGAAGCATGGGCACGCCGCTCTCCGTTTTAAATACATAATTGGTAAGCAGCCCCTGTCTGCTGCTGAAACGGTCCCCCGTCCCCATATAAGTGTAATCCCCCCACTGCCGGTCCGTGTGATAACGACCACACCAATAATTTACCAGCGCTCCCGCGTCCTCCGTGCCGAAACCTCCCGGAAATACCCGGTCCTCCACACCCAGAAACGCCATCACCGGCACCGGGGATTTCTCCACGAAGGGCTCCTCCCCGTCAATCTTATTGATATTTTTCGCCGACACCGGCGCGGCGGCGGCAAAATAATCGGGACGGTACGCGGCGCAGGCCCAGGCCATCATTCCCCCGGAGGACTGCCCGGTGGCATAGACCCGTGTCCGGTCTACGGGATAGCGCTCCGTCACCCACTGATAGAGATAGTCCAGGAACACCATGTCGCCGGGACACTCACATTTGGGCTTTCCTGTATTCCAGCGGCTGCGGAACAGATTGTTGGTGGTATTGCCGTTTATGGTGCGGACCACGTTTTCCACGGACGCGCCGGGACACACTAAAAGAATGCCCTCTTTTTCCGCCAGCTCCGCCCAGCCCGACCGGTCCCCAATCTCGTCGGCGCTGCCTCCCGCCCCGTGAAAGAGAAACACCGTCGGAAAACGGCCACTCTCCGGTTTCTCCTTCGGCTCATAGATCCACCACTCCCGGCGGTAGTAATCCGTCTCCGGATCCCCGTAGCCCCCCGGCACCTTCTCCGCGAACCGTTTAAACCCCCGCTCCCTAATATCTCCGTTATGGCGCAGCGCCCCGTTGCCGTTCCCGCCGTAACGGCCAGTTCCCTTCCACAGCCTTCGGTACACCATCCGGCCAAACTCCGCGCTCAGCGTATTCTTCCACTTCATTTCCGAAAAATAGACGGGAGCGCACCAGTGCTCATCCAAAGTGCCGCCTTTCTCCGGCATATAAGCCAGAACCTCAGGCTCCGGCTGCTGCGGAACCTGCTGCGAATGGTTGGCTTCCCTTAAATAATCCATCAGCCGTTTCACTTCCGGAGTCACCTCCTCCGCCGCGATCCACGCCGGCATCTGCACCTGGCTCAAATTCACGCCCGGCACCGAAGTGGGAGTTTTTCTCAACTCCTCCGCCTCCTCCTCTGTCAGTCCGGCCGGCCCGGCAAGGAGCACTCCAGCCCACTTCTGCGGCGTCCGCAGCATATGCCCCATAAGGACATCCGCGCCAGCCCCATATCCGGCTCCGTAAATCCGGTACGCCAGCGGACAAAACAGCGGCCTTGCCCCAATGCGTTTCAGCACGCTGTCCACATAGGCCCGCTCCTCTCCCTGGCCTTTCCACACCCCCTGCTCCGGCTCCAGGATCACCAGGTACAGCTTTTCCTCCTCTGCCGCCTGCGCCCAGCCGCTGTCTTCCAGAAACGCGCCCAAGTCCACTCCCTCCGGCACAAAAATCATCACCGTCGGCTGATTAAATTCACTGTTCTCCGGAATATAAACAGCCGCCTCTCTCTCCTCTCCCTGCCGCACGGTACACGGCAGCCGGTAAAACCCGGTCAGCGGCTGCTGGTAATAGTGATCCCGGTCCAATTTCAGGCTGTCCATGGCCGGCATTGTCTTTGCTACCATCCCTTGTCCCTTCCTTTCCTTCCTCGAAAATCCCCTTATCTTTCACAAATAATAATAAGTTCCTTTTGATTAGTCCTCGTTTTCTTCTTATTTTTATCCTAATTTTTTGGTGATTTTCTTTTATTTATATACATTTTAAATAAAACCTCCGCCGTTGACAACCAGTATCCTCTCATATATAATTTAATAAAAACTCATAAATAAGAGGAATTTTTATGGATATTAGAATGTACGAATACCCTCTGGCCATCCTTCAGGAAGGCTCTCTCTCCCTGGCCGCCAGGCGCCTGGGAATTTCCCAATCCGCCCTCAGCCACTTTCTGTCCGCCCTGGAACGCCAGCTGGGATACGCCCTTTTTGAGCGCTCCACCCGCTACCTCTCCCCCACCGCCTCCGGCCGGAACTACCTTCTGACCGCGGAGCAGATCGTCGCGGTCAAGCGTCAGACCTACCATGCCATTGAGGCCCTGGAAAATCCTTATACCTCCAAGCTGGTCCTCGGCTCCACTCCCCACAACGGAGCTGCCATCTACTCCAGCATTTTCAAAGAATTTTCCCCCGCTTACCCAAAAATCCAGCTCCTGCACCGGGAGGGATATATGAAAGAGCTGACCACTGCCTTAAAACAGCGTCAGATTGATGTTCTCATCGCCACCAGCGGAAACGCGCCAGAAAGCGGCCTGCGCTTTCTCCGCTTTGCCCGTCAGGAGCTACTGCTGGCCGTATCCCAGCACCATCCGATCTACGAAAAGGCCACGCCCCTCTACGGAGAGCCCGTTTCCCTCCCTCTGAAAGAGGCGGAAGACGTCCCCTTTATTATGGCGGGAGAATCCACTACCCTGTTTCAGCTTACCAGCGCCTACTTCCGCCAGTTTGACTTTTCCCCCACCATCATTTTCCGAACGGACAATGTGCTGATCCTCCGGGAAATGATACAGTCCGGCCTGGGCTGCGGGATCCTGCCGGCCACCCACGTCTATGCGGCATCCGGCATCCGCTACTTCTCCCTGGAGCCCCGTCTGTGGCTCAACACCGGACTTCTGGTTCAGGGGAACCGCGTCCTCACCGAACCGGAGCGTCACCTGATTTACCTGTGCTACCGCTACACCGTGCGAAACCGAACACATCCTCATTTCTTCATGGATCCCAACGAACCCGTCCGGGAAATCCTGAAGGAATTTGAGCCATAATTTACCAGGAGGCCCCTCATGGATTTAAAACAGTTAGAATACATCGCCGCTATCGCAGAGGAGCGGTCCATCTCCAAAGCCGCCAAACGATTTTTCCTCTCCCCGTCCGCTCTGAGCCAATACCTGAAACGCCTGGAGGAAACGGAGCATCTCCCGCCCCTGTTCTACCGCCACAACAAGGAATTTCTCCTCACTGATGCCGGGCGCATTTACGTAAACGGAGCTCTGATAATTCTAAGCCTTTCCAAAAAGCTGGAACACTCCCATCCTCAGACCGCACCCGCCATCCGTCTGGCTGTACCCGGCTTTCTGGAGCCCTCTGTTCTGATCCACTGCGCTCCTCTCTTTGCCTCCGCCTTCCCCGGCGTCTTACTCCGCCTCCATTCCATGGATGCCGGCCCCGCCAGACAGGGGCTTTTGGAGGAAAGGCTGGATGCTGCCATTGTCATCGAGCGGCAGGAAACCTTATCTTCTGCCCTGCATTCCCGTCCCCTTGGAAGCGACCGGATCCTTCTGGCCGTTTCCCCGGCTCTGGAACATATTGAACCCTCTTTCCCGGCCGTCCTGCCCCCGGAAGGCACCCTCTGGCATCAGATCTGCGCCGGCATCTGCCTGCAGGAACAGCTGCATCCCACCGCTGTCTTCCAAACGGAAAACCTTGCGGCCACCGCCGCCCTCCTTCTCGCCATGCCTCTGGCCGCCTTTCTACCCGGCCAGTTTCTCCGCCAACAGGGCGAAAAAGAAAACGGCTTAAGAGAAATTCCCTTAAGCCGCTCCTATTCCTTCCGTATTTCTTTTCTCACCCTGCCGGAACCCTCCGCCTTCCCGGAAGTCCTGGAAGGCCTCTATCCCATTCTTTTCAATCATTTTGCCTCTGAATTCTCTTAAATGCCGGGGCTGTCGGGAAATACACAATTCGGCAGCCTCTGCCTATCCCTTCTTTTTCCCTTTTCCCATTGAAAAGAAACTCCTGCTTTTATGAAAATTCTCTTTAAAAAAAGTGTGCGCTTGGCGCACACCTGCGCCGGAGCGCGACTGTGTCAGCAGCCATCTTCCTCTGCGCGGAGCGCGCCTCCCGCCGGAGGCTTTTGTGTCATGGGAAACTACGTTTCTCATGACACAAAAAAGGCCGTGCCTCCCGCCACTCGCAGGATCACGCCCAATAAGATAAAAAGAAAAGCGCGAGACGGGATTCGAACCCGCGGCCCCCACCTTGGCAAGGTGGTGCTCCACCCCTGAGCCACTCGCGCATTTTAAAACCATATTCGGTTTAAGGGAACGTACCCTCAAAACCACACATCAAATAAACCGCACATCCTAACACAACTTCCTGGTCAAGCCCTCGACCGATTAGTGACAGTCAGCTCCATACGTTACCGCACTTCCACCTCTGCCCTATCTACCTCGTCGTCTTCAAGGGGTCTTACTTCCTTACAGAATGGGATATCTCATCTTGAGGGGGGCTTCACGCTTAGATGCCTTCAGCGTTTATCCCGTCCCGACTTGGCTACTCTGCCATAGGCCTGATACCTAACAGATACACCAGTGGTCG
>NZ_NFLE01000020.1 GCF_002160755.1 Lachnoclostridium sp. An14
AGTGTGCGCTTGGCGCACACTCGCGCCGGAGCGCGGCTGCGTCAGCAGCCATATTCCTCTGCGCGGAGTGCGCCTCCCGCCGGAGGCTTTTGTGTCATAGGGAACGCAGTTTCCTACTACAAAAAATCCCGGCACGGCCATCTCCGCCGCGCCGGGACTCTCCTCGTCTCCGTCTGCCTACTCCTGGGATCTCCATTTAAAGTTCGGCACCACATCGCTCCACTTGTCAATTCCAATGATGGATTTGGCAAATTCCGTGGTCTCCAGGGTCTTTTTTGAATTGTCGATGTCCCGGAATACCTCCCAGAGTTTCCGCCGTTTCTGGGGAATAATCTGATTCGGCTGGCTCATGTCACAGCTCCAAAGCCCAAAGGCCAGCCCCATATTTACCTCCGACGGGGCATCCACCTGGCGGCTTAAAATGTAGGCGTCAATGTAGGGATTGCTGTCCACCAGATAGTAGGAATAGGCGTACGCCGCCGCCTGCACCAGGGACAGATCGTCCCCCTTGGCGTTGGTGGCCGTAAAGCCTTCCTCTGTGAGCATGATATTTCTCACCTGGCCATTGGGTTTCTGGAAGGCCGGGGTGGCCAGGTAATCCGTGAGCACGTTTAAGTTAATAAAGTTCACCACCGGGGAGTTTAAATCATTGGTAATCAGCCCGGTTTTGGCGTCATCCCAGAACACCGCGTCCGTCATGGGGCAGGGATAGGGATGGTAGGCCACGCCCCAGTCCATCTGGCCCTGCACGTTGGCGATGGAATTGAAATAGTCGATGATGTCCTTGCCGCCGTACTTCAACTGCCCGTCGGCCTCGTTGTGCCAGTTGTAATCCAGGGAGAAAAATACCCGGTCATTGGCGCTGGTACTCTTGATAGCGGTGTAGAATACCCGGAACGCGTCCTGGTACGTCTGCACGTAATTGGAAATACTGGTGGCGCCCATGTGGTTCCACTGCTGGTTGTTGATCTCGTTTCCGATGATCCAGTTGGAAACCTTGCCGTAGTCCGGATTGGAGCCGTCATAGCGCTCCGCCAGGAAGGCGGCGATGGCCCTGGTCTGCTCGAAACCGGCCTGGGTGGTCACGTTCGGCATATAGTAAAACACATTGGACTTCTGGGTGGTGCCCGGCACGATCAGGTCGGGGGTGGCCGGATTCCATCCGTTTAAAATGATGGCGGTCACCGTGATGTCCTTGTTGGACATGGCGCTGATGGTGGCGTCATAGCTCTCAATCACCGGCTTGCTGAAATGGTACACCTTGCCGTCGTACTCGTAGTCAATGCCGCTCCCCAGGATCTGGTGAAAGGCGATATTGACGCTGCTGTGTTTCACTCCCAGCTGGAAGGCGTCCCCGATCTGGCTGATCTCCATCTGCAGCCCCTTTTTGGACAGAGGGGCCTTGTAGGGATTCTGGTTTGGCGCCACCAGCTCCGGGTTGGTGATGTAGTGGGGCTTGCTGATCTCCTGATAGCCGTCCTTCGTCAGCACCGCCACCACAAACCGGCTGTAGAGGCGGTCTGACGCCGTCCCCCGGTTTAAGGACAGGTTAAAGGACGCCGACGTCCCACCGTTTGCCCAGGCGGCGTAGTCCGTCCGGCTGCCGATTTCACTCTCGTAGGGCTTTAACTCAAACAGGTATAAATATCCGTCGGTGTTTGCCATGTCGCCGTTGCCTTCGGCCGTCACCTGGATGGTATTTTTATCGCCGGCGATCACACAGGACGTAATCGCCGCGTCCGTATTCACCGTCAGCTCCTCCGCCGCCTCTGTCTCCGTCTCCGCCGCGGCGCCGTTTTCCGCCAGGGCCGTGGCCCCGCCCGCCGCGCAGAGGAAAGCCGCGCACAAAAGGGCTGCCGTTCCTTTGATCCAACGCTTTTTCATCATTGCTTCTGCCTCCAATTCTGTCAAATTATTACTCTGAAAGCCCCGGATGGCGGCGATATAGATGGGCGCGCTCGCGCGCACAGATATATCGGCATCAGACGGGCTAGATGGTATGAGAAAGTAGGGCGGTAGCCCGGATTTCGAATACCATCGGCAGATGGCGGGAACGCCGTAGGTGTGGAGCCATCTGGCTTTCATAATTCGTGATGACCGCGCCAGCGGTCATGTCCGTTTACCCTCCTATCATAACGGTTTCAGCAGACGCATTCAATAACAAAAACATTACGGATTTTTAAAGAATCTTACGATATTTTTTTCACACCATCCCGGTTCGTCTCCCCGATGATATAGTGGGGGCGGCCCTTTACTTCCATGTAGGTTTTGGCGATATACTGGCCCATGATGCCCATGCAGAGGAGCTGAATCCCCCCTAAAAACACGATAATGCAGGCTAAGGACGGCCATCCGGCTACCGGGTCGCCAAAGAGGAGCTTTCTCACCACGATAAACAGCACCATGAGAAAGGACACTCCCGTGAGCCCGATGCCGCACCAGGAAGCGATGGAAAGAGGGGCCTGGGAGAAATTGATAATCCCTTCCACAGAGTATTTTAACAGCCCCCAAAAGCTCCACTTCGTCTCCCCCGCCGCCCGCTCCACGTTCTCAAAGGGCAGCCAGCAGGTACGGAACCCCACCCAGCCGAAAATTCCTTTGGAAAACCGATGGTATTCGCTCATGGCCACCACCGCGTCCACCATCTCCCGTTTCATCAGCCGGAAATCCCTGGCTCCGTCCACGATGTCCGCGTCGGAGATCCGGTTGATCACCCGGTAAAACATCCTGGCTCCCAGGGAGCGCAGCCTGGGCTCTCCCGCCCGCGACACCCGCCTGGTGGCCACGCTGTCATAACCTTCTTCCATGAGCCGGAACATTTCCGGCAGCAAGGACGGCGGGTCCTGCATATCCGCGTCCATAATGGCCACATAGTCCCCGCGGGCATTTTTCAGCCCGGCGTACATGGCCGCTTCCTTTCCGAAATTCCTGGAAAACGCCAGGTAAGCCACCCGCTCATCCTGGTCCGCCAGCTCCTTTAAGAGCCTCAGCGTCCCGTCCCGGGAGCCGTCATCCACAAAAATAAATTCAAATTCGCTCGTTTTCCCCAATTCCTCCGCCACTTCCCACAGGCTGCGGTAGAGGATGGGGAGCGCCTGCTCCTCGTTGTAGCAGGGTATGATCAATGATGTAAGCATAGTCTATTCTCCTGAGGCGGATCCCCGCGCCGGCCCGGCCGCCAGCCCGGTTTCAATACAATCGGCCAGTTTCTGTTTTTCTTCTTCTGTATTTCCGGCGTAGTGGCGCATCAAATGCCTGGTATCCACCAGGATTCCCTGGATCCTCTCGTAATATTTCCGATTTTCCCGCCAGTCTCCCACAGCCTCGCCGATTACCTCCATCTCCCCCTTCAGGCCAAAGGGGTTCCTGGCACAGTTGTAGGGCATGATAAAGGCGTTAAACAGGGTGTCCGGATCTACCCCGCAGGCCCGCTCGATGTACTCGCCGTAGGTGATCTGCTTGTGAATGGAGGAGCTGCCGGGCAGATGGTCAGGATTGCCGGTGCAGCCGTAGCGGTAGCACTTCGCGTCCAGCACGTAGGTTTTGCCGTCCCAGACCATGACCGTGTCCGGCAAAAGCGGCCGCCTTTCCCCGTTTTTATTATATTTTAAATACCACCTGGCTTGGGGAAAATAGCGGCTCTTGTCCCGCACCCCAAAGGCCCGGTTCACCAGCTTTTCCCACACCCGCTCGAAGTTCTCTGTGCCGAAGGAAACCTCCATCTCCGGATGTTCCTCGTCCAGGGACAGGAGCATATCCCTCATGGCCTGAAACAGGGTCCGTTTCCGGTCGTCGTTGGTGGCGGCCAGCTTTCCGTTTAGGACGGCCAGAGACGTTTTCACGTCCGGATGGGGGCCGGGCGGTTCCGGCATATGGGAAACGTAGAGCCATCCCAGTCGCCGGAATGCCTCGTACACGCAGAAACGGTGGATCCTGGTGATCAGCTTGGCCTCGTCCGGCTCCGACGCCCGCACGGAAAATTCCGTGTAGACAAAGGAGCTGACGCCCCCTTTCTGCTGCACCAGCGGCCTTTGGCGGCGCACCGTCCTGGGCCAGTGGATGTTTCCGGAAACGGCGGTGCGGTAGACAGGTTCTCGCTCCACATAATAAGCCCCTCCGGCGGCAAGATAGGTCTCGATCACCGTTCGGTAAGCATTTACGGGAAATTCCGCCTGGCGGGCCGCCGAAGATCCCCGGCCGGCCAGCACCCGTTCTTCCCTGGTGGTCAACTCTGACAGCACCTGAATCAGGTTGCGGATGTCTGCCCGCAGCTCATCCTCCGTCTCCGGCAGCCCGTACCCGATGGGGAAAAATGCCATTCCCCCTTCCGGACCGGCCTTGATGCCGACGAAACGGTCTCCGCCTTCATTCGTATTCACATGGCAGTGTGCCCGGACGCCCTCTGCCTCCGTTTCCCGCAGTGACGTTTCTGAAACCATATGGAATCACCACCTATTCTCCCCGGCCTATAAGCCCTTGTTTCACGCTCTCCTTGAAAACGCGGAAGCGTCCCGCCTTCTCTCCGTCAAGAAACGCCCGGATCACCTGTTCCAGGCTGCGGTACTGATCCGTGTCAAAGACCAGATCCCGGTTCAGCCGGAAGGCGTCGTCCCACAGATATTTGATCACCTTTTCCGGGAACCGGCGGTTTTGCCGCATGGCGGCCCGAATCTCCGCCAGGCGCTCCTGTCCCTGGCTGTCCAGCGTCCCCGCCTGCTCTTTTCCACACAATTCCTTGTACTCCCCAGGGAAACGGTCTTCCATGGCCGGGGCGTACCGCAGCTCTCCCGGATTTACGAAATACGCCCCCAGGCGCTTGTCCTCCGAGGAAATCATTCCCGCAAGGTTCTCCGCAATGATGTCATTCATCTTCGTGCAGAAGGTTTTCCAGGTGACGCCGGTATCCAGAATGGGGGCGTCCGCCAGTTTTCTGTCCACGTACTCAAGGCTATTTTCCACCAGCCGCATTTCCCATCTGCGCTGGAAAGCCGTATCCAAGGTAAAGACGTTTTGATCCGAGGTGTTCATGGTACCGATGATGGAGAGGTTGCTGGGAATGCGCACCTCGTGTTTCCCGTCCTCATAGACGATTCTGGCAATATCAGCGTCGGTGATGCCGTACTCGCTGGTGCCGGCGGGAAATTCATCCGCCTCTGCTTTCCTGTCTAAAAGCTGGAAAATATCCCCGAAAATTGCCGGAGCGTTTCCACGGTTGATCTCCTCGATAATCAGGAGGTATTCCTCCATGGGGTGGGTGTAGGCCTCCCGCAGGATCCTGGTGAAGGGGCCTGGGGTAAACTCATAGCTCACCTGGCCGTCTGCCCCCACCGCAGGCAGAATCTGGCCCACAAAGTCGGAGTGGGTGTAGTCAGGATGGAATACCAGCCGTTCCACCTTCGTGTCCTTTTTCCGGTATTCGTGCTCGATGGTCCAGCTTTTTCCGGAGCCGGGGACGCCGTAGAGGAGGACGTTCGTCCCGCCTTCCAGGCGAGGCCTGTGGTCGTAGTCCGAAGGCGCAGCGGATTCCGTTTCTTCGTCGTCCTCCCAGGGGCTGTCCGCATCCTGGAATCCATCCGCGCTATGGGATTCGTCCATATCCCAAGGTCCGTCCGTATCCTGGGGCACATCCGCGTCCTGGGGCTCGTCCGCATCAAACAGCGGGCGGCCGGAGCCTAAAAATTCCAAGTAGGCATCCGGATCCTCCGGAAAGGCGCCCCTGCCGTTTTCAAACCGGAACACCGTCTCTGCCACCTCGTCCAGCGCGTCCGCCTGAAGGGCGATGATATTTTTGTCTATGTACAAGGTGGGCAGCTGCTTTAAGGCCTGAATCAGGCGATTGTCAAATTTAGCCTTGTACTGCTCAAACTGGGCGCTCGTCCCGCCAGTGCCGTCCTGCCGCAGCAGCCGGATCTGAAACAGGGTGTCCAGATAGTCCTCATATTTCTTTGTGGTGGCCACCAGATACCGGTACTCCGTCATAAACAGTCTGTAGGCTCCTGTGGCCCGCCCCAGCTCCAGGAGGACCTTGTACAGGAGCATCACCGGATAGAGACGGTACTGCCTGCGGACGCCGTTATACTCCTCGTCCACTTTAGAGCTGATGTACATTTTCTCGATCTGCCTTTGGATGATGTCCTGATACAACTCTTTTTTCTCAAATTCCCCTCCGCAGCGGGCGCAGATTTCCTCAAAGGCCTCTGTGATGGACGCCTCGTCGTATTTTGCCGAGTTCATGGTGATCAGCCCGAAAAAGGCGGCCACCCGCAGGGCCCGGTAGTTGTCGGAGATCTCCACCTCCGGTTTGCGGCTGTTGACCTCCCCGATCCGGCGGCTGATAAAGCTCTGAAGGTTGCCGGGCCTGCCGGCCTCCTGAAACTCCTTTAAAAAGGAAACCAGGTAGCAGAGATTGTCAAATGCCGTGGGCTGCTTGACCAGATACCAGCACTCGTAGTCCTTCGCGTTTTTCAGTTCTTCCAGTTTCGTTTCCAAGACCGGATTCATATGTCATCCCTCCGATTCTATGATCGTCCGCACCAGCCGGGCCAAAAAGTAGGAAACCTTTGGGGGCACCGCGTTTCCGATCTGTTTGCAGATTGACGTTTTCGTTCCATAAAAGACAAAATTATCGGGAAAGCTCTGGATTCTCGCCGCTTCCCTGGGCGAAAGGGTGCGGTCCTTTTCCGGGTGAATAAACCTCCCCCCCGCCGGGGTGTCAAACCTGGTGGTGACGGTGGGCGCCGGCTCGTCCCAGCAAAGCCTTCCGTAGGCCCCGCTGTGGACAGAGCGGATCGTTTCCTTAAGCGCCGTGAAATTTTCGCCGTTTGCCACCCGGCTCATGCGATCCACCGCCAGCCGGGAGTGGTTCGTCCGGGTGTGGTTCGTGATCCGCTCTCCCTCTGATGCCAGATAGGCCTCGTATTCCGTGGCCGGAAGGGGGTTTTTTACCACGCCGTCGGCAGAGGTCTCTCCCAGATTTCCGATGGCGTCCCGCACGGTGACGGCGTCGAAATAGTGAGGCATTTCCCGCCGGATCTCCTCCCGCACCGCGTCCCAGAGGACGTCGAAGTCCTTCACCGGCCGCAGGGAACCGATGAGGATCATCCGCTCCCGTTTCTGGGGCACGCCGAATTCCGCCGCCTTTACCACCCGGTAGTGGAGGTCGTAGGGCGTTCCCCCAAGCAGTTCCCCGTCGGAGAAGATCCGGAGGATTTCCTTAAAAATCCCGCCGCCCTGCATGGTCAGAATGCCTTTCACGTTCTCCATGACGAACACCTGGGGTTTTACCGTTCTCACCACGTTGAAATAGTGTTTAAACAAATAGTTGCGGGGGTCGTCGATAAATCCGCCCCGGATCCTGGCGCCGGCCATGGAAAAGCCCTGGCAGGGCGGGCCTCCGATGATGACGTCGGCGTCCCCCTGATGGAACGCGCCGGACTGGTCGATGTTTCGGATGTCGTCCACGATCACGTCCACCTCCGGGTGGTTCTTTTTATACGTTTCCGCGATGCCGGGGTCAAACTCCACTGCCCGCCGCACCTGGTATCCGTCCTGGATAAATCCCAGGGACAGGCCGCCGCACCCGGAAAACAGGTCAATTACGTCCATCTCCAACACCTCCGCTGATTCTGTACCGATAGGCAAAATTTTTAATATACTGCCCTTCTTCCTCTGTCAGGCCGTACAGGCCGTGGATAAACCCGTCGATCTGATGGATCACGTCCACGCAGTCCCTGTGTTTATACTCATATTCCGTCTGTTTGGTGCCCACGTACCGTTTCGTCTCCTCCAAGCGGTCCTCCAGGGCCCTCGCCAGACGGTTTGCCTCTGAAAAATCGGAAATCCGCGGCACCCGGAACCCGGACAGCTCTTTTCTGGTGATGTGCCAGCAGTCTGACACACAGATCCAGTACCACCAGAACAGGGAGGAATTGAGCAGGCACATCCCGTAGTCGGCCTCGTTTTGATTCCGGCAGAGGAACGTCTTATACTCCGCGCCGGTGTGCTCCTGCCGGAAGGCCTTGATCCAGAAGGCAGCCCTCATATTCAGGTATAACGGCTCGCCGCCGCCCTCCAGCAATTTGGAAAGAGGCGTCTCAAAACCGTTCACTTTTCCGTAAATGGCCCGGTCCAGCTCCGTCCCCAGTTTCGGGATGTAGCCCTCCTCCACGCAGTCGTTTCTCACCGCCTGGGCCGTGGAAAACAGGTTCTGCCGCTCCTCCCGGTACCAGTAGCGGTAATTTCCCGTGAAAATCTCCCGCGGCCCCGGCCGTTTCCGTCCGAATAGGATGCAGAGTTTCTGGTGGACGGAGGTGAACAGGCAGTCCGGCCGGTCGGAATAGCTTAAAATGTACTGTTCCGGCACCGTGCCATAGAGGGCCTCCCGGATTTTCTTCATCCGCGGGGTGGAAACGTAGGACAGGGGGATCACAAATCCCATCACGCCCCCGGGGCTTAGCTGCCGCACCGCGTGCTCCAGCACGTTGGCATAAATATTTCCAAATTTTTTGTCCGGCCTGGAATCGCTTTTCCCGTCCTCCACGTAGGGGGGATTTCCTATGATAATGTCGTAGGTTTCACCCGCCTTGGGACTTCGCTCCACGTAGTCATAGTCTGTGAAACAGCCGTTCAACACATCCCCCAGGCCCTCCGCCATCTCCACGCCGTACCGGTGCAGGACGCAGAGGAACAGGCGAAGTTTCGTGATGGCGATGGAATCCCGGTTTACGTCGTTTCCGCGGATGGTGGAAACGACGGCTTGAAGGTCGGGCTTTGCGGGGAGAATGGGACGTTCCTGCCCCTGGGGATTCTGGTTGAGATTTTGGTTGAAATTTTGGTTGAAACAATAATCCAGCAGGTTTAGTTTCAGCTCCAGCGCCGCCAGCAAAAATACTCCCGACCCGCAGGTGGGATCGTACACCGTCTTTTGAAAACAGACCTCCCTGTATGGGATCTCCTCCAGCCCCGTCTCCCGGAGGTTGTCCGGCCGCAGAAGGCCGCAGGCCATTTTCACGCTGTTTCCCAGGATAAACCCGACCACGTCCGCAGGGGTGTAGTAGACGCCCTTGTTTTTGCGGATCTTCTCTTTCTCGTTGAGAGAAGAAAGGGCCTCCTGCAGCTCCTCGTAGGTGCGGGCCTTATTTTCGGTTCCCGCCTGATCCGCCAGGCCGTTCGCCATCCCGCGGATTTCCCCGCGGATCCGTTCCCGGTCACCGCCGCTGTAGTGCCCTTCCAGGTAACTGTCTATCATATTCCAAGCATTTTTTAACATCTCGTTTGCCATTGTATCTCTGTCTAAGCCGTTCTGTAGACGGCACTCCTTCTGTTTCGCGCCGCAGGGGCGCGGTGTGGTGTAAAATACATCAAAATCATACCATGGGTTTTTTTGAAAATCAATTTTTCGGGGTGGGTTTTTGTGGGAAAACTGTGTATAAATGAAAAAAGAGGGGATTTCTCCCACTCTTTCCTACTCCACCTTCAAAACCTTCACTCCCCCGCAGCCTTCCACCGTCTCCTTCAGCACCTCATCCGCCACATCCGCCGTCAGATACACCTCCGCGTAATCCTCCCGAAAGATCACCGTCTCCACCGCGCCGATCCCCTTTAACGCCTCTGCCACCCTGCTTTCCCAATCAGGGCCGCAAAGTCCCTCCACATACACCGCTTTATAATCCATTCTCTCAATCTTAAAAATAACGGGCCTGGTTCCGTCGGAACAGCAGGCGATCATAACTCTCTCATCCCGCATCCATCCCCGCATAATGGAACCGCCCTGCAAACCGGTGTAAATATACCGGGAAATGGCATCCCACGCCTCGGAACAGTGGGGAAACGCCGTGCCGCCGGCTGTGGCCTCCGCCCTGTGAACCGTCTGTTTCAGCGTATTTAACCCCATATGCCAGAAATCATCGGCCGTCCCATACCGCTCAAATATAAACTCATCCCCCACGTGATAGCAGGAACAGGCCCCGGAATTCGGGTCGGAACAGTACTGGGCCTGAAGCTCCGGATATAACTTTTTATCAATAACTGTGACCTTCACTTTGTGCTGCATGATCAAATCCCCCTTATCCTAATACTGCATATCAAATCCGTGTTCCATCCGATCCGCGTACACCGCCCCAGCCGTTTCCAGGGCCGGGAGGATGTATTCTTTATTGTACCGGATCACGGGAATGCGGTCGTATGCCCGCATTTCCATATGTTTCAGCGTTTCCTCCATATTGTGCAGGCATTCGATGGCCCCCAGCCCCGTCCCTCCGGCGCAGGCGATGAGAAAACAGCGCTTTCCCGCCAGAAAATGGTTGCGGGCGGTTTCACACCTGCGCAGCCGGTCGAGAAACGCCTTCATGCACTCCGTAATATCGTGCCAATACACCGCGGAAACAAATACGATTCCATCCGCGTTCACCAGTTTCTCATACGTCTCCTGAAAATCGTCTTTTTTCCAGCACGTTCCTTTGCTGGCGCAGGTGCCCCAGCCGTTTCCACAGGCCTGACAGTGCTCCAAACGCAGCTTGTTCATATGGATTTCCTCGATTTCCGCTCCCGCCTTCCTCAGCCCGCAGCAGAAACGATCCTTGGCCGCCGCCGTCAAACCGTGGAGGTTGGGACTTGACCATACGACTGCGATTCTCATTTCTGACTCACCATCCTCTCCAGATGTTTCCCCAGCTCAAACGCCTGCCGCGGATAGTCCGTCCGCTCCATATCGGCCCGCCTGTAGCAGCCGTATGCGTAGATTCCTCCGCAGTCTCTCCATCCCAAATATCTGGCAGTGGTTTTCATGGTGGCCTTCACCCCGTCAAATACCCAGTCCTCCGGATAAGCGGCCGTAATTATGGTAAACAAATATTTTCCCGTTCCCCGAATCAAATCATCAATCCCGTGAAACCGGTCGATGACCGCCTTCAGCTGAGCCGAAATGCCGTGATAATACAGCGGGGAGACAAAGACAACCACGTCCGCCTCGATTAACTTCTCCAGCAGCTCCGGCCCGTCATCTGAAAACACGCACGGCCGCGTCCCGCACTCACACCGGTCGCATCCGATACAGGGGTGAACGGTCTTAAACGCCGCGTCAAACCGGTAAACCGTATGCCCCGCCATCTCCGCGCCTTCCGCGAACCGCTCCGCCATCCACACGGAAGTTCCGTTTTTGTGGGGACTTCCCGTTATCATCACAATCTTCATACGCAGTTCCTCCCATGAGCTTGCTTTTTTATAGCAAAAATTGTATCATGATCCTATACACGCAGCAAGTACGGTATTTTTATACCTGTACTATACTTTAGTATAGAAATGGAGAAATGAATGAACGGGAATTTAAAAGAAGAAAAGAAGGTGTTCGCGGCAAACGGGATCAAAAACACCGGTTTTTACTACACCAAATCTCTGATCCAGGGAAAGTATAAACTTCCCATCCTCTACTGCCTTCAGCTGGATGGTCCCACCCGATGCAACGAGTTGCTGAGGAAAATGGAAACAGCCACCTTTCGTTCTCTGACGAAAGCCTTGAAGGAACTGGAGGCGGACGGGCTCATCATCCGCAAGGACTACGGGGAAATCCCCCCCCCCCGAGTAGAGTACAGCCTCTCCGAGCGCAGCCGCTCCCTGGAGCCGGTGCTGGATGCTTTTTGCCTTTGGGGACAGGAGCATCGGGAGGATGCGGTTCCTATGGATTAACGCAGGCAAAACGCTTTTACATATATTTTTATAATACTTATCCTACAGGAAGAACTGGACGCCGCCTGCCAGGAGTCCGGCTATCCGTCCATCACCTTAAATGAGGACGGGAGCGGAGAAGTCATTTCTTCTGCAAATTCCAGTGAGATGGAGGAATAAGGGAAAGGTGCCGGCTCACGGGAGGAGCCGGCATATTTATATTATCGGTTCTATTTTTCGGTTCATGTTTGCGGATAGATGAATATTGGTTGGGTTGTTGAGAGGGTAGAAATTGGGGAGTTTAGGGAGTGCGGATGAAACGGCATACCGTTGCGATGTGAGTGCCAAATTAAAACCTATCCTCACAAAACTACGGAAATACCGGTAATATTTATACATTACTAATACTGCTCGTGCATCCCTTTTCCCACAAAATATAAGCTCTCAATTTTGCACCACCTTGATGCAAAATCTACTCCTCATTACCAATATTTTCTTCCACTGTCTTAATAGATTCCAGGGCTTGATATTCCTGTTTTAATTCCCGCAGCAATTCTTCCTCGCTTGGTAAATACAATTTGTATTTTGATGCAAAAATCTGTGTTTCATTTTCAGGTAACGTATACTTAACTACAGACTCACTTTTATCTGCACACAAAACAATACCAATCGGCGGATTGTCTCCTTCATTCATAAGTTCTCGCTCATAATAATGAACATACATCTGCATCTGTCCTAAATCCTGATGTGTTAAGTCCCCAACCTTTAAATCTATCAAAACAAAACACTTTAAAATGTAATTATAAAATACAAGGTCAATTCTAAAATGGCGTCCATCAAATGTTATTCTTTTCTGCCTTGCGACAAAAGAAAATCCTCTGCCAAGTTCCAAAAGAAATTTCTGTAAATGTGTAATTAGCGCTTGTTCTAAATCACTTTCATAAAAATCATCATTCGGTGTCAGTCCAAGAAATTCTAATACATATGGGTCACGGATGACATCTTCGGGTTTCTTCATCGGCTCTAACGTCTGTATTTCCTGTGCAACTTGCTCCTTATTTTTACTGGATAATAATCTTTCATAAAAGAAGGAATTTATCTGACGTTCAAGCTGTCTTGTACTCCATTGAGACTTTACAGCTTCCTGCATATAAAATTCTCGTGCATTATCATTCTCAACTCGCATCAAAAGCCGATAATGAGTCCAACTTAATTCGCTACGCAGTGCGTAGCCATTTGGAAACGTCAAATAAAACTGCCTCATATTTTTCAAATTAGCAACAGTAAATCCTTTCCCAAAATCTTGTGTCATTTGTTTTGACAACTCTTTTAGCAAGCCTGTACCATACTCCGCTTTCTCATTTCCGCCTTGTTCTTCAATGATTGATTTTCCAATATTCCAGTAGGCTTCAACCATCGCAAAATTAGCTGTTTGATAAACTTTATTTCTTGCCGAACTTAAAATTTCTTTGATTTCGTTATAAAAAGACGCATTCATCTTATCAACGCCATCCTTCCATTTACAGATTAATTCTTAGTTCTACTTTTCGATTGTTACGGCACTTCTGCAACAGCAATTTTCGTAAAAGTATCCGCTCTTTCCCGCCCTTCAATATCGTTTCCCTCTGCCATATAAGCGGTATGTACTTTGAAACCCGTATTTTGCTTCTATATACTTCTTTATCACCTTATATATCACTCGCTCTTTCAGCGCTTGTAAGTTTCTGCTCTTTCAGAAATAACCTTTAACAGCACCTTGCCCTCTCCTTCGCCGAACTCTACTTTTACGCTGTTTGTGCTGCCTGGCTTTTGTGGGACATCAATACTACCGTCTCCACATGAGTCCCCCCCGGAAACATATCGCACCCCCGCACCCGTTCCACCTCAAACCCGTTCTCCCGCAAATACTTCACGTCCCGTCCCAGAGTCGCGGAGTCGCAGCTGACGTATACCAGCCGTTTCGGCTGCATTTTCACGATGGTTTCCAGGCATTTGGCGTCGCAGCCTTTGCGGGGCGGGTCCACGACGATGACGTCGGCGCGGACGTGGTTTTTCTCGTACTGCTCCGGCAGCACCTCCTCCGCCTTTCCCACGAAAAACTCCACGTTCTCCATCCCGTTCAGTCTGGCGTTTTCCCTGGCGTCCTCGATGGCCTGGGGCACGATCTCCACCCCGTAGACCTTCCCCGCCTTCTGCGCCAGAAACAGGGAAATGGTGCCGATCCCGCAGTACAGATCCCACACCGTCTCCCCGCCCTCCAGGCCGGCGAATTCCAGGGCCGTCTCGTACAGTTTCCGCGTCTGAACCGGATTCACCTGGTAGAAGGAAAGAGGGGAAATGCGGTATTTCACCTCGCCGATCCAGTCGGTGATGTAGCCGGGGCCGTAGAGGTTTACCACCTCTTTTCCCATGATCACGTTGGTTTTCTCTTTATTGATGGAAATGGACACGCTGGTCATCCCCGGCATCTCCCGCAGGCGGTTTACGAGCTCCTGGCTGTGAGGCAGGCGGTCTCCGTTGATCACCAGGCACACCATCAGCTCTCCCGTGACAAAGCCTTTCCGGATCAGGGCGTGGCGGACGAGCCCCCGATGGGCCGTCTCATCATATGGATCTATTTTGTATTCATTCATGAATTTCTTGATTATTTCAAGAATTTCTTTATTTTCCTCCACGCCAAGGAAACAGTCCTCATGCTCAATGATGGCATGGGTCCTGCCCGCGTAGAAACCGGTGATGATCTCCCCGGCCTTATTTCTTCCAAAGGGGAACTGGGCCTTGTTGCGGTATCTCCAGGGATCCTCCATGCCCATCACCGGCTCCATGGGGATTTCTTCCTCCGGAATGCCTCCCAGCCGGCTTAAATGGCTGCGGATCTTCCGCTCCTTAAACGCCAGCTGCTCCTCATAGCTCATGGCCTGGAGCTGGCACCCGCCGCACTGCCTGGCCACAGGGCACTTAGCCTCCACCCGGTGGGGAGAAGGCGTTAAAATGCGCACCAGCCGGGCGAAACCGTAATGCTTTTTCATCTTCATGGCGCTGGCCTCCACCACGTCGCCGATGACCGTATCCTTGATAAACCAGGTGTAGCCGTCCGTTCTGCCGATTCCCGCCCCGTCCTCGCTCATATCCTGGATGACGGTGGTAAACACCTCATTCTTCTTCATTTCCACCTGTTTTTCAGCCCTCCGTCTTTCTGATGTTGCTGTCTAAAAACCGGTTAAACCCAAGCCATCCCTTGTTGTCTCCTGCGCCCTTTAACGCCTCCAGCATGGTCTCCATCTTCGCGTCCGTATTGTCCGCGAAGCTTAAAGCCAGGGCCTCCAAAAGGGCCGGTTTCTTCGGGGAGCCATACTCCAGCTCGCCGTGGTGGGACAGGATGCAGTGCACCAGCTCCGCCGCCAGTTTCTGGGGAAACCCGGGGATTTTCTCAATCCGGGACATGACCATCTGGGAGCCGATCATAATGTGGCCCAACAGCTGGCCCGCGTCCGTGTAGTCGTTTTCCGGGAACTCCGACAGCTCCTTCGTCTTTCCGATGTCGTGAAACATGGCCGCCGTCAAAAGCAGGTCCCGGTTCAGGGCCGGGTAGTGCCCGGCGTAAAAATCACAGAGCTGCACCACGCTCAGGGTGTGCTCCAAAAGCCCGCCCACAAAGCCGTGATGCACGCTCTTTGCCGCGGAATGGGCCTTAAACTCCTTCACAAACCGCTTATCCTCCACAAAAAAGCTGGAGGCCAGCTCCTTTAAATACTTGTTCTTCAGGGAGCGGATATACTCCAAAAGCTGGTCATACATCCCGTCGATGCTCTTTGCGGAAACCGGCAGGTAGTCCTCCGGTATGTACTCCACATCCTCCGCCCGGCGGATCCGTTTCACGTTCAGCTGGTTCGTCCCCTGGAACACCGTCACGTCAGCGTCCACGTAAACGTAGTCCAGCGCCTCAAAATTCCCCACTCCCGGAGAGCCCAGATCCCAGATCTTGGCGTCCACCACGCCTGTCTTATCCTGCAAAATCAGGCTGCCGTACTCTTTGCCCGCCTTTGTGAGGGCGATCTGTTTCGTCTTGCACAAATAAACGTCAGATACGTGCATTCCTTCTCTGAAAGTTCCGATATACTTCATAAGTCTGTTCTCCTTCTGATTCTGGTTTTCTGTTTTATACGTGTTCGCCGCAGTCCGGCATGGATAACGGAAGCCAGGCTGTTACCTGGCTCCGATGGTTACCTGATATTCCAATTCCTTATATTCGTCGATCCCTTTTCGTTTCACCGTGATGACTGTGGAAGAACCGGCCTGCAAATTTTCAATCCGGTTCTGCAGCTCCCTCACGGTGCGCACCTCTCCCGTGCCGATTCTCACCAGAATGTCGCCGTTCTGGATGCCCGCCTCGTAGGCCGGGCTCTCCGCCGCCACAGCGGTGATGTAAACGCCGGCTGGCAGTCCACCTTCTTCCATCTCCGCGGTGATGTCCTGGCCCTGGATCCCCAGGTAGGCGGTAGAAAGCCCGTTGCTCATCCGCTCGATGATTCCCTTGTAATCGGAAATCCCCGCCACGGCGGTGACGTTCTGGGTATTTTCATTTTTATACTGGTCTGTGACCCAGCCGATCACCTCCCCGGACACATTCATCAGAAACGTCCCCATGGGCGCGTTTCCGCTGATGTCCGAATACATGACCCGGATGCTGCCATCGGTGACAGGGACAGATTTCGCTACGTAGCCAATCCCACCGTAGTCCACGGAATGAACCACACCCACCGGGCTGCCCACGGCGATCACCATATCCCCGATCTTCATCTGATAGGAATTTCCCAGGGTGAGAATCTCCATTTTCTGCGCCGTCTCCTCGCTCACGTCCGTGCGGTTCACACTCACCACAGCCATGCCGCTGACCCGGTCCGTCTGCTTTTTTGTCCCCACCGCCTCCGCGCCGTCGTGAAACGTCACCCGGATGGCGTCCGCATCCTCCACGGCCTCCTCCGTGGTAAGGATCAAAAGCTCCGTAGGCGTCTCCGCGATCAGGGCGCCGGCGAAAAATCCCGTATTCTCCACAGGATTATTAAACCAGTCCGTCTCGTGCCGGACGGAGTGAACCGTCACGATCCCCTTGTCCGCCTTCTGCGCCAGCTCCTTTAAAGGCGACAGAATCCGGCTGAAATCTTCCATGGTAAAACGGTAGCTGGACACAGCGTCCTCCACCTGCTGCTCGATGGGCTCCGACGGTTCTGTGGAAACCTCCGCCTCCGTCACTGCTGCCGTCAGCTCGTCCCTTGGGATGCACACCGTGGAGTCGTCTCCCTGGCTCTCCGTTTCCACAAAGCCTTTAAACAGCGGACTGGTAAACGCGAACGTAGCTGCCGCCACCACGCCGAACACCACGGCCAATCCTCCGGCCATGGCCGCCCGCCCGGCGATCTCCCGCCTGGTCATCGGCTGCTTTACGATTTTCTCTTTTATAAACTGGCGTTTTTCTGCAGGCTCTTTCTCCGGCCCGTTCATCTCTGGCATAAAACACCTCCTCGGAAAGGGCAAAATCCTAACTTTATTATACGTAGCTTCTCCCATTTATGCAAGACAGGATTTCTCCGTCGCCCACGCCCGCGGAAACCCTCACGGAAACGTAAGAAAATTGCTGGTGAAAACCTCTAGGAATTCAAATTGTTTTTTGTTATACTCTAATTGTGATACCAGGGTCAAAAGGTCGGAAATCCGATGCAAGCTTGCTTGCAAGAGGATTTTTGACCTTTTGGCCCCAACATCTAATCGTTAAACTAGGCAGACAGGTGAGAATAGAAATATGAATCGAAAAGCATTACGAACACTGGAATACGATAAAATCATAGAAACCCTGACCGGCTACGCGGCGTCGGAGCCGGCCAAAGAGCTGTGCCGCAATCTGGTTCCTTCCGCCGACTACAGCGAGATTGTGAAAAACCAGGCGGAGACCACCGACGCCGTCACCAGGATCCGCCAGAAAGGGAGCGTTTCCTTTTCCGGCATCCGGGACATCAGAGATTCCTTAAAGCGGCTGGACATCGGCAGCTCCTTAGGGATCCTGGAGCTTTTGGCCGCCAGCTCCCTGATGACGGCGGCCGCCCGGGTAAAGGCCTACGGCCGTCACGAGGACAGCGAGCTGCCGGACGACTCCTTAGAGGAGCTGTTTCGCGGCCTGGAGCCTTTGACTCCCGTCAACAACGAAATTAAGCGCTGCATCCTTTCCGAGGATGAGGTGAGCGATGACGCCAGCCCGGGACTGCGCCATGTGCGCCGCTCCATGAAGGCCATCCAGGACCGGATCCACACCCAGTTAAACTCCATTTTAAACAGCAGCCGCTCCTATCTCCAGGACGCGGTGATCACCATGAGGGACGGCCGCTACTGCCTCCCGGTGAAGGCGGAGTACAAAAACCAGGTGTCCGGTATGGTCCACGACCAGTCCTCCACCGGCTCCACCCTCTTTATCGAGCCCATGGCCATCATCAAGCTGAACAACGACCTGCGCACCCTGGAGATCCAGGAGCAGAAGGAGATCGAGGCGGTGCTGGCGGACTTAAGCAACCAGCTGGCCCCCTATCAGGAGGAGCTGCGGACAGATCTGGACATTTTAACCCACCTGGACTTCGTGTTCGCCAAGGCGGCTCTTTCCAGGCATTATAAGTGCAGCGCCCCCATTTTCAACCGGGAACGGCGCATCAATATCAAGGACGGACGCCATCCCCTGTTAGACCCCACGAAGGTGGTTCCCATCAATATCAATCTGGGAAAGGATTTTGACCTGCTCATCGTCACCGGCCCCAATACCGGCGGCAAAACCGTTTCCTTAAAGACGGTGGGCCTCTTTACCCTTATGGGACAGGCCGGCCTGCACATCCCGGCCTTTGACGGCTCGGAGCTGGCCGTGTTTGAGGACGTGTTCGCGGACATCGGGGACGAGCAGAGCATCGAGCAGAGCCTGAGTACCTTTTCCTCTCACATGACCAATATTGTGCAGATTTTGGAGAAAGCGGATTCCAATTCCCTCTGTCTCTTTGACGAGCTGGGGGCGGGAACGGATCCCACGGAGGGAGCGGCCCTGGCCATTTCCATCCTCTCCTTCCTCCACAATATGCAGTGCCGCACCATGGCCACCACCCATTACAGCGAGCTGAAGGTGTTCGCCCTCACCACCCCCGGTGTGGAAAACGCCTGCTGCGAGTTCAACGTGGAGACCCTGCGGCCCACCTACCGCCTGCTCATCGGCATCCCCGGAAAGAGCAACGCCTTCGCCATCTCGAAAAAGCTGGGACTTCCCGACTACATCATCGACGACGCGAAGACCCACCTGGAGGCCAAGGACGAGACCTTTGAGGACCTGCTGGCCCATCTGGAGGAAAACCGGGTGACCATCGAGAAGGAGCGGGAGGAGATCGAGGCCTACAAAAAGGAAATCGAGGGCCTGCGCCAAAAGCTGCGCCAGAAAACGGAGCGGCTGGACGAGCGCACCGACGCCCTGATCCAAAACGCCAAGGAGGAGGCCCAGCGCATTCTCCGGGACGCCAAGGAAACCGCGGACAAGACCATCCGCAACATCAACAAGCTGGGAGATGCCGCCGGCCTCACCAAACAGCTGGAGGCGGAGCGCACCCGCCTGCGGGAGCAGCTCCAAGGCGTGGAAAAGGATCTCTCCATCGGCGCCAATGCCAAAAAGCCGAAAAAGGCCGTTTCCCCCAAATCCCTCAAGGTGGGGGACGGCGTGCGGGTTCTGACCATGAATTTAAACGGCACCGTGAGCACCCTGCCAAACGCCAAGGGCGACTTATACGTGCAGATGGGCATTCTCCGCTCCCTGGTCAACATCAAGGACATCGAGCTTTTGGATGAGCCGGCAGTCACCGGCCCCACCCTGTCAAAGACCGGCAGCGGCAAGATCAAAATGTCCAAATCCAGCACCATCTCCCCGGAGGTGAACCTGATCGGCATGACGGTGGACGAGGCGCTCCCTGTACTGGACAAATATTTAGATGACGCCTACCTGTCCCATTTAAACCAGGTGCGCGTCGTACACGGCCGCGGCACCGGCGCCTTAAAAGCCGGGGTGCACAAACATTTAAAGAAATTAAAATACGTAAAGGATTTCCGTCTGGGCGAATTTGGGGAAGGCGACTCAGGCGTGACCATTGTGACATTCAAATAGACACCAATGCTAAGGAGGATCTGTATGGCCGAGAAACAAAAAGTGCTGATCGTAGACGATGACGAGAACATCGCCGAACTGGTTTCTCTCTATCTGATGAAGGAATGCTATGAGACCAAGATCGTAACGGACGGGGAGGCCGCCCTGCGGGAATTTCCCCTGTTTAAACCGAACATCATCCTGCTGGACCTGATGCTGCCGGGCATCGACGGCTACCAGGTCTGCCGGGAGCTGCGGGCCACTTCCCAGGTGCCCATCATCATGCTCTCCGCCAAGGGAGAGATCTTTGACAAGGTGCTGGGGCTGGAGCTGGGGGCCGACGACTATATGATCAAGCCCTTTGACTCCAAGGAGCTGGTGGCCCGGGTGAAGGCGGTGCTGCGCCGCTATCAGCCCCCTGTGATCCAGCCTGCCGCCGTTTCCGATCAGCAGGGAGAGTACGTGGAGTACCCGGACCTAATCGTAAACCTGACAAACTATTCCGTGCTCTACAAGGGCCATTCCGTGGAAATGCCCCCCAAGGAGCTGGAACTCCTCTATTTCCTGGCGTCCTCACCGAACCAGGTATTTACCAGGGAACAGCTTTTGGATCACATCTGGGGCTATGAGTACGTGGGCGACACCAGGACCGTGGACGTACACATCAAGCGGCTGCGGGAAAAAATCAAGGATCACGCCAACTGGTCCTTATCCACGGTGTGGGGCATCGGCTATAAATTCGAGGTGAAAAAATAATGCGCCTTCACTCTCTGTACGCCAAGTTCCTCCTGGGCTACCTGCTGTTCGGGCTGCTGGGGTTTATCGCCATTTCCACCTTTTCCTCCGGGATGATCTACGACTATCTCCTGGAGCGGCAGTCCGCCTCCCTGTACGCCGAGGCCAATGAAATCGCCTCCCGCTACAGTGAGATCTACCGGGGCGGAAACAGGAACGCGGAGGAGGCAAATTCCAACATTGCCACCATCGCCTCTTTCCTAAGCTCCGACATCTGGGTGGTGGACCGTCAGGGCGTGCTGATCCTGGACACGGGAAACCGGTACGGGGCCGGCGTTTCCATCCCCGGCTTTGACCCGGCAGCGGAGAAGGATCCCTACGCCATCGGAACTTATTACGGGATGTATAATCAGGAAATGCTCACCGTCTCCGCCCCCATCACCGGCAACTACAACACCTACGGCTACGTGATCATTCACCTGCCTCTCAGCGAGATCCAGGACACGAGGACGGGGATTTTGAACCTGACCTACATCACGGCGGCGGTGCTCTACGGCCTGTCCCTGATCATCCTTCTGCTCTTTACCAAGGTGGTGTACCTGCCCTTAGTAAAGATCCGCGAGGGGGCGAACGAGTACGCCGCCGGAAACTTAAACTACAAAATCAACGTGGATTCCCAGGACGAGATGGGCTATCTGTCCGCCACCTTAAACTATATGTCTGGGGAGCTGAACAAGATGGAGGAGTACCAGCGCACCTTTGTGGCCAACGTCTCCCACGACTTCCGTTCTCCCCTGACCTCCATCAAGGGGTATCTGGAGGCCATTATCGACGGCACCATCCCCCCGGAAATGCAGGAAAAGTACCTGAAACGGGTGATTTCCGAGACGGAGCGGCTGAACAAGCTGACCCAGAGTATGCTGACCCTCAATTCCCTGGACAGCAAGGGCTATCTCTCCCGCTCCAACTTTGACATCAACCGGGTCATCAAGGACACAGCCGCCTCCTTCGAGGTCACCTGCAACGCCCGGGGGATCACCTTCGACCTGACCTTTTCCGCCCCCACGGAGATGGTTTACGCCGACCTTGGAAAAATCCAGCAGGTGCTCTACAACCTGATCGACAACGCCATCAAGTTCAGCCACGACAATTCCGTGATCTACATCCAGGAATCGGTCCGCCACGAGAAGGTGTTTGTGTCCGTAAAGGACACCGGCATCGGCATTCCGAAAGACAGCCTGAAAAAGATCTGGGAGCGGTTTTACAAATCCGATCTGTCCCGGGGAAAGGATAAAAAGGGCACGGGGCTGGGCCTCTCCATCGTGAAGGAGATCGTCCAGGCCCACGGAGAAAATATCGACGTGATCAGCACGGAGGGCGTGGGGACGGAGTTTATTTTCAGCCTGCCGAAGGCGGGGAATCTGTAGGGAAGAACCGGCACAGTGAAAATGAATACGCGCCGCGGTACACAGACAATGGGACAAACATTGTGAAAATGCGTACGCCGCGGCGCATTTTTCGATTGACATATATAGATAATCAATATATAATTAATTTCACAGTATATCGGTGTTCTACATATGAACTCTATATGTAACTATTCGCGCCGGTGAAAGGAGGACGTTTTATGGCAGTTGACAAAAGTCTCATATCCGGCAGTACCACGCTGCTCATTCTAAAACTGTTGTCCGAAAAGGAAATGTACGGCTACGAGATGATCGACACTCTGGCCAAGCGGTCTGAAAACGTGTTTGAGCTGAAGGCCGGCACCCTCTATCCCCTGCTCCACACCCTGGTTTCCCAGGGCCATCTCACCTGCCGGGAGCTGGACTGTTCCGGCAAAATCCGGAAATATTACCGCATCACCAAGGAGGGGCGCCGGTTTCTCCGGCAGAAGACGGAGGAGTGGAACGAGTACGCCGGGGCCGTGGCACGGGTGCTGAGCTTTGGAGGAAATGCCTATGGGACTGTCTGATTACCTGAATACCCTGACGGCTCAGATGCGCTGCAAAAAGGCCAGGTCTCTGGTGGCGGAGGAGATTTCCGCCCACATTTTAGACCAGAAAGAGGCGTTTATGGCCGGCGGGATGGACGAGGATGCGGCGCTGAAGGAAAGCATCCGCCAGATGGGAGACCCGGTGACCGTGGGCATGGAGATGGACCGGATCCACCGGCCGCGCCCTGACTGGAAATTTCTCATTTTCATCGCTGTTTTCAGCGTCATCGGCCTGTTTTTGCAGTATGAGATGAACCAGCTGTCCATAGATTACACATACGTTGACTATTTCCCAAGACACTGTGTTTATACCGTCGTGGGACTGATTGTGATGGCGGTTCTGTATTTTCTGGACTACACCATCGTGGGGAAATACGCCCTCCGTTTCTGGGGGCTGCTCACCGTCTATTTTTTGTGGGCCGGCCTGTTCGCGCCGCTGCGAAACGGCAGCCATGGCTACATCCAGCTCACCCTTTACCTGTACGTGCCGGTTTTCGCGGGACTGCTCTACCGCTACCGGATGCAGGGCTGGAGAGGGCTCTGCAAATGCCTGCTGCTGTTTGTGTTCACCGCTCTCCTCGGCATCCGGTGCACCGGCTTATACAACGTAACCGCCTTCCTGTCCCTGACCATCCTCATTATGATCACGGCGGCGGTGCACCGGGGGTGGTTTGGCGTTCCAATAAAACGGACGATCGGGCTTTTGTGGGCGGCGGTCTGCCTGGCACCCATTCTCTTTATCTGCCTTGGGGGTCTGGCGGCGTACCAGTATGACCGGCTGATGGCCATGATTTCCATGTTCTCCGGCCGTGGAGACACCACCTTCAATTATGTCGCCCACGCGGCCCAAGAGCTGCTCTCCGCCGCAAAGCCTCTGGGGAACTCCGGCAGTTCCATCGCGGAGCGCCTGCCCTATATCTTCACGGATTACATTTTCACGTACGTGGTCTCCTGCTACGGCTATCTGGCGGGAGCCGCCGTGGTGCTGGCCCTCTTAGGCGGCGTGGCCCGCATTTTCCGCCTCTCCTCCCGCCTCACCAACGAGCTGGGATGGATGATCAGCTTTGGCTGCGGCTGCGTGTTCGGCATCGAAACCCTCCACTACATCCTGACCAACTTCGGCATCCTCATCTTCGCCCAGACCTATCTCCCGTTTTTCTCCTACGGGCTGCGGGCGTCCATCCTCACTTACAGCTTTTCCGGCCTGCTTTTGAGCATTTACCGGTATAAGGACGTGGTGGGGGAGGTGCGAAAGTTTCCGGAGTTTAAGACAAAAGTGCGGGTGAAGGTGAAGTTGGAAGTGGAGAAAGAGGAGGAATGAAAAACAGCAGATGCGTTGCCCTTTTGGGTGTTCGCATCTGCTGTCTTTTTTACAGCTCCTTCTTATTCTCTCCCCCCGGCGTCGTCACAATCACCTTCTCCGGCGTAATAATCAATGCGCCTTTCGCCGTGGCGGCTCCGTGAAACATTTCCTCCACCATGGCCTTAAACGCGTTCACCACCTCGCCTTCGGTGACGTACTCCGCCCGGCCTTTGATCTGATAGCCTTCCAGGTTCTGGGGGTTGTAGGCAGAAATGGCGATGCGGCCGTCGTTTGCCTGAAGGTTGTTTAACGTGGTCTCCAGGAACACGTCGCCTACCAGCAGCTTTCCGTCCTCCGTCACATCCTTAAACGCCACCGGAACCACATTCGGCTCATTTCCGGCGCAGGTGGCCAGATCCCACAGGCTTTCCTTTAATACCTTTCTCACATTCTCGTTTAACATGGCACTTACCTCCTGAGTGTTTTCTTTGTTTTTAAACTGCACTCAGTGTAGGACAGCTGCGGGGGAAAAACAAGATATTAAGAAGTTTGTGAGTCACTAATTCGTTTCATAGCGGCCGTTCCACCGCTCCCCGCACCAGCGCTCCAGGGCCTCCAGGTTTTCCTCACAGTATTCCAGCTCCTTGGAGTAGCGCCTGGCGCTCTCCACGCCGTCCTCAAAGGAAAAGCTGCCCTTCGTCAGCCAAAGGAATACATCCCGCAGGCAAACCACCTGTACCCCCGCCAGGGCTGCCAGGGCCCGGGGAAGTGCCTCTCCGTCAAAGGCCGCTTTCAGAAAATGGCGGAACAGGAAATAGGACAGCAGATTGGCGTATTCTCTCTCCCTCTGGGGGTGGCGGGAGAGAAATTCCGGAACCGCCGCCAAAAGCTCCGGCAGCCGTCCTTCCATGGCCGCCAACTGGCCGGGCCAGGCGGGATCCATGGGCTCCAGGCGGGATAAGACGGTCAGCAGCTCCCGGCACAGCCTTTCCGTCCAGGAAAGGTCCGGCCGCGGAACCTCTGCCCCAGCCGCTGGCACAGTCTCCATATCGTCCCATCTCCATCCCTCATCCACCGCCCGCTGCGTCTCCTCCGCCATGCGGCAAATCTCCCGCTCCTTTTCCTCCAAAGACAGCCTTTCCTCCGCCAAAACGGCGAGCATTCTGTCTCTGGCGCCGTCCAGCAGGGAAAACAGCTCCCCGTCCACCTCGTCTCCCGGCTCCGGTGTTTCCGGGGCTGTCCGCTCCAGGCTGCCGCCCTTTAGGATCAGCCGGGCCGCCGCCTCGCAGCAGAGTCCGATGCCGGCCTCCTTTCTCAGGGAGCCGTACCACTCATAGTATCTGGGATGCTCCCGGCAGATTTCACAGAGGGATGCCTCTCCCAGCTCCAGGATCAGGTCGCAGAGCCCTTCTCCGTTCAGAAAGGGGCACCGCTCCTCCTCTCCCGTCAGCCGGAAACAGCCATCCTCCGTCACCGCCCGGCGCAGCCGTTCTCCCAGGGGGCCATCCACCTGCTTATACCGCTCTAAGCTTTCCCTGTCAATGTCGATCTCCCATCCGATGCAGCAGCTATCCCGGCAGGCGGAGGCAATGCAGTGAAACTCATCATAATAGGACGGTTTTATCAGCTCCATGACACTCATTTCCAATCGTATTTCGTCAGCTTTCCTTCCAGTTTCATGTTCTCGAAACCGTTCTGCCGCAGGGCCTCATAGAGGATAATGGCCACGGAATTGGACAGGTTCAGGGAACGGATGTCTCCCCACATGGGGATGCGCACGCAGGTTTCCTGGTTTTCCAGAAGGATCTCCTCCGGAATCCCACGGCTCTCCGGCCCGAACATGATAAAGCAGTCCGGCTCGTACTCCACCTCCGTGTAGGTTTTCGGCGCCTTGGTGGTGGCCATGTAGATCTTCGCCCCTGGATTCCGGTCCAGGAAATCCTGGAAATCGCTGTAAACCGTCACGTCCAGTTTCGGCCAGTAGTCCAGGCCAGCCCGCTTGATGGCCTTCTCGTTCAGCTTAAAGCCCAGAGGCTCGATCAGGTGGAGCCTGGTGTCCGTGGCGACGCAGGTGCGGCCGATGTTTCCGGTGTTGGCCGGCATTTCCGGCTCGTAAAGCACAATATTCATGTCGTTTTACCTCAGCCCCTGCTCTTTCTCCAGCTGCTCCACAAACCGGCGGATGCGGTCCAGAGCCACCTTCAGGCTCTCCAGGGAATAGGCGTAGGACAGGCGCAGGAATCCCTCTCCGCTGTCGCCGAAGGCCGTACCCGGCACCACCGCCACCTTCTCCGCGTTCAGCAGGCGGACGGCGAACTCGTCGGAGGTCATGCCAAATTTCTTAATGCTGGGGAACACGTAGAAGGCGCCGTAAGGCTCAAAGCACTCCAGCCCCATCTCCCGCAGGGCGTTCACCAGGTAGCGCCGTCTCTGATTGTAGGACTCCCGCATCATTTCCACATCCTCATCGCCGTTTCGCAGGGCGGAAACCGCCGCGTACTGGCTGGTGGTGGGGGCGCACATGATGGCAAACTGGTGGATTTTTAACATCTGGCCCAGGATCTCCTTCGGCGCCGCCGCGTATCCCAGGCGCCAGCCGGTCATGGCGTAGGACTTGGAAAATCCGTTGATCAGCACCGTCCGCTCCCGCATTCCGGGAATGGAGGCGATGGAAACGTGCTGTCCCTTGTATGTAAGCTCGCTGTATATCTCGTCGGAGATTACAAACAGGTCCTTCTCTATGACAATCTCTGCCACCTTCTCCAGGTCCTCCTTCTCCATAATGGCCCCGGTGGGGTTGTTGGGGAAGGGCATGATGAGGATTTTCGTCTTCGGGGTGATCTTTTCCAGGAGCTTTTCCGGGGTCAGGCGAAACTCGTCCTTCTCCTCCAGCTCGATGGGCACCGGCACGCCGTTTGCCAGAATGGTGCAGGGCACGTAGGACACGTAGCTGGGCTGGGGAATCAGCACCTCGTCTCCCGGATCCAGCATGGCCCGCAGGGCAACGTCGATGGCCTCACTGCCGCCGACGGTCACCATGATCTCCTTATCCGGATCATAGAGCAGCTCCTGGCGCCGTTTCAGGTAGTTGGCAATCTCCACCTTCAGCTCCTTTAAACCGGCGTTGGAGGTGTAGAAGGTGCGGCCCTTTTCCAGGGAGTAAATGCCTTCCTCCCGGATGTGCCACGGAGTGTCAAAATCCGGCTCGCCCACGCCCAGGGAAATGGCATCCTCCATCTCGCTCACAATGTCGAAAAATTTCCGGATCCCGGACGGCGGAATGGTTACAATTCGTTCTGATAATGGGTTCCTCATAAGCTGATCAACATCCTTTCGTCCTTGTCTGGTTTCTGCATAATGGTGCCGTGGTCTTTATATTTCTTCAAAATAAAATGGGTGGAGGTGCTGAGCACGGAGTCGATGGGAGAGAGTTTCTCCGACACGAACAGGGCCACCTGGCGCATGGTCTTTCCCTCCAGAATGATGGTGAAGTCAAAGGAGCCGGACATTAAGTACACCGCCTCTACCTCGTTGTACTGGTAAATGCGCTCCGCGATCTTGTCAAAGCCCATATCCCGCTGAGGAGTCACCTTTACCTCGATCAGGGCAGTCACCTTTTCCTCACCGGTCTTGTCCCAGTCGATCAGGGTGTGGTATCCGCAGATGATGTGCTCCTTCTCCATATCCGCGATCTCATTTGCCACCGCTGCCTCGCTCTCCCCTAACAGGACCGCCAGATCCTTCAGATTAATTCTGCTGTTTTTCTCAATTACCGCTAAGATTTTTTCTCTCATCGCTCATGCCTCCTTATTTTCTTCCTATTGATGATAAGCCGTGCGAAAGCAGAAAATTCCTGCCCGCGCACGGCGTCATACTCCATTCCGGGCAGTGAAAATGCCCGTTTCACTTTTTCACTCCCCGTCAAACCAGTGGGGGAGCACTTTTTTCAGTTCGTCCTCCTGGGGCCGTTCCAGATAGCCTACGGTCTCTCCTCCGGTGATCTCCCTGGCGATTCCCCTTTTGACCCGGCCGATCACTGCCGCCGGGATTCCTTCTCTCCGAAGGGATTCCGCCAGGCGTCCGCCGTTTGCCGCGGCCGCCACCCCGCAGCCGCCGGATAACAGCCGGTATGGGTTTAAGCCGTATTCCTCACAGATTTCCACCGTATCCTGGCGCAGGGGAATGGCCCTTAAGGAAAACTCGATTCCCAGGCTGTAAGCCCCGGACAGCCGCCAGAGGGCCGCCAGTATGCCGCCTTCTCCCGCTGGCTCGTACTCCGATGCCCCCAGGCTCTCCCAGTACCGGATTTGATCCGGCAGCTCCCAGTCAAAGCCGCCTGCGGCCTGCTCCAGATAAGCCTCAGAAAACCGGGAAATCAGTTCTTCCCGCCTTGCCCTGACGATGGCCGCCGAGCCTTCCGCTCCTGCGTATCCCACCGCCACCAGATCCTGCCCCGGCTCCATAAGGCCGGTGTTTTCTCTCTCAATCTTTCTCATTGGCGTTTCCGTCCGGCCGTCACGCCACGTAAGCGGAAACGGCTGCCGGTGAAAAGCTCCCCTGCCGTTCGCCATGTTCCGGAACTGCCCAGGCGGTGGGAACCGGATCCACGGGAGCCGGGTCGCCGGTCGGGGCCGGAGTTTCCGGAGAGGGCGTCACAGGAGCGGGATCCGCCGGCGGGGCCGGGGTCTCCGGCGCAGGAGCCGGAGTTTCCGGAGTGGGAGCGGGCTGGCTGCTGCCGCCCTGGCCAAGGCCCACGCCGGGGCCGCCGTCCAGGCCCTCAGAGGGCTGGGGCTCCGTAGCCGGCGGGGTATCCTGAGCGGGAGTCTCCTCCACCGGGGCCGGGGTCTCCGCGGGAGCCGCCGGGCCTACCTCGTAGACCGCCTTTGACGCGTTGTAGGTGTCATTGTTTAACAGGGTGCGCTCCGTCTCCACGCCGTCCACGGTCACCACCTTCCAGAGTCTGGAACGGATTCCCGTGTGGCCGGAGGAAACCTTTCTCCTGGTTCCGGGAGCGAGAGCGTTGTTCACCCGCTCGATGGGAGCGCCGGGATCGGTGCGGCTGATAGTCTCCGACACGTACTCCACCTTCCGGTTCTCCGGCCGGGTCTCCTGGCCGTAGCAGGTGAAGGTGAGCTTTCTTCCCGATGTATACGCCTCGATGTAGATGGGCGTGCTGTAATTATTGGTAACCTTCAAATCCTTGTAGGTGCCCGCGATAGCCGCGTCCATAGACGGCTTTACGTAGGTCACGATCATGGAATGGTTCTGGCGCTGGGTGATCTCCAGCTCCGCCGCCAGAGCCATATTGTACATGGTGGTGGAAATCTGGCAGACGCCGCCGCCAATGCTGTCTACCACCTGGCCGTTTTCATAGGAGGCCGCAGGCTCGTAGCCGTTTGCCCTGGTAAAGGGCTGCAGGCACTCGTAGCCGGAAATGGTCTCTCCCGGCATGAGCACGTGGCCGTTTAACTTCTGCGCTCCCACCTCCAGGTTCTTCGCCCGGGCGGAGCCGCTGCTGCTGAAATCCGTGGTAAAGGTTCCCAGCACGTCCTGAATGGTGGAGAGCATCTCCGTGGTGATCTCCGGCTCCTGCTCGCTGACCACGGCCTCCACCGTCAGGGGGCCGTCCCCGGCCTCCGCCAGGGCGGCGTTTACCACCTGAGCCGTCGCCGCCGTATCCACGGCAATTCCTTTTTCTGAAGGAGTGATGACAAACTCCCCGTTTTCTCTGGTGATGGAGGCGTTTTTGGCGCTGCCGTCCATGCCGTCAAAGGTGGTCTCCACCAGGGCTGCCAGCTTTGCCTCGTCCACGGCGGTCTCCACGGGGATCTCCGCCCCCTCCTGCTCCAGGTCCGTAAGGGCCATGTAGCGCTTTAAAAGGTTGCCCTCCGTCAGGCTGGCCACCGTCTCCTCCACCACGTCCCGGTTGCTCCAGGAAAGCCCCAGCTCTCCGGACGTGGTCTCTAAGGTCCTGTCCCCGGCCTGGATGGTGACGCTCCTGTCCTGAAGTCCGCTTACATATTCCTCAATCTTCTCATCGGCCTCCTGTCTGCTCAAGCCGCCTAATTCCTGGCCTCCGGCCCGCAGGCCGTCGGGAAGTCCCGCCGCCTGGGCGTCCGCCCCAAAGCCAAACATCAGGCCGCCGGCCAGGCAGGCCGTCAGAAGTCCTGTTTTCCAAATCCGATTTTTCATAGTTCTCCTCAATCAGCCGTTCCCACAGCCGTTAAAAATTAAAATACAGACCAGATGGCGGATGCCATGGGAAGCACCATCGCCAGGATCAAAATGATCACTACGATCGTGGACACAATCTTTCTCTTTTTCTTATCCATTTTTATCACCTCTTTTGCAGGATCCTTCCATATTTCAAAATAATCTTGTCCGTGATCCGCGAAATCTCGTTGCGACTTAAGTCGTCAATTTGCGCAGATAGTGTTATTTTATGATATTTTAATAAATCACGCAATACTTCTTTTTGCCTTTTTGAGGCCGGCTGTTCCCTTTTTACCTTATATTCCAGGGGTCTGGGAAAAAATGCCTGTTCCTGGCCGTTTTCGTAGAGGCCGGCCAGTTTCTGATAGAGCTGATGGGCGGCCGCGGCGTCGGAAACGGCCCGGTGGGCGTTCTCCAGCGGGATGCCGAAATACTGGCAGGCGGCCCCCAGGTTCTTTTTTTCCTCCTCCGGCATGAAACGGCGGCAGAGGGTCAGGGTGTCGATGCCGTTTCTCTCAAAGGAAAGGCCCCGGTTTACCGCCGCCCGTTTTAAAAAGCTGTAGTCGAAGATCACCCGGTGCCCCAAAAGGGGCAGGTCGCCGCAGAATTCCAGGAAATCCCCCAGCACGCCGCCGATTTCCGGGCAGTCTTTCACCATTTCCTCCGTGATTCCCGTAAGCTCCACGATCCGCGGGGAAATCTCCCGCCTGGGGTTTATGAGCTGGGAGAACACAGCCGTCTCCCGCCCCTGCTCCACCCGCACCGCGCCGATTTCCAGGATCCGCTCCTCCTTTGGATTCAGGCCGGTGGTCTCTAAGTCTACGGCGATGTAGGAGCGCTCCGCGGCGGTCATGGGGTCTCTCCCTGTTCCGTCTGTTCCGCGACAGACCGGCGGGCGGTTTTGGAAACGGACGGTTTTCCGGCAGATGCCTTTCTGGGGGATCGCTGGCCAGCGGAGGGCGTTCCTATGGCCGCCTTCCCGGAAACGCCGCTCTTTCCGCCTGCCCCGGGGCAGAGATCCTGGAGAAAGCAGTCCCCGCACCTGGGACTTCTGGCGGTGCAGATGGTGCGCCCCAGGGTGATGATGTGGATATTCCACAGAATCCAATGATCCTCCGGCAGAAGTTTCATCAGCTCATACTCGATTTTTTCCGGATCTTCCTCTTTCGCGAAACCCAGTTTCCTGGAAATCCGCTTTACGTGGGTATCCACCACAACGCTTGGCTGATGGTAGATGTTTCCCCGGATCACGTTGGCGGTTTTCCGGCCCACTCCGGCTAGGGAGGTGAGCTCCTCCACCGTCTCCGGCACCTGGCCTCCGTACTCCGTCACCAGGGTGCGGCAGCAGGAAATGATATTTTTCGCCTTCATGTGATAAAATCCGATGGAGTGAATGTCCCGCTCCAGCTCCTCCTGGCTGGCCCAGGCGAATTTTTCCAGGGTGTCGTACTTTTTAAACAAATCCCTGGTGACGATGTTGACCCTGGCATCGGTGCACTGGGCGCTTAAAATGACCGCGATCAGCAGCTGCCACGGCGTCTCATACTCCAGATAGCAGCGAAACTCCGTCCCATACTGCTCGTCCAGCCGCCTTAACACCTCCGCCGCCCTGGCGGAGCGCTCCGCCTTTGTCTCTCGTTTTGCCATATTGTCTGTCCTTTTTTACCCTTCTATTCCTTGTGATTCCAATTTGTGAGGCGGCCGGGAACCGTTTTCCCGTCTCTCCTCCCGCACCGCGGCGTTTCCCGTCAGGGGATCCCGGCAGTTGTAGTCAAATACCAGGATTCGCCCGTCCTCCAGCGGCTCCGCGTGGATGCTCTGCCGCGTCTTCCTGCCGCTGTAAAAACGGCGCAGCTCCTCCTTATGCTCCCGCAGATCCGGGGCGAAAAAGGGGCGGCTTTTGGCATTTTCCCGCAAATACAGGTCCGTTATCAGCAGATCCCGGTATTTGGCTCCGTCAAACCCCTGCTCCTGGACAAACCGGTACAAAATCTCGTACCGGGCCAGGCGGCTGTGGCTCATCCCCGAAAGCCCCTTCCTTCCATAATAATCCGCCAACGCCTCAAAGCAGCGAAACGGCCCGTCAAACTCCTCCGTCAGGGCCTCTATGGTCTCCGTGAACTGGCGGCTGTTGTAATAGACCTCCACCATTTCCTCCACCCCTTTTAAGCGGATGACCTCGTCGTAGGAGAGCCAGCGGGTACGCAGCACCTCATAGGGCGGGCAGCCGCGGTACACCAGACCGTACTCCTCGGCCGCCTCCATCATGTAGGAGCCGCTTAGCACCTTCAGAAATCCCAGCTGCAGCTGCTCCGGCCTCATCCGGTACACGCCGTCGAAGGAGCGGCGGAAACTCTCGTAATCCTCGTGGGGCAGACCGGCGATGAGATCCAGGTGCTGGTGGATGTTGTGGGCGCGGTTAATGGCTGCCACAGCGTTTTCCAGCCGTTTTAAATCTGTCTTTCTGCGGATCGCCGCCAGAGTCTTTGGATTGGTGCTCTGGACGCCGATCTCAAACTGCACCAGGCCGGGACGCATTTTCCCCAAAAGCTCCAGCTCCTCCTCGTCCAGCAGGTCGGCGGAGATTTCAAAGTGGAAGTTGGTCACCCCGTTGTCATGGCGCAAAATGTGGTTCCAGATGGCCATGGAGTGGCTCTTTTTGCAGTTGAAGGTGCGGTCGATGAATTTTACCTGGGGGACACCGTGATCCAGAAAGAAATCCAGCTCCCGTTTCACCGTCTCCAGGCTGCGGAACCGCACGGATTTGTCGATGGATGAAAGGCAGTAGCTGCAGGAAAATGGACAGCCGCGGCTGCTCTCGTAGTAGATGATGCGGTTTTTAAAATCCTCCAGCCGGTCGTAGCAAAAGGGCAGCTCGTCCATGGATATGGGCGCCCGCGGCCGGTTTCTCACAATGGTATCCCCCCGCCGCCAGACGATGCCGTCCACGTCCTTCAGCCCGCCTTTTTCCTCCGTCAGGACCTTCATCAGCTCCGCGAAGGTGGCCTCGCCCTCGCCGGCCATCACCCCCGCGATCCAAGGCTCCTCGGCCATCAGCTCCTCAGCCCTCCAGGACACCTCTGGCCCGCCCAGCCAGATGGCCGTATGGGGCAAAAGGCGGGAAAGATCCCGCCCCAGCTCCAGCACATATGAAATATTCCAGATATAGCAGGAGAAACCGAGAAAATCCGGCCTGCGCAGGTACAGATCCTGCAGCACCTGATCCATCTGATGGTTGATGGTGTATTCCCCGATTTCCACCAAAAGGCCGGGAACCTGTTTTTCCCCGTAGGCCTTCAGGCTGTAAACCCCCAGGTTGGAATGGATGTATTTGGCGTTTAACGCCGCCAGCAGGCACCGCATTCCGGCCCCTACATTTCCAGCAGGATTTTCCTGCCTGTGGCCTCGTACTGGTAGTAGCGCACCCCGGCGGCGTTTAGCATCCGCTTGGAGGCACGGACGGAGGGGGTGGCCGCGTACTTGTCCTCCCGGTAAATCAGGGTCTTGATGCCCGCCTGGATGATGGCCTTAGCGCACTCGTTGCAGGGAAAGAGGGTGACGTAAAGCTTGCTGCCCTCCAGGCTGCCGCCCCGGTAGTTTAAAATGGCGTTTAACTCGCTGTGGGTGGTGTAAAAATATTTGGCATTGTAGGGATCGTCCTGTTCATGCTCCTTGCCCCAGGGAAATTCATCGTCGGAACAGCCCTTGGGAAATCCGTTGTAGCCGATGGACAGGATCTTGTTGTCCTGGCTCACGATGCAGGCCCCCACCTGCGTGCTGGGATCCTTGGAGCGCTTTGCCGCCAGCATGGCGACCCCCATAAAATACTCGTCCCATGAAATATAATCCATCCGTTTCTGTGACATGAAATCTCTCCTCCTATTTGTGATCGTTCTGCCTGTATAGCGTTATTTACGCCTGTATGATTTTGTGGCCTGCCGCCTTGGTAAGGCGGTTCATAATGGCCTGCCCCAGCTCTGTCCTGGGAAAGCCCTCGCAGTAAATGCAGTCCACGTCCAGCTCGTCAAACTCCCGGAGCACGGCGTAGAGGTTGTGGGCGATGGTCTCCTCCTTCGCCCGCTGGCCCATGCTGCGGACCACCGTCTTCTCCATCAGGGATTCCGGGTAGAAATGCCTGGTCTCCTCCGTGCAGATCACCCCCACCCTTTTTCCCTGGGCCAGGCTCTCTCCAGCCAGAAGACAGATGGTCTCCGCCATGGCCTCCGGCTCGCCTTCCACCAGGGTCATATCCGCTTTCGGGGCATAGTGGCGGTATTTCATCCCCGGCGCCTTGGGATGGGCGTCCGGGCTCATGGGGCCAATAATGGCCGGGTCTATCTCCACCTCTCCCAGAAGGTCTCTCAACATCTCCATGGTGATGGCTCCTGGCCGCAGCACCATGGGCACCTCCCCGGTCACATCCACAATGGTGGACTCCACGCCGATTCCCACCGGGCCGCCGTCCACCACCATCTCAATCCTTCCGTTCATGTCCTCCCAGACGTGATCCGCCGTGGTGGGGCTTGGCCGTCCGGAGGTGTTGGCACTGGGGGCTGCCACAGGCACGCCTGCCAGGGCGATCAGCCGGTTTGCCACCGGGTCGCTTGGCATCCGCACCGCCACCGTCTCCAGGCCGCCGGTGGTGCCGTAGGGCACCGCCTCACTCTTTGGAAATATCATCGTCAGAGGCCCCGGCCAGAAGGCCTCCATCAGCTTTTTTGCCGCCTCCGGGATCCTGGACACCAAAGGCGCCAGCCCGCTCTCGCCGGCGATGTGGGCGATCAGCGGGTTGTCCGAGGGACGTCCCTTGGCGGCGTAGATCCGCTTTGCCGCCTCCTCGTCTAAGGCGTTTGCCCCCAGGCCGTAGACCGTCTCCGTGGGGAAGGCCACCAGGCCGCCCGTTCTTAAAATCTCAGCCGCCTCCCGCAGCTCCCCGTCCTGGGGATGTTCTCTGTCTTTTATGGTGATTCGTTTCGTTTCCATTTTCTCTTTGTGCCTCTTTTCCTCTGCCTGGGCGAAAACGCAGGCGGGACGCGGTTTCTGCCGTTTTTTCCCGCACCTGCTCCTTTCCAGGCGTCTATTTCATACCATACCACATTTTCCGGCCCGCCCGCAACGGCTTCACGCGAAATTCCTTGCATTCTCCAGCGCTCTCTGATAATATAAGAAAGTGTGCGCCTCCCACCGGAGGCTTTTATGTCATAGAGAGTACCATTTCCTATGACGTAAAAAACATGATTTTAAGGAGGTAGCGATATGGCACTGATATTTCCAAAAGACTATGATCCGAAGCTGAGCATCCGCCAGACGCAGGAAGCCATCAAATACATCCGCGATACGTTCCAGAAGGAATTTGGAAAAGAGATGAACCTGGAGAGAATTTCCGCTCCCCTTTTCGTCCCGAAAAGCAGCGGCTTAAACGACGACTTAAACGGCGTGGAGCGGCCCGTTGCCTTTGATATGGCCGCCATCCCGGCAGAGACCGTGGAGGTGGTTCAATCCCTGGCAAAGTGGAAACGTATGGCATTAAAAGAGTACGGATTTCAGGTAGGCGAAGGCCTTTACACCAACATGAACGCCATCCGCAGGGATGAGGAGCTGGACAATCTCCACTCCGTCTACGTGGATCAGTGGGACTGGGAGAAGGTAATCCGCAAGGAGGACCGGAACTTAGAGACCTTACAGGACACGGTGCGCAACATTTTCAAGATCATCAAGCATATGCAGCACGAGGTCTGGTACAAATACCCGGACGCGGTAAACCATCTGCCCAAGGACATCACCTTTGTGACCACCCAGGAGCTGGAGGACCGCTGGCCGGATAAGACTCCCAAGGAGAGAGAGGATCTGATCTGCCGGGAGCACGGCTGCGTATTCCTCATGCAGATCGGCGACAAGCTGGCCAGCGGAGAGCGCCACGACGGCCGCGCCCCGGACTACGACGACTGGGCTTTAAACGGAGACATCCTGTTCTGGTTTGAGCCTCTGCAGCGCGCCCTGGAGATTTCCAGCATGGGAATCCGCGTAGATGAGACCTCCCTTCATGAGCAGCTTGTGAAGGCCGGCTGCCTGGAGCGGGAGAAACTGCCTTATCACCGAATGCTTTTGGACGGCGAGCTGCCCTACACCATCGGCGGCGGCATCGGCCAGTCCCGTCTCTGTATGCTGCTCTTATGCCGCGCCCACATCGGTGAGGTGCAGGCCAGCATCTGGCCGGAGGGAATGCGTGAGGAATGCGCGTCCCACGATATTTTCCTTCTGTAAGGGCAGAACACATACATAGTACCCTGTGAGGACGGCAGAATCCGCGCCTACGGGGTACTTTTTCTATACTCACAGTCATTCAGCACAATCATTTGGGGAAATGGGGGATCGGAAATGGATTTTTGCAAAGTTACGGAGGAACTGTGGAGAGTTTACCTCACAGCCGGAAGGAAGGAAAACCGGGAGGCCCTTGGCATCCTGGCGCCGGACTGTGTGATCATCGGAACCGGCAAACACGAATTTTATACGAACATGGAAGATTTTGCCCTGGCCCTGGGGGAAGAAATCTCCGAGAGACAGGATATTTCCTTTCAGATTAAAGATTTCTGGTGCGAGCAGAAGGAGCTGGGCCCTGACGCCTGCTTTGTGTACGGCGGCATCCACATCTGGTGGGAAAGCGAGGATCAGAAGATCCACATCGACATGGACAGCCGCTTTTCCCTGATCTTCCGCCAAACGGACGAGGGCTGGAAGGTGGTGCACCTCCATCAGTCCCTTCCCAACAAAGAGCAGATGGATGGGGAGTTCTACCCGAAAACCCTGACGGAGCAGGTAAAGCAGGCCCAGAAGACGGCGGAGGAAATGGCCTGGCTGGCCCAGCGGGACAGCCTCACCGGCCTGATCAACTACACCACCCTGGAGGGGAAATGGCCCGCATGGAGCGAAAACGGCGGCTGGCTCTTTATCCTGGACCTGGACGATTTCAAGAAAACCAACGACACCTACGGCCACGTCACCGGCAACCACGTGCTCAAAGAGATGGCCCGGATCCTGCTCTCCAACATCCGCTCCGGCGACATTGCCTGCCGGATGGGCGGGGACGAATTTCTCCTTCTCTGTGACAGCTTAAGCGACGAGACAGACGCCTCCCATCTGGCCGCCCGCATCCTGGAGACCGTGAGAGCGGCGGACCCAGGGGACGGCAGCTGGCCCGGGGTCTCCTTAGGCGGAACTGCCGTCCTCCCAGGCGAGACCCTGGAGAGCGCCATAAACCGGGCGGACAAAGCCCTCTATTCCGTGAAAAACACCACGAAAAACGGCTACAGAATTCTCTGCCCCTAGATGCCCTGCACCGGCATCCCGTTCACTTCCACGCGGTCATCCACCGCGATCACCAGGCATTTCCTGCCGTCAATCACCCTGGTTTCTATGAGCCCGGCGCACTCCGGGCTCACCTGGATGGTGATGTCCGGCGTCTTGATGCTGAATTTCCGGGAATCCGTGAGATTATCCGCCAGAAGGGAGGTCTTCTCCCCTGCCGTCTCCGCGTATTCCCGGTCAAAATGCTCCATTTTCTCCTCCGGCACTCCGCTTAACTCCAGCAGCCGTTTCACATCCCGGCCGGACAGCTCCAGCGGCTCCGGATCGTCCTCGTGGGCGATGATCATCTCCTGCAAATTGTCGTGGATGACCCGCACCGTCTCATAATTGCAGTCCTCTCCCAGGGTGTCCTGGATGACGGCGTTGAAGATTTCCTTCTGGGTGGCGGCGTCCACCGGGGCGGGACAGCCAAACATATTTTCCACAAACTCCGGCTGCAGGTCCGCCGCCTTTTTGGAGTAGTAGAGCATACTATGTATATCCGCCTGGCGCCCGTTGAAGGCGGGGAACAGAAAACCGGTCATGGGCTCTCCCACCAGCCAGTCGCGGGAGCGGTCCTCGATGTGGTTGTTCTCCTCGTTGTAGCAGAGGCCGGGCTTTGAGAGGGCTACGGGGCAGACGCAGCCCAGCACGAATTCATAGACGATGTCGGAGGCGTCCTCCATGGTGGTGCCGTCCGTCGCCTTTCCCGGCACGTCGTAAAGGCCGTGGATCATCAGGATCAGGTAATTCTCCCCGAAGGGATAAGTCTCGATGATGCGGTCGTACATCTGATCCAGCAGCTCCTCATCCTTTAGCTGGGACTCCCGCACCTGGTATAAAAAGTGCTGCCGTCCTCCCTCCGTCTCCTCCGCCAGGGGGAAATCCACGTTCTGCAGATTTCTTCCCAGGGTGCCGGAGAGAGCTTTTTTAAAGAGTTTCAGATATTTAAACCCTTCTTCCTCCGGCAGGGCAAGGAAGGTCTCCTTAAACTCCAGCTTTTTCGTCTTTTCATAATCCACATAGCAGCCGCAGATGCGGGTGAGGCAGCAGTCCTCCATGCGGAACAGCTTTTTTATCTCCAGAATTTCTTTTTTGATCATGGCTTGTCTCCTTTTGAGTTGTGTGTACATAGGGCGAAAACGCGCCTCCCGCCGGAAACCTTAAAGGCCTTCTGTGGCGGGGAACGCAGGTTCCTTTTGACAGGATAAAACATTCCGGCGGAAATTGCAAGGGAATCCGGCGGGGGAACGGGCGCGCGGGAAGGGCGGGCCGAATCTCCCGGATCCGCCGCCCGCCCTTTCATTTCACGCCGTTTAAATACTCCATAATTCCCATATGAATCGTCCAGGCCAGACGGTCCTGGTAGTCCTCGTCCCCCAGCTTTTCCGCCTCGGCCCGGTTGCTTAGGAACCCGCATTCCCCTTATGTGCATCCGCGACTAACACCGGCCGGCTGTGGGAAAACCGGCCGCAGCTGCCCTCTGGATCATGGCTCCGGCCATTATTTTTTCTTTTTCCGTTTCTTTTTCTTTTCCATCTCCTCCGGGAAACACCGCTCCACATCCAGGTCATCCATCTCGTTCACGCCTTCCGCCATCTCATTCACAATATCGGCGAAATCCCGCATGGGTTTGGCCTTGCCCTTTCCGGAACCGGAAACAGACGATTTCTTTTTCTTATGTCCTCCGGCCTTTTTTCTGTCGTTTTTCAGGCTGTCAGCGACGGTATTCCCGGTTTCCCGTTCCTCCTCATGTTCCGCGGGCGTTTCCTCAAGAGCGGTTTCCTCCTGGCCGTCCTCCGCGAGAATTCCCTGGTCTTCCGGCTCTCCGTCTTCTTCCGGGGACTCGCTTTCCTGGTCTTCCGCCTCTCCATCTACTTCCGAGGACTCACTTTCCTGGTCTTCCGCCCCTCCGTCTTCTTCTGGAGACTCACTCTCCCGGCCTTCCCCGCCGGTTTCACCGGTTTCGCAGGTTCCGGCAGGCTCGCCGCCCTCTCCGTGGCCGTCATCTTCCGTTTCTTCCGTCTCCTCCAGGTGGCTCTCCTCCTCATGGACGTCCGCCCCGTGATCCTCGTCCGCGTGCTCCCCGCCTTTGCGCCGTTTTCTCGCGTCCAGCGTCTCCTCCTTCGGCGGCGCCTCCAAAATCCTGGCGCCCTTGATGCTGCCGGAGAAGATCAGCGCCAGTTTCGCGCTGATGGGGCCAATCATCTCGTATAAAACAGAGGAAGAAAGAATAATGGTGAGCATCAGGGTGCCCGTCTCCTCCGGGAGCAGCCGCTGCCCCAGAAACGCCAGACCGATGGCCACTCCGGCCTGAGGAATAAGGGCTAGGCCCATGTAGTTTCGCATCTTCTCGTCCTTGCCCAGCATCTGACAGCTGACGTAGGTTCCCAGATATTTTCCGATGATACGGATTACAAAATAGGCAACTCCTATCACTCCCACGTGCGCCAGCGCCTTCACGTCCAGATTCATGCCGGAAACGATGAAAAACAGGGACATCACCGGCGGCGTAAAGTTGTTGATCTGGCGGAACAGCTTTTTGTCTTCTGTCAGGTTAATATAGGTAGCTCCGAACACCATGCAGGACAGCAGCGGGGAAATGTCCACCGCCGCGCAGATGCCGGAGATTCCTAACAGCATGGCAATGGCCAGGATCAGACGGTTGTCCTTGCTCCTGGTGGGGATCAGCAGCTGGCTTAAGAAGTAGCCGCAGAAAAATCCGAACAGGATGGCCAACAGGTTCAGCACAATGGGGATCACGATGTCGTTGGCTCTGATCCCGTCTCCCGCCAGACCGTTGGCGATGGCGGACACCACGCTGAAGGCCAGAAGGCAGACCACGTCGTCCAGGGCCACGATCTGAAGCAGGGTGTCCACAAACTCTCCCTTGGCTTTGTACTGGTTAATGGTCATCATGGTGCTGGCGGGAGCCGTCGCCGTAGCGATGGAGCCCAGCACCAGGGCAAAGGGCCAGTCCAGCCGGAACATGAATTTTAAAAGCAGAGTGACGAGAACTCCCGCCACCAGGGATTCAAACAGCGTGATGATCACCACGTCGCGCCCTGTGCGCATCAGCACCTCTCTCTTAAAAAACTTGCCGACGCCGAAAGCGATGAAGGCCAGGGCCAGATCGCTGACGAAGGCCATGTGGGTGATGACGTTGCTCGGTATAAAATCCATACAGCACGGGCCGATCAGGATACCCGCCAGAATATAGCCGCTCACCTTCGGCAGGTTCAAGGTATTCGTAAGCCTCGTCATGACGAAACCGGCAAACAGGATGACTGACAGAATCATCAGAATTTCCGTGCTCTCGCTGAATTGTGTCAAAAAGTTCTGCATTGGTAATACCCCCTTATTTCGTTTTAAAACAGACCGTCCTGCGTCCCCCCGTGCCTTTGGCGAACCGTGTCCGCGCCAGCCGTTATTTTCCGCCGGACAGCAGCGCTCCCGCTCTATTTCCGCGCCGCGCCAGCCGCCATTTTCCGCCGGACAGCAGCAGCGCTCCCGTTCCGTTTCCACGGCCGCGCCGGCCGCCCATTCTCCCCTGGGCAAACCGCTCCGCCAAAGGCTTTTATATCACAGGAAACCCCTTTTCCCATGATACAAAAAGCAGTATGGGCACACGAAAATCGGTGCCTATACTGCTCTCTCTCCCTCTCTGTTCCGCAATATACAACATCTTCTGTTTTGTCAGGATAGCATAACACTTTTCCCTCAGAATGTCAACCTTTTGTGCAATTTATCCATGACCCATCCATGGCTTTCCAGTTAAACGAACCACAGCCCCTCATTGGTGGTGGAAATGGCGTCTGCCCCCGCCGCGAACACGTCCAGAATCTCCTTCTTCTCCGAGATCAGCCCGCCCGCGATAATGGGAATGTCCGTGCCCTCTCGGATTACCCTGATGAGTTTCGTGGCCACTCCCGGCATAATCTCTATCATATCCGGCTTGTAGCTCTCCAACAGTTTCTTTGTGTTGTTCGCCGCCATAGAGTCGATAATAAACGCCCGGAGAATGCCGATCATCCCGATCTCCATGGCGTGCTTTACTAAGATCGGCTTTGTGCTGATGATCCCGTCTGCCTGGGTCTGCTCCTTGATAAAGTCAATGGCCACTTCCTTGGAGCCCAGCCCCTGAACCAGGTCCGCGTGCACCATGGCGTACTTTCCATGGGCCTTTAAGGCGGCCACAATCTCCTTAATATTGCAAATATTCCCGTACAGAATAAATACTACCTGGCATTCCGTATCAAAACACCGTTTCAGCCCCCGGTCATCTTTGATGGCAGCTATCACCGGGGACAGCTCCAGAAGGTCTACCGCCCTCATCATTGCTTGCTGTCCAGCCATCCCCTGCATACGCCGGGGAAGTTGCTGATCACGCCCTCGCAGCCCCACTCATACAGCTGCTCCAGCGCGCCCATATCGTTGATGGTCCACACGTTCAGAGGAATGTTGTGCTCCTTGCAGCTTTGTACCATCTCCTCGGTCAGGGCCTTCATACCGGGATGGTAATACTGGAAATCAAACTTTTCACAGTAATATCCAGGATTTCCCAGGTTTTCGTACTCCACCAGGGCGCCGCAGGGGATCTCCGGAGCCAGTTTCCTCAGCAGCGTGATGGAAGAATGGAGGAAGGAGGAAAAAATAATCTTCTTCTCCAGGCCGTACTTCCTCACCAGAGCCAGGGTCTTCTCCTCCAGCTCCTCATAGTAGTAAACGCCGGACTTGATCTCGATATTGGTCACCAGATCCGTGTCCTTTACCCACTGAAAATACTCCTCCAAGGTCGGAATCGGCTCAAATCCATATTTTCCGTTCCAGGACGCCGCGGCGTTAAACTTCTTTAACTCCTCCAGGGTATAATCCTTCACATTTCCGGTGCCGTCCGTGGTGCGGTCGATCTTCTCGTCGTGGATGATTACCACCTGGCCGTCGCTGGTGAGCTGCACGTCCAGCTCAATGCCATCGCATCCCGTCTCCGCCGCCTTCTTAAACGCCAGCATGGTATTCTCCGGATACTTTCCGCTGTACCCTCTGTGCGCGTATACCTTCATCTCCACATCCTCCTTTATCTCATGGTTCCCCTCATGAATTTTGGAAGCCCCTGCGGCAGTTCACAGGAGCTTCCTTTCTGTTCATCATATCATAAATCAGGGTCTGTTTCAAATAGTTCCGCTTAAGCCTTCCCGCGGTTCACGTTTTTCGTGGCCACAATGCTCACTCCGGTGCCCGCGCAGTTCTCGATGATCACGTCGCCGATGCAAACGGGCGCCTCCACAGCCGCGCTGCGGATCTCCGCCATACAGTCGAAGATCTTTCCCTTCGGGATGTCTTCCTTCGTTTTTACGGAAACCATGGCCAGCTCTCCGCCGTTTACGCGGACGGATGAGGTCACGATACGGGTGGGGTTGGTCACTTCCTTCTTCGCGTAGTCCTCTCCCCGTTTACAGGTATTTCCGGTCACGGTGATCGTCTCTTTGTCCATGGTCACAGTCACCGGGCAGCCCAGCGGGCAGCCAATGCAGATCAGTTCTCTCTTTTCCATCCTATTCCACCTCCGTACAGAACACGATTTCCTTCAGATCCGGGTACTTCTGCAGTTCTTCCTTCTTCAGGATCACCTGCTCCATCTCACCGGGCGCCAGCACTTTTTTCTTTCTGTGAGCGACCCGCTCCCCGTCAAAGTACACGCTCACATACCGGTCCTTATAGACGTCCGCCACGCGGAAACGCACCACTACCTTGTCGTTCATATGCTCCATGTCAATGGTCTGCGGTACGGTGTAGCGGATACCGTTCTCCGCCTTTAAGGTCACCGGATGGGCCTCGCCCTCACTCCGCCTGTTCTGAACGTAAGCGGCGGCGTTGGTTCCGGCCAGGGTGGCTTCCTCGGAAACGTAGTCCACCAGATCGTGCACGTGAAGCACGTTGCCGCAGGCGAAAATGCCTTCCGCGCTGGTCTCCAGCTGGTCGTTTACGTTGGGGCCGGAGGTGACGCGGTTCATCTCCACGCCGGCTCCTCTGGTCAGCTCATTCTCCGGGATCAGGCCCACGGAGAGCAGAAGGGTGTCACAGCTGTAATGTTCCTCCGTGCCGGGGATCGGTTTGCGGTCCGGGCCTACCTCTGCCAGGGTGATGCCGGTCACTCTCTCCTTGCCCTGGATGTCCACTACGGTATGGCTCAGTTTCAGCGGGATGCCGTAGTCGTTCAGGCACTGCACGATGTTTCTCTTTAAGCCGCCGGAGTAGGGCATCAGCTCTGCCACTACCTTTACCTTCGCCCCCTCTAAGGTCATACGGCGGGCCATGATCAGGCCGATGTCGCCGGAGCCTAAGATCACCACCTCTTTGCCCACGCTCAGGCCTTCAATGTTCATCAGGCGCTGCGCCGTCCCGGCGGAGTAAATGCCTGCCGGGCGGTAGCCGGGAATGTTTAAGGCGCCCCTCGGCCTCTCCCTGCATCCCATAGCCAGGATCACCGCTCCTGCCTGGATGGTCTCCATGCCGTTCTCGCGGCTGATTACGGTCACTTCCCTGTTCTCATTGATGTCAATGACCATGGTGTTTAAGCGGTAGGGAATCTTCTCCTCCTCCACCATGGCGATGTAGCGGGAGGCGTACTCCGGCCCGGTCAGCTCCTCCTTAAAGGTGTGCAGGCCAAATCCGTTGTGAATACACTGGTTTAAGATACCGCCCAGGCTGCTGTCCCGCTCCAGGATCAGAATATCCTGCACCCCTGCCTTTCTCGCCGCAACGGCTGCTGCCAGTCCGGCGGGGCCTCCTCCGATAATTACAATATCATGAACTTCCTTCAGCATATGAATTCCTCCTATTTCTGACCGGTCAGCATCTCGGATCCGGGTGCGTTTTTACAGATTTCTTCCATCGGAATGCCTAACTCCCTGGACAGGATCTCCATGGTGCGGGGAGTGCAGAATCCTGCCTGGCAGCGTCCCATGCCCTGGCGCACCCGGCGCTTTACGCCGTCCAGGGATTTCGCTCCCAGGGTGCGGGTGATGGCGTCCACGATCTCTCCCTCGCTGACGCCCTCGCAGCGGCAGATGATGGTGCCGTAGGACGGGTTCTGACGGATCAGCTCCGCCTGCTCCTCCTTGCTTAAAAGCTCCGGACGCACAATGCCCTTTCTCTTTCCGTTCCAGTCTGCCTTTTTCCCGGCTCCCGCCTTTTCCGCGATCAGTTCGGCCAGATAAACGCCGATGGCGGGCGCGCTGGAAAGTCCAGGAGACTCGATGCCGGCAGCGTCAAAGAACCCTTCCGCGTCCTCCGCCTCGCCGATGATGAAATCATCCCCGTCCTCATGGGCTCTCAGGCCCGCAAAGGAGGTAATCACCTGGCGGAAGGGGATGTCCTTCACGCTTAAGGAGGCTCTCCGCATCAGGGAATCCAGATCCTCCGCCGTGGTGGCCGTCTTCTCCTTGTCCTCCACATCCGCAGCTGTGGGGCCGGTCAGCAGGTTTCCGTGAACGGTGGGAGTCACTAACACGCCCTTGCCCATCTTGGTGGGCAGCTGAAAGATGGTTCTGGTCACAATGCCGCCGGCCTCTTTGTCCAGCAGGCAGTAGTCACCCTTTCTGGCGGTGATGTGGATCTTCTTCTCACTTACCATGTTGTGGAATTTATCGGCGTAAACACCGGCCGCGTTCACCACGTATTTCGCGGTGATCTGGCCCTTGCTGGTCTCCAGCACGTAGCCGTCCTCTGTCTTTCCGATATTCTGGACCTCCGTAAAGAACCGGAACTCCACTCCGTTCTCGCAGGCGTTCTCCGCCAGGGCGATGGTGAGGCCGAAGGGGCATACGATGCCGCCGCTGGGAACCTGAAGGGCAGCCACCACCGTATCCTCCACATTGGGCTCCAGGCTGCGCACCTCGTCCCCACTGATGATGGACATTCCTTCCACACCGTTGGCGATGCCCTTGTCATACAGTTTCTGAAGGGCCGGCCTGTCCTCCTCCGCAAAGCAGAGCACCAGGGAACCGTTGCGCTTGAAGTCAAAATCCAGCTCCTCGGCCAGCTGGCCCATCATCCTGTTTCCTTCCACGTTGAACCGGGCCTTTAAGGAGCCGGGCTCCGCGTCGAAACCGCCGTGCACGATCGCGCTGTTGGCTTTGGAGGTTCCGGAACAAACGTCCTCATCCCGTTCCAGAACGCAGGTCTTTAACTGAAATCTGGAAAGTTCTCTGGCAACTGCGCAGCCGATCACTCCGCCGCCGATTACCACCACATCATAATTCATTCCACTCATGCTTCTTTCTCCTTCTCTGTATTGACAATACCTGTATTTCAGGCATCTCCGTCTACTCTGTCACAGCCAGCACATCATCCATTTCCACCAGCTTGGCCAGCAGTTCGGATTTCTGATACCCCGGCGGGAACACAACGTCATACTCCAGCTTTACTTCGTCTTTCTTTGTCTTATTGATCTTCACAGAGATCACGCTCAGTTTTTCCCCGATCAGGAACTTCTCCATATCCTGTACGATTCCTTCCCGCTTGATCAGCGTCATCTTAACAAGACCTCCGGAGGCCACATTGGCGAAGTAGGCGATCTTGTGCATAATGAGCTGAACCAGCAGCATCAGGACCGTCACGCTCACGCTTACCACGTACATTCCCGCCCCGGCTGCCAGGCCGACACCGGCGGTGGACCACATACCTGCCGCGGTGGTAAGTCCGTTTATCAGGTTATTGCGGACGAAGATGACTCCCGCTCCCAGGAAACCGATGCCGCTCACTACCTGTGCCGCGATACGGGCCGCGTCCTGGGCGTGTTCTCCCATGTCGGTAAATCCATATTTGGAAACCACCATGATCAGGGCGGAGCCCAGCGCCACGATGGCGTGGGTGCGGATTCCCGCCGATTTATTTCTGTTTTTCCGCTCACTTCCAATCACAAGCCCCAGAAGTGTGGCCACAAGAATACGGAATACAAACTCCATCTGCATCAGAAATCCAGGCAGCTGGAACTGTTCCAGAATCACGCTTGAATCAATCATCCTATTCTTTTCCTCCCCTTGCTACTAAAAAAAGCGTAACTGAAGTGAGCACAGACCAGCTCTGTGCCTACCACTGTTACGCTTTTCTCTCATACTCTTACGTAAATATATTCGGCTGTTCTTACCTATCTATCCAACTAACGTCAGCCCGCCCAGTCTCCTATACGCAGCTGCAGGCCACAAAATGATTGGGCTCCACCTCGCGAAGCTGGGGATTTCCGTTCTTACAGCACTCCTGCACGCAGTCGCAGCGTTTCATGAAACGGCACTCATCCGGCAGGTTCACCGGGGAAGTGATCTCGCCCTTGATCAGCTGACGTTTCGGCTTATCCCCGCCCACGATGGGAAGGGGAATGGCGGAGAGCAGGGCCTTTGTGTATGGGTGGATCGGGTTCTGGAACAGGATGTCCGAGGGCGCCTTCTCCACCATCTGGCCAAGGTACATCACCGCGATGTCATCGGAGAAATATTTTACTACGGAAAGGTCGTGGGTGATGAAAATGTAGGTCAGGCCCAGGTCTTTCTGCAGTTTTTTCAAAAGGTTCAGGATCTGCGCCTGGATGGACACATCCAGGGCGGAAACCGGCTCGTCACATACGATCAGTTTCGGGCGCACAGCCAGGGCGCGGGCGATACCGATACGCTGGCGGCGGCCGCCGTCCAGCTCGTGAGGATAGGTGTTCACATAGCGCTCTGCCAGTCCTACCGTCTCCATCAGCTCCAGGGTGCGGGCCTCGATCTCCGCTTTCGATTTTAACAGCTTGTGCTCGATGATCGGCTCGCTGATGAGCTGCATCACCGTCTGACGGGGATCCAGAGAAGAAAACGGATCCTGGAATACCATCTGCATCTCCTGGCGCAGGGGACGCATCTGTTTCCGGCTGTAGCCTGTGATGTCCTGGCCGTCAAACAGGATCTTTCCTCCTGTGGGCTCCAAAAGCTTTAAAATGGTTCTTCCCGTAGTGGACTTTCCGCATCCGGACTCTCCTACGATTCCCAGGGTCTTCCCTTCCTCAATCTTAAAGCTTACGCCATCCACGGCGTGGAGCTGTCCGCCCGGGGTATTGAAAAACTTTGTAAGGTTCTGAACCTCAAGGATTGTCTTATTTGCCATCTTTGTTCCCCCTTAACCTGAATTCCGGATGATTGTAGGCGCTGCAGGCCACGAAATGGGTCTCGCTGCCGTCCACAGGCATAAGCTGCGGAACCGCCTTGGAGCACTCCTCCGTCGCGTAAGGACATCTGGGAGCGAACGCGCATCCCGGCGGCAGATCAGACGGATCCGGCATCAGGCCCTTGATGGGAACCAGCTCCTCGCCCCTCTGCTTTAAGTTGGGCAGGGAGTCAAACAGTCCCTCGGTGTAGGGATGACGCATATGGTTGAATACGTCGTCCGCAGTGCCTTTCTCCACGATTCTTCCGGCATACATTACTGCCACGTCCTCGCACACTTCCGCTACCACGCCCAGATCATGGGTGATCAGCAGCATGGACATCTCCTGCTCCTGGATCAGCATTTTCATCAGCTCCAGCACCTGCGCCTGGATGGTCACGTCCAGAGCGGTGGTGGGCTCGTCCGCGATGAGCAGCTGCGGGCTGCAGGCCAGGGCAATGGCGATAACCACGCGCTGTTTCATACCGCCGGAGAACTGATGGGGATAGTCGTAGGCGCGGGACTCCGCGATTCCAACCATCTTTAACATCTCTTTAGCCTTCTCAAAGGCCTCCTTCTTGGACAGGTTCTGGTGGATGGCGATACTCTCGCCGATCTGATCCCCCACGGTCATAACCGGGTTTAACGCCGTCATGGGATCCTGGAAAATCATGGCCACATCGTTTCCACGCATTTTCTCCAGATCTGCCGATGACATTTTCAGCACATCCTTTCCCTCCAGGAAGATCTCTCCCTCTTTGATCACTCCCGGCGGGTTCGGTACCAGGTTTAAGATGGACAGCGCCGTGGTGGTCTTTCCGGCGCCGGTCTCTCCCACCAGGCCTAAGGTCCTCTTTTTTCCGATGGAAATGTCAATGCCGTTGACCGCATGGACATCCGCATCCTCCGTCTCATAGTGTACTACCAGATTTTTTATATCAAGAACTAAATCTTCAGCCATACCTTTCCCCTCCTGATTATTTCTTCATCTTCGGATCCAGTGCGTCGCGCAGGCCGTCACCCAGAAGGTTTAAGGCAAGCACCGTGAACATGATAGCCAGACCTGGAATGATACACATATAGCTGGCGTCACGGATGTGTCCCCGTCCCGCGCTCAGCAGAGCACCCCACTCAGGAGCCGGAGCCGGAACGCCGATCCCTAAGAAACTGAGGGATGACGCGGAAATGATCGTGGTACCGATTAACAGCGTGATCTGTACGATGATCGGGGACAGACAGTTGGGAAGAATGTGTTTTACGATAATCTTCCAGGTGGGAAGTCCCATGGCATAGGAAGATTCCACATACTCCTGATCCCGGATGGTCATAACAGACGCACGCACGATCCTGGCAAAGCTGCTAGCGCAGGAGAAGGCCAGGGCGATCATTAAGTTTACCGTGCTGGGTCCTAACAGGGACACGATTACAACCGCCGTCATAATGTTGGGGATCGAGTAGAAAATGTCGATTCCGCGCATGATGATGGAGTCGATCACGCCGCCGTGGAAACCAGCCTGGGAACCCAGGATGGTGCCCACAACCAGGCCCAGGAGCACAGAGCCCACACCGATGATCAGGGAATAACGGGCTCCGTAAATGACGCGGGCGAACAGGTCACGGCCGTACTCGTCCGTACCGAACCAGTGAGCCGCACCGGGAGCCATCAGGCGCTCCGACATATTCTGTCCGATTACGTCCACTTCATAGTCAAAGATAAACGGGCTTAACGCCGCAGCCATAATCAGCAGACCCAGGAATCCCAGTCCCAGCATGGCGCCAGGGTTCTTCACCAGACGGCGCCAGGTCTCCTGTGCCAGTGTACGTTTCTTATACTGTTTTTTCAGTTCGTTTGCCTGTGCCATTCTATCACCCCTTCTTACTGTACTGAGCCTTGATACGCGGATCGAAGAACGCGTAAATCAGGTCTACCACCAGGTTGATGATACACATCAGGATGGAACACATGATGATAGAACCGGTAACCATGGGCGTATCACGCTTGGAAATGGAGTCATATACCAGACGTCCGATTCCCGGCCAGGAGAATACGGTCTCCGCCAGTACGGAACCGGTGATTACTAAGGACATCTGCAGGCCGATAGCCGTGATAATCGGGATCAGGGCGTTTTTCAGTCCGTGAACGGTGATCACCTGTTTCTCAGAACATCCCTTTGCCCGCGCCGTGGTCATGTAGTCCTGACGCAGTACATCCAGCATGGAGGAGCGGGTGGTTCTGGTGATCAGGGCCGCCAGGCCGAAGCCTACGGTCACCGCCGGCAGCACCAGGCTGTCCAGCCCGCCTTTGCCGCCTGTGGGGAACAGCCCCAGTTTCAGCGAGAATATAATAATTAGCATCAGCCCCAGCCAGAAGTTTGGCATGGAGTTGCCGAATAGGGCGAATATCATTCCCGCCGTATCCTTCCATGTATTTTGGTGGATCGCCGTATAGATGCCCAGGGGAATGGAAACCACCACCGCGATAAAAACGGCTGCCCCGCCTAACATCAGGGTATTGGGAAGGCGCTCCATAAAGGTCTTAAATACATCACGCTTGGTCACATAGGACTGACCCATATCTCCGGTCAGCATCCCCTTCATGTAGTTGCCGTAGCGCACGATAAACGGATCATTTAAGCCAAGCTCCTCACGAATCTCCTCGATCTGCTCTGGTTTCGCGTTGTCACCAGCCAGCATCAGAGCCGGGTCTCCTCCAGTCAGGCTCATGGCCCAGAAGATCAGAAATGAGGTGACCAGAATAACGGGGATCAGCATTATCAGTCGTTTGAGTATGTATCTTATCATCTGCCTGCCACTCCTTTTTCTGTGTTGATTAACAACCTACCATATAAAACTTGCGGGACCGTTTGAGGTGTCCCGCAAGGTTTCGTGAATGCTTATTCTGCAATGTATGCGTGACGCCAATCGTGGTTTCCGCCGCCGTAGAAGTACTGGCCCTGAAGGTTCTTATTGTAGGCCACTACCAGATTCGCGATGTATAACGGAACCTGCGGACAAGCGTTTACCAGGTACTCCTGAAGCTCCTGGGCAGCTGCCAGACGCAGCTCCGGATCCTTCTCCGTCGCTACGGTATCAATCAGCTCGTCTGCCTTCGGATCAGAGTAGTGATGATAGTTGGAACCGGAACCGGTGTAGTACAGGTCGCGGTATACGAAGTCAACCTTGGAGTCCTCGTTCCATCTCCAGAGGAACAGCTCATGACTTCCGTCCACACAGGCAGACTTTAAGGTCGCCGTCTCCATCGGCTCCAGAGTTACCTCAATGCCGATCTCCTTTAAGTTGGACTGGATGATGGTCGCGATCTGCTCGTAGGGAGAGCCGGAAGCGTAGGAAAGGCTGGTGGTGATGCCGCCGTTGGCGTATCCTGCCTCTGCCATCAGGGATTTCGCTCTCTCTACGTCGTAGTCAAAGCCCTCCATGTCATCGTAGAATCCCCACAGACCTCTGTTTAAGATGGTGGTCTGCAGCGTACCCTTGCCGTACACAGCCGCCTCAAGTACTGCGTCTCTGTCGATGGCGCAGGCAACGGCCTGTCTTAAGGTCTCGTTGTTCCACGGCTCCTTCTCCACATTGAAACCGAAGTAGAACAGGCGCGTTCCGGTCTGCTCGTATACGGTGATGTTCTCGTCCTCCTCCAGGTACTGCAGCTCGTTGATCGGCGGGTTCACGCAAACGTCGATCTCGCCTGCCTGCAGGGCCATAACACGGGAAGATGCCTCGATGTAGGGACGGAACTCGATGACCTCGGCCACGCCGGGAGCCAGGTTCTCACCCTCGGGGATGTCGTTGCCCCAGTAATCCTCTACCTTTACCAGACGGCAGTACTCGCCCTCTACCCACTCGTCGAACTTGTAGGGGCCGGTACCGATGTAATACGGATCCTCTACGCCGCTCTCGTAAGCCTTCTTGGACTGAATGGATAACGGAACGGAGGATAAGGACTGGATAAACTCGTTATTGTAGCTCTCGATCTCAATCTCGATCGAATAGTCATCAATGACATTACACTGAACGTAGCCGGTCAGAATGGAAGCCGCCATGTTGTCCATCGCCATATCCAGGGTGAACTTCACGTCCTCGGCGGTCATGGGGGTCTTCTCCTCGTCGTTGAAATGAACGTCGTCGCGAAGCTTCATCTCAATGTGAGTGTCATCCTTGAACTCCCAGGAAGTGGCCAGGCACGGGCCGAACCGCTCGTCGCCCTGAGAACCATTGTTAAAGAATACCAGGGTCTGGTGGGTATTCTTCAGGATGATGTTGTTGGTAGCGTCCTGCTGTTTCTGAAGATCCAGATTGTTGATGTCGGCGTCCGTACCGATAATCAGAGACTCCTTGTGACCGGATCCGGTCGCTCCTCCGTCAGAGGATCCGCCTGAGCTGCTGGATCCACCGCCGCATCCTGCAAGGGAAGCGGCCAGCATAGCTACGCTAAGTAACAATGCAAGTCTTTTTTTCATGATGTTTTCCTCCATCTTCTTTTTGCTCTGCCGTATCGACCGCAGGCATTTTTTGCAAACGTATATACAATACAGACAAAAACAGGCATAAAAATAGCGCCCTAGAGAAACATCCCAAGCATCGCCTGAAACGTTTACACCACTGCGCCGCTCTTCTTCTCTATGCAATGTGTACATACGCTTATCAAATTAATGTGAGTATACCATCATTTTCACAACATGGCAAGTCTTTTTTTGTAAAATTATCGTCAATTCTGTAACATTTGACGAAGGAAACCTCCCCGTTTTTTATCCTTTTTTGTCTCTCAAATGCACTAATTTCCCCATAAATTTCTGTATATTTTTCACACAAATTACAAACTGAAGACACTCCCCCGAAGATCACTCCTGGGAAATCCTATTTTTTTCTTTTCTCCCTATAAATTCATCAAAGATTGTAAATTTTCCTGAATATTTTAAAAATATCATTTTCTTTCAAAATACGACGCCATATCTGAAACACTTTCACCCGCCGCGCCCTCCCGGCATCCGTCGGCTCCGCGGCGTCCCGGCCGCCTGTTTCTCCCAGTCCAAAATCCCCGTTTCCACTGCCAGGCCCCGCCCCTGAGACGCCGGAAACGGCCGCCAGGGATGTACCTCATTTGGTGATAGGACAACCTCTGCCCCACATATCTTGAAAAAAACGGAGGCAGCCATGGCAGATATGAAAAATGGGCAGACAGAGCTGGTGGACATTGATTCTGTAATCATAGATCCGTCAAAAAGCAGGGAGGAGCGGATAAACGACTTTCTCGCGCAGATCCACGACCCCTACTGCTTTCTGTGCCGCGGCATAAAAGTGAGGATTTCCTTCACCGGCACCGGCGGCACCCTTGAGGAGAAGCTGACGGAATACTTCCGGGAGAACTCCGCCTTTTAGCCTGCCGCGCCTGTGTTTCCAGGCGGCCTCACAGGCCGTCCCGGAAACCAGGCGCCTGCGAAAGCCCGGCTGCCCACTCAGGAAAACAGCCTATGTATACAGAAAATGAGGGAACAGCCTGCCGCTGCGCCGCTTATCTGCGCGTATCCCAGGAGGACGGCGATAAGCGGGAGAGCGACAGCATCCACAACCAGAGAGCCTACATCAATTCCTACGCGGAAAGCCACGGCCTTTTTATCAAAGAAACATTCATCGACGACGGCTGCAGCGGGGTCAGCTTTGACCGCCCCGGGTTTTTGAAACTGTTAGAGGCCATAAAGGACGGCAGAATCAACTGCGTGATCGTAAAAGACCTGTCCCGGTTCGGGCGAAACTATATTGAGGCCGGGCGTTATATCGAGCAGATCTTTCCCTACCTGGACGTCCGCTTTATCGCCATCAACGATAATTACGACAGCCATTCCCCTCTGTCCCCCGCGGACAGTATGTTTCTGCCCTTTAAAAACCTGCTGAATGACGCCTACAGCCGGGATATTTCCATCAAAACCATCACCAGCCTTGACGTAAAGCGAAAAAGGGGGGACTACCTCGGTGCCTTTGCCCCCTACGGTTATAAAAAAAGCGCCGCGGACAAAAACAGGCTGGAGATCGACGAGGAGGCCGCCGAAATCATTCGCCGCATCTACCGCCTGCGGATCGCCGGAAAAAGCGACAGGGCCATCGCCCAATGGCTGAACCGCGAGGAGATTCCATCTCCCCTCGCCTACAAGCTGGCCCACGGGGAGCGGGTTTCCTGCCATTTCCAGACATCCCCCAGACTTTTGTGGCACACCTATACCGTCCGCCGCATTTTAAGGGATGAGCAGTATCTGGGGCATCTGATTCAGGGGAAAAGCCGCCGGATCAGCTACAAGATCCGCCGGCAGATCCCCGTCCCAAAGGAACAGTGGATCCGCTGTGAACACACCCATGAGGCGATCGTGTCCCCGGAGAGCGCGCGGCTCGTAAAACGGCTGGAGGGCTCCGGGATCCAGCAGCCCGCCGGCCGGGACTTTGCCCTCCTCTTTTCCGGCCTGGCGGTCTGCGGGCTGTGCGGACGCCATCTCTCCAGAAAAACCGTGGGGAAATATCATTACTGGGGCTGCTACAACCGGGACCGGAGCGCCCGCTGCCGTGGCGCCGCCATCAACGAAACGGCCCTTTCCCAGCTGACGCTGCAGATTATCCGGAAGCACGCCGCCGTCCTGCTGCAACTAAGCGGAATGGAGGAGGAATTAAAGGCGGCCCGCCCACGGGAGCGCTCCTTAAAAACCCTGGATTCCCAGGTGGATGCCTGTAAGCAGAAACTGGAGACATACCAGCGCCTGAGCAGTTCCCTACGCGAAGACTTCCGGGAGGGAATCCTTGACCGGGAGGAATACCTCTCCCTCCGGCAAACCTATGAAACGCGCGTACAGGGGCTGAGAAAACGGCTTGACGTCCTGAACGCCAGACGGCAGAATGCCCTGGACAGCTCACCGGCGCCGCCATGGCAGGACGGGTTTCCAAACCAGGAAAAGGCCGGAGAAATCCTCCCGGCCCTGGACCGCCCTCTGCTCCTGACCCTCACAGACAGCATAAAGGTCTTCCCGAAAAAACAGGTGGAAATCGTCTTCCGGTGCCGGGATGAATGGAACGGGCATCCAGATCCCGCGCCGAAACAGGCAGACAGAAAGGAGGCAGACGGCCATGCCGTTTTCCCAAACAAAATCACCCCTGCCCTCCAGCTCCCCATCCCCTCTGCCCACAGCCCTCTACCTCCGTCTCTCGGCGGAGGAGTTCGAGAGCGGCGAAAAGCTGAAAAACCAGGAGAACCTCCTGAAAAACTACTTAAAGACAAGGCCGGAGCTGACCCTTTTTAAGGTCTACCGGGACAACGGTTTCAGCGGCACCAGTTTCTGCCGCCCCGCGTGGAGCGAGCTGATCCACGACCTTCAAAACGGGCAGATCCGCTGCATTGTGGTAAAGGACTTATCCCGGCTGGGGCGCAATTACATTGAAACCGGAGACTATCTGGAGACCGTCTTTCCCCTCCATGGAGTCCGTTTCATCTCCGTGAACGATTTCTATGACAGCGCCGCCCCCTCCGGCCACTTTGAGCCCATGGTGCTGTGGCTGAAAAACCTGGCCAACGACGCCTACGCCAGGGACATTTCCAAAAAGATCGCCACCGCGAAAAAAATCCAGCGAGACGCGGGAAACTACTGCGGAAACCTGGCCCCCTACGGCTATCTGCGGGACCCGGACTGTCCGCGCCGTCTGGTGGTCAACCCCCAGACGGCGCCCACCGTCCAGCGGATTTTTAGCTGGAAGGCCGAAGGGCTTTCCAACACAGAGATCGCCAACGCCCTGAACCGTCAGGGAATTTTATCTCCCATGAAATACCTTTACGAGCTGGGGCTCGTAACACATGAGCGGTGGAAACGCAGCAGCTGGCAGCGATCCACCGTCAAGACCATCCTGCAAAACCGCACCTATACCGGCGACCTGGCCCAGGGGAAGAAACGGCAGAATCTCTCCGCCAACCAAAAAACTGCGAAAAAGCTGCCCCCCGGCCAGTGGACCGTCCGCGAACACACCCACGAAGCCATCGTCAGCCGGGAACTGTTTTTTCAGGTTCAGGAGCTGGAGCGAAACCGAAGGCGGTGCGGCAGCCACGGAGATTCTGCCGCCCCGGAAGACGTCTTTCGCGGCCTGGTGTACAGCCGGCAGGCGGGAATCCCCATGTACCGCGCCAGATATTGGAGCAAAACCGGCGAAATGAGATACCGCTACCGCGCGGCGGCGGGAAGATCTCCGGACGGCAGCCCCTTTCCCGCCGTGTCCGTCCAGGAGGAGAGGCTGACATCCTCCGCGGCGGCAGCCCTTAAAAAGCTGGCGGAAATGTTTTTGGAGCCGGAGGAGCTCAAAGGGGACAGACAGGCCTTCTCCCCAGGCCAAACGCCGGCCCCAGGACAGTCTCCCCATTCCGAAGGGCGGCCGTGGCAGGAAACCGCCCGCGGCCTGGCCCTGGCCAGCCTGTACCGGGACTACGCGGACGGGCGGCTGTCCCCGGAACAGTTCCAGGCGGAAAAAGCCCGCTGCCGCGGACAGCGCCGGGAGCCGGAGCCTGTTTGGGAGGCCTCTCCCCAAGCCATTTCCCCACATCCCCAAACCCGGCAGGAACCGCAGGAGCCCCACAGCGGCGCCCCGGAGCGGGAACCGGCCATTTCCCCGCTCCGCCATTTTCTGGAAACGGGAGAATTAAACAGGCGGCTGGCAACCCTTCTCATTACCAAAATCCAGGTCTCCGGCCCGAAAGAAATAGAGATCTGCTTTTCCTTCCAAAACGAATTTCCCCCACCCGTTCCCACGGAGAAAGGAGGTGACCGGCCATGGAACAGAGACGAGTCCTCGCTTCATATTTGAGAATCTCCCTGGAAGACCGGGATTTAAAAAGCGGGAATCAGAAAGCAGAGAGCAACAGCATCAGCGCCCAGCGCCAGCTGATCCGCGGCTACATCCAGTCCCACCCAGATCTGGGCGCGTACCGGCTGCGGGAATTTCTGGACGACGGATACTCCGGCACCACTTTAAACCGTCCGGCCCTTCAGGAAATGCTCGCCCTGGCCCGAAACGGCCGCCTCCACTGCGTCATTGTGAAGGACGTATCCCGTTTTGGCCGCAATTATATAGAAATCGGAAATTACATCGAGCAGGTTTTCCCCTTTCTCGGAGTGCGCTTTATTTCCGTCAACGACCATTTTGACAGCCGGGAAACGCCGGGACAGACGCCGGGACTGGATATGGCATTTAAAAATATCCTGTATGACTTTTACAGCAAGGATCTGTCGAAAAAGGTGCTGTCCGTCAAACGGATGCAGCAAGCGGAGGGAAAATTTGTGGCCGCGAAACCGCCCTTCGGCTATCTGATCTCCCCGGACAACCGGTATCAGCTGATTCCCGATCCCAAAACGGCCCCCTGGGTGCGCGCCATGTTTGAAATGACGCTGGAGGGGAAACTGCCCTCTGAGATCGCGGGCTTTCTGAACGAGAAAAAGGTGCCCACTCCCGTCCAGCGCAATTTCCGGGAATTTGGGTTCCGGGACCGCTGGTACAGGGAGGAAACCATGGAAAACAGCCGCTGGACAGGTTCCACCGTGTTGAAAATCATAAAGGATCCCACCATGAGCGGCTGCACCGTCAACAACCGGGTACAGGTGACTTCCATCGGCTCCCGCCGGTTCAAACGGCAGGCGGAAACGGATTTTGTGATCGTCGCGGACACCCACACGGCCCTGGTGGATCCAGATACCTTTCAGAAAACCAGGGCGATCATCAAAGCCCGAGCCCCATCCCGTAAAAAAGGGCGGGCCGGAAATGAAACCGCCTTCAGCGGTAAAATCTTCTGCGGAGAATGCGGAAACCGGCTGCGCCGGGAAAGCCGCTCCAAACAGCCGGAAAGGGCCTCCTACTACTGCCCCAGGGCACGGCAGACAAAAAACCAGTCCTGCGCCGCCAAATCCATACAGGAGGATGTGTTAAAATCCATTGTCTGCTCCGTTTTAAAGGCCCAGTTTCAGCTGGCGGCGGACTGGAATGGGGCAGAATTCCCCCGACACCGCGAAAAAGAGCTTTCCCGCCGGCTTAAGGCATGGAAAGGGGAACTAAATGCCCTGCGCTCCGGTTTTCCTCCGCTGTACGAGGCTTACTCCGCCGGGCAGATGAGCCATGAGGATTTCCTGCGGCAAAAGGCGGCCCGGGCAGACCGCCTCCGAAGACTCCAGTCCGAGATCGAAAACGGGGAACGCCTTCTGTCTGCCTCCTCCGAAGACGGCATTTCCGCTTTCCAAGAATGGCTGGAGACGGTCACGGAAAGCACCTGCGGCCGGCCGCTGACCGATACCTTTGTGGAGGCCATTTACCTGGACAGCCGGAAATCCCTGCGGATCGTCTTAAAAGGGGCCGACCCATTAGACTTTGCCAGGCAGCCGTGAGACTGCGCCAAACGGAGGCACCGCGGCCGGCGCTGGCGCTGGAGCGCAGTTTCGTAGACGGCCATTTTCCTCCCCGCGGGGCGCGCCTCCCGCCGGGATTTTCGCGGCGCAGGGGACGAGGTTTTCTGGCGCGAAAACGGCAGCTGTGTTCCGTTTCCGGTTCACAGCTGCCGTTTTTCCTCCCATTTCCTTCATTTTGGATCGTCATTTTTAGTCTGCCTGTTTGCCATCTGCTCCACAATCACAATAGGCTCTTTCACGTGCAGCAGCAGATAGTAGCTGTCGTTGGCCTTGGCCTGTCTGGTATTTTCCTCTCCCAGCACGTAGGAAAACCGCTCCTGCAAAAGCTCCGCCAGCCGTTTTCCCTCCACGGAATTGCGGTAGTAAAATACCTGTCCGCCGGAGACGTTTTCCTGGTGGTAGCTGTTCTGGTGAATGCTCACCACAGCGTCCGGCCTGGCATCGGCGATGATCTCGCACCGTTTCTTCATATCGGCCATCTTTTTCTTTTTGTCACTCTCCCGGTAAAGGCCCTTGTCCTCCTCCCTGGTCATAACCACCTTCACGTCCGAGCTCTCCAGGTAGCCTTTCAGTTTCTTGGCAATGGACAGGTTGATGTCCTTTTCCAGGCTCTCGTCCACGCCGATTTTTCCGGGATCGTTTCCGCCGTGTCCGCTGTCGATCACCACCACCTTCTGCTCCCGTTCCGCCGCCGCCTGGCTCTCCGCCCTGGCCGCCTCCATCATGCCCAGATGTCTGGCGGCGAAAAACACCACCAGCAGAAGGGCAAGCCCCATCAACGGTTCCGCAACTGTCTTGTTCACAAATAACCTTCCGAAGGCAACTTTTTACAATAAATATATCGGCCGCGGGCTCAAAAAAGAACCTGCGGCCATTTCCGTCAATCCAGAGCCTTCTCCAGCTCCCGCACCACGATTTTCAGCGCCTCTATTCTGGCGTATTTCTTGTCCACTGACGGAAGGATATACCAGGGGGCGTAGGTGGTGCTGGTCTTTTGCAGCATCTCGTTTACCGCCACCTCGTACTGATCCCATTTTTCCCGGTTCCGCCAATCCTCGTCCGTGATTTTCCACTGTTTCTCCGGGGTGTTCTGCCGTTCGGTGAAACGGGCCAGCTGGGTATCCTTGTCGATCTGCACCCAGAATTTTATGATGACGGCGCCCCACTCGGACAGCTCCTTCTCGAATTCGTTGATCTCGTTGTAGGCTCGTTTCCAGTCATTTTCCGTACAAAAGCCCTCCAGCCGCTCCACCATCACCCGGCCGTACCAGGTGCGGTCGAAAATGGCGATGTGGCCCGTCTTGGGCAGTCTGGTCCAGAACCGCCACAGGTAGTGCCTGGCCTTTTCCTTCGGCTCCGGGCTGGCGATGGGATGCACCTCGTAGCCTCTGGGATCCAGGGCTCCCGTGATGCGCTTGATATTTCCTCCCTTTCCGGCGGCGTCCCAGCCCTCGTAGGCGATGATCACCGGGACTTTTTTCCGGTACAGGCGGTTGTGGAGCTCCCGCAGGCGGTCCTGCAGCTCTTTCAGCTCCTTCTTATAATCCTCCTCAGAGATGGATTTGTCCAGATCCACCTCGGAGAGCTGAGGCATTTTCACCAGGGGGAACACGTTCTGGAGAATGGGGGCCGCCGTCCGGTAATTCTGGAAGGCCACCTCCAGGCCGCCGCAGAGAGTTTCCATCATCTGCAGCTCCGCCCATTTCCGGTCTTTGGCGTCCACGATGTACCAGGGGGCGCTGGGGGAGCTGGTGTCCGTCATGTAGCGGTCAAACAAATCCTCGCATTTTTTGTAATTCTCGTTCTGCTGCCTGTCCCACGGGTTGACCCGCCACTCCGTGTCCCGGTCCTCCAGCAGGTGCTGGATCCGTTTCCGCTGCTCCTTTTCCGTGATGTGGAAGAACAGTTTCACCAGCAGATAGCCGTTGTCCACCAGCTGCCGCTCAAAACGGCGGACGCTCTCCACCCTTTTGGCGTAGTCCTCCTCGTCCAGTTCGCCGGTAAAGCGCTCCCGGACAATCTCGTCCATCCATCCGGAATCCAGGAATTCAAATTTTCCCTCCTGGGGAATCTGGGCCACGTAGCGGTACATGAAGGGTCTGCGTTTCTCCTCCGCCGTAGGCTCTCCCATGGTGGCCACCCGGAAAAATCTGGGGTCAATGTTGCGGATCACCTTTCCGATGATACTGCCCTTTCCGGCTGAGCCCCAGCCTTCCACCAGAACCAGCACCGGGAGCTTGCGCTCCTTCATCTGCAGCTGGTACTGCTCCAGTTTCCGCTCCGCCTCTTTCAGCCGCTCCTTCAGCTCCTCCTTCTCCGGTTTCTCCGCCGGAATCCACTTTTTCAGCATATGCCTCCTCCTTTCCCGCGCGCTCCGCCGGTCGAGACGGCGGGCGGCTGGTCTGCTGTGGGGTCGTTGGAATTGTTGGGTTTATTGTATCATATTTCGGGGAAAAAATCCCTATGGAAATGGGGAGGCGCCGGAAGTTTCACAGGAAATTTACGGGATATGGCCGCCCGGCCAGACAAGAGGGCCCTGCTGGGGACGGCGGCTTTTTGTTTTGCGGAAATCTTTATATCTCAGGACAAAAAAGGAGGCGCCGAAGGAGGATGCCTGGCAGCGGATAGCTGCTTCAGCCGCTGTGTTTTCGCGCGGGGAGCGCCATCCGGGGCTTTCACAGTAAAATGGGGGCCGGATACCCGGCCCCCACAGGGAATTTATCGTCAGCCTTCAATGGCGATTCGTTTATTCTCCTCCACCTTCTGGTTCTCCTTTTTCGGAACCGTCAGTCTCAGAATACCGTTTTCAAACTTTCCGTGAATGTCCTCCTCGGTCACCCCGTCGCCCACGTAGAAACTTCTGCTGCAGCTGCCGGAGTACCGCTCCTGGCGGATCAGGCGGCCTTCTTTATCCTGCTCGTCCTTATCCAGCCCTTTCGCCGCGGAAATCACCAGGTAGCCGTTTTTCAGCTCCGCACTCACTTCCTCTTTCTTAAAGCCCGGCAGGTCAATGTCCAGCTCGTAGCTGTCATCCAACTCTCTCACGTCGGTTTTCATCAGGTTCTTCCCATTCTTTCCGTACAGAGGATTCTTTCTTCCGAAAAACTCTCTCTCAAACGGGAAATCCATCCAATCATCAAATAAGTTCTCTCCAAAAATACTAGGCATCAACATAAATCATTCCTCCATTCCATTGACATCCTTGTATGTATCCATCTTTTTCTATGTGAAAGAACTCCGGAGGGGGAAGTCACTGGAACCGGAGCCTTCATTCTCTGGTTCCTCGTCCCTTCTCTTTTGTTCTATGTGTAATATAACACGCATTATTAGCAATGTCAAGAGGTGAGTGCTAATTTTTTTGTGAAAAAAGTGTGAAGGAGAAAATGTGACAGCTCCTTTCCATACGCTGCCTCTGCCAACAGCGCTGGCTTTCACCGCGCTTGTATCCCGGCTCATCCAAGCGCCCCATAAACTCCTCCACTCCGCCCCTCCTGGCGCCTAGCTTTTTTCTCTCCGCAAAACCTTCTCCAGCGTCCAGCCCTTCGCCAGCTCGTCCACCAGCTTGTCCAGGCGGCGGATGTCCCGCATCAGCGGCTCCGGAACGGTTTCCACCTGCACGCCGCACACCTTTCCCGTGATCTTCTCCCGTTCCGGATTCATCCGCGGGGCCTGTTCAAAAAACGCGGCATAGGTGATTTCCCCTTCCGCCAGGCGCTCCAGCGCCTCCGGCTCATAGCCTGTAAGCCAGCAGATCACCTCGTCCACCTCCGCCTTCGTCCGCCCTTTCCGCAGGGCCTTGTTTACCAGCAGCGGATAAATTTTTCCAAACCGCATTCCATATACCTTCTCATTGCTCATTTTGACCGCTCCTTCTCCGTTTCGTTCTCGTATCTCCTATTATACATTTTTTGAAGACAGAAATAAATGAAATACGGCAGACTTTCCCCGCCAAAAACAGCCCCGGCCGCGCGCAGGCAGTCATCTCCCTCCGCGCAGTCTGCGCGCCTGGGCCTGCGCACAAAAATGCCAAAAACACTTCAGGCCCGCCACTCTCCTCAAGTGACGGGCCTGCCCGTTTCTGCCGTTTTAACTTTCCTCGTTCATTTTCGCCAGCTTTGCCGACTGATCCGCGGCGATCAGGCTGTCGATGATTTCCTGGATGTCGCCGTTCATAATGGAGTCAATCTTGTAGAGCGTCAGCTTGATGCGGTGCTCCGTCACGCGGCCCTGGGGGAAATTGTAGGTGCGGATCTTCTCCGAACGGTCTCCCGTTCCGATCTGGCTGCGCCTCTCCTCCGCCTCCGCGTTCTGCCTTTTCTCCAGCTCAATGTCATACAGCTTGGAGCGCAGCAGCCGAAACGCCTTCTCCTTGTTCTGGAGCTGGGACTTCTCCGTCTGGCTGTAAATCACGATTCCCGTGGGAATGTGAGTCAAACGCACCGCTGAGTCCGTGGTGTTTACACACTGTCCGCCGTTGCCGGACGCTCGCATCACGTCGATACGGCAGTCGTTCATGTCGATCTGCACGTCCACTTCCTCGGCCTCCGGCATCACTGCCACCGTAGCCGTGGAGGTGTGGATGCGGCCGCCGGACTCCGTCTCCGGCACACGCTGCACCCGGTGCACGCCGCTCTCGTACTTCAGCTTGGAGTAGGCTCCCTTTCCGGTGATCATGCAGACCACCTCCTTGAAACCGCCGATGCCGTTCTCGTTTACGCTGATCATCTCCACCTTCCAGTGCTGGTGCTCCGCGTAGTTTACGTACATCCGGTACAGCTCCGACGCGAACAGGGCCGCCTCGTCTCCGCCGGCTCCGGCGCGGATCTCCATGATAATGTTCTTGTCATCGTTGGGGTCCTTCGGAAGCAGAAGGATCTTTAACTCCTTTTCCAGCTCCTCGATCCGCTTTCTGGCGTCCGCCAGCTCCTCCTTGGCCAGCTCCCGCATCTCCTCGTCAGATTCCTCGTCCAGGAGCGCCAGGCTGTCCTCCACGTCCTGCTTGGCCTGCTTGTAGGCCTTGTAGGCCTCCACGATGGGAGCCAGATCCGCCTGCTCCTTCATCAGTTTCCGGAACCGGTTCTGGTCCTCCGCCACCGACGGATTGTTGAGCTCCAGCATCAGCTCCTCATAGTGAATCAATATGTCATCCAATCTGTCAAACATGGTTTCCTCCTGCCATTTTTCAAACCGCTCCCGGCCACTGGCCACAGGCCACCCTGTGGTTCCCGGCAGCATCCTTCACAATTCTTACGCCAACAAATCCATTGTCCCTCAAAAGGGCCTCCAGGGCCTCTCCCTGATCATATCCGATCTCCAGGTAAAGCCATCCGCCGTCCGCCAGAAACTTCCGGCTCTCCGCCGCGATCCCGCGGTAAAACGCCAGTCCGTCCCTGTCTCCGTCCAAAGCCAGCCTGGGCTCGTAATCCCGCACCTCCGGCTCCAGCCCCTCGATCACTTCCGTGGCGATGTAGGGCGGATTGGAGGCGATCACATCGTAGGCCGCCCCCTCGTCCAAAGCCTCAAAAAGGTCGCCCTCCAGAAACCGCACCGCGGGAGCCAGCCGTCTGCCGTTCTCCCTGGCCACCTCCAGGGCGTCCCCGGAAATATCCGCCCCGTCCACCTGACCGTATCCGCCCAAAGCCGCCAGGCTGATGGCAATGCAGCCGGAACCGGTACACAGATCCAGGATCCGCGTCTCCTTCTCCGGATGTTCCTTCAAAATCATCTCCACCAGGGTCTCCGTGTCCTGCCTGGGTATCAGCACCCGGCTGTCCACCTGGAAGGACAGGCCCATAAACTCCTGACTTCCCACCAGGTACTGGAGAGGCACCCGCATGGCTCTGGCCTGGATGGCCTCGCTGTACTCTCTCGTCCGGCCGTCCACCGTGGGCACCTGTTCCTGCTGCTTTAGCAGGAAATGAGCCATATCCAGCTCAAAGGCCTCCTGGAGAAGATACCTGGCATCCAGCCCGGCATCCGCCACGCCGGCGTCCGCCAGCCGTTTTTCTCCCCATTTACAAAGCTCTAAAAACGTCATGATTCCATTCCTCTCGCCGGAATCCCTGAGGTTTCTCCGGCCATCTGCCGAAAATCCTGCCCTTCAGCAGACAAACCTTCCGCCTCCTGCCGGGCGCCAGCTATTTCCCCGGCTGCTGCCCCATCCTGCGGCAGGCTCTTTTCCCCTGCCGCCGTCTCCGGAAAATTCTCCGCCAGATAGGCTCTCCAGTCAAACACAGCCTCCACTGCGGCGATGGCCACCTCGATCATGGAGTCGTCCGGCTCCTTCGTAGTCATATTCTGCATCCAAAGCCCCGGTTTGCTCACCAGGTTGATCAGCCCGTTGTCGCTCCGGCCCGCCAGGCGCAGGAGCTCATAGGAAATCCCCGCGATCACCGGCACCAGCACAATGCGGCTTAAGATCCTCAGCCACAGCGTATCCACCCGGATCACCATAAACAGCAGAATGCTGATCAGCATAACAAAAATCAGGAAACTGGTGCCGCAGCGCTTGTGCTGCTTGGAGCTTTTCCGCACATTTTCCACGGTCAGCTCCATGCCGTGCTCAATGCAGTTGATGCACTTGTGCTCCGCGCCATGGTACATAAAGGTCCGGCGAATCTCCTCCATCCGGGACACCAGCTTGATATATGCGATAAAAATGGCGATCCGGATCAGTCCCTCCAGAAAAGCCATCACGCTCTCCGACCCGATATAGAGACGCAGCACATTTGCCAGCAGCAGGGGCACGATCATAAAGATCACCACCGCCATCACCACAGAGAAGGCCATCACCACGCCCATGATCACCTTTTCCAGTTTCTCACCGAACATCTGGTCCAGAAACTCCTCGAATTTTCCCGGCTCCTCCGCCACGTCCTCATCGTCCTCGAAAAAACTGGCGGAAAACGTCAGGGTTTTCATCCCCAGGACCATAGAGTCCACAAAGCTGAACACCCCCCGTACAAACGGCAGGGCGCAGAATTTCACCTTTTCCGTCATACTGACATAGCGGTCCTTCATCACCTCGATGCCCCCGTCCGGCCGTCTCACCGCCGTGGCGTAGTCATCCTTATTTTTCATCATGATCCCTTCGATGACCGCCTGACCGCCAATGCCTGAATATTTCATCCATTCACCTCCGTCACCCCGGAAACGCCTCCAAATTCCTTAGAAACCGTCCCGCGAGGTCAGCCGGGCCTTGCACGCAAAGCCCTCAGTCTGATTTATGTGAAACAAAATGTATATGCGATTGTCACGCCCGCCCCGGAACTGGGCCAGCCATCTGCCGACGGTATTCGAAATCCGGGCTATCGCCCTACTTTCTCATACCGTCTTGCCCGTCTGATGCTGGTATATCTGTGCGCGCTCGCGCGCCCATCTATATCGCCGCCATCCGGGACTTTCACAGTAAACGGACATGACCGCTAACGCGGTCATCGCGAATCATGAAAGCCAGATGGCTCCGCGCCTACGGCGCTCCCGCCATCCGCCGACGGTATTCGAAATCCGGGCTGCCGCCCTACTTTCTCATACCGTCTTGCCCGTCTGATGCCGGTATATCTGTGCGTGCAAGCACGCCCATCTATACCGGCGCCATCCGGGGCTTTCACAGTAAAAAACAAGGTTGAAACCCAGCGTTTCCGCCATGCTCCAACCTCTGTTTAAGCTCTTTTCTTATTTAGCCACATTAACGCCGTACTTACGATTGAACTTATCAATACGTCCGCGGGCTGCAGCAGCCTTCTGCTGGCCAGTGTAGAAAGAATGACATTTGGAGCAAACCTCAACGTGAATGTCCTTCTTCGTGGAGCCAGTTACGAACTCGTTTCCGCAGTTGCACACAACCTTGGCCTGATAATACGCCGGATGGATTCCTTCCTTCATGATTTTCACCTCTCAATTTTATATTTGCGGTTCCCAACCGCAGGTGCCGTTTTCACGCACTCTATGTCTGATACAGACAGCCTACAAAGTATATCACAGATTCTGCCCATATGCAAGCAGTTTTCCTTAGAAGAAACGGATTTTCTTCGCGTTTTCCACGAATTCCCGGTTGGTCCTGGTGCGGGCGAACAGATCCAGGATCTTCTCCACCGCCTCGTCGGCCTTCATGGAGTTGGTCGCCTTGCGGACGATGTCCACCGCCTCCATCTCCTCTCTGGTGAGCAGGAGGTCGTCCCGTCTGGTTCCGGATTTTAAGATGTCCACAGCCGGGAAAATGCGTTTCTCTGACAGTTTCCGGTCGAGCACCAGCTCCATGTTGCCCGTGCCCTTAAATTCCTCGTAGATCACGTCGTCCATACGGCTGCCAGTGTCGATGAGGGCCGTGGCCAGAATCGTCAGGCTGCCGCCCTCCCGCATATTTCTCGCGGCTCCGAAGAACCGCTTCGGCATATGCAGGGCCGCCGGGTCGAGACCGCCGGAAAGGGTACGGCCGCTGGGGGGTACCACCAGATTGTAGGCTCTCGCCAGCCTGGTGATGCTGTCCAGCAGGATAATCACGTCCCGTCCGTGCTCCACCAGGCGTTTCGCCCGCTCAATCACCATCTCGGAAACCCGCTTGTGGCGGTCCGGCAGCTCGTCAAAGGTAGAGTAAATCACTTCCACATTGGGCCCCACAATGGCCTCTTTGATGTCCGTCACCTCCTCCGGGCGCTCGTCGATGAGCAGGATGATCAGGTGCATATCCGGATGGTTGGTGGTAACGGCTTTCGCCACCTGCTTTAACAGGGTGGTCTTACCGGCCTTGGGCGGGGAAACGATCATGCCTCTCTGCCCCTTTCCGATGGGGGAGAGAAGGTCCACCACCCGCATCGCCGTGCTCATGCGGCCTCCAGGCATCTCCAGATGGATCCGCTTGTTGGGGAAAATGGGGGTGAGATCCTCAAAATTCGGCCGTCTCTCCGCCGCGTTGGCCGGATAGCCATTGATGGTCTTTACGTATAAGAGGGCCGCGAACTTTTCCGCCGGGCTCTTGACCCGCTTGCTGCCCTGGACGATGTCTCCCGTCTTCATATTGAACCGGCGGATCTGGGACGGCGCCACATAGACGTCATTCTCCCCGGGAAGGAAATTCTCACAGCGGATAAAACCGAAACCGTCGGACATCACTTCCAGAATGCCCTTAGCGTCCTCTCCGCTGTCCAGCTCCTGCAGATCCGGGTTCAGCCCCGGCATCTCGCCCCGGTCACCGCGGTCATTCCGGTCGCCCCGGTCGCTGTCACGGTAGCGGTCGTCGCGAACCCGCTCCTCACGGCTGTGCTCCTGATCTCTGGTACGGTCGTCCCTGGTACGCTCCTGATCCCTGGAACGGTCCTCTCTGACCCGGTCGTCCCCGGAGCGATCCTCTCTCTGGCGGTCGTTTCTGAAACGGTCCTGCTGCCTGCCGTCACGGTAGCGGCTCCCGTATGCCACTGTCCGGTTTCCCGTGTTTTCGCTCCGCTCCGTCCGCTCGGCCTGAACCGCCGGCTTGTCCTGGGAAACGCTTTCCTCCGGGGCCGCGGCCGCAGCCGGTTCCTCGGAAACGGCCGCCTTTTCCTGTTCCAGCTTTTCCGCCTCCCGGCAGAGCAAATCTATCAATTCAGATTTTCTAAAACCACTTACGCCCTTTAACCCCTGCGCCTTCGCCATATCACGCAGCGTGGCTAAAGGTAATGTCTCTAACTTCTCACGCATTTCAAGTCTCCTTTTTTACTTTTCACATGGGGATTTTTATCAGATACGTTTTAAAAGATGGTAGTGTGCATATAAGCTCATTTCCTATTATATACTCTGTCAGAAGAAATGAAAAGCAAATTTTTCTTAATTTCACCATCTGTCCTTCCAAGACTCACGCCCAGGGCCGCCGCCAACGTGGGGCCTTCGTCCACCAGGCACATTTCCTCCTGCCGTCCTCCCCTGGCAAACGCCGGGCCTCTCCCGCCGAAAATGGTGGTGTAGCCGTCCCGGTCCGGGTGAAAGCCGTGGGTGGCCCGGGAGACGGCCTCCCGCACCGCCGGAGCCTTCCAGTCATTGAGAAAATAAACGCCGTCGCCTCCGTCCACCATAAACGCGCACTCCCGGTCCGCCCCCATGGCGGCCGCCTCTTTTCCGGTGTAAACGGCCTTTACCAGGCCCTTTTCCCGCAGCTCCTCTAAAAGGCCGTAAACCTGGGCCGTAAACGTTCTTTCCTTTATATAAATGTAGCAGGAGCCGTCGCACTCCCGGGCCAGCACGCGCCAGTCCGCGATCCGCCCGTCCCGCACCGTCAGCCAGCGCCGTTTCGCGAAGTAATAGTTGGGGCAGACCGCCCTTTCCACGTCCAGCTGGTAATGATCCCCCAGCAGAACCACGTTCGCCCGTTTTCCCCATTCCGACCGGCTCAAAAGGCCGAGCACCTCCCCGATCCTCTGGTCGTGGCGTTTTAAAGCCGCCTTTGCCTGGGGGCTGGTTACCCCGTAAAGATGGCGGTTGGTGTCCACGTCCGTAAAATGGACCAGAGTCAGATCCGGGCGGTACCGCTCCAGGGTGTGGAGCAGGGACGCCTGCACAAAATCGTCCAGGGCCGGCTGGCTCACCCCTTTCCGGATGTGGCCAAACAGCCGCTGTAATTCCAGCTCATAAAGAGGACTGCCGTTTAAGCAGGAAACCATGGTCTGGGTCTGCCACGGCCGGTTGGGAAGGATTTCCGGCAGGTTAAAACGGATTTTCGCCCCGCCGGTCACCGGCCAGAGCAGGGACGCTGCCGTCCCGCCCTTCTTTCTCACCTGGTCGTAAAGGGTCTCCGCCTGCACGTACCGCCTCTGCCAGAACCAGTCCGTTTTTTCCCTCTCCGGCTGAATCTGTAAATTGTTCACGATTCCGTGGGCATCGGGGTACATCCCGGTGACAATGGAGGTGTGGGCCGGGTAGGTCAGGCTGGGGTACACCGTTTTGACCCGCTCGCACACCGCCGCCTCCTCCCAGAACCGCCCGAAATTCGGCAGGCTCTTTAAAAAGGGCAGATCCCTTGTGCCCACGGCGTCCAGGGAGATCACCACCATGGGATTCTGGATAGTTCTCTGTCTTTCTGAAGATTTCATTCCTGTTCCCCGCTTTCCCGTTTCAAAAACTCCATCCACTGGGTGACCTGCCGCTCATAGCCGTTGTCCGTGGGGCGGTAAAAGACCGTCCCCTCCATGCCGTCCGGCAGATACTGCTGCTTTACGTAGTGGTGGGGATAGCTGTGGGCGTACTGGTAGTCTAACCCCCGTCCCAGCTTGGCGGCGCCGGAGTAATGCCTGTCCTGCAAATGGGCCGGCACCGGCAGGGCGCGGTGATTTTTTAAATACTCCATGGCCTCGTCCACCGCCAGATAGGAGGCGTTGCTCTTGGGAGCCGTGGCCACGTAAGTCACCGCCTCCGCCAGAATGATCCTGGCCTCCGGCATTCCCACCCGTTCCACCGCCAGGGACGCGTTTACCGCCACCACCAGGGCCTGGGGATCCGCCATGCCCACATCCTCCGCCGCGCAGATGATGATCCTTCTGGCGATAAATTTGATGTCCTCACCCGCGTACAGCATCCGCGCCAGGTAGTACACCGCGGCGTCTGGGTCAGAGCCCCGCATACTCTTGATAAACGCGGAAATGGTGTCGTAGTGGCTGTCCCCGTCCTTGTCGTAGCGGACGGCCCGTTTCTGGATGCACTCCTGGGCTACCTCCAGATTGATCCAGATCTTTCCGTCCTCGCTCCGGTCCGTGGTCAGGATTCCCAGTTCCACGGCGTTTAAGGCCGACCTGGCGTCCCCCCCAGCGGCGTCTGCCAGAAAGTCGGCGGCTTCCTCGGTGATTTCCCCGCCATAGCCGCCCATTCCCTTCGCCTCATCGTAGACAGCCCTGTGAATCAGCTCCTTTACCGCCTCCTTTTCCAGAGGCCGCAGCTCAAAGATCTTCGACCGGGACAGCAGCGCCCCGTTTACTTCAAAATAGGGATTTTCCGTGGTGGCCCCTATCAGAATCAGGGTGCCGTCCTCCACGTAGGGCAGAAGGAAATCCTGCTGCCCCTTATTGAACCGGTGGATCTCATCCACGAACAGAATGGTTTTTTTTCCGTACATCCCCAGGTTTTCCTTCGCCTCGTTTACCACTTCCTCCATGTCCTTCTTTCCGGCCACGGTGGCGTTGATCTGGCGGAACTGGGCGCTGGTGGTGTTGGCAATCACCTTTGCCAGGGTGGTTTTCCCCGTTCCCGGGGGGCCGTAGAAGATCACCGAGCCCAGCTTGTCCGCCTTGATGGCGCGGTAGAGCAGCTTGTCCCGCCCGATGATGTGTTTCTGTCCCACCACCTCATCCAGGGTCTCCGGGCGCATCCGGGACGCCAGCGGAGACTCCTTTTCCATGGTGTTTTCCCTCATATAATCAAACAAATTCATCTGTTTCCTCGCTTTCAGTCCACCAACAATTCATCTGCTGTAACAAAAGTATATCCCTGCTTCTCCAGCGTGTCAATGGCCTTAAACGCTGCCTGCACCGTGGTTTCATAGGAGTCGTGGAGCAGGATCACGCTGCCGTCCTCCGCGTGCTTTACGATGTGGCGGTACACCTTTTCCGCGTCCAGAACCTTCCAGTCCAGGGGATCCACGTTCCAGAAAACCGGCTCCATCCGCAGCCGTTCCCCCAGCTCATCGCTCCATTCCCCGTAGGGCGGGCGCACGTATTCTGGGGCGTTTCCCGTCAGGCTTTCCAGCTTTTCATTGGTCTCCTGGATCTCCCGCACCGCCTCCTCCATGGGAATTTTGGAAATCTGCACGTGGCTGGAGGTGTGGTTTCCGATCAGATGGCCTTCCTCCGCCATCCGTCTTACAATCTCCTCATTTCCGTCAATGTTGTCCCCCACCAGAAAGAAACTGGCCTTTACACCCCGCTCCTTTAAGCCGTCCAGCAGCATGGGCGTGTACACCGGATGGGGGCCGTCGTCAAAGGTCAGGGCGATGTAGCGCCTGGAAACCGGCTGGGCCGGATCCACCTCCGGGCTCCCCGCCGTCGCCGCCTCCATCCTCCATATTTCATAGCTGAACCACCCCACCGCCGCCAGCGCGGCAGCGGCAAGCACGGCTGTCTTTCTCATCCTGCCTCTTTTCCGGGTGCTGTCCCCGTAGGTTGATCGGTCTATGATTATTATATGTGGGAAGGCAAAGAAATAGGCCGGGAAAACACGGAGACGGTGAACGGTTATGAAATGTTCCGTCATTTTTGCTATATTATTTGACAATCCAAATATTATGGTGATAAAATTAAATTATAATACTTTTTGTCCGTTATTTGCCGAAAGAAAGGTGGGTAATGTATGGATTATTACAATCTTGCGATCAAACGGGAATCTACCAGAAGCTTTAAAAAACGGCCGATCTCCAGCCGCCAGCTGACGGAGCTGCAAAATTACATTCCCAGCTGCCGCCGGATGATTCCGGAGCTTGCCGCGGACGTCACCATTTTAGGCGCGGACGCCCCCGCCGAGTTAAAGGGCTGCGCCGGTTACCACGGGCTGATGATTGAGGCCCCGAATTACCTGGTGATCTCCTCCGCTCCCCATGACCATGCCGTGGAGAACGCCGGTTACATGGGGGAGGACCTGGTGATGAAACTGACGGAGCTGGAGCTGGAATCCTGCTGGATCACCATTCAGGATCCGGAGGAGATGGGAAGACGCCTTCATCTGCCGGACGACCGCCGTCCCATGGCCCTCATCGCCTTCGGCAACGCCACCGTCATGCTGCCGTCCTCCCGCCTGGACATCAAGAGCGTGTCCAACATTTTCATCAAACAGCGTACCGGTTTCATCGCGCCGAAACTGGCCGTGGACCACGCCGTCTACACGAAACACTGGGGCGAGAGCGCGGAGATTTCCTCCCTGCCCTTAAACAACAGCGTATACCAGGCCTTCATCGCCGCCTGCTGCGCCCCCTCCTATTTAAACCTGCAGCCCTACCGCTTTATCCTGGACAAAAACACCGTCCTCATGGTCTGCCTGCCGGATGAAATGACCACCGACGACGACATCCGCCTGAATGTGGGCATCGCCATGCTGCACTTCGCCGGTGCCATGGAAAACCACCATCCGTCGGACACCGGCTGGGTGATGGGAGCCCCGGAGGGAAGCTCCTACGAAATCCCGGAGGGAGCCTGGATTGCGGGATACTATGTGATTGATATTGATTAGACCCAGATGAAACGGAGCTGCCGCAAACGCAGATGGAGGATCTGCCGGAGCGGCAGCTCCGAGTCTTTTCTGTGTTTATCCCATACGAAAAGGTGCCGTGAAATCATCTCTGTGGATCATTTCACGACACCCTGTTTTCTACTGCCGGCGACCGGAATCGAACCGGTTGAAACGGTTTTCAGCAAATTATTGATTTTCCTAGCTTTTCTCAAAATCCCTTATTTTATCGCGTTTTTCGGTGGTGTAAATTTCTTTTTGAACGGATTTTTTCCTATTATATTAGGCTATATTCCAGAACTATGCAACACGAATATACAACACGCTATTGTACTACTAAGATGACAAAATCAGAGCCACCTAAAAGGTGGCTCTGATTCTTTCTATATGTGGAAAGTAGCGCCATAAAATCCTCTCCCATAATGTACCGGACAACCGATGCTTTCCAGGAATTCTTCCGATTCGAAGTCTGCGTCTCCAAGGCCCAGGCGCACGTGGCCATCCCGAAGAAGACGAAGGAGATTTCTGGCCGCCAAGTAATTGCCCTTTTTCACAAGTTCCATATGCTTTTCCATAATTTTGTATCTTCTAATATTTTGTTTTATTGTCATACCCATTCTTCCTTTCTACCTTCTCCTACTTTTCGGGGATTCTCAAAATGGGCTTATACCTTTTTCTCCCCAAAACTTTTCCCTGTTTTTTCAAAATCGCTTGTACGCGGTTATACATTTCTACCGTGATGATGGGATCATAGTTTCCCTTATACAGCTGTCCACAGTATGGGTTATACCCGCAATATTGTGGCCGGGAAAGGATGACAGATATAGTATAGGCCTCCGGGAC
>NZ_NFLE01000021.1 GCF_002160755.1 Lachnoclostridium sp. An14
TTGGTATTAGTTTACCACAAGGATAGCGATTCATCCACAAAAAGTTCCTGTTTTATGCGGAATTTTTCATATACATAGCGTTAAGTCTTACATACAGACTTTACTTTTTCAATTCACGTTGATTTTCGCTTGCCTTCCAAACAATTCCCAAACTGTTGTTCCCATTTTTATTTTTTCGCTTGACATTCTAAATGACTTGGACTATAATACAGGCAATCGAACATATGATCGTTTTTGTATCCTTCCACGGATGTACCATCCATCAATTATGATACAAAATAGACGTTTTTCAGATGTCTTATTCTGATCCAGCAGACATTTTCACTTTTTATTCTGCACAGGAACAATAAAGTTTCTAATGTGATGGATCCGCTTTCCACTTTTTTATTGATACCATATTCTGCCGCACACTTAGCCAGCAGCAATATCCTAAACAGAAACTCAAACGGAATTCAGCTTTCTCCATTTACACCTTTTACCGGACCGTCATGGAAACTGTCAAAGCGAAAAAATTCTTTTAGATCTACCCAAAAATGGAAATTCGGAAACATCACCCGTTCCCTATCTGACATTTTATAGAAAATAACTCCATGATTCTCCGAGAATTCCCGCAGCATTCCGTTACGATACACAGAAACAAACAGATATATTTTTATCGGCACCCCTGCCCGAGAACGGCTATTTTTGCAGCCATTCTGACTTCACAAAATACGTATTTATCAAAACATCCCCAATACACGGGAGCGTTTCCATAAAATTTCTCACACTCAAGAAAGCGAGGCGATTTTCATGATCACAGACCCCAAATACCTCTCCGATGCGGAAATAATTCTGTCACACCGCCATGACAACGGCGCGGATTACTGGGCCACCCCCGATGGCAGGCTGTTAAAAGGCGCGCCATTCACTACTTTAGAGAGCACACTGTATTTACTGGAACTGGGACTGTCAGCAACAGACCGCGTAATGAAAGGTACTGCCGATCTTATCTGGAAAAACTGGCGGGAGGATGGGCGGATCCGGATTTCTCCCACGGGAGGAATCTATCCCTGCCAAACGGCTCTGGCTGCCAACGTGCTCTGCCGCCTGGGCTACAGCCAGGATCCCCGAATGGCAGAAACATTTTCCCATTTCCTCCGCACACAGCAGAAAGATGGCGGCTGGATCTGCAAAAAATACAGTTATGGAAAGGGAGAAGAAACGGCTTATTCTACCCCTTACACTACTTTGGTTGTCCTGGATCTGTTTCGGCACTCCTCGTATTTCCAAGCCGGGGAATGCCTTGACAGAGCCGTTCAGTTTTTATTAGAGCATTGGACAATCCGAACTCCCATCAGCCCCTGTCACTATGGGATTGGCAGTCGATTTATGCAGATTGAATATCCTTTCCGAGGCTACAATCTTTTTTATTACGTATATGTTCTCTCCTTTTATGAACGGGCCAAAAAGGACACTCGCTTTCATCAGGCCTTTCAGGCGCTGGCACAAAAAGCAGTGGATGGGCACATCTCGGTAGAACGAGTTGTCCCAAAACTTGCGGAACTTCATTTCTGCAGAAAGGGGGAACGCAGCGAACTGGCTACCCAACGCTTTAAAGAAATTTTGCAAAACGTTGCCGGATCCAGATAGACAGGGCAGCAGTTCTCGCTTTGGTGGTTCCGATTTTCCCTCCGACATATTCCTGTTTTCTCCCTCCTGTGGCGCTGGAGCCGTCCCCCGTACCATCCACGGCTCCGGCAATCCCGCTTTCGTTTCTCCAGATATTCCTAAACGGAATATGCCACACCGTTTTCTTTGTCCTTATACCGTCCTTTTTTCACCAAGTCCCCCTGGTTTTTGCTGGGCTTTTCCATCCTGTTCTTCTTTCTCCCTGAAATTTTCCTTCTTTGCCAGCTCCTTATGTAGCCGCACCGCCATTCCCACTGCGATTAACGCAGAAACCACGTCGGCAACTGGCTGGGCATACATCACGCCCTCCAGTCCCCAAACAGCGGGAAGGACTAAAATTGCCGGGATAAAACAAATGCCCTGACGGCACGCCCCCAATAAAAAACCTGCCCGTCCCCTTCCCAAAGCCAGAAAAAGGGAAGAATACACCGTGTAGAAACCAAACAGTAAAAAAGACAGGCCATTTGCCGTAAGGGCCCGTGTTCCTACAGCCATCATTTCCACACTCCCTCCCGCAAATTTGGAAATCACCGGCCCGGAAAACAAAGCCATCCCCAAACCCGCTGCCGCACAAAACAAAGTTGACCACAAAATAGAGACCTGGATTACCTTCCGCAGACGCCGGAAGTTTCCTGCTCCATAGCTGAACCCGGCTACTGGCTGCAGCCCTTTTAAAAAGCCGAAAACCACTAAAGTCCCCATGGAAACTACCCTTGTCACTGCCCCCATCGCTGCGATGACTGCGTCTCCATAAGTTCCCGCCATGCGATTGACCAGGGCAATGGAAATACTGGTAAGAACCTGAAAAACCAATGTAGGAATACCTATTTTCAACACTTCTCCCATCATCTTCCCTGTGGGGGAAACATTCCTTATCTGAAAGGTATAGGTACTATTCCCTCTTACCATATAAATCAGATACACAAGGGTAGATACCAGCTGCGAAAAAGCGGTGGCAATGGCGGCTCCCGCCACCCCCAGTTTTAATCCATAGATCAAGACGGGATCCAAAACCGTATTTAAAAGAGCTCCGAACAGTAGAGCGCACATGGCAGTTTTCGTAGATCCTTCGCTAGCTGTCAGACTGTTCATCGTCACATTGAACACGTTAAACAGGCAGGATACCACGTAAATCCTGGCATAAACCAAAGCATACGGCATAATGGTGTCCGTAGCTCCAAGAGCCCTCAGCAGCGGCTCCAACAGAATCATGACAGGAATCATCACCATCGCTCCCAGCAGAATACTGCCATATAGAGATGTGGCTGCCACACGGTTTGCCATTTCCTTCTCTCCCTGCCCTAACAGTCTGGATAGATAGGACGCCGCCCCGTTTCCAAGCATCAGCCCAAGACCAACCACCACCTGACCCAGTGGAAATACAATGGAGATCGCCCCCATCTGCCGTTCTCCCAGTCCACCTACAAAATAAGCATCCACCAGGTTATACAAAGCGTTGATCAGCATCCCTACCATGATGGGGAGTCCCAGATCCATAAGCGCTTTAGAGACCGGGGCACTTTTTAAAAGCTCCATCCTGTTCCTTTGTTCATTCATTAGAATTCCTCCTTGCAACATTTTATAGTAATATAAATTATAGTATATTGACAAGCGAATACTACAATAATTTATAGTATATGTCAAGAGAAACCCCGCGTTTTTCATTAAGATTTGAAAATAATCCTGGGCTTAAATTACATACCAAACTTTTATTCAAAACTCCCTGTAAGAGTTCCACTGAAACATTCCGTTATTCCTGTGGATCACGGAAACATTCCGCCATTCCGTTCTTGACAAAGCCTGCAAAATCAAATACTATAAATTACAGTATTCTATTCAAATATATACTGCCGGCTGTGATTGCCGCAGAAAGACTAGTAGCTAAACGTCAAGACATAACATGAAATTTTTTAAATGAATTGCAGAAATGTATTTCAGATACATCAGCACCTTGAAAACTGCATGACAAATAGAGTGTCATTGCTGGCACTCAAGAAGGAGGGAAATCGACATGGCAACCATTGATCTGATTGTTTTGGGAATGCTGAAAAAAAAGTCCATGGGGGCTTATGACCTGCAAAAATTAGTAGAGTACCGAAATATTTCCAAATGGGTGCGAATCAGCACGCCATCCATTTACAAAAAAGTCATTCAATTAGAACAAAAAGGATTTATCCGGGCAGATATGGTTAAAGAAGGGAAAATGCCGGAAAAAGCAGTCTATTCCTTAACTGAGACAGGGGAAAAAGAGTTTGAACGGCTTATGCTGGAGCTGGCAGAAATGCCAGTACGCATCTTTTTGGATTTTAACGCGGTGATTGTAAATCTTGACAGCCTGCCCCAATCCAAGCAAGACGCCTGTCTGGAACGGATTGACGCTAATATAAAAGAACTGAACGCTTATCTGGAAAAAAATCTCCAGGAAAAAGAAACAGCTCCGGAAATTCCGGAGACCGGTATAGCGGTGCTGAAACAGCAGCTGGCACTGGCGGAGGCGATCGCGCAGTGGTTGGATACGTTTAAAACAGAGAGGTAAGCCCGGGACAGGGCATACACAAAACCATTTGCTCCGCGTACACTCTGTCCATTCAGTCTCCTAAACAGGCTCTCCTCCAGGTTCTTCCTCCATTCAGATATACATAACTTTCGTGAACAAAACCGTAAATGACAGACAGAGCAGTACCGATGCCATTTATCTTTCCTGTACCCTGTCCGCCTAAATTGAAGGACCTGGCTTTATCACCCCTCTGCCGCCATCCCGGGATGCACATACCTCCCGTTTTTCCTGGTACGTTTCCCGTATTGGATGGCCTGTTTCGGACAGCGGTTCAGGCAGCCCATGCACAGGGCACATTGCTCTTTTTTCCACTCCGGACGTCCGTCCACCAAACGGATTGCGCTCACCGGACAGATGGTCTCACAAAGGCCGCAGCCAACACAGGAAGGATCTACGGAAAAATGAGAGGTTTTTCTTCCATTTCGGTAAAGAGCCTGCATGGAGGCACTCAACGCCAGACCGCGAAAACCAGACTGATCTCCTCCATCCCGGGTTCGGATTCCAGACAGAATTTCCTCCATTCTCCCATCTGCCTTTTTCAGGATCTCTTTTACCTTCTCCTCTCCCGGCGCTCGAAACATGGGAACAAAATTATCTGGCATCACCAGAGGATAGACAGCATTCACCTGGATCCCGTTTCTCGCCGCAACAGATTTTAACTGCCGGTCTGCCGCTCCGATGCTGCTGCCGCAGGTAACCACTGCCCACACGTAGGGCGATTCCTCCGACAACTTTAACTTGGAAAGGAAATTTACTACCACTGTAGGCAATCCCCAATAATAAACTGGAAATACAAGCCCCAGAGTTTCCCCCTCTCCGAGCCGGCAGGACAGCTCCCTCTTTTTTAAGGCAACTGCCATATCCACAGTTTCCTCACCCATTTGCTCCGCAAAGAACCGGGCAGCCGCCTGGGAATTGCCCGTTCCTGTAAAATAGTAAATCATATGCCAAACCTCCGTTTTTAAATCTCCTGACTTTCTAAAAATTCCCGTACCGCCCGGTTGAACTCGAAACAGTTCTTCCTTGCTATAAAATGATCCCCTGCTACCAGAACAAGCCGTCCCCTCGGCAGGGCTGAGGCAATCTGCCTGGTGTGATCCTCCCTGATCATATCCTCCGTGCCGGCAATCACAAGCACCGGCATATGGAGATTCCCCAGTTTTTCCGGAGGAATGTGTGGCTCCTTTACCATCAGTCCCAATAACTCCCTGTTTCTGGCTGCCCTCTGAGAAAAGGCGGAAAACAGGCCCGTAATCGCATACCCCAGCTCAATGGGCCTCTGTACCGAGCGTTTCACTCCATCTGGAGACAGATTGGCTCCGTTTAAAATAAGCCGTTCCACGTAGGATGGATATTTCAGGGCAAACAAGAGGGCGATATTTCCACCATCGCTAAAGCCCAGCAAAATGGCACGGCAAATCCCCTTTTCGTCCAGAAACTCTTTCAAATCCTCCACAAAGCGCTCCAGGGAAAAGGGCCCTGTCCCCCGCGGACTTCTACCGTGTCCTCTGGTATCCAGGGCGATCACCCGGTAATCCTTTGAGAATTCTTCCAGTTGGGAGGTAAAATAAGTGCCGTCCTCCCCATTTCCATGGAGCAAAATGAGAGGCATTCCTTTGCCGCGTTCCTCATAGTAAAGCTGAATGTCCATACGCATTTCCTCCCAAATTCTTTTTTCTCCCCAGCCGCCAGAAAAATCCTCCGCACAGCAAAAGGGATACCAGAGTGGACAGGGGGACTGCCCATCCAATGGTGGTAAGCGTCACTCCCTCCAGACGGCTGAGCAGCATAGTGGCCGGAATCCGAACCAAAAATGTAGCTGTCAGACTGTGAGCCATAGCAAACGCCGCGTAACCAGAACCATTAAAGAATCCGTTCATATTAAATACAATGGCTACCAACACGCAGTCCAGGGAATATGTTTTAAGATACCCAGCTGCTGCCTCCGCTACCGCTGGATCGCTGGTAAAAAGCCCCGTAAGAAGACTGCCGTCTATCTGACAGAATACAGCCACCGCAGCCCCAAAAGCGATAGAACAGCCAATGGCCCCCAGCATACAGCTCCTAGCCCGATCTGCTCTCCCCGCCCCCAGATTCTGAGCTGCCATAGCGGCCACCGCAGCGCTGAATGCCACGGAAGGCAGCATAAGAAATTCTATCAGTTTCTCCACCACTCCTACCGCAGCCGATGCCACAAGTCCCATCCGATTGATGATCAGGGTGATAATCAGAAAGGAAATTCCCACCAGGCCGTTTTGCAACCCCACTGGTCCTCCAGTGCCCAGAATCCTTGCCGCAAACCCCGGCACAAAGCGGACGTCTCTGGCTGTGAACGGAAAGCCCAGACCTCTCCGTTTTAAAAATACAAAAGAAAACACCACACTGCACGCCTGGGCAAATACCGTGGCCGTGGCCGCTCCAGCCGCTCCCATGTGAAATCCGTCCACCAAGACCACATCCAGCACAATGTTGATCACGCAGGCCACTGCTACAAAAAGCAATGGCGTCCTGGAATCTCCCAGCCCCCGCAGCAGGCTGCTGATCACGTTATAAGTCACAATAAAAACCAGACCTCCTGTACAAATCAGCAGATACTGGCCAGTAGCTCCTACCGCCTCCGCCGGAGTGTTCATTATGGAAATAATTCCTCCCCGAAGGATCAGCAGCAGACCGGTGAGAAACACGGCGATCCCCCCGAACAGCCAAATTGCAGTTCCAACCGTCTTTGCCATATCTTCCCTGCGCCCGGCTCCGTAACAATGCCCCAAAAGCACTGTGGCTCCAGTGGAAATTCCCAACACCAGCTGGGTGACCATGGACATAACCTGGCTCCCAATGGATACTGCGGACACGTCTGATGTCCCCGCAAAATGTCCCACTACAATGAGATCCATAGCCCCATACATCACCTGCAGCAGATTTGCCAACAAGAAGGGAATAGCAAATTGTATCAGAGCCTTATACACATTTCCCTCCAACAACGCTCTTTTGTTCATTACGTCCTCCTTCGTCCGGCCCAGCTTACTGGCGACCGCTTTCATACCCCAGCTTTAACACCGCCAGCATATCCTCATCCATCTGCTCATCCCGCCTGGAATACTCTCGGATGGCGTCCAGAAGTTTCCCCTCCGGCAAAGCCCTCTCCTTCAACGTTTCCAGGCTGCGCTGCTGAAATTCTTCCACCTCCATGCCAAGCTCTGGTTTCGGCTCCGGCAGACCTGCCTGGCCGTAAGCCATTCCCACCGCGCAGGCCAGCTCCTTACCGTTGATCAGACGGGACGCCCGCTCAAATCGGGTAACTTTCGTTTTTACCGCATCTAAATATAACTCATAAACCATAACCATGACTTCCTTTCTTCCAGACGATCCGACCCCTCTCGGCCGGCTCTCCCGCCTATTATAACATGGAAACCCGCAGGTATCCACTGATATACCAGCTATTTATCCACAGGAAAAACTGTGGAACCCTGAAAAAATCAGAAGAAGATCTCATCTGAATTGAAAGAAGATTACACCCCCGCAGAGAAAAAATATGTCCATCTCCCCACCCCTGCTCCGAAACGCACCATTCCAGCCGCCATTTTCCCATGAGCAGAATTTTCCTCCGCCAAAAAGCCTTTGCTCCACAGAACACACTATTTTCATAAAAAATGTGTGCAGCAGCCTATTCTCACGCCGGAGCACGGCCGCATCAGAAACGATCTTCCTCCTTGCGGAGCGCATATCCCACTGAAGGCTTTTACGCCATAGGAACGCAGGTTTCCATGACATGAAAAGTGTGCGCTTAACGCACACTCGCGCCGGAGCACGGCTGCGTCAGCAGCCATTTTCCTTTGCGCGGAACGCGCCTCCTTACGGAGCATTTTTATTTAACAGAAAACGCAGGTTCCTGTTAAATAAAAAAAGGCCTCCAGCCGGGAATCCCAGCCGGAAACCATTTGTCTGCCACCCTGTCGTTACACCGCAGGGAAAATATTGGGCACATACACCATGTAAAGAATCATATAGAGGACAAAAATCGGAAGGCCGCATTTCAGGTATTCCTTCATAGTGTATCCTCCCTGAGCGAACACCATCGCCTGTGTGGCGGATGCCATAGGGGTAAGCACGGAACAGGTAGCCCCCATCTCCACTGCGATCAGAGCTGCCCTGGCGTCGAACCCACAGGCTACCGCCACCACGGCTCCCAGAATCCGGAATACATTCAGCGTACTGGAGTTGTTCATAAACTGTGTACAGGTAGCGGACGCCATGATCAGGATAAACGCGATCAAATAAGGATTTGTCATACCTCCGAGCACGTTATTCATAAAATCGGAAATCACTTCGTTTGCCCCGGAGGCACTGATCCCGTTTGCCAGGGCAATGGTACCGGCGTAAATGCCGATTACCTTTAAATTAATCGCCTTCATCGCCTCTTTCTCCGTTAAGATTCCGGAAAATACCATAATCAGGGCCGCGATGGCAGCGCAGGTGGAGGCGCTGACAAAATCAATGTAACTGCTGGCAATCATGGCCACAATCGCACAGATGAAAATTCCATACGTCAGTTTTTCTTTTCCAGGTGTCAGGCCTTTCTTTTCCTTCTTTCCACCTTCCGTCCCTAAGGTCATACCGCTGACGTCAATGTTGTCGTAATTGTCCGGCGCAAATTTATAGCCGATAAAAAACACAAACAGCGTGATGAGAAACACCACCGGCAGCCTGGCCGTCATAAAAGTAATCACAGTAAAAGTGGGATCACCGCCCAGGGAAACCACCATCTCGTTGCAGACACTGTAAGCCGTCAGACCAATTCCCACCGGAAGGACTGCCGCCCAAATGCTGGAGAGGTCCACTGCCGGCTTTAACAGGCGTTTTGGAGAAATCCCCGCCTTATCTGCTACGCTGAAACACACTGGCATCATAGTTGCCATAGTAGAGGATGTGTTGCTGAACATGGTCAGAAAAATAGACAGAATGCCGCAGCCCATCACCGCCCGCCTCTCACTGCTTCCTTCCGGCACAATCACAGTGGCCAGCTTGGACAGCAGCGATGTTTTCGACAGCCCCGCCGCCAGCACAAACATACTGGCAAAGAGAATTGCCGTAGAGCTGGCAAATCCGCCCCAAGCTTCTTTTGCTGATAAAATGCCGGTTACCTCCAGCACTACAATCACAGCCATGGCCACTGCCGGATAGGAAAGCTTTCCGCTGCAAAATCCGGCAATCATTAAAATTCCTACCACAAAAACGATCATTACTTCCATTGACATAAGCCTTTATCCCCCTTGTTTATACCTCTCCAAAAATAGAAATCCCTACGTGATACCATCTGTACGGCTCCGGGTTGAAGGCCCGCGCCGCGCTGCCCCGCTGTCTTAACACCTGATTCACCTGAAACATATACTCATTTAAGTCTTCCCCCGTGGCTCTGGCATTGTTATGATGCAGGGGCAGAGCCAGCTGAGCCCCAATTTTCTCAATCTGATCCGCGTACTCCTCCGGGGAATAGCTGCGGATCCGGTGACGCAGCATCATATTAGGGCGCTCCCCCTTCATATGTTCCGCGTGCTCCTCAAAATCCCGGCCGGCGCAGAAATCAATTTTAAAATTATTCAGGGTCTGAATCATAAAATTCATATTGTACATGGATCCCAGCGGCCCCGTCAGATTGGGGCAGGGCACTCCAAAGCCTTCCGAACCGCTAAAATCCTGTTCTGTCTCACTGGGCCTCTTAAACTTCCCCTCCCGAAATGCTCTGGTATCGTGGGCTCCAGGATATGTTTTCAAAATAAAATCGTCAAAGTAGTACGTATTTCCCGGATAAAGAGGATAGACCGCAGCGTAAGGGATGTCATACACTCTGGCCAGTTCATAGGCACAGTCCCCAGGCACCAGTACCCTCCCTCTGAACCGGTTCCACAGTTCTCCGGTGAGATTGGAATGATCTCCGTGAATATGGTTGAGGATGATGTAATCTGCCCCCTCAAAAGCGTCCGCGGAAAAACCGCTCTGAGCGTAAACCTCTTTCTCCATCCTCTGGCTGGGGCTTAAATCCTCCTCCTTCTTTCCTTCGTAGTGGCTCAGATCCCAGTAAAACGGGTCCGTCACAATGGTTTTTCCGTTTGGCAGCCGAATTTCATAGCACTGGACGGAAATCCAGCGAATTCCCACCGACAGGGAATCCGCTCTTTGCTCATAATCCCTCATAAATTGCCTCCTTTTTCCTGAAATTAATTCTGATTTTATTCTAATCGCCCAATAATGAAGAATCAAATTCCAATAATTTTAAAAAATAGGAATAAAAGTAATAGTCTAATGAATTATAAGAGTAACCGATAAAGAAATGTGCAAGAAATGCGTACAGCCAGCCCTGCCCCCAAACCGAATAAAGCCGCCCGGCAGCCATTTCCCCTGTGAAAAGCGCAGATCCGTCAGAGAGGGTTGTATCACTAAAAGGGTTGCATCGCTAATCTAAAATTTCTCCCCAATATAAAAAGTGCGCGTTTCAGCACACACTTGCGCCGGAGCGTGGCCCATCATCAGCCATTTTCCCATGCGCGGAGTACGCCTCCCCCCGGAACCTTTCATGTCATAGGGAACACCGTTTTTATAACAAAAAGGAGATCTGTTTCCAGATCTCCCGTATCGCCTAAAGGCTAAGCGTTTTCCGTATCAGAGCGATCAGCTCCCTCCCGATCTCCGGCAACCGGTAATTGGCCCGATATGCCACATACATCCTCTGGGGAACCGGCTGCAGCTCCTTTAATGTAAGGCAGGCAATTCCTCTGTTCATTTTGGCGGTCCCCCAGAAAATCGTATTTCCAAGCCCTGCCTCCACCGCCTTCAGACCGCTGCGCACACTGTTTACTTCCAGACGCACCTGGGGAACGGCCCCCTCTCTCTTAAAAAACTCCCTGGCAGTCTTCCCGGAGGCAGTGATGGAAGACAGCTGAATGAAAGGTTCGCTGATCCATTGATCCAGACTCACCACCGGATACGGACAGCCCTGTTCCGCCCGCCCACGTTCTGCCAGTTCGGAATCAGCCGGAACCCCTAAAACAAGGGGAACCTCCCCCACAGGGTAATAATTTAATCCCGGCCGGTAGTCTCCCGCCGTGACCAGAGCCAGATCCAGCTCGTTCTTCTCTACTTTTTCCAGCCCGGAAAAGGTGCTGCCGCTCACTACCTGCACATGAACCTCCGGATGATTCCGATAAAACGGCACCAGCACCTCCCTCACCATATCATCCTCCCGGCCCATGCTGCATCCAACGCGAATCGACCTCTCCCGGTCCTCCACAATGCTGCGGATCCCCGACTCCATCTCATCGTCCAGACGCACGATTTCCCGGCCCTTCTCCACATAAAACCGTCCCGCCTCTGTCAGATAAAGACGGTTGTTTTTCCGGAAAAAGAGCGCGATCCCCAGCTCCCGCTCCGTCCGCTGCAGAAATTTCGTCAGCGCCGACTGGGTGATGCACAGCACGTCCGCCGCCTGGGAAACGCTTTCCTGGCGGGCGATTTCTATGACGTACCTGTAGTCCTTTACATTCATTCTTTCTCCTCCCCGTCACCGCAGCGTGTCAATGGCCTCTCTCACATTCCGCACTCCAATCAGCCGGATTCCTTCCGTCCGTTTCAGCCGGTCCAAGCAGATTTGAGGCAGAATACAGGTCTCAAAGCCCAGCTTAACCGCCTCGTTTACCCGCTGTTCCGCCATGGAAACGCCGCGCACCTCCCCGGATAGTCCCACCTCCCCAAAAATCACCGTCTTTGGGTCGATGGCCCGGTCTTTCAGGCTGGAGACCAAAGACATAATGATGGCCAGATCCAGGGCCGGTTCATTCATCCGCATTCCACCGGCGATGTTGACATAGGCATCGTAGCGGGACATCTCGTAGCGGCACCGTTTTTCCAGCACAGCCATTAACAGGTTTACCCGGTTGTAATCCGTTCCTGCCGCCGTCCTCCTGGGCATTCCAAAGCTGGTGGCTGTCACCAGGGCCTGCACCTCCACGAGAATGGGCCTGGTCCCCTCCATCAGACAGGCCACTGCTGCCCCGGAGGCGTCCTCCGGCCGGCCGGAGAGAAGAAACTCCGAGGGATTTTGTACCTCCTGCAGTCCTTTTTCCTCCATCTCGAACACGCCGATCTCATTGGTGGAGCCAAAGCGGTTTTTCACTGCCCGCAGAATTCGGTAGGTATCGCTGCGGTCCCCCTCAAAATAGAGCACCGTATCCACCATATGCTCCAGCACTCTGGGCCCGGCCACCATGCCCTCCTTTGTCACGTGGCCCACAATAAACACGGCAATCCCCTGGCTTTTGGCAATCTGCATCAGAAGGTTGGTGGACTCCCGCACCTGGCTCACGCTCCCTGGGGCGGAACTGATCTCCTCCCGGAACATAGTCTGAATGGAGTCAATGACCGCCACATCCGGCTTTTCCTCCTCCAGCACCTCCTGGATCACATCCAGATTCGTCTCGCACAAGAAGGATAACTCCCCTGTCACCTGACCGATTCGAGCGGCCCGCAGCTTGATCTGCTTTAGAGATTCCTCGCCGGAGATATAGAGCACCTTTTTCCCGGACTGCGCCAAATTCCGGCACACCTGCAAAAGAAGGGTGGACTTTCCGATGCCGGGATCGCCTCCCACTAACACCAGGGAGCCGCCCACAATCCCGCTGCCAAGCACCCGATCCAGCTCCCCGAATCCGGTGCCGATCCTGTCGTTTTCCTCCACGGAAATTTCCTCCAGACGGGCCGGTTTCACCCGTCCAGGACGGCCCGTCGCTCCCATCCTGGCACTGATCCCAGGGCCTCTGCCCGCTGCCGCCTTCCGCTCCGCCGGTTCCTCCACAAAGGTATTCCACTCCTTGCAGCCGGGACACTGCCCCATCCATTTTGCCGATTCATACCCGCATTCCTTACAAAAAAATACCGTCTTTGCCTTCGCCATAGCTCCTCCTCGCTGCTATATTCATAAAACAGATGGACAGGGCATCCGCCGCCCTGCCGTCATCCCTGGAGAATCTTCCCTCCCGTTTGGAAAAATGCGCGCAGCAGTCCACACTCGCGCCGGAGCGCGGCTGCTCCAGCAGCCCCGTTCCCTCTCCGCGAAGTGCCCATCCCACCGGAAACTGCCGCGCCATAGATCACACATTTTTCATGACAGGAAACAACGAACGGGCCGCAGGGATTTCTCCAGCTCTGCGGCCCGCTCTCACATTCTTTCCTTGCTTATTTCCGGACGACCTTTACCTTCACTGCTGTCCCCTCGTTTAACTCCACGCCGATGACCAGCTTACCGCTCCGGTTAGTCTTCATACCGCCCACTGCGGCATCGTCTACGAACACCTCGTACTCGCAGTCTTCCTCCAGCTGCAGGGTCACCTGCGCGTCCTGACTGCCCTCCACCAGGAATTCCACATTCCTATCGTCCACGCGGAAATGCTCCACGGCCGTACCCGGCACAGACTCGTATACGAACAATCCGTTCTTCTCCAGTTTCGTGATCTCGTAGAATGTTTTCACCTTATATAAGTCTCCGTCATGCTCAAAATTGTCATGCTTTGACTTCACATCTAATTTGTAATTTCCAAAGCTGATGGTTCCATCCTGTTCTGTGCGGATTAATTCTTCAACTACCGGCATATCCTTGCCCTCCTGGTTCTTCATAAAGTGTTTCAGTAAATACTTGTCCCTGTATTGTTGGTGTTCACATTGTACCACATCCACCTTGTTTTTTCTAGTGTTTTGTCTCCTCCAGGGTGGAAAATTTCAGACCGTCCCCGCCGGCGTCCACCAGGACGTGATCCCCGGCCTTCACCTGGCCGTCCAGCACCTCCTCCGCCAGCTTATCCTCCAGAAGGTTCTGGATGGTGCGCCGCAAAGGACGGGCGCCGTACTTCTCGTCGTAGCCCTTCTCGATCAGGTACTCCTTCGCCTGGTCCGTCACCTCCAGCTCCATCTGCAGCTGGGCTCTGGTCCGCTTTCCAATGGTGGAAAGCATAATGCCGGCAATCTCCTTCATGTGGTCCTTATTTAACGGATGGAATACAATGATGTCGTCGATCCTGTTTAAAAACTCCGGCTTAAACAGGCGCTTGACCTCCTCCATCACCCGGTCCTTCATAAATTTATAATTTTCCTTCTCATCGTTTGCGGAGGCAAATCCCAGCCGTTTCGGGGAGATGATATTCTCCGCCCCCGCATTGGAAGTCATGATGAGAACGGTATTTTTAAAGTCGATTTTCCGGCCCTGGGCATCGGTGATATGGCCGTCGTCCAGCACCTGGAGCAGGATATTGAACACGTCCGGATGGGCCTTTTCCACCTCGTCAAACAGGATGACGGAATAGGGGTTGCGCCTCACCTTCTCGCTGAGCTGGCCGCCCTCGTCGTAGCCCACATATCCTGGCGGGGAACCGATCATCTTGGAAACGCTGTGTTTCTCCATGTACTCCGACATATCCACCCGGATCAGGGCCGACTCTGTGCCGAACATCGCCTCCGCCAGCGCCTTGGAAAGCTCCGTTTTTCCCACACCCGTGGGACCTAAAAACAGGAAGGAGCCGATGGGGCGTTTGGGATCCTTTAATCCCACCCGTCCTCTGCGGATGGCCTTGGAAACAGCGGTTACCGCTTCCTCCTGACCCACTACCCGGTTGTGGAGAATGGATTCTAGGTTTCTGAGCCGTTCCGACTCCTCCTCCGCCAGCTTTTTCACCGGGATCCTGGTCCAGCCGGACACCACGTCCGCCACCTCGTTTTCTCCCACCACCAGCTTTTTCGTGGTTTTTTCCTTCTCCCACTTCTGGCGGAGCTTTTCGATCTTCTCCCGTTTCTTCTCCTGCTTTTTCTTGATCTCTCCTGCCTTTTCGTAAGCCTCGGAACGGATGGCCGTCTCCTTCTGCTGCTCCAGGGCGGCAATTTCCTTTTCCAGGCCTTTGATCTCCGGCGGCTCCACGAAATTCTGCAGCCGCACTTTGGAGGCGGCCTCGTCGATTAAGTCGATGGCCTTATCCGGCAGGAAACGATCGTTGATATAGCGGGCAGACAGTTTCACCGCCGCCTCGATGGCCTCCCCGGTGATGGTCACCCGGTGGTGCTCCTCGTACTTTCCCTTCAGCCCGTTTAAAATGGCGATGGATGCCTCCTCGTCCGGCTCATCCACCGTCACCGGCTGGAACCGCCGCTCCAGGGCGGAGTCCTTTTCAATGTACTTCCGATACTCCTCAATGGTGGTGGCGCCGATGAGCTGCAGCTCTCCTCTGGCTAGGGACGGCTTTAAAATATTGGAAGCGTCCAGAGCGCCCTCCGCCCCGCCGGCTCCGATAATGGTATGCAGCTCGTCGATAAAGAGCAGCACGTCCCCGTCGTCCTTCAGCTCTGACAGCACCTTTTTGATCCTCTCCTCAAACTCGCCCCGGTATTTGGAACCGGCCACCATGCCGGAGAGATCCAGCGTCACCACACGCTTTTCCGCAATGGTTTCCGGGACATTTCCAGACACGATCAGCTGCGCTAATCCCTCCACCACAGCGGTTTTTCCCACTCCCGGCTCGCCGATAAGGCAGGGATTGTTTTTCGTCCTGCGGCTTAAAATCTGGATCACCCGGCTGATCTCCCGGCTCCTGCCGATGACCGGATCCAGCTTGCCGTCTCTGGCCAGGGCCGTCAAATCCCGGCTGTAGCTGTCTAACACCGGAGTTCCTTTCTTTCCCTTCCCGGCGGGAACGTCGTCCCGGTTCGCCGGGGCGTCCTCACCCATGGCAGAAAACAGGTCCACATAGATCTTCTGCACGGAAACGCCCATGGTATTTAAAATCCTGGTGGCCACACAGTCGTTCTCCCTGATCATGGCGATCAGAATGTGCTCCGTGCCCACCAGAGGGGCCTTAAACCGCACCGCCTCATGGTAGCTGTTTTCCAGCACCCGCTCTGCCCGCGGGGTCCAAAGCTCTCCTCTGGTGCGCAGGGCGCTGTTTCCGGAAATCAGCTCCTCCATCAGCTCCCGCACCTTGGAAAGCTCCACGCCGCACTCGGAAAGAACCCGGTACGCCACGCCCGTGCCCTCCTCCAAAAGGCCTAAGAGCAGGTGCTCCGTGCCCACGGAGCCGTGGCTTAAGCTCTGCGCCGCCTCCTCCGCCAGCCGTATCGCCTCTCTCGCCTGAGGCGTAAATTTCTCATATCTGCCTGTCATGCAAAATGTTCCTCCTCGTCTCTGTTCTGTCATACGAAACGCCCCGCCGTCCTGGAAAGGACGCCGAAACGCTGACGCTCTCTGCCGGACATTTTTCCTTCCGGAAGGTCACACCAGAAACCGGGGCGCTCCCCTGGTCACCGGCACTCATTTTTAAAACGCCTTTCTTCCGCCTCCCGGCACGCCCAATCGCTCCTCTCCGGCAGGCCCGCGCTGGCCTGTTCCCGCCAGCCCGCACCGGTCCGCTTACTTTCCCGCAAGCTCCGGCAGCTCTGCCCGAAGATACCCGGCACGGGCCACGTCCAGCTCCGCCCGGGACAGAGGCCTCTGGGAAAGTTTCTGTAAATTCGCCTTCTGAATCCCCAGCATCATGGCAAACACCGGGCATGGCTCCTCAAATTTTATAATCCCGTCGGACACACCGGTCATCAGCCGGGACAAAAATACCATGGCATCCTTCCAGGTCAGCCGTCTGGCGTATTTTAACACTCCGTAGGACTTATATGCCTCGTCCTCCTGGCCCAGACGGTCCGTGGACAGGGCCATATCCCGCACCTGCTGCTCCTGGCTGGCCAGCTGTCTGGCCACTTTTTCCACCAGCTCCACGATTTCCTGTTCCGTCACCCCCAGGGTTTTCTGGTTAGAAACCACATAGAGGGAGCCGTAATTTTCATTTCCCTCGCCGTAGAGCCCCTTGACGCTAGCTCCAAACCGGCTCATCTCCCCCACCAGGCTGGCAAACTTCTTCCCGGAGGAAAGGGCCGGCAGGTGTACCACCGCCGATGCCCGCAGCCCGGTGCCCACGTTAGTGGGGTAGGCCGTGAGGAATCCGTATTTCTCGTCGTAAGCATAGGAAAATGTCTCATTGATAAAATCGTCCGCCCGGTCCGCGTCCCGCCACAGCTCCCGCAGGTGCATTCCAGGAGCGATAAACTGCATTCGAATGTGGTCGTCCCCGTTTAACACCAGGCTCACCTTCTCGTCTTTTGAGAGAATCAGGCCCACCGGGTCTTTCTTTGCCGCCAGGGTGCCGTTTAGGATCCGCCGCTCCCGCAGGGCCCGCCGCTCCAAGTCGCTTAAATCCCCCAGCATGGCGTATTCATAATCCCTGCCCTCCTCCAGGCAGAAATCCCTCAGCCCTTTTTCCAGACGGCTCACCAGCTCCGACGCCTGCTCTTTCGTGAGCCTGCCGGAAAACGGGTACTCCGCCCAGTTTCTTACCAGGCGGACGCGGCTGTACATAATATTGGGGCTGCTTTTATCCGTTTCCTCAAACCATTTAAGCATCTGTCTCACTTCCTGTCTTTAGCTTTCTGATCTCATCCCGGCAGCGGGCGGCCTCCTCGTAGTCCTCCCGTTTCACCGCCGCCTGCTGGCAGGCGTAGAGGCGGGCAATCCGCTCCTCCAAACTGTCCTCCATGGCCGATAACGTCTCGTCCTTCTGCCTGATGATTTCCTCTCTCCCCGCATTTTTCGCCTTCTTGCCCCGGTGGCTGTCGCTGCCCTGAAGCTGCTTGATCTTGTCGCTGATGAGCAGATCAAACACCTCGTAGCAGTCGGGGCAGCCAAAGCGGCTGTTTTTTACGAAATCCTCGTAGCTGGTGCCGCAGGTGGGACACACCACATGGGCGTACTTTTCCTCCTTAGGACTTCCCGCCCCCAGGCCCAAAAGCCCGGACAGCAGCCTTCCCAGAGGGAAATCCTGTCCCAGATCCATCTCGCTGGCGCACTGGGCGCAGAAATTGTGCTCCGTCCGCACCCCGTTCACCACTTCCGTATACTGTATTGTGGCCTCTCTGGCCTTACATTTTTCACACAACATATTTGAGCCTCCGCTATCTGTTTCCTGCTGTTTTTAAGCTCCCGGGCGCGGCTAATCCGCGCTCCCCGCAAACCGGTCAAAAATGTCGTCCACCAGCTGATGGACCTCCTCCCGGCTCACGTTTTTACAGACTCCCCTGGCCAGAACGACCCCCAGCTCCCGGCGCATCTCCTCCAGGGCCCGGAGCTTGTCGATGTCCAGGGAGACGATGGCGCCCTTTCTCCGGTCTAATTTCACAAAGCCCTCCTGTCGGAGTACGGCGTAGGCTTTATTGACCGTGTGCATATTAATTCCGATTCGGTCAGCCATCTGGCGCACGGACGGCAGGGCCTCCCCCTCCCGGATCCGGTCCATGGCGATCCCCAGAATGATCTGGTTGCAAAGCTGGACGTAATACGCTTCATCACTGTTAAAATCAATTTCCAATATCATCGAACCACCATCTTTCGTTATATCTGTTCTATGAAAAGTGTAACAAATAATCCAACATCCGTCAACCCCTATCTTGCCGCCGGAAGTTCTGACCAGAAAACAGCCATCCCATTTCCCTTTATATATATTCGCAAATTCCTTTTTTAGAGAGACGGACTACGGCAATAATCTGATAAGCAAACCCCGCCTTTTCACACAGACGGCAGAAAGCCCCCTCCATTCTCCCCCTAATAAAAAGTATGCGCTTGGCGCACACTCGCGCCGGAGCGCGGCTGCGCCAGCATCCATCTTCCCCTGCTCGGAATGTGCCTCCCGCCGGAGGCTTTTGTGTCATGGGAAACGACGTTTCCTACTACACAAGCAACTGCGCCCCAAAGTCCAAGGCAAACCTGCCTTTTCCTCTGCGGCGCAGTCCATTTTCTTTACAGATCTATAAATTCAAAGTCGTCGTCCTCGTCCTCCGGTTTCTTCGGCTCCGGCACATCCTCCGGCTCCAGGTCCAGATCCACGAATTCAAAATCATCCTCCGGCTCGGTCTCTCTCTCCGGCAAACGATCCTCGTCCTCCGGCTGTAGGAAGCCGTCTTCCGGCTCCCAGTTCCGGTCCTGGGGAATCTCCTCCGGCTCTGCGGCCGTGTACGCCTCTGCCGCTGCCTGTTCCGCAGCCGCCCGCTTTCCGCCGTCCCGTCTCCTGGACTTTTTCTCTGTCCGCTCCTTGACCTCCGGCCGTGCCTTTCCGCCTTTTCTGCGGGCCACTACGATGAGAGCCACCGCCAGTCCGGCAGATACCACGATCAGGAAAATGATCACCACTCCCCGCATATCGTAATCGTGGAGCAGATCCTTGTAGGTGAGGGCAATATCCTTATACTGCTCAGAAGAAATTCCGTCCACTCCGGGAAGATCCTGGAAATAGCGCTGGATGGTGTTCTCCTCCAGATCGTAGCGGTAGAAATCCTTCGTGCCGTTCCAGTTCATTCCGTAGAAAATCATGTACTTCGGATTCTCCTCGCCCGCGGGCACCCAGCCCTCTACCTGGCCGCCGCCCGGCAGATTCATGATTCCGGCGGTAAAGCCTGCGGGAACCGTCACGCTCTCGTCCGGCTGCAGCACAATCACCGACTTGGGAGAGGTGGAAACCTCCATATAGGGGAAGAACGCGTCCGCCGCCTCATCGTAGATGAAGAAGGCGCCCTGGCCGTCCCCGTTCACCAGGCAGAGCAGCAGAAGATCCTTCTGGATGCCCTTTCCGGCCATAATGTCCTGACCCTTATAATTATAGGTAAAGCCTTCAAAGCCCTCCGGCAGAGTGGTCACGTCAAAGCTGTGAGCCACGCTGTACTGTGCCTCGTCGATGACCACAGTCAGATCTCCGGCGGCCACAGCCCCTCCGGCCTCCGCTCCGCCTTCCGTCTTGGTCACGTGGATCACGTACGTCTTCGTCTGTCCGTCCGCAGCGGTCACCACGCAGTTTACCGTGTTTTCTCCCATCTGCAAATTGCTGCTGCCGTTTACCGTCACCGTGGCAGCCTCGTCGCTAGCCTCGGCGCTCACCGCCAGTTTCGTCACATCCGGCCCTACGCTCACGCTGTACTCCGTCACATCAGCGGAAAACTCCGGCGTCAGGCTGCCGGGAGACACCTTCAGGGACTTTAAGCCCGCGTCCGCGGACGCCCCGGCCTCCGCCGCCACCGTCACCGTGGAATTTCCCAGCCGGTCAATGGTCACGATCTGTTCGTCCGCGTCGTACACCTCCTGGGTGCTCACCGTGATCTGGGTGGATCCGGCCTGCAGCGCCCGGAAGGTGAGGGAGGTGGCCATGGTCTGAGCCCCGGCCTCCGCCGTCTGCCGCACGCTCACGGAGCCGGCTCCGCCGCTGGCGTCCGCCCCGCTCACAAACTCCAGCACGTTGGGGTCGTAGGACAGCATCAGGCTGGAACGCCCCAGCGCCTCCCCGCTTAAGGAGGAAATCTTCACATTTACATTCACTTCCTGGCCCACCGTCGCCGAAGGGTCGGAGAACGCGATCCTGGCGCTGGCCGCAAAGGAGGTCAGCAGCCCCCAGGGCACAGTAAACGCCAGCATGGCGCTCATGGCCGCGCCTAAAAACGCTTTCTTCAGTTTCAATCTTATCATACCTTTTTCCTTCTCATTCACTGTATTTCCATTCCAGGCCCGGTAAACAGATCCTGGCTGTCTCCCTGTCCGGAGCCGCCATTTCCCGTCCCGGTTCCGCCGTTCCCCTGGGAAACGGTTCCGGAAACCGTTCCGCCCGCTCCCTGGGTATAGGTAGGCCCGCCGGACTGCCGCACCACATGGATCACGTACTCTCTGACGGCGCCGTTTTCGGCCTTCACATTGACCTTGATCTCATTGATTCCGCTCTGGAGATCCACCGTTCCCGTACCGCTCACCGACGCTTTGGAATGCAGAGGCGATGCCTGTACATTGACGCTGGTCACAGAATGATCCACGATCAGGTCGTAGGAGGTGGTGTCCATCTGGAAGGTGGGAGTGAGGGCAAAGCCATCCACAGCCAGGCCGCCCAGCTTGTTGTTGGGGCTACCGTCCACCGTGGGTTTGGCGCAGGGCGAACCGGGCATATTGGTGTAAACCGGAATCTTGAATTCCAGGGCCAGCTGTTTCGCCTCGTTTCCGTAGGCCGTAGACATCTCGTAGCCCTCCGATGCCGCCGCCTGGACGTTGGTCATATACTGATGCTTGTACAGATTGCTACCCTGCACGTTAAACTTCTTCAGATAGAAGGTGTCCTGTCCGGCTTTCACAAAGTTCGTCCCGTAATACTCCGCTCCGCCTAAAATCGCCTTCTCCACCGTGTTCCAGGGCCGGCCGTAGCTCCCCGCCTGGGAGGCGTACCACAGCCCTCTGGTCACCGCGTCCATGCTGCCGGTGGCGTAGGCGCCGATATTGTAAAAGTTATAATATCCCTCGTAAGGAGCTCTGGTTCCGGAAATGCTGGAGCTGCCATTGGATCCGTTCTCCTGGATGATCATGGCCGCCAGCACGTAAGGATTTACTCCGTACTGCTGTCCCGCCTTCATGAGGATCTCGGCGTAGGACATGGTTCCGGAGGAAGGCGCTTGCACGGAACCGGAATTTGTCCCTGTATTGGCCGTCCCGCCGTTTCCTCCATTTCCGCCGTCCAGCTCCATGCCGGGGCCGTAGCTGGTGGCCACCGTCACCGCGTTGTGGACGCTCATGGCCACAGACGGGCTTTCAAAGCTCACTTCCTGATTGGATCCGGAGGCGCCACCGGTGCTTTCCGGGCTCTGACTCCCCGCTCCGGCAGTTCCGCTCTCCGCGCTGCCAGTGCTCTCTGCTCCGCCGGGCCCGATTCCGATGCCTGGGCCGTTTCCGTTCCCGCCGGAACCTGTGCCGGCGTTTTCCGTTCCTGTGTTCCCGGTATTCCCCGTCCCGGCGCCACTGCTCTGTACGGAGCCGCTCTCCATAAAGGTGCCCTTCAGCATGGTCTGAAGTCCCTCTGCCGTCTGCACCGAGCCGTCATAGGTCTGGAGCAGGAACTGGAACACGTAGTGCTCGTCCAGGAAATTCCTGGGATCCATATAGTAGCTGATGATCTCCTGGGAAGCCGCCACCCAGGCGCTCCCGTCAAATCCGGGCCAGGTGCTGCTGGCCCAGTCGTAGGCCCCCGCCGCCGTGGATTTCCACGAGGAAATGCTGCCGGTGCTCACCAGGTTGGTGCCCACCACGCTCTCATTGGCAATCACGTCATTCCAGTCCAAACCCGTCTGCTGAGCGGTAAATACCCAGTTGGGATACTGGGCGTGGAGGGCCCGCAGGCCGTCCTTGTAGCTTTCCGGAAACCCCTGGGCGGTGAGGTAAGCCTCAAAATCCGCGTCCGTGGAATAGGCTACCGGAAACTTTATGTATGCCGAGGATACGAAACCGGTGGTCTCCGCCCCTCCGGATCCCGTAAACCGGATCTGATACCACAGGGCGCCGTCGGATGCCGTCTGTTCCCCAATGACCGTGACCGCCGCTCCCTTCGTCAGCCTGGTGACCACAGAGTTGGTGGTGCCCGGCCCGCTGCGCACGTTTACATTGGTGCCGTTGATGCTGGCCGTCCGCTCCGTGTAGGCCATGGCCTCCACCAAGGGAAACAGGCTGGCCGCCGGCTGATGAACTGCCAGCAGCAGTCCCAGCGCCAGCGCGGCCCCCTTCTTTATGTACTTTTTTTTCATGTGTGCTCTCCTATTTTTCCTCCTGTCAAATGGGCAGACTGCCCGCATTGTGACAGCATCTTCATTATAATGATAAACGCAATCCTGTGTCAACCGATTCACCAAAACTTCATAGAATCGCCGGAATTTGTAAGAATTCCTTAATGGGGGCAGTTTTGTTCCCCAGGGAACAGAAAAAAGCTCCTGTCTCTGCTATCCTTTTTGTTTAGAAAGGAACCTCCAGAGTCTCCAGGGAGCAGTAGTCCTTCAGCTTTTTCAAGTCCACGATTTCCACCCGCCGCCGTCCCAGACGGACAGTGTTTTCCTGCCGCAGACGGGATAAGCTTTTCGTCACGTGATTCCGCCCCACTCCTAGGGTGTCGGCGATGGCCTCCTGGGAAATCCCCGCGGCCCCGTCACCAGCCATCCCGTGATGGGCCATCAGAAAAAGGAAATTGCACACCTTGAGAAAGGTGTCGTTGTATCTCTGATGAGCCACGTCGTAGATCAGCATATTTACATAGGACGACTGCATTTCATAAAGCTGTGCCAAAAGCGTGGGATGCTCCAGACAGAATCGGTAAAAGCCCTCCCGGTCAAAGGCCACGGCCTCCACGTCCGTCAGTGCCCTCACCAGGATGGAACGCTCGATTTTGTAATCCGCCCGCTGCACCCCAGGAAATACGGTATCCGCTCCGTGGAAGGACAAATTTTTCCGGTGGCCGTCCTCGTGCTCTACGTAGCACTGAACCAGGCCGGAGCGGAAATAGAAAATGGTGGTCACCGGCTCCCCGATCTTCCAGAGGAACTCCCCGGTCCGGAAACGGACCTCCCTGCCCCGCAGGGACCGCAGCATCGGGTAAAAGTCTGCAAACTCCCCGGAAAAATAGTATTTTGGAAGGATCTGACTCATGGGAAACGCCCCTTTTACACATTTTTTCACCAGTATATCACAAAAACCAAGGAAAAGGAGAATCCAAAAATGACACATAAGGTAAAAATCACCGTGCTCCGCAGAGAGCTCTTTGCCGATTTGCAAAAACAGTATCTGGCAGATCCCCAGGCGGGGAAATGTGAAGTCTTTCGGGAGGGCCAGGAATTCCTGGTGGGACCGGAGGAATACATGAGTATGCTAAACGGCCAGTTCTGCGCGGAGGCCTGGGACTGCGTAAGCCGCTACATTTACACTGCCCGCCAGGGCGGCTCCATTATGGGAGGATGGACAAACGCTGAGAACATGATGATCGCCTGCTGCAACGACGGGACGCGGCCGGTGATCTTTAAGCTGGAGCGGATAGACGTGGAGGATTAGAGGCCAGGCGCAGTCTCATCCTTCCCGGCCTTTATGACCTTTCCCGTGCCGTTCCCGGTATTCCCGCGGTGTGCAGTTATAATACCGTTTAAACAGATTTGAAAAATTGCTGGGGCTGTCAAAGCCGCAGGCTGCCGCTGTCCGCGAAACCGTATCCGCAGGGTTTCTAAGAAACATTCTGGCGCCCTGCATCACCCGGTATTTTAACAAATACTGGATGGGGGAAATCTGAAGCATTTTCCGAAAGCACCGCAGGCACTCCCGTTCGCTGACACCGGCTGCGCCGGAAATATCCGCCAGAGACATATTTCCGGAAAAATTCTCATGGATATAATCCAGCATCGTCCTAATGCGGATGTGATCCTGGCTCAAAGCAGGAACGGTGGTTTCTAGCTGATTCTTAAATATTTCATAGAGGGAAAGGCAGATATGGGATAAATTCTCCCGCACAGTAAACTCAAAGCCGCACGGTTCTTCCTCCAGGGCCTCAAACGCCCGCCGGAACCAACCGGCGGCTTTCTCTCCATCTTGTCCATCCATCTGATACCCTAAAAAAGAGCCACAGGACAACAGCGGCCGGAGATACGTTTCCGCAAACACGGAATCTTCCGTCCCGGTGATCAGTCTGGGGTGAAAAACCAGGGAGTGGAGACGGCATTCCGGCGCCCCGGCAGCGAAGTGGATCACATTGGAATTGATCACCACCAACTCTCCGGGATTCAGTAAAAACGTCTTCGATGCCGCTTTCACCACAGCCTGCCCCTGCTCCACATATGCGATTTCCATTTCCTCATGCCAGTGCCATGGAATCATATCCTCCGTCCGCTCCGTGCAGCGGCAGGCATAGCCGGCACAGGGAAAACCGGTACTGCCGTGAGGCTGCAATTCTCTGGACGCCTGATTTAGATTTAATCCGCATTCCTGTAATGCCATAGTTTCTCCTCTCCTTTGGGATTTGGCGGTTTTCTTATATTATATGGCGGTATTTTTGTTGTATCAATAGAAATTTGGCGGTATTCTGTAGATAGAAACAAGAAAAGGAGGAACCATATGAAAATTGAACACCTGGCAATGTACGTAAACGATCTGGAAAAGAGCCGAAACTTTTTTGAGACCTATTTCGGCGCGGCCGCAAGCAATCTCTACCACAACCAAACCACCGGCTTTCGTTCTTATTTCCTCTCCTTTGACGGCGGCGCAAGGCTGGAAATCACGAACCGTCCAACAATCAGCGTCGGGGAACCCGTGGCAAGGACTGGCTTTGCCCACGCCGCTTTTTCCGTAGGCAGCAAGGAAAAGGTAAATCAACTGACAGAAACCTTAAGAGCCCACGGTTTTCCCGTCATCAGCGGCCCACGCATCACAGGGGATGGATATTATGAGAGTTGCGTTTTAGATGGGGAGGGGAATCCGATTGAGATAACGGTTTAATGGAAAACGGGCGGTGTCCTTTTGCACAGGTGAGAAAGACCTGCTCCTCCCGCAGAACCGTACAGACGAAATTTTTATAATCTGACGGCAGAGGAGCAATCTGCCCTCCCTATCCGCCCCTCCCCCAGTCTCCCATCCCACAAAAAAACAGCCCCGGAAAGCTCCATTCCTCCCAAGCTTTCCGAGGCTTATTCTCCACTGCCGGCGCGGCAGATCTCTTTCCTACTCCACTTCGCTCCTATCCGGAATCGAAGGCGCCGCTCCCGGCCGGGACACAGCGATGGCAGCTGCTTTGGCCGCGTGGTCCAAAGCCGTCTTCGGCTCCTCGCCCCGCATCAGTCCGCCGATGAAAAATCCGGTAAACGTGTCTCCCGCCGCCGTGGTGTCCACCACCGGCACTCGGTAAATCGGCTGCTCCAGCACCAGATCTCCATCCTTGTACATGGAGCCGTCGCCTCCTAAGGTCAGCACGATCTTCGCCCCCGGAAAACGCTCCCCCAGCTTGTCCAAAAGCTCTCTCCCGCTCCCCTGGCAGCCGCAGATGTCTCCCGCCTCAATCTCATTTAACAGGAAATAGTCCACATAATCCAGCGGATAGCCCGCGATCTTCTCGTCCATGGGCGAAGGATTGAGCACGATCTTCATCCCCTTCTCATGGGCTTTTTCCATAATATAAGCGATCTCGTTGATCTCATTTTGGAGCACCAGGAAGTCCCCCGCCTCAAAGCACTCCATGGCGGCATCCACCTGTGCCCTTGTGATCTCCTGGTTGGCGCCGCCGTAGAGCAAAATGCAGTTCTGCCCGTTCACATCCCTCTGGATGATGGCGTGCCCCGTCTTCCCGGCGGTGTGGGCCACCAGACGCACATCTACGCCGGCGTTTTTCATCATTTCCAGCAGAAACTCTCCGTCACTCTCTCCCACGGCCCCGGCGTGCCATACCTCCACGCCGCTCTTTGCCAGGGCGATGGACTGATTTAACCCCTTGCCGCCGCTGAAAATCTCCATTTTCGAGGATGACAGGGTCTCCCCGCCCCTCACAAAATGCTCCACGCTGTACACGTTGTCAATGTTCAGCGAACCATAATTCAATACCTTCATCTTGTCTCCTCCTGCTCCTATTCTTCTGAAAACGCAATGCCATTGGCCTTTAAAAAGCCCTTTACCGTCTCGTCCCACTGATACTCCAGGGACCGGTCCATGGTGAACACGCCAAGAGACACGCCGGTGACGCAAAGGAGCGTCCCGTTTTCATACCGCATCCCCAGATAAAGCCCTTTTACGGTCTCCAGCCGCCAGGAGCTGCCCGCCTGCCTTACCACCCTGGCGGTGTCCTCCGGCCCCAGGGACAGCTCCACGCGGAAACTCTCCGGCAGCTTTTTCCCTCTGATGAGAGAATAGCACACCGGCTTGATGGTCTTCCAGGAAGAAAACTCCCCAATCTCCCCCGCCTCCAGCTCATCCTTTGTGTAATAGCCCGGACGGATCCGCCCGTCGATGGTAAAGGAATTGTAGGTCACCACCTGCGCCTCCCGCACAAAAAAGCGGTCAAAGGCGTCCTTTACAAACAATTTGGACGTAAATGTCTTAATATCCCCGATCTTTAACGCTACCATGAAGTCCTCTCCGATGACGAATTCCACAGCCGGCCGCCGGAAAGGGCGGCCAGCCGGCTATCCCCAGTATATCACACCGCCGCCGGAAAACACAAGTGGCCCCCGCCGGAACTTATGCTCTGACGCCGCAGGCCAGACGCCAAATCAGACACCGGCATCCGCAAGGCCTTACACCTCCGGAAAATACTCCCGGTACAGCTCAAAGAAATTGGTGGTGGTACACCCGTCTCCCGCGGAAAACTCCATTTCGCTCCAGAAATTTTCCCCAAAGCTCACCACGTGCTCTCCCGCGAACTCGTCGTAAATCCCCTGGAACACCTGCTCCTTTTTAGCCAGCTCCAGCTCCGCCTTCCGCTCCCTGGTGGCCTCCTCGTCGTAGTCGCTCACACATTTTACAATGTAGTAAACCTGCCCCGCCTGGATCACGCCGCTCACCTCTCCCGTTTGCAGGGCAAAAGCTGCCTCCTCTAAGGCCGCCTCCCCCGTTCCTCTGGCCAGCTGGCGGTCAATTTCCGGGTTTACAGAGTGCTCTCTGGCGATCTGGGCGAAATCTGCGCCCTCCTCCTGGGTCATCGCCCAGACGGAATCCGCCGTCTCCCCATCCCAGACCTCAATCTGCTGTAAGTCGATCACCTTCGCCTCGCTGTCGCTCACCTCCAGATCCATATCCTTCGTCAGCTCCGTCACCAGCTTGTTTGCCAGGCAGTAGTCGCTGTACATCAGCTGCACATCCTCCTGGGTGACTCCCATATAGGCGATGTCCTCCGCCGTCAGCCCGGAAAAATATTCCTGGGAAAGCTGGGCCACCCGGCCCTGCTCCTCGCCGTTTAGCTGGATCTCCTTCTCCTCCGCCAGCAGGTTTACGGTCTTAAGCTCCCGCAGAAACTCCTCCACCTGCTCCAGGAAAAAGGCCTCCACCGTGGTCCCTTCCTCGTCCAGGACCACCTGCCAGAGCTGGTCCGTGTAGGCATCCCGGTACCGGTTCCTCTCCGTAGCCGCCACCAGCATGGACTGGGGCAGTGTGTACCCTTCGATCTCCTTCACCGTGGAAACGATGGGAATGCCATTCCCGCAGCCGCCCAGCAGCGCCGCCGCGGCAGCGACAGCCACGCACCGTCTCCATTTCTTTCTGTCTGTCATCCGCAAAACTCCTCTATGTTTGTCAAAGCAAGGTCTTCAAAATTTTCAGCACGCCATTTCTCTCGTTGGTGTCCGCCTGGAAACGGGCCGCCTGTTTTACTTCCTCCCTGGCGTTTCCCACAGCGAAACTGTAATACGCCCGCTCCAGCATCTCCAGGTCGTTTAACTGGTCGCCGAAGGCGATGGTCTCCTCCGGGCTGATGCCAAGGCTCTCCTGGAGCTCCCGCACCGCCGTAGCCTTATTCACCCCCACAGGGACGATGTCCAGCCACTTCTCCCCGGAAACCGCCATCTTCGCCTTGTCCCCGTATTTCTTCCGGAAATCGGCGGCGATGGCGTCCACATTTCTGGAGCAGTCCAGGGCCAGTTTTAAAATCCCCTCGCCCTCGTCCACCTGGGTCAGGTCGTCGATCAGCCGCAGGTCGTAGCGGTAGCCCTCCTCAAGCCACTTCCAGCACTCCGTGCCGCTGGTTTCCATGTAGGTCCAGTTGGCGCAGCTCACAGCGATCTCCACATCTTCCATCTGGCGCACCTCCCGGATGATGTCCACCGCCGTCTCCTTCGGAAGGGTGTGGACGATCAGGCTCCGGCTGCAGGTGCCAAGGTAGGCCCCGTTGTCTGCCACGTAGAAGATTTTCTCCCGCACCGGCCCAAAGAGCTGGTCAATGCTTTTCCAGTGGCGGCCGCTGGCCGCCGCGAACTGCATTCCCTTATCCCGCAGCCTGCGGATCACGTCAAAATAATCCGGCTCCAGCGTATGGGTGCCTTCCGGCAGGAGCGTCCCGTCTATATCTGTCACAATCAGTTTTATCATATTTCCAGCCTCCCGACTAATCCTTTTATCTCCTGGTACAGCCTTCCCACAGGAAGTCCCACCACGTTGCTGTAATCTCCTTCAATTCCCTTTATAAAGGCGGCAAACCGCCCCTGGATGCCGTAAGCCCCCGCCTTGTCCATGGGCTCGCCGCAGCCGGCGTACCGGCAGATTTCCGCCTCCTCCATGGGGTAGACGTGGACGTTCGTCCGCTCCGCGAAGGATGTCCGTCTGACCGCACCTTCCGGATCCCGGTAAATGAGGGTAACTCCCGTATACACCTGATGGACCGTCCCCGCCAGGGAGGCGATCATGGCACGGGCCTCCTCCTGGGAGACCGGCTTTCCCAAAATGCGCCCTCCGGCCCACACTACCGTATCGGCGCCGATCACCAGCACATCCCTTTCCTCTATTCCGGCAGCCACATCCTCCGCCTTCTGGGAGGACAGCTCCCGCACCACGTTCTCCGGCTCCCTGGCCGTCACCTTTTCCTCCACAGAGCTGGGTCTCACCTCCGCGTGGATTCCAATCTGCTCCAAAAGCTCTCTCCGCCTGGGAGAGCCGGATGCCAATATGATTCTCATGTCTCATCCTCCATCTCTATCCGTCCCTCCAGACGGAAACAAAGGCCGTGGAACAATTCCCCTCCACAGCCTTTTTTGTTTACACATACAGATACTCCATCCATACGGCGATCAGGATCCCCAGAAAGGCTCCCGCCGCCACCTGCAGGGGCGTATGCCCTACGAATTCCTTCAGCCGTTTCTGAAACAGCTCATTGTCGAATTTGAAGAAATCCTGCTCCATAAGCAGATTCAGGAGCTTGGCCTGCTTTCCCGTCTCCCGGCGGACTCCCATGGCGTCGTACATCACCACCGCCGCCAGCACAAAGCTGATGGCAAATTCCCCGGAGCCCAGGCCGTAGCAGTAGGCCGTAGCCACCGTCAGGGCGCATACCGTAGAGGAATGGGAGCTTGGCATTCCGCCGGAGCCGTAAAGCCGCTCCGGGGAAAACCCTTTATTCAGGGCACAGTCGATGATGGTCTTTAACACCTGGGCCACCACCCAGCCCACCACCGCGCTCATCAGCACCTGGTTTTCCAGCATTTCCATCCAAAATGTCATGTCTCTCTCCTGTCATCCTTTGTCCTGTTTCGCAGGCGTCCCGTCAAAACGCGGGCCGCCGCCCAAATACCGCCGCGATGATGGCCCGGACGGTCGCCCCGGTCTCCCGCAGCCCGCACACCTTGTCCGCCCAGACCACTGCCATCCCGGCCATAGTAGAGGGCGGGATGGGCGTCAGAGGCCACATATGGCGGAGGATGACCGTTCTCTCCCTGCGGGTGATGGAAAAATACGCCTCCGCATTCCTGGCAGCCACAGCCGGGTGGGTGAACCCGTGGAACCGGTGTCCCCGCACCCGCACAGGCGCGTGCCAGTCGTACAGAAAGAGGTCGTGGAGCAGGCCGCCTCTGGCCGCCGCCCGGCAGTCCCAGCCCCGTTCCTTACAGATCCGGTATGCCAGATAGGACACCTGGATGCAGTGCTCCCTGCAGGTGGTCGTGCCGTGCTGGATATACTGCTCCATGGACCGGAATACAGGATGGTCTAAAATGTCCTCCACCAGGGCCAGGTACTCCCCGTCCTCCTCGTAACTCTGTCTTGTCAAATGATCAATCTCCCATTCATCAATAGCCGATCAGCCAGTCGTAAAGCTCCTGATACTTCTGAGCGGAAGTGTTCCAGGAGAAGTCCTTGGCCATAGCCCGGTCAATGATCTTGTTCCACTCCCGTTTCTTATTGTAGTACACGTGTTTCGCGTACTGGATGCTGCCTAACATCTCGTGAGCGTTGTAGTTGGCAAAGGAGAAACCGGTTCCTCTGCTCTCGTACTCATTGTAGGGCTCTACAGTGTCCTTTAATCCGCCGGTCTCCCGCACGATCGGCACGGTGCCGTAGCGCAGGGCCATGAGCTGGGACAGGCCGCAGGGCTCAAATAAGGACGGCATCAGGAACGCGTCGCAGCCTGCGTAGATCTTGTGGGACAGCTCATTGGAGTAGTAAATCTGGGCGGAAACCCGGTCGTGGTACTTCCAGTCGTAATGACGGAACATATTCTCGTACTTCTCGTCGCCGGTGCCCAGCACCACAAGCTGCATATCCTCGGTGCACATCTCGTCCATCACGGCCTGGATGAGATCCAGTCCCTTCTGGTCTGTGAGACGGGACACGATGCCCACCATAAATTTCTTCTCGTCCACCGGCAGGCCTAACTGCTGCTGGAGGGCCGTCTTATTTTTCGCTTTTTCCTTGCGGAAGTTCTTGGCGTTGTACTTCTGGGCGATGAACGGATCCGTCTCCGGGTTGAACTCGCCGTAGTCGATGCCGTTTACAATGCCCCGCAGGCTGTTGGCCCTGGCTCTCATCAGGCCGTCCAAGCCTTCGCCGTAGAAGGGCATTTTGATCTCCTCCGCGTAGGTGTCGCTCACGGTGGTGATGGCGTCGGCGTACACGATGCCGCCCTTTAACATATTTCCGTCCTTGTAAGCCTCCAGCTTATCCGGCGTGAAATAGTAGTCCGGCAGCATGGAGAACCGCTGGATGGTCTTCACGTCCCAGACGCCCTGGAACTTCAGATTGTGGATCGTGATCACGGATTTCATGTTGCGGAAGAACTCGCCGCCGTGGAAACGGTCCTTTAAATATACGGGGATCAGACCCGTCTGCCAGTCGTGGCAGTGCACCACATCCGGCTGGAACCCGATCACCGGGAGCGCGGACAGGGCCGCGTTGCAGAAAAAGGAGAATTTCTCCAGGTCGAAGTACCAGTCCCCGTAGGGCTTGGGCCCGCAGAAATAGCTCTCATTGTCGATAAAGTAATAGGTAATTCCGTCATATACGTACTGCAGGATCCCCACATAGCGGCTCTGGCCCAGATAATCCATGTAGAAGTGATCCACATAGGTCATCTGATTGCGCCACTCCTCTTTGATGCAGAGGTATTTGGGGATCATCACCCGCACGTCAAAATACTCTTTGTCAAAGCATTTCGGCAGGGATCCGACTACGTCGGCCAACCCTCCTGTTTTGATAAACGGCACTGCCTCCGAAGCAACGAACAATATCTTCTTCACAAGATAACCCTCCTTTTACCCATCCCCGTATTCAGCCACGGGGCACATACCTATAGTATACAATAACAGAAGGAATTTAGAAAGACTTTTTTTCGTAAAAAGTGTGCGCTTGGCGCACCCTCCCGCCGGGGCGCAGCTGCGCCAGCAGCCGTCTTTCTCTGCGCGGAGTGCACCTCCCGCCGGAGGCTTTCATGGCATAGGAAGCACAGTTTCCCATGCCATGAAAAATAGCGGCAAAACAGGGCGGTCCTTCCAGTCTACGGAAGCCGCTTGTAATCCAGGCGGATTTTGTCGGCGATCAGCGCGATAAATTCCGAGTTGGTGGGCTTTCCCCGGCCGTTGCTCACGGTGTAGCCGAAAATGTCGTTGATGGTGTCCATCTTTCCTCGGCTCCAGGCCACCTCTATGGCGTGGCGGATGGCCCGCTCCACTCGGCTGGGGGTGGTGTGATGCTTCTTGGCGATGTCAGGATACAGGATTTTTGTCACGGAGGTGAGCATATCCTGCTCCTGCACGGAGATGGCGATGGCGTCCCGCAGGTACTGATACCCCTTTATATGGGCGGGAATGCCGATCTCGTGGAGCATCTGGGTTACATCCTGCTCCAGGTTCTGGGCGATGTACTCATCCCGGTTTACATAGGGATTTACCTTCCGCAGCCCGGTGAGAGGGGTCTCCCGCACATCCGCGCCGGTGCCGAGGCGTCTCACCTTATCCACCACCGCCTCCCTGCTGAACGGTTTCATAATGTAGTAATTGGCGCCCTTGGCGAAGGCCTCCGTGGTCACACTCTCGCTGCCGGCGGCGGTGACCATGATAAATGAAGGCATTTTCTCCAGCCCGCTCTGGGTCCTCACCCGCTCCATCACGGAAATCCCGTCCAGCCTGGGCATGATAATGTCTAAGAGAACCACGTCCGGTTTCGTCTTTACAATCATATTGTAAGCGTCCTCGCCGTTCTCCGCCCGGCCTACCACACGGAAATCTTCTTCGTTCTCCAAAATTTCTCCTAACAAATTCAAAGTCTGCGGATTATCATCGGCAATCGCTATGTTAATTTCTGCCATATTCCCTTCCTCCTCTTGGTTTTCATCTTCTTGGTGTATTATAGACTTCATTTTTTACCGGTTGCAACGGAATTCCATCGCAACTTTCGACAACACACTACTGATAAAAGACGAAAAAATACGAATTTTGTTGCAGTATTTTTCATTTTTTCGGGAAAACTTTAAATACGTGCGCTCTGCGGCGCAAAATCGCGCGGAACGCGGCTGCGTTAAGCCGGCGCAATGCCGCCCGGCATTTTCCCCCGTTTTCGGGCAAAACGGGCCTCTGCAGGAATTTCCTCTGTACCAAAAAAATAGCAGAGTGATTTTCCGTTTCCTCCACATACTAAACCCGGAGCGCATCGGATGCTCCGCCAGCATCAGAGGAGGTACATGAAATGACAGGAATACGGAAATTTAAAAAGCATATGTTTCGGGCCTTTCTCGCCGGCATCCTGTTCACCGCCGTGTTCACCGGCTGGTACGCCAGACGCATGATACCGGATCACTTTTCCATCGTGGAGGACCAGGTGGAATCCTTCCGTTTCCCCGGCCTCTTAAACTCCACCCTCCAGTCCGAAAGTGAGGAGGTGGCCCTGGGAAACGGCTCCGACATCCCAGCGGAGGAAATCAAGATTACCCGCAATGAGCCTTTTACCATGTACGCCAAAAATAAGGGCAGCTACCGCTTGAGCTTAAAGCTGTTCGGACTGCTGCCTTTAAAGGACATCCAGGTGGACGTGGTGGACACCCGCTACGCCGTCCCCTGCGGCCTTCCCGTGGGCATTTATCTGAAGGCCAACGGCGTCATGGTCATCGGAACGGGGGAGGTGGCCGGGCCGGACGGCACGGTGGCGGAGCCGTCCCTGGGGATCCTTCAGTCGGGAGATTACATTGAGGCCATAAACGGCAGTCCTCTAAACACCAAGGAGGAGCTGATTGAGGCGGTGAGCGCCTCCGGGGGAAAGGAGGCCGTCCTCACCGTCCGCCGGGCCGGGTCGGAAATCGACGTCAAGGTCCGCCCCGCCCCGGGAGCCGACGGGGACTACAAGCTGGGGGCCTGGGTGCGGGATGATACCCAGGGCATCGGCACCATGACCTACGTGGATTTAAACGGCCATTTCGGCGCCCTGGGACACGGCATCAGCGACAGCGACACCGGGGAAATCGTCCAGATCCAGGACGGCACCCTCTATGAGACAGCCGTGATGGGGATTGAAAAGGGCAGCGCCGGAAAGCCGGGGGTGATGTCCGGCGTCATCTACTACGGCCCCGGCTCCGTCCTGGGCTCCATCGACGCCAACACCTCCGAGGGCATCTTCGGCACGGTAAATGAGCGGTTCCGGGACCGCCTGGAAAGCGCCCCCTTAGAAATTGGCTACCGCCAGGACGTACAGACCGGCCCGGCCATCGTCCGCAGCAGCGTGTCCGGTGAGTTAAAGGACTATTCCATTGAAATCGAGCGGGTGGACTACAGCTCGGAAAAGAGCAGCAAGGGCATGGTGATCAAGGTCACGGACCCGGAGCTTTTGGCCCTCACCGGCGGCATCGTCCAGGGCATGAGCGGCAGCCCCATTATCCAGAACGGAAAGCTCATCGGCGCCGTCACCCACGTATTCATCCAGGACTCCGCCAAGGGATACGGGATTTTCATCGAAAATATGCTGGAGCACTGAAACTCCTGCCGCCGCGGGCAGCCTTCCGGAAGGAAGGACTGCCCGATTTTCGTGCACACGGTATCATGTGAACACTTAGCGAGGTCTTTTACGAGCTTAGTGAGAACATATGCCTGTGCACTTAATGAGGTTTTCACGAATTTAGTGCACATGGTATCATGTGAACACTTGGCGAGGTCTTTTACGAGCTTAGTGAGAACATATGCCTGTGCACTTAATGAGGTTTTTCACGAATTTAGTGCACACGGTATCATGGGAACGCTTGGCGAGGTCTTCCACGAGCCTGGTGATAATAAAATGTGTGCGCTCCGCCGGAGACTGTTGTGCATTTAATAAAGTATTTTACGAATTTAGCGCACATGGTATAATAACGAGGAAAGCGTGGATCGTGCTTGCACGAATCCACGTTTGACGAGAAACTCCATCGAGACGCAAGTCGAGATGGTATAATAACAATAAATGGAGAGCGGCTGCCAGAACGGCGGAATCGCCCTACTATCCTTTTTAAAGGGGGAAATTTCATGATCACACATCAAAACACCAAAACCATTTTTGACCTGGTGCAAAACGCCGGGAACGAGCACGGCGGCAGCGTATTTCTGCGCTATGAGATCAACGACGTCATCTACGAGGTGACATACCGGGATTTCGCCGCGGAGTGCATGGCCATCGCCGCCTGGACCGCCGAGCAGAGCCGCCAGGCCGGCAGGCCGGTCCACGTAGGGCTGATGGGAAGCAGCGGCCACCACTATCTGGCCGCTCTCTTAGGCGTCATGAGCGCCGGCTCCGTGGCCATTCCTCTGGACATCCAGGTGAACCTGGACACCTTCTGCGACTGCCTGACCCGCTCCGACGTGGACATCTTATTCTACGATTGGGAGCACCGCTCCCTGGTGGAGGGCGCAAAGGAACGCTGCCCGCGGATCCATACCTACATATCCTTACAGCACGGCCGCCACGTGTTCTGCTCCGACAACATTTTAAAGGAGTACACCGGCCGCACCATCCAGCCGGAGATCTCGGAATCTGACCTGGCCCTCATCCTCTTTACCTCCGGCACCACCGGCCGCGGCAAGGGCGTCATGCTCTCCCAGGGCAATTTGATCGACAACGTATTCTGCACCACAGAGACGGAGGATTTCAGCCACGAGGTCTATTTAAACATTCTTCCCATTCACCACGTATTCTGCATCAACGGAGACATCTTCCTGGTCATGCGCTACGGCGCCACCCTGTGCCTAAACCGGGATCTGTCCAAGCTGGCGGATCATCTGCGGCTGTTTGAGCCCACCATGTTCCGCGCTGTGCCCATGATTCCCAAATCCCTGTACAACCGCATGATGGTCCTGTCCAGACAGCAGCCGGACCGCCCCTTAAAGGAGATCCAGGACGAGGTGCTGGGACGCAGGCTGCGGCGCATCATCTGCGGCGGCGGCTACCTGGCTCCGGAGCTGGCGGAGAGTTTTCACAAGCTGGGCATCGAGATGGCCCAGGGCTACGGAATGTCGGAGTGCTCTCCCAAAATTTCTTCCACCGTCTGGACCAGGCCGGATAAAATGGCATCTGTGGGCCAGATCGTGGACGGCTGCCAGGTGCGCATTGTGGACGGGGAAATCCAGGTAAAGAGCCCCTCGGTGATGATGGGCTATTACAAGGACCCGGAGCAGACAGCGGAGGTGCTCACCCCCGACGGATGGCTGTGCACCGGAGACATCGGCTACGTGGACGATGAAAATTTCCTCTACCTCACCGGCCGGAAAAAGAACCTGATCATCTTAAGCAACGGGGAAAACGTGGCCCCGGAGCAGCTGGAGCACCTCTTTGACCGGGACCGCCTGGTGGAGGAAATCCTGGTATTTGAGGAAAACGACACCATCACCGCGGAGATCTATCCCAACTACAAGTACGCCGAGGCGGCCGGCATCCGGGACATCGAGGGGGCTTTATCGGAGTTAGTCACCCTTCACAACCAGGAGCTGCCCTCCTACAAGCGCATCCTCCGTTTCCGCACGCGGGAGGTGCCCTTTGAAAAGACGTCCTCCAAAAAGATCATCCGCTCCAAATATTTCAGCAAAAAGAAGGCCCAGGAGGAGGAGATCGCAAACCTTCGCCTGCCGGAAAACGAGCTGCAGACCAAGCTCTGGGACGCGGTGGCCGCCTGTCTGGGACACCGCCGGTTCGGCATCGACACCAACCTTTACCAGGCCGGCTTAGACTCCCTGGGAAGCATCCTGCTCCTCTCCGATCTGGCAGCCAGCTTACAGTTTTCCCTCACCCTGGATGATCTGATGAGCCATCCTTCCGTGGAGCAGCTGGAGGCCTTTTACCGGGAGTCCATGGACCGCCCGCCGGTGGACTACTCCGTGCGGCCCGTGTACCCCCTCACCAACCTTCAGCTTTATTTCGCCTACGTCATGCGGGGAAACACCACCGCCAACCTGCCCTTCTTCTTCCGTCTGGACCGGAGCGTCAACTTATCCCGGTTAAAGAAGGCGGCAGAGGATGTATTTGACCTCCATCCCGGCTTAAAATCCATCATCCAGCTGGACGAGGGCGTTTACAAAAATTTCCGCCACGACGAGAAACGGGTGGAGGTGCCCATCATCCGGGTGAGCGACGCCCAGTGGGCCACCTTGAGGCAGGGCCTCTTAAAGCCTTACTACTACGAAAAGGACGAACCCCTCTACCACGTGGGCATCTACCAGACCGACTCCGCCAACTATCTGTTCTTCGACATCGCCCACATCGTGGGAGACGGAATGACCATGAACGTGCTCTTTGAGGATTTAAACTCCCTCTACCGGGGCGACACGGTGGAGAAGGAGAGCTACACCCTGTTTGAGTACGTTCTGGACGAGAAGGACCGGGAGGCCAGAGGTCTGCGGGCCAGGGACGTGCAGTATTTCCAGGGGCTGATGAAAGACTTCCGCATCCGGAAAAGCATCTTAAACCGCAGGGATTTCCACGACTTAGATCACGGGGAGGACGCCGCCATCCGCCAGCGTTTCAGCCGCTTAAACCGCAAGACCATCACCGCCTTCTGCCGCCAGCACGGCGTGTCGGAAAATGTCATGTTCCTCACCGCCTACAACTACTGCATCGGCATTTTCAGCGCGGAGAAGGACACCTTAAGCACCAGCATCCACAGCGGACGCACCGACGGGCGCTGGACCAGGCTGGCGGGGCCGCTGTTCCTCACCTATCTGTTCCGCCTGGTGCAGGAGCCTCATGAGACGGTGCCTCATCTGCTGAAAAAAGCGGGAACCCAGATCATGGAGACCATGCGCTGCCACACCTCCACCATCCACGGGGACGAAATGTTCTTCCAGTACCAGGGGGATATTTTAAACATCGACGAGATCGGCGGGGCACCGGCTGTGCGGGAGAAGGTGCAGCTGGACTCCCTTCCCTTCCATTTGCAGGTGATGTCCGACGACGCAGGCTATTACTACGAGCTGCGCTACTGGAAAAACCGATTTGATGAAGGCCAGCTGGCCGTCTTTATGACCTGCCTGGAGCGGATCGTAGAGGCCATGTTAGACGAGCCCTCCGTCCGCCGGTTAAAGAGGCATCTGCCGGAGGAGATCTTCCCGAAACACTACACCCTTACTGCCGGCACCGTAAACCGCACCGTGGGCTACCGCCTGATCGAGGATGCCGACGGGGATACGCCGGTGAAGGTGTACGTCTTAGACGACGGCTGCCGCAAACAGCCCTTCGGCGCCTGGGGACAGCTCTACATCATGGATCACCCCGCCGCCGGCTGGACGGACAAGGTGACGAACCCCTACGGGCCGGGCACCTTATACCAGACCGGTATTTTCGCCAGAATTTTGCCGGACGGCACCCTGGACCTGCTGGATCAGGGCGGCCGCACAGTGATGATGGAGCGGTTAAACGGACGGAACTTCGTGGATCTGGCCCGCCTGGAAAAGGTCTTGAAAAACCGCAGCGACATTTCCGACGCCAAGGCCTACATCCGCTGGGGCGAGGAGCACAAGCTGGTGCTGGCGGCGGATGTCCGCAGCAGAGAGACACCCGACCCGGCAGAGTTAAACGAGTTCCTGGAGCAGTGGTGGGAAAAGAGCCTGCTGCCGGTGGAATTTCACATCATAAAAGAGGAGTAACCATTTTGGACAATAGCTGTTTTGGACAGAAGGGAGGGAGAGGCCTTTGATCCGTCTGAAAATTGACGAGATAACGGCGGGCCGCATCAGTCCTATGGAGACCGTTTTCTGGGGAACCGACGCTCCCAGGGTATCCGATCTTCTGGCGGCTCTGGGGCCGCTGGAGGACGCTATGCCTTTGGGGTGGCAGTACCGGAGTTCTTTCATTTGCAGCGGACTTTGGGCCAGGACCGGCGCCTTCTGTTCCGCGGCGGAAACCTTTGTGGACGCCTTTGACCACACTGTATTTCGGGAAACCGTATGGAACTATTCGGAAGAAACGACCGATTCTTCCAGGAACGGCCTGGAGCTCCACGGGTGGGGCGCAAGGCCGAATCCCAAATCCCTGTCCGGACTTGTCCTTTTGGAAACCGCCGGGGAGATGAAACGGCTGCTGTCCTCCCTTCCCGGAGATCTGCCCGTCTTTTCTCCCAGCAGCAATTTTGAGCTGAAGGGATGGCTGAAAAACGCCGCCGGTTTCTACTGTGTCAAAGACGGGGAAGGAACGGTATGGCTGATGCTCCAGACCGACAGCCGGGCCGGGGAGAACGGGTAAGCGAGTAAACGAGAACGGAACTGGGCAGGCGCCATGACCGCCCTGAGTTAAAAAGAGAAAAGCAGTGAAATCCACGAAAAAAAGCCCCCAGGCGATGATACAATTAACCATCGTCTGAGGGCTTTCCCTATGCGCTTATTCTCTTTATTTTGCTTTCGGTTCCATTTCCCGTCTGCTATCCGCCGCCGGTCACATAAATAGTATGCGTCTGGCGCACACTCGCGCCGGAGCGCGGCTGCGTCAGCAGCCATATCCCTTTGCGCGGAGTGCGCCTCCTTGCAGAGTTTCGTGCTTTAACAGGAAACGCAGTTTCCTGTTAAAGCACAATGGGCGTCACCACGTTCCCATCCCCGTCAAACTCCAGCTCCGCCGGCTCGTCCACAGCCTCCAGGCCGGGATATTTCCCCGCCTTCACGTCCTCATAGTAGGCCTCGGACAGCATGATGGAGCCGATGTGCAGGCTGTTGGGAATCCGTACCATGCGGACATGGTCCTTGTCGATCTTGTTGCAGGTCTTGATGCAGATCTGCATGGCCTCCTTGTCGCTGCTCACCACGCAGGGGATCCTGGCGGAGGCCAGCACGGTGCTGGTGATGCAGTTGGGATACATCTGCTCGATGTCCATGTCGTTGAAGATCTTGCTGGTGATGGCGGAGGCCAGGCCGCAGCCCAGGGCGTTTCCGTGGGACTCCTTGCTCAGGTTCAGGAAACAGGTCCGCTGCACCTTCAGGCCGCCGGAGGCGTAGGGGGTGGAAAAGGTTCCCGTGATATTCGGGTCCACGCCGGTGCCGCTGAAGTTTTTGCCCACCTTGTCCACTACCAGCACGTCCGCCTCTCCCACGATCAGCTTCGGCATATTGGAGAAGGCGTATTTTAACAGCTCCGGCTCCCGCTCCAGGATTTTTTCCGCCGGGATGGCCTCGATTTTGCAGGTCTCGTCGTAGGCGTTTTCGATGCAGGGGATGGCAAAGAGGATCTTCGCCTTCTCCAGCACCACCTTTGCCATGGTGGGGATGTTCTGGGCGATCACGTCCATGCCGTCCCCGTGAACCACGGAGGCGCCCACCTGTTTTCCCAGGCCCACGGTCATCATCTTGCAGGGGCCGCTCTCGTAGGGGCCTCGGAAGGCGTTGTGGGGCTTTAAGCGGCAGGAAATGATGATGCCGTCCGCCTCGTAGGCGTTTTTATCCAACACCACCCGGCGTCCCCGCTCGGAGTAGCCTAACTCCACCACCTCCATGGAGGATTTAATGGGACAGCCCATGGCCTCCTCCGTGATGCCGTAGCCCGCCAGCATTTCCACCTGGCCCTCGGCGGTGGCCCCGCCGTGGCTGCCCATGGCCGGGACGATAAAGGGGTTGGCCCCCATGGCTTTCACGCCGTCCACCACCGCTTTGGTGATGATGTCCACGTTGCGGATGCCCCGGCTGCCCGCCGTGATGGCGATGCTCATACCCGGCTGGATGCGGGAACGGATCTCCTCCCTCTCCATCTCCCGGCTCACCGCCGCCGGGATCTCCTCCGGGCGGATCACCTCCCTGGGAAATGTCTGCGTGGCACGGAACATCTTCGGGATCCGCGTATCTTTTAACAGTTCGGATACTTTGCCGCCTTTTGTTACTTTCATGGTCTTTCCATCTCCTTTTCTATCAAATTGCTGTCATCCTTTTTCTTTGATACCAGGGTCAAAAGGTCGGAAATCCGATGCAGGCTTGCTTGCAAGAAGATTTTTGACCTTGGGACCCGCCAAAACATGAATCAGTAGCCATTTTTCGTAGAAAAATGAGCGGATTATGAATGTTTTGAGGATTGCGGGAGCACGTAGTGCGGAGCAATCCGGTATCAAAGGGGGTAAAATACCTTTTGACCCCAACATCTTTCTTTTACTATAGCACAAGGGCGAAACCGCGTACAATTAAACCCTCTAATGGCTGTCACAGTAAATTTAATGGAACGCCTCCTCCGGCAGCTCATTCCAGTACTGGGACACCAGGGAAATAAAGTATTTGGTGGACTTGCTCAGATAGCTCCCCTTCCGATAGGTCGCCGTGATTTTCCAGGAGGGATGCTCCGGCAGGCAGAAAAAGGAAACGCCCTCCACCGGCTCCATCAGCCGGGAGTTGGGCACGATGCTGCAGCACATTTTCGCCGCCGCGATGTCCAGAATGGTCTTGGCCCGCACCGTCTCAAAGAGGACGTTTGGCACAATTCCCGCCTGGCGGAAAATGTCGTTGATGCAGTCGTGGGCCGTGGATTCCTTGTACATGAGGGCGAAGGGCTCGTGGCGGATGCTCTCCAACGGCAGCTCCGGGTAAGGCCCCCGGCCGGTGTCCACCGCCTCCCTACACACCGGATGGATGGAGGGAATCACCAGGATAAATTCTTCCTCCCGGATAGTCTGGTACTCATCTCCCGTCCGCTGCCCGTCCCGCAGGGTTACAAAGCCCACGTCCAGATTCCCCTGGGAAATCAGTTTCTGCTGCTTTCGGACAGAGGCCTCCGTCATGTTCACCACAATATCCGGATACCGCCTGTGGAACTGGGGATAGATGGCCGTAAAAATCTTTGCTCCCCGCTCCGGCGTAAATCCCACGGACAGCGTTCCCCGTTTGACCTTCGCCAGGTCTGAGAGCCGGCTGTAGGTGTCCTTTTTCAGCCGCAGCATCTCCTGCGCCGTCTCCACATAGATCTTGCCCGCCTCCGTGAGAGTCCAGCCCGCCCGGGAACGGTGAAAGAGGGGCAGCCCGATCTCCTTTTCCAGGTGGATGAGCTGCTGGGTCAGGGCCGACTGAGTGATAAACAGCTTTTCCGCCGCCTTTGTGACACTGCGCTCCTCGGCGATTTTTACAATGTATTCAATATCTCTGAGATTCATCTGCTGCGTCTCCTTCTCTCCCGCGCCTTCCGGCACGTACCGATTTTTTCCGCTATTATAACCTGTATCCTCCCTCCATTCAATGTGCGGACTCGGTTAAAATTTCTAATTCTCCAGTTAAATCTATTAATTTTACTTCATTTCCCATCCATGATATGGTAAATATATCCAAAGCATCTGCGCAGATGTCCATCAAAACCAAACGCAAACGGCGCCTGGCGCCGTCTCTAAAACAAGGGAAAGAAGGTAGGAAAATGACACATGAAACACAAATGCTCTTAGGACTGTTCTTAGGCATTGCGGTCATGATCGTTCTGGTGATGAAGACGAAAACTCACACGTTCATCGCGCTTTTGCTTGCCGCACTGATCACCGGATTGGTGGGAATGATGGCGCCCTCTGAGGTCATCAGCGCCATTCAGGACGGTTTCGGAAATACGTTAAAGAGTACCGGCATTATCATCGGCCTCGGCGTGATGATGGGCGGTATCCTGGAGAAAACGGGAGCTGCCGAACGGCTGGCTTATACCTTTATCAAGCTCATCGGAAAAGGAAAGGAAGAATGGGCACTGGGCGTCACTGGATGGATTGTATCCATCCCCGTATTCGCCGACTCCGCGGTGGTGATCTTCGCTCCGCTCTGTAAGGCCCTTTCCAGAGTAACGGGAAAATCCGTGATCGGACTGGCCCTGGCTCTGGCCTGCGGCCTCCAGTGTACCCACAGCATGGTTCCCCCCACCCCCGGCCCGCTGACCGCTGCCGGCATGATGGGCGTGGACGTGGGACAGATGATCCTGGTAGGCGCTGCCCTGCCCATCCCGATCTTTATCTCCGCCATCCTCTACTCCAAGTGGATCGGGACGAAGATCTATCAGATTCCGAGAACAGACGGAACCTATGACAGAAAAGAATTCAAAAAAGAATACATTAAAACCATGGCCGAGCTGGATTCCATCATGAACGCGAAAGAGCTGCCCAGCCTGTGGAACTCTCTTTCCCCCATCGTGGTTCCGCTGATCCTGATCTTCTGCAAAACGGCCCTCAGCCTGACCTCCATTGAGAGCGGCATCCTGTACGACCTCGTCTCCCTGTTCGGCGAGCCCATCGTGGCCCTGGCCATCGGCGCCACCCTGGCAGTATACGGACTGGGGCGGAAAATGGATCAGAAGCAGGTAATCAACATTATGAACGAGAGCATCAAGGATACGGGCATCATCATGCTCATCACCGGCGCCGGCGGTTCCCTTGGAAACGTGGTAAAGGTGAGCGGCATCGGCGACGTGCTGGGCGCCATGGTTGTGAGCTGGCCCATTCCGGCCATCCTCATCCCGGTGATCATCGCGGCTCTCATGAGAATCGCCCTCGGCTCCGCGACGGTAGCCATCACCACCGCCGCGTCCCTGACCGCCCCGCTGATCTCCATGCTGGGAGTGAGCCCCGTTCTTCTGGCTCAGGCCTGCTGTATCGGCGCCATCTCCTTCGGCTACTTCAACGACAGCGGATTCTGGGTGTTTAACGGAATGTTCGGACTGACGGAAATGAAAGACCAGCTCCGGTGTAAGACCGCCGTATCCATGGTTATGGCCGGAACGGGCGTGGTCGAGCTGCTGATCCTGAACGCGTTCTTATAACATTGACATCTTCTGCATATTTGTATACATCATAAGTGTTTCACGGGAAATGAGGTAGCCTGTGAACCAAACGTGCGCCGGCAGGCGCACACGCAAAAAGAAAACCGGCCCTGGAAGGAAAAACCCTTTCCCCCTTCCAGACCGGTTTTCTTTTCTTTTTGTCACATTGTTTTGGGCACAGCGCCCTTACATCATCACGTAGCGCGGAATGCCGCTCTCCTGTTCTTTTCCCTTCTCCTTGTCCTTCTCCAGCCAGCTCACCCGATTGTAGAAATATTTGATGATTTCCTTTCTCGTGATGATTCCAATAAAATGTTTCTGATCGTCCACGACAGGGATGAAATTCTGGCTCATGGCGCGGTCCACCATATCCTCCATCCGGGAATCAATCCGCACCGGCAGATAGTCCGACCGTCTGGGAATGGCCGTCACCGGTACGTGTTCCGCCTCTTTTAAATTCAGATTGAACTTATTTTTGATCCCCCAGAGCATATCGCCCTCGGTGATCGTCCCTATGTAGCGTCCCGTCCGGCTGATCATGGGCACAGAGGAATACTTGTGGTACTCCATCTTCTCCAAGGCCTGCCTCAGCGTCTCATCCTCATAAATAAATGCCACGTCGCTTTTCGGCGTCAGAAAAAATAGTATGTTCATCAGAAACCCTCCTGTTTTGTAATCCCCTATTATCTGTAGTATACCATCTGTCTATGAAGTCCCTGTGAAGAAACTATTATTTTTTTATAACTTTTTTTAAGTCCTTCCTATAAGTTTTTTAAAACTTTGCAAGGATTTCCCACGGCGACCACCCCGGAGGGGATGTCTTTCGTCACCACGCTGCCGGCTCCGATCACTGAGTTGTCGCCGATGGTCACTCCCGGCAGGAGAATGGCTCCGGCTCCGATCCACACGTTTTCCCCGATGACCACGGGTTTGTTGTACTGGAGGTTCTTCCGGCGCAGCTTTGGCTCTAAGGGATGGCAGGCGGTGGCGATGGTCACATTGGGGCCGATCATGGTGCCGCTACCTATGGTGATCCAGGTGTCGTCCACCATGGTGAGATTATAATTGATATAAACCCGGTCCCCTAAGCGCAGGAAATGGCCGCCCCAGTTCGCGTGAAACGGCGCCTCCACAATGCAGCCTTCCCCCACCTGGGCAAACATCTCCCGCAAAAGGGCATCCCGCCGCGCCTGCTGCTGCGGCCGGGTGTGGTTGTATTCGTACATCAGTTCCATACATCGCTCATGCTCTGCCTCAAAACAGGGATCCATCGGATCGTAAAGCTCCCCGGAGTGCAGCTTTTCCCAGCTGTCCATAGGTATGATTCCGTCCTTTCCTCTCTCATTTCTGGCTCATTCCGGCGCAGTTTCCGCCGCGCCTGTCCTGTCTCTATTATGACGGATTTCCTCCCGGATTGCAACCGGGAAAGGCGAAAAAAAGGAGCTCCCGCCAGCCAGGCATCTTCTGCCTGCGCCGGTCAGGCGCTCCCTTTCTTTTTCTTTGGTTTTCCGCGTTTTCCTACTCCAGGTAGTCCAGGGGATCCACCGGCTCTCCCGCGTGAGTCATCTCCAGGTATACGTTTGAGCCCTCCACGGAATAATATTTCGTGGGCTCTGCCACATATCCCAGCAGGCTGCCTTTTTCCACGTAGTCGTTCACCGCCACGGGGATCTCCTTCAGCTGGCCGCAGGTGGCCGCGTACTCATTTCCCAGATCCAGAACCACGTAGTTGCCCAGCTCCTCGTTGTTTCCCACCTCTGCTACCCTGGCGGACGCCGGGGCGTAGACGGGCTCGCTCACCTCGCTCTGCACCACGATGCCGGGGCTGCACTTATACTGCTCCAGGGTGGGGAAATAGGTGGTGGTATCCATACTGTAGTCGATGAGCACCGCCCCCCGCACCGGCCACCCAAGGGTGTCCGTGTCCGCGAAGTTTAACACCATGGGAGCGGCCGCGTCCTTTCCGGCTCCGGCCTGGGCCGTGTCATACTCCCAGTCCTCTCCCTCTCCGGCCTCAGGCTCCGCGTCCGCGAAACTGCCGTTTTCCTGAGACGAATCCTCCTCCGGCCCGGCATCCGCCAGAGCGTTTTCCTCCTGCACCGCCCCGTCCTGGGACGGATCGTCCTCCAGTTCCGAGGCTCCGGCTAACTGCCCGGCCTCTCCTTCCAACCCGGCGGCGGGGCCCTTTTCGTCCTCCATGGACAGGTAGGGATTTTCCTCCTCCAGTCCTCCGCCTCTCTGGATGGTCACCACGCCTGCTGCGGCTACGATAGTCAGCAGGCCCAACACCAGCATGACAAGAAATAACTTATCCTTGAACATCTGCCTTACTTTATTTTTCACGTTTATCACCTCGGTACTATTCTTACCAAAGCGGTGACAGTTATACAGATGTGAGAACAATATTTTTATAAAAATATCCCAAAAGCTCCTCCGCCGTCCATCCTTCCCCGGCCCGCCGGTTGGCCCCGTACTGACTGAACCCGTAGCCGTGGCCGATGCCCTTGGTCATCGCCCGCAGCCCGCCGTCGTACTCCTCAAAGGAAAAACAGGGGGAAACCAGCCCCAGGGCGTACTGTACCTCCTCTCCCGTGTAGGCCTTCGTGCCGATCTGCACCCGGCGCACATACCCGGCCCCGTCCGTTTCCAGGATCTGGATGGCCCCCGGCAGCTCCTCCGCCGTCACCTCTCCCGCCCCCGGGATGGACCGGATCCGCTCCGCAAATTCCTCTCTGGAAAAGGTCACCGCCTGGAGATAGCCCTCCGCCTCCAGATCCTCCGGACACTCCGCCGGCTCCAGATAGGGGTATCCCTCTCCCCCGGACCTGGTTTTTCCGGCGCTGGCCCGGCAAAACAGCGGCTCGATCAGCTCCCCCTCCCAGGTGATCACTAACCCCCTGGTGGCCTCCGCCGCCGCCTTCAGTTTCTGATAGTTCTCCGCTGCCGACTCGCCCCAGAGCCTGGCCAGCTGCTTTCCCTCCAGGTAGTCCAGATCCAGGGCCGACTCCGGGATCTCATTTTCCTCTCCCATCCGGCTGCAGATGTAAGTCCTGGCGATGATGGCCTGGGCCTTCAGGGTTTCCTCCCCGTAATCCGCCGGAATCTGCACCGCCAGCACCCCGGCCAGATATTCCTCCAGATCCATGTAGGCGGAGGTCTCCCCCCGATCTAACAGCACACGCCTCCCGCCTAAAGCCCCGGCCGTCCCGTTCTGCCCCTCCACCGTGCCTGTCCACGCCATGGTCACAATATAGGGAAACAGCAGCACAAACAGCAGGGCCGCCGCCAATTTCCGCATAAAAAATCCCCCTTTCACAAACCGCTGTTAACAGCATATGAAAGGGGGGATGGATTTTATTCCTGATCAGCGGCCGCTTTGTCAAGACTTACGTGGATTTTGGACAGATGCCAAATATCTCTCACGTACTCCTCGATGGTGCGGTCGGAGGTGAATTTTCCGGAATGCGCCACGTTTAAGATGGCTGCCTTTGCCCACCAGGACTCGTCGCGGTACGCCTGGTCGATGCGCTCGTGAGCCTCCGCGTAGGAGCGGAAATCCTTCAGAATAAAGTAGGTGTCCGCCTTGTCGCTGCTCTTGGTGTTGAGCAGGGAGTTGTAGATGTCGCGGAACAGCTCCGTATCCTGGGGCGCGTAGTAGCCGTTGATGAGCTGCATCAGCACACGGCGGATGTCCTGGTCATTGTTGAAGATGTCCATGGGATTGTAGCCGCCGTTCTTCTCGTAGCCGATGACCTCGTCAGAGCTCATGCCGAAGATGAAGGCGTTATCCTTGCCCACTTCCTCCACGATCTCCACGTTGGCTCCGTCCATGGTTCCCAGGGTCAGGGCGCCGTTTAACATAAACTTCATGTTTCCGGTACCGGACGCCTCCTTGCTGGCGGTGGAAATCTGCTCGCTGACGTCAGCGGCGGCAAAGATCATCTCCGCGTTGGATACCCGGTAGTCCTCGATGAACACCACCTTGATCTTTCCGCCGATGCTCTTGTCGTTGTTGATCACGTCGGCTACGGAATTGATCAGCTTGATGGTCAGTTTCGCCCGCTTATAGCCCGCTGCCGCCTTGGCGCCGAAGATGAAGGTTCTGGGCACCATATCCATGTTGGGGTTGTCCTTTAACTTGTTGTACAGGTACATCACATGGAGAATGTTCATCAGCTGTCTCTTGTACTCATGAAGCCTCTTGACCTGCACGTCGAAAATGGAGCGGGGATCCACGTCAATGCCGTTGTGCTCCTTGATGTACTTGGCCAGGCGCACCTTGTTGCGGTACTTGATGTTCATGAATTCCTGCTGGCACTTCTTGTCGTCGGCGTACACGGCCAGTTTCTCAATATGGGACAGGTTGGTGATCCAGTCGTCGCCCACCTTCTCCGTCACCCAGTCTGCCAACAGCGGATCGCCGTGGAGCAGGAACCGTCTCTGGGTAATGCCGTTTGTCTTGTTGTTGAACTTCTGGGGCATCATCTCGTAGAAGTCCCGCAGCTCCTGTTTCTCCAGGATTTCCGTGTGGAGCCTTGCCACGCCGTTCACGGAAAAGCTGCCTACGATGGCCATGTAAGCCATGCGCACCTGTCCGTCGTGGATCACGGCCATACGGCTTACGCGGCCGGGATCGTTGGGGTACTTCTTCTGGATCTCTGCCACAAAGCGGCGGTTGATCTCCTCCACGATCTGGTAGATTCTGGGGAGCAGGCGGGAGAACAGCTCAATGGGCCATTTCTCCAGGGCCTCCGCCATGATGGTGTGGTTGGTGTAGGCGCAGGTTCTGGTGGTGATGTCCCAGGCCTCCTCCCAGCTTAAGCCCTCCTCGTCCATGAGGATTCTCATTAACTCCGGAACTGCCACTGTGGGATGGGTGTCGTTCATCTGGAACACCACCTTGTCCGGCAGCTCGAAGATGTTGTTGTGGTTCTCTTTAAACTTGCGGATGGCAAGCTGCACGCTGGCGGAGATGAAGAAATACTGCTGTTTTAATCTCAGCTCCTTGCCGGCGTAGTGATTGTCGTTGGGGTAGAGCACCTCTACCAAGTTCTTGGCCAGGTTCTCCTGCTCCACCGCCCGGTTGTAGTTTCCGCGGTCGAACTCGGAAAGGTTAAAGCTGTCCACCGGCTGGGCATCCCAGATGCGCAGGGTGTCCACCACGTTGTTGCCGTAGCCCACCACCGGCAGGTCGTAGGGAACAGCCATGACGGACTGATAGCCCTTCTGGACGAAGTTGTTCTTGTGGCCGTCCCACTGGATGTCCACGTAGCCGCCGAATTTTACCTCTGTGGCGTACTCGGCGCGGCGCACCTCAAAGGGATAGCCGTCCTTTAACCACTCGTCCGGCACCTCCACCTGGAACCCGTCCTTGATTTTCTGCTTAAACATACCGTAGCGGTAGCGGATTCCGCAGCCGTAGGCCGGGTAGCCGAGCGTGGCCAGGGAATCTAAAAAGCAGGCTGCCAGACGGCCCAGGCCGCCGTTTCCAAGGGCCGGATCCCGCTCCTGATCCTCGATCACATTTAAGTCAAAGCCCAGCTCCTCCAGAACCTCTCTGACCTCTTTCTGCGCGCAGATGCTGATGATATTGTTTCCCAGATACCGTCCCACCAGAAACTCCATGGACAGATAATACAGTTTCTTGGAGTCCTGCTTTAAAATCTCCTTCTGGGTGGCGATCCACTCGTCAATGATCACATCCTTCACCGCGTAGGCCACCGCCTGGTACGCCTGAGCCGGCGTCACCTCGTCAATGGTTTTGCGGAACAGGTTTCTGGCGTTCGCGATCACACTCTTTTTAAACGTTTCCTTATCAAATCCCTGATACATATTGCCTCCTACATTTTAGTCGGTGAGCTTTTCCACTCCCAACATCACTTTCTCCCCGTTAATATTCCACTCCTTGGCATAGCCGCCGGTCTGGCCGTAAACAGCCTGATCCGCCATCACTTCGCCTAAGATGGTGCTCTCATTCTCCTTCAGGACCGTCTCTACCTTTTCGTTGTCCTGCACGTAAACGGCGATGTGATCCATCACCTCAAAGCCGGCTTCCTTTCTCATGGTCTGGATCTTGCTGACGATCTCGCGGACGAAACCTTCCTCGATCAGCTCCGGCGTCAGGTTCGTGTCCAGAACCACCGTCATCACATTGTCTCCCTCGGATACAAAGCCATCCTTCTGGGCCATGTCGATGAGCAGGTCATCCCTGGTCAGCTCCACAGAAACGCCGTCGAAATCGAAGGTGAGGACGCCCGTCTCATTTAAGGTGTCCATGGCCTCGTTTCCGTCGATCTCGGAGAGGGCCTTGCGGATATTGTTTAACTGCTTGCCGTACTTGGGGCCTACGGTCTTTAACTGCGGTTTGAAGGTGTAGGAAGTGAACTCCCGCACGTCGTCGGTAAACTCCACCTTCTTCACATTCAGCTCGTCCTCGATGATCTCCTGGTAGAACTCCGGCAGCACCTTGCCCTTTACAAACATCCGTCCGATGGGCTGGCGGTTCTTGATGGCGGCCGTATTTCTCGCGGCGCGGCCCATCACCACCACCTTCAGCACTTCGTCCATCTTCTCCTCCAGATCCTTGTCGATCATCTCCTCGCAGACAGCGGGGAAATCGCAGAGATGGATGCTCTCCGGCGCGGTTTCGTCGATCTTTCTCACCAGGTTCTGGTAAATGTCCTCCGTCAGGAAGGGCACCATGGGCGCCGCCGCCTTGCACACGGTCACCAGGGCGGTGTACAGGGTCATGTAGGCGTTCACCTTGTCCTGCTCCATTCCCTTGGCCCAGAAACGGCTGCGGCTTCTTCTTACGTACCAGTTGCTCATGTCATCCACAAAGTCCTGAAGGGCGTTGGCCGCCTCCGGCACCTTGTAGTCGTTTAAGCAGGCGTCCACCGTTTTTACGGTGCTGTTTAACTTGGACAGGAGCCATTTATCCATAACCGGGAGCTTGTCGTACTCCAGGGTGTATTTTGTAGCGTCAAAATTGTCAATGTTCGCGTAAAGCACGAAGAACGCGTAGGTATTCCACAGGGTTCCCATAAACTTTCTCTGGCACTCCTGCACGGCCTTTCCGTGGAACCGCTTGGGCAGCCAGGGGGCGCTGTTGATGTAGAAATACCAGCGGATGGCGTCGGCTCCGTAGGTCTCCAGGGCCTCGAAGGGATCCACCGCGTTTCCTTTGGACTTACTCATCTTCTGGCCGTTCTCGTCCTGCACATGGCCCATAACGATGACGTTCTTAAAGGGCGCCTTGTTGAAAATCAGGGTGGAGATGGCCAGGAGGGAATAGAACCAGCCTCTCGTCTGATCCACCGCCTCGGAGATGAAATCCGCCGGGAACTGGGATTCAAACAGCTCCTTATTCTCAAAGGGATAATGGTGCTGGGCGAAGGGCATGGAACCGGAATCGAACCAGCAGTCAATCACCTCCGGAACCCGGTGCATTTCTTTGCCGCACTCCGGACAGGTGATGGTCACCTTGTCGATGAAGGGACGGTGGAGCTCGATGTCCTCCGGGCAGTTCTTTGACATCTTCTTTAATTCCTCGATGCTGCCGATGGCGTGCTGGCAGCCGCACTCACACTCCCAGATATTTAAGGGGGTGCCCCAGTAGCGGTTGCGGCTTAAGCCCCAATCCTGCACATTCTCCAGCCAGTCGCCGAAACGGCCCTTGCCGATGCTCTCCGGCACCCAGTTGATGGTGTTGTTGTTGCGGATTAAGTCCTCCTTCACGGCGGTCATCTTGATGAACCAGGATTCTCTCGCGTAGTAGATCAGAGGCGTGTCGCATCTCCAGCAGTGGGGATAGCTGTGCTCAAACACGGGAGCCTCAAAGAGCAGGCCTCTCTCCTCCAGATTCTGGAGCACCATGGGATCGGCCTTCTTTACAAACACGCCGGGCCACGGCGTATCCGCCGTCATCTCGCCTTTTCCGTCCACCAGCTGCACGAAGGGCAGGCCGTAGTTTCTTCCCACCTTGGAGTCGTCCTCACCGAAGGCCGGAGCGATGTGTACCACGCCGGTACCGTCAGTCAGAGTCACGTAAGTGTCGCAGGTTACGTAGAACCCTCTCTTTTTCTGTTTCTCCGCCACCTTGGCAGCGCAGTCAAATAAGGGCTCATACTCTTTATTCTCCAGCTCCCGTCCCACATAGGACTCCAGGACCTGGTACTCTCCCAGTTTGCCCAGAACGGTCTCCACCAGGGCCTCTGCCATGTAGTACACCTTTCCGTCTCCCGCCTTTACCTTCACATAGGTCTCGTCGGGATGGACGCAGAGGGCCACGTTGGACGGCAGGGTCCAGGGGGTAGTGGTCCATGCCAGGATGTAGGCGTCCTCGCCCTTCACCTGGAAACGGACGATGGCGGAGCGCTCCTTTACATCCTTATAGCCCTGAGCCACCTCGTGGGAGGACAGAGGAGTGCCGCAGCGGGGGCAGTAGGGCACGATCTTAAAGCCCTTGTAAAGCAGGCCCTTGTCCCAGATCTGCTTTAAGGCCCACCACTCGGACTCGATAAAGCTGTTGTGATAGGTCACGTAGGGGTTGTCCATATCCGCCCAGAAACCGACGGTATTGGAAAAGTCCTCCCACATTCCCTTATATTTCCATACACTCTCCTTGCAGTGCTCGATAAACGGCTCCAGACCGTACTCCTCGATCTGCTCCTTGCCGTCTAAGCCCAGCATCTTCTCCACTTCCAGCTCCACCGGAAGTCCGTGAGTGTCCCAGCCGGCCTTTCTGGGCACCATGCAGCCCTTCATGGCGCGGTATCTGGGAATCATATCCTTTATAACGCGGGTCAGCACGTGGCCAATGTGAGGTTTCCCGTTTGCTGTGGGCGGTCCGTCATAGAACACGTAGGGAGTCCCCTTTGCCCTGGTCTCGATGCTTTTCTCAAAAATGTGGTTGTCTCTCCAGAATGTTTCAACTTTTTTCTCTCTGTCCACAAAATTGAGATCCGTGGATACTTTGTCGTACATGATTTTCCTCCTTACTCTTTCCGCAGCATGGCGGCCATCCGGTCTGTCCGGTACACACCCGTTCCTCCAGGGCAGAGCCTTATGTCTTCTTATAATAAGTATAGACAAAAATGGCTGGCTACAACGGCTGGCGAACCATGGAAACCGGCTGCGCCGTTTCCATGGGCGGTTTTCCCGCGGTGTCCTGTTCCTTTTCTGTGCTAAACCAATCTGTGTTTCACCCGCGCTGACTGGCGGCTGCGCCAGCAGCTATTTTCCTCTGCGCGGAGTGCGTTTCCCGGGAAACTTTTTCGTCATAGACAAATGTCATGGGAAACCAGGTTTCCTGTGACCTAAAAAGTGTGCGCCATGGCGCGCACTCGCGCCGGAGCGCGGCTGCGCCAGCAGCTATCTTCCTCTGCGCGGAGTGCGCATCGGGAGTTTTTTTGTCATAGACAAAAAAGCCCCGTCCTGTACAATCAGGACGAAGCCTTCCAAACATCTCCGTTTAACCACCTATTGCTGCATACTGTCATATGAGTTCTCTGTAACGTGAGAATTACGTCCTGGCCTACTGATCTTCAGCCGGCGACTCCGGAGTGATCTTCGCTCATGCCCTACTCATACCGGACTCCCACCCTTCCCGGCTCGCTGACATTTTCCGGCACTGCTACTCTCTCCTTCACAGTCTTTCTATTATTAACTCCTTCAGTATAAATTTCCTATTATAAAATGTCAAGGAGATTCTATCCTCCGCCCCCTAAAATGTCCCCACAGCGCGGCAAAATGTCCGTGTACGGCGGCATTTCCGGTCTCCCGGAGGATTTCCCTTCCCAATGGCCGGCGCAGGGCAGACGCAGGCGTCTTTGCCGGCGGCTGCCCCACTTTTTTCGCCAACCCGCTTGCTATTTCCCCTGATTGTGCTATACTACCTAAAAACTAAGCGCTACGGCGCCAACTCGGAACCGCGAGGAGGATCATTATGAACGAAAGAAATCTGACACTGTTGACCGATCTCTATGAGCTGACCATGATGCAGGGCTATTTTAAAGAGGAAAATGCCAATGAGACCGTAATTTTCGACGCCTTCTACCGCACGAACCCCGATGGAAACGGCTACGCCGTCTGCGCCGGCTTAGAGCAGGTGATCGAGTACATCGAAAACCTCCACTTTACCCAGGCGGACACGGACTATCTGCGCTCCACCGGTATGTTTCAGGAGGATTTTCTGGACTACCTGCTTCATTTTAAATTCTCCGGCGACATCTACGCCATCCCGGAGGGCACGGTGGTGTTCCCCAGAGAGCCTCTGGTAAAGGTCATCGCCCCCATTATGGAGGCCCAGCTCATCGAAACCGCCCTGCTAAACATCATCAACCATCAGAGCCTCATCGCTACCAAGGCCGCCAGGGTTGTCTACGCCGCGGAGGGAGACGGAGTCATGGAGTTCGGCCTGCGCCGCGCCCAGGGCCCGGATGCCGGCATCTACGGCGCCAGGGCCGCCATGATCGCCGGCTGCGTCGGCACCTCCAACGTGCTGGCCGGCCAGATGTTTGACGTTCCCGTAAAAGGCACCCACGCCCACAGCTGGATCATGAGCTTTCCCGACGAGCTCACCGCCTTCCGCACCTACGCCCGGATGTACCCCAACGCCTGCATCCTGCTGGTGGACACCTACGACACCTTAAAATCCGGTATTCCCAACGCCATCCAGGTGTTTACGGAAATGCGGGAGGCCGGCATCCCCCTGACCTTCTACGGTATCCGCCTGGACAGCGGCGACTTAGCCTACCTTTCCAAAAAGGCAAAGCGGATGTTAGACCAGGCCGGGTTCCCCGACGCTGTGATTTCTGCCTCCAATGACCTGGACGAGCACCTGATCGCCAGCCTGAAACTCCAGGGGGCGACCATCAACTCCTGGGGCGTGGGCACCAACCTGATCACCTCCAAGGACTCCCCGTCCTTCGGCGGCGTGTACAAGCTGGCGGCCATCCGGGACAAAGAAAGCGGGACATTTATCCCCAAGATCAAGCTCTCCGAAAACGCGGAAAAGATCACCAACCCCGGGGACAAGACCATCTACCGGATTTACGAAAAGGATACGGGGAAAATTGTGGCGGATCTGATCTGTCTCACCCACGAAACATTTGATTCTCACAACTCCCTGCTGCTCTTTGACCCCATTGAAACCTGGAAAAAGACGCTGCTGGCTCCTGACACCTACGAGCTGCGGGAGCTGCTGGTGCCCGTATTTAAAAACGGAACCTGCGTCTACCACTCTCCCAAGGTTATGGACATCCGGGCCTACTGCCAGAAGGAGTTAGATACCCTGTGGGAGGAGTCCCGCCGTCTGGTGAACCCCCACGAGGTGCACGTGGACCTTTCCAACGAGCTGTGGCATATGAAGAACCAGCTGCTGGACTCCTATCATTACGGCGGCTGAGGCCGGACGGGAGGGCGATGAGCGGCGGAGACCTTGGCTGCGGACGGACGGCTGAGGCGCCGGACGCGGGACGAGCGGCAGACGCGACAGACGCGCCGGACGCGGGACGGGCGGCCGATGTACCGGACGGCGGGAGGATCGGTGGATGCCCCCGGACGCGGGACGGCAGATACGCCGGGCAACTGGACGATTGACAAATGCTCCCGGCCGTGAAACAGGCGTCCAACGGGCATTTTGAATATTCACGATTTATTCATAATCTTTTCATAACTTCGCTATACTATCTTCACAATTCCTGGGTATAGTAAAGACAGTAGCAAGAGCAATGCGAATGACTACACAAATAACTTTTTCATAATTGCCGGCGCCCCTTCTGGGGTAGCCGGCTCCTCCCTTTTTCCGGGACTTTTTTCACCGCGGGCCCGTTTCCTCCATATACTAGGTTAGAATCTGTTATGGAGGTGCCTTTATGGCTACATTCTTCCCAATCACCGGGACCGTTACCCAGATCGAACCGATGCAGTCCTCCGCCAATAACTGGTGCGGCTGCTCTCTCATGATCTCCATATCCACGGACTACCAGGGCATGGTAAACCTCGTAGTCACCCCCTACACATACATTTTCAATCAGGAGGCGCTCCAGCCCGGCGATTCCATCACCGCCTTTTACGATGCCTCCGCCCCCGCTCCTTTGATCTTTCCGCCCCAGTACCGGGTGGTTGCCATTGTAAAGAACATGGACGGGCGTATGATGGATTTCAGCTACTACGATGAGAATCTGGTGAACTTCGCCGGCACCCTGCAGCTGGCCCCCACGGACAACACGGTAATTGCCTACCCCAACGGCCAGACCTTCCCCGGATCCCCGGCCAACCACTATCTGTTAGTCATCTATTCCACCAGCACCAGAAGCATCCCCGCGCTGACGGAACCCAGCTCCATCACCGTATTCTGCTGTGCATAACACGGCCCTTTCCTGCGCATAAGATATAAAAACGCAGGCGGAACACCGGGACGGCAGGAGAAAGGCCGCCGTTTCCCACGGGAGGGGCGGCGGATTTCCCCTGCCGTCCGCCCATTCCCCATTTGATTTTCCCTCTCGTTTGCACTATACTGGAGACACAAAACAGACATGACCGCTAACGCGGTTATCACGAATCAGAAAGGCCTTTATATGATACAAAAATTCCTTCAGATGACTGCCTGGCCCATGACGCCGCCAAGGCCCTACTCCCCGTTCCACATCCTGCTCAGCCTGGCAGGCATCGGGTTTGCCCTGTGCCTGTCCCTGTTTCTTGCCAGAAATCCGGCGCCCATTTCCAAAAATCAGAGCCGGTGGGGGCGCAAATCCCAGGGGCCAGACAGCATCCCCGCCTCAGACCGCAGAGAGGGACGGGCCCTGCGGCGGCTGTTTTTCTGCGGGATATTCCTGGCGGTGAGCGAGGTCTACAAACAGCTCTTTCTCACCCTGGTGGTGCATCCCGGCGTCTACGACTGGTGGTATTTCCCCTTTCAGCTCTGCAGCGTCCCCATGTACCTCTGCCTGCTGCTGCCTCTCCTGCCGGAGCGGGGACGGCAGATCACCTGCACCTTTCTCCAGGATTTCAGCCTTTTAGGGGGCTTTCTGGCCCTGGCGGAGCCCAGCGGGCTGATGCACCCCTATATCACCCTGACCCTTCACGGCTTTTTCTGGCACTTTACATTGATCTTCATCGGGGCCACCTGCTCTCTCTCCGGTCTCTCCCTGCGGAAACCGGCGGGATTTCTCTCCAGTCTTCCCCTGTTTCTCGGCTGCTGCCTCGCGGCTCTGGCCATCAACTGGGCTGCCGGCCCGGAAACCAACATCGCCATGTTCTACCTTTCCCCCTACTATCCCTCCCAGCAGGTCGTTTTCCACCAGATCGCCCTGGCTGTGGGGATTTTCTGGGGAAACGTGATCTATGTGGCCGCGGCGGCTCTGGGCGGGTTTGTGATCCACACAGGGCTGTGGATGGTTTACAGAGGGAGGAAAAACGGGCGCAGGAAACATTTTTCCGGAGGAACGGATGAACAGAAGGTTTCCGGCCAATCCGTTTCCTGATCAAAAATGCCGCGGCAGACGGAATTTTCTCATGTTTCCTGTTTCTCTCACAGACGGACATTGTTACGGCAGGAAAATGTGCCCTGCGGCGCACATCCCCGCCGAAACGCTGCTGCTCCAGCAGCCATCTTTCTCCGCGCGGAATGCGTATTCGCCGGAAACTTTTATATCTGGGAAACGCAGTTTCCCATGACGCAAAAAAACCGGAGAACCTCTTTTCAAGATTCTCCGGTTTCCACTCAGAGCTGCTGACGGGAATCGGACTCCTCGCAACTCCCAAGAACCCAATAAAATCAAGGAGGAACGCACGCTGTCTACCTTGTGTCTACGGGCTGTCTACATACTAGCATTGTGCGAAAAGGTTGTCAAGAGGTCTGCGGAGCAGATGCATCTTGCCTCTTGACAACCGGTAGTTGTGGGAGAGATATTCCCATAATTTGGTAAGAGGTTGAGAGGAAACAGAATGTTCCTTTCAACCTCTTGATTATGTTATTGTGACCAGCGGGCGATAGGTTACTGAACCCATACTCCATCTGCATTAATGGTATAGCCATCAATAGTGGTGTTGGTTACCATATATCCATCTGCTCCCATATAATACCAAAGTCCAGAGTACGGGGACTGCCACCAACTATTGGTTAAATAGGAGCCATCCTTAAACTGAATCCACCAGCCGGTTTCATTGGAGGCCCAGTCACCGGTGTCCTGTGTAGAGGTGGTGGTATTGGAGGTATCAGAGGTGGCGGCTCCGTCTGCATAAACTACATACTCGGCAAACTCTCCCATGTCTGCGGCAGTCTTACCCTCTGGCAGTTTGCAAATATATACAAAGGACATAACATCATAGTCACCCCCGGTTTTAACCACATAGGAAATCTGACCTAGACTATTATACATCTCTCTGTATCTTTTCGCATTACGCAGTTGTTCTTCTTCATCATCACTAACAAAATACAGCTTACGATAATTTATATAGAATTCAACATCATCGTAGGTACACTCTCTCAATTTGTCCCCAAAATCATAGTACATAACAATCTCATCAAAAGATTTCGTACTATCCACAGGAGTAAAATCATCTTTAGTAACTGTATCACTTCCATCTACAATAGCAAGATAAAATATATTGGATCCATCATCCATTGGCGCTACCTGTTGTAATACCTGTCCATACAGTTTCAAACGGTTTCCATCTTCTGCATAGTCAGCCGCAAAGGAAGTTATAGCCGTGGTAAACAGCATTACTGAGGCCAGGCCCAAGGTCATTAGTGTTTTCAATGTCTTTTTCATCTCGTTCTCTCCTTTAAACATTTGTATTGGAGAAAATTAAAAAGCAAGGTGTCAAGCCTTACACTTCACACCTTGCTGCCTTTTGGATACAACAAAGAAAACTCCTACCCATTTCCATGTTGCTAAATTTAACTCCATAGCTTATAATGGAATGGCATAGTAGTGGTTGCCACCATTGTGAGAAGTGTTCTGCAAAACACTTTTCACACCTGCCCAGGTGTTACCAGCACTTGGGTAGGTGCTATGCTTTTTAATTTTCTAAGCCCATTTTAGCACACTAGGAATAGGTATTCAACCATATTTTTCTAAAGTGGTTCTGTCTTATGTGCTATTATGCAACAGAAAATTTTATGCTTTATGCCCTATTTCGAGAGGATTAGAACTGCCAGCAGACTTTTTGTCCCTCCGTATGCCGGACAGACGCCAAGCGGCAGAACCGAGCCTGGAGGCGCCGCGCCGACGAAAGGCTTGGGGCGTCGCGGCGGATGCGTCGGCATACGGAGACCAAGTCCGGGCTAGTATTACCCCGGACTTGTGTTGCAAGTGACAAATGCCCGCAATCCCTTTATTTACCTATAGTTTCGTGGCACATATATTTTGTGACAGATAACAGGTCTGTGTCTTTATAGAATCTCACTTCACCATTGAAGTCCATTCGGAAAATGGCACTACTGTTAGGATATAATACTCTCAAAATAAAAACAGGAAGGGAGTTGAATCCTTTATGACAAAAGGTCAACAGAATGTAAATCCGCTGGGAGGCACGACTTATAGTACCGGCTCGGCAAACAAAAATTTTTTTGAGTATATATATAACTCTTATACTGACAGCAACAGTGGCTCTGATAACAAAATGACTTACAAATGTGTGGCGTTTTTCACCCGCTCTAAGGTAACCACAGTACATGACCATCTTTCTTCAAACTATAAAGGTGTGAGAAACATAAAGCTGACCACATGCTTACGGTTCTGCAACTTTTTGCACATCTCTTTGGAAAAGGTATTAACCGGCACGACTACCCGCCGCATATTTAACGGTAGGAATACCAGATTTCAGTTTTATAATGTTGACAGAAATATGCAAGATGTGCAAAAAGAACTTCGCAATATTAAATGCACTAAGGAGGTTTGCAGGCAAATAGGAATTCCCAAATCTACCTTGAGACGCCTGCAAAACAAACCAGAAAGTATTACATTATGTAATTTTCTCAGATTATGTAATTATCAAAAAAAGAGCATTGACCAAATACTTACATGATTTTCCAAAAGCCGATAGCCCTAAACGCTATCGGCTTTTTTCGACATGTGGTCTCTTTCCTAATGTATGATTTTTGTAAATTTAAAAGAAAGGAGAGCGATATCATGGAAATGATGAGCGTAAGAGATTTGGCATTGAGTTTAAACAATGTCAATCCATCGGATGTGGAAGACGGCTATTCTTCTTGCATACGAGCCGGTCTTCAAAAAGATTTCAAGACTAAGGCAATCATTGGCTACACCTACTATTGCAAAGCCAGAAATTATAAGACCTATGCAATAAAGGTGCCTGCGAATGATGAGAACAAAGTTACTTTTGAAGACATTCAGAATCGGCTTCGTACAAAAGAGTCGGTGCTGTTGATTCCCCACAATATCGATATAAATGCATATGCATTTTTGCCTGAGCCAGAGAATCTCCGTGAAGGCGTATCTTTAAAAGCCGATTCTGTAAAAGTTGCCGATAGTATGACATCCAAAAAAGCAATCGAAGATGATGACGAAATCATTGATTTTTAAGTAACTCGATTAAGAGGGCAGGTCTCCCTGCCCTCTCTTACGAAAGGAGCAATATTATGCTAGACAATCAAAAAAAGAATATTTTCAATGAGATAAAAGATACTATGGAGAATCAATACAATATCAAGATTGATGCCGAGACAATCAAAGAGACAGTAAAGAGCGGCATCCATTGTGTGGGGGACTTTATCAAAAACAGCTACCGCATGTTCGAGGAACGGTATCAAGAAGAAACCAAGTCCCGGATACAGCAGAACAATGAGTTTTATCTGGGTCAAGTAGCAAGACAGATTTGTATGGAGTTATCCTATTTCTGGCCGGAGCAGTATTATCTGCTAAAGCAGTTTTCTGTCTCTCCCACAGGAGTTTCATGTCTGACGGTGAAGTGCATTACAAATAATATGATAACCATTGCTTTACCCAAATATAGCTGGAATACGGCCTACAGCGCCGGAGCGCTACAGATGCTGGTACGGAGACTAAATGGTACGCTCCCTGCTTTCATCCAGGCATACAGTGCCCTATATGGTCAGCAATACTTTTTACAATACTTCCCTCACATGATAAACTTGCAGTTCCTTTCCGCTACGGATACCGGTGCGGAAATCGAACTTAGTATAAAATACATATAAGTGAGGTAATTATGGCTACTCAAAAGACAGACAGGTCACGAAAGTTCATGCTGACAATTCAGGCATCCCAGATACAGAGTGGATGGAGCCATGCAAGAATACGCGAAACTATCGAGACCAAATTAAAAGGTGTTACATACTACGCTATATGTGATGAGATTGGCCGGGAAACCGGCCAGCCTCATACGCATTTAGTCATTTATTCCCCTAATGCAATCCGTATTTCGACGGTCAATAATGTCTTTCCTAATGTTCATGTAGATGTTCTGAACGGAACCGTAAAGCAAGCGCGGACATACCTTAAGAAAGGTGGAAAATTCAAGGATACGGAGAAAGCAGATACATCTATCAAGGGGACTTTTGAAGAACATGGAGAACCGCCCAGAGAAAAAGGACAGGGGCACCGAAGTGATATTGAACAAGCGATGGAAATGGTAAAAGAAGGGAGTACTGACCTTGAGATTATTGAGGCAATCCCCTCCATACTTCCCAGACTGACAGACATCCAGAAGTACCGCCAGCTTATCATAGAAGAAAAAGCGCGGGAGTTCCGCAAAATGGAAGTGATTTACTGTTACGGCAAAACCGGCACCGGCAAAACCAGTGGTCTATATAAACTGTATGACCCTGCTACCGTCTGCACAATCACGGATTACCACGGCAACGGGATTTTCGATGGCTATGACAGCATAAGAGTGAAGGTTCTGGCTCTAGATGAGTTCCGGTCGTCCCTTCCATTCAGCCTCCTGCTTGCGCTTCTGGACGGAAACCCGTTGACCATTAACTGCCGGTATCATAACCGGTATGCTGTCCATACTACGGTCTGGATCATTTCCAACATCCCTTTGACCGCGCAGTACCCCAACATCCAGCAGGAGGAACCAGAAAGCTGGCAGGCCCTCCTGCGCCGGATCACGAAGGTCAGACACTTCTACGACAACAATCAGTACCATGATTATACAGTCAAAGAGTATCTGCGCGCTGAGCGGTATGGACAGCTGGCAGAGTGGATGGAGGCCACGCCGGGCGAATGTCCATTCCTGCCGGAATCCCCCATAGAAGTGACCGAACAGCTAAAACTGAACCTTACCCCAGACGGGATAACAATGCTCCCGTTACCATCTATCCCAGACAAACCAATTCCAAATGATACCGGATTGCCGTTTGAGTAATGGGATTACGATTAATAAATTGATTTATAAAATAGAGTACCTAGCCACAACAGAAGAAAGAAACAGCAGATGATGACCTAATCTATGATGAATCGAAAGCTGGGCAATCTCTGGTTAGGAGCATACCTTGAAGATAAATCAAAATCTTAATAAAACTGACCTTTCTTTTTTATTGAGGGAAAGCCTCGAATCTGATATAATACCGCCAGACAGCGTGCTTGATATGTTGATGGCTACTAAAAAAGAACGAATTAAGAAACTGCATCCTTACGCCATTACGCCGCCAACAAAAGATGGAGGCCGGTGGCAGACCTGGTATAAAGGGTCAGACGGGAAACGAAAGAATATCAAAGCACAATCTGAGGACGAGTTGTGGGAAAAATTAATTCCCATATACTTTTCTGATTCGCACATTGACAAGATTACGTTTCATGAACTCTATGAGGAATGGCTGGAATACAAACAAACTGTAACCAACAGCCCCAACACGATTAAGCGGCATACACAGCATTACCGCAAATATTTTGAACCGTCCATCCTGCACAGCAGAAAAATCCGGCGGATTGATGAACTTCTTCTGGAATCGGAATGTAACCGCATTGTAAGGGAATTTAACCTCCCGCGCAAAGAGTGGACGAATGTCAAGACCATTTTAAACGGAATGTTTTCCTATGCTGTCCGGAAAAAATATCTGATTATGAACCCGATGGAGAACGTTCAGATATTGGTGAAGTTCCGGCAAGTAGTCAGAAAGACCGGCAAAACGGAAACCTATAATTCTGATGAATTAGAACAGTTAAATGCATTTCTGGACAAAATGTATGCGGAAACCGGGGATAGTTCCTATCTGGCCGTTAAAATCAATTTTATGCTGGGCCTGCGTGTTGGAGAATTAGTGGCACTAAAATGGGAAGATTTTTTCGATGAAAAGTATCTGCACATTGTTCGCGAAGAAATCAGAAATCAAGTCACAAACGAAATCTATGTTGTAGAGCATACCAAAACAAATAAGGACAGGTTTGTGATTCTGGTGCCCAAAGCGATTGACATTTTGAAAAAGATTGAACCCCAAGGAAACTATATTTTTATGAGAGACGGCGAGCGGATAACATCTATCCGTATTGCATCCGTTCTAAGAAAATATGCCCGTTATCAAGGTGTAATCGTGAAATCCAGTCATAAAATGCGAAAGACCTTTGCCAGCAATCTGAACGCGGCCGGCGTCCCACTGGACTGCATACGGGAGCTGCTGGGACACAGCAGCCTGTCCACCACGCTAGGCTATATTTATAATCCATTGACAGAGGATGAAACGTACAATTTGATTGAGAAAGCATTGTAGACAGCTGTCTACAAGTGTCTACAGCCTAATAAACACAAAAAAACCGGAAATCACTGAAAAATCAATGATTTCCGTTCTTTTAGGAGAGCTGCTGACGGGAATCGGACCCGTGACCTCCGCACTACCAATGCGACGCTCTACCGACTGAGCCACAGCAGCCTTTTGTTTCGTTCGCCTCACGCGAACCTCGTATATAGTATCACGTATTATTTGAATTGTCAACACTTTTGAAAAAATTTTTTATGATTTTTTTTGCCTCTGTTTTTCGGCGTTTTTCCTGGCAATCATCCGGCCAAATGAGCATATGATGAAGTAAAAAACCACGAGGTGCTCTATGGCTGAAATGGACTTCTTTTTCAGCAATCTTTCCGACCCGGCCGGGGAGGCCGGCAGCGGGACAGCCATGTTTCAGAATCAGGATACAACAGACGTGGGAGATCCCGAACTCGTGCAGGCCATGGACTCCGATCCTGGCTTTTCTGTATTTCAGGACATAAATATGGCGCAGCTTACAGACAGCGGTAACAGCAGCCGGCGAAATCCCGGCAATTCCGGAGGAAATTCCGGAATCGCCCTCCCAATCGCCCCGCCGGACAGTCAGCCGGTGGCTCCGCTGCCAAGCCGTCCCACCGGCTCTATGCCTCCGAACCGCCCTACCGGGCCTTCCCAGCCAAACCGCCCCACTGGCCCTATGCCTCCGAACCGGCCCACTGGGCCTTCCCAGCCAAGCCGTCCCACTGGCCCTATGCCTCCGAGCCGCCCCACCGGACCTTCCCAGCCAAGCCGCCCCACTGGCCCCACACCACCGGCGCGGCCCGTGCCTCCCATAGCCCCCATACCACCGGTACGGCCCGTGCCGCCTGTGGCTCCCAGACCTCCGGTACGGCCCGTGCCGCCTGTGGCGCCCAGGCCTCCCATCCTGGTCCCGCCGGTGCGGCCCCTGCCTCCAAACAGGCCGGCGCCCCAGCCTCCCATCTTTCCCAACCTGCCGGGAGGAAATCAGGATTTCAGCGAAACCAGGTTTCTGGTGGCGGCCACCAACAATTTCCCCATCAGCCTGGCCATTGATTCGTCCGTCTACGACACCTCCGCCCGGTTTGGAACCAGCACTGGCTATAACTTCCTTTCCGACGGATTCCACACCGTCACCGTGCGCCGGGCAAACGACCTGCGGGCCATCCTGTTTCAGCGCAGCTTTCCCTTCCGGGCCGGCCAGCGTTCTACCCTGGTAGTAGTGGACTCCGGCCAGGGCGGCATGGACGTGATCCAGGTCTCTGACACCGGCTGCCGCAATCTGCCCGCGGGAAACGGCTGCTACCGTGTCGCCAACATGACCTTTGAAGGCTCCGCCTACAATGTCCTGCTCCAAAACAGCGGCATCGTATTCCGGAACATTACTTACACCTCCGTGACTCCCTTTAAACAGGCAGTCCGCGGCTCCTACCTGTTCAACATCACCAACGTATCCTGCTGCAACGGGTTCCGGGAGCTCCCCATTATCGCCATCGGCGTTCTGGGCTCCGGTTTCACCATCTCCAACCCGATCCTCACCGTCCCGGTGGAGATCCAGGCAGGACGAAATTACACCACCTACCTGATCGGAAACAACTGGTCCAATTTCAGCCTGCGGGCCATAACCCTGGAAAGCTGATCCCGACCTGGAAAAGAATTTCCTCCTTATAACAGTGTTCGCTTGGCGCACTCCCGCGCCAGAGCACTCTTATTTAACAGAAAACGCAGTCTCCTGTTAAATAAGACAGAAACAGCCGGCAGCCCACCGCTGCCGGCCTCCCTTCTGCCGTCCAATCCTATAAAATCCCCTCGTAGCTCTCCCGCAGCGTTTCACAGGAAGCCGCCAGATTGCTCTGCTCCTCCTCCGTCAGAGACAGGGTGAGCACGCTCTGGATTCCGTTCTTATTGATAATGCAGGGCACTCCCACAAACACGCCGGACTGGCCGTATTCCCCCTTCAGCATGGCCGAAACGGTGAGAACGCTGTGCTCGTCCCCCAAAATGGCCTTGGTGATCCTGGTGAGGGCCATTCCAATGCCGTAATAGGTGGCGTGTTTCGCCTCAATGATCCTGTAGGCAGCCCCCCGCACCTCCTCGGAAATCTGATCCAGGTCCTCCTGGCGCACCTTTCGGTTCCCCGGCTCCCCGCAGAAACTTAAAATCGGCTTTGTGGCCAGCATTGCCTGGCTCCACGGCACAAATTCACTGTCCCCATGCTCGCCGATCACGTAGGCGTGCACGTTCCTGGGATCTGCCTTCAAGTAGCCTCCCAGCAGATAGCGAAGTCTGGCCGTGTCCAGCGTCGTCCCCGTTCCCAGCACCCGTCTGGGATTAAAGCCGGACAGGTCGCAGGTGATCCTGGTCATGATGTCCACCGGGTTGGTGGCCACCAGGAAAATCCCGTTAAACCCGGAGGCTGTCACCGGGTCAATGATGGACTGGAACACCGCCGCGTTCCGTTTCAGCAGATTCAGCCTGCTCTCCCCCCCCTTCTGGGCCACTCCGGCGCAGATCACCACAATGTCCGCGTCCTCGCAGTCCTCGTATTCCCCGGCGTAAATCTTCATATTGGACGGAGCGAAGGCCAGACCGTGGTTTAAATCCATGGCCTCCCCCTCCGCCCTCATCTTATTTACGTCAATGAGCACCAGCTCATCGCAGGCGCTCTGGTTCAGCATGGCATAGGCATAGCTCATTCCCACCATCCCGGTTCCGATTAACGCCACTTTTCGATTGTCAACTCTCATTCCGTTCTCCTTTCCGGGCCCTTCGGCCCCAGCTCCCAATACGGACGCGAAACAGTGACCGCCCGCGCCGAAACACAGCTGTGCAGGAAACCGTCTCACCCGGCAAAGCACACCTTTTGCCGGAAACTTTTGTCTCATAGGGAGCGCAGTTTCCCATCACATGACAGAAAAGGCACCGTTTCCGGTGCCTCCGTCCTTTTCTTTCTTATTGTAACCGCTGACGCACAATCTCATACGCCAGCACGCCCGCAGCCACGGACGCGTTTAAGGAATCAATGTCCCCCTTCATGGGGATTGACGCCACCATATCGCATTTTTCCCGCACCAGGCGGCTCACCCCGTCGCCCTCGTTCCCGATCACCAGGCCGATGGGGCCTTTTAAATCCAGACGGTACATCAGCTCCCCGCCCATGTCGGCGCACACAAACCACAGGCCCCGTTTTTTCAGGTCCTCAATGGTGGCCCCCAGGTTCGTCACCTTCGCCACCGGCGTGTAGTTTAGCGCCCCCGCGGAGGTCTTCGCCACCGTGGCCGTAAGTCCCACCGCCCGCCGCTTAGGGATAATGACCCCGTGGGCGCCGGCCAAATTGGCCGTGCGGATGATAGCCCCCAGATTGTGGGGATCCTCAATCCCGTCCAGGAGAAACAGAAACGGCGGCTCCCCCTTCTCCTCGGCGGCCTTTAACATATCCTCCACCTGGGCGTACTCGTAAGCGGCAGCGTAGGCGATCACTCCCTGGTGATGCCCGGTGCCGGACAGCTGGTCCAGCCGCTCCTTCGCCACAAACTGGATAATGGTATCGTGCTTTCTCGCCTCCCGCACAATGGTCTGCACCGGACCGTCCTTACAGCCGTCCAGCACAAACAAACGGTCAATGGTCTTCCCGGACCGGAATGCCTCCAGCACCGCGTTTCTGCCCTCTATGGTAAATTCCTCGTATCTCATCAAAGCTCTCCCATCTTCTTTAGTCCGTGGCTGACCAGCTCTGTCAGCCGCTCCAGGCGGCCGCTTAAATACAGCCATCCCATAAGGGCCTCAAAGCCCGTGGCCATCCGGTAATCCTTCATGGTGGCATTCTTTGCCATGGTGGCAGATTTGGCGTTCCTGCCCCGCTTGTAGACGGCCAGCTCCTCCTCCGTCAGCTCCTCCTCCAGGAGCATATAGAGGTTTGCCTGGGTCTGGGCCTTCACCAGGCCGGCGGTCCGCTTGTGGAGCTTGTTCACCTGGGTATTTCCCCGGTTTACCACCTTCGTGCGGATCACCAGCTCATAGATGGCGTCCCCCATATAAGCCAAAACCAGAGGAGAGTACCCGTTCGGGTCCCTCTCCTCCAGCATCAAAAGCTCCCTGCACCGGGAAATCATGCTCTCCTCCATTTCACGCCCTCTCTCGTATCCTCCAGAACAATGCCCTTTTCCAGAAGCTTTCCGCGGATCTCGTCCGCCAGCGCGAAATTCTTTTCCTTCCGGGCCTGCTGTCTCGCGGCGATCATCTCCTCGATCTCGCTGTCCAGCATTTCCTCCTTCTTCTCCGTGATAATGCCCATCACGTCGCACAGCTTTTCGATGGTGTCCTTTACCGTCTTAAGCCATGCCTGGCTGCTGCCTTCGCTGGCGGTGGAATTGGCCAGCTTCACCATCTCAAAGATGGCGGAAATGGCGTCTGCCGTGTTGAAATCGTCATCCATGGCAGCCTCATATTTGGCTACCAGGCTGTCCAGCTCTGCTTTCGCGGCCGTCTCCGCCTCGGTCATACCGCCGTCAGCGGCCGTCTTTAAGAAGTCGTTTAAACGGCTCACGCAGTTTAAAATGCGCTCCAGGCCGTTCTTGGAGGCCTCCATCAGCTCGGCGCTGAAGTTTAAGGGGCTTCTGTAGTGGGCGCTCAGCATGAAGAACCGCAGTACCTGCAGGTCGTACTTCTCGCTGATCTCCCGGACGGTGAAGAAATTGCCCAGGGATTTGGACATCTTTTTATTGTCAATGTTTAAGAACGCGTTGTGCATCCAATAGTTTGCGAAGGTCTTTCCATTGGCCGCCTCACTCTGGGCGATCTCGTTCTCATGGTGGGGGAAGATCAGGTCCTCGCCGCCGGCGTGGATGTCGATCTGCTCGCCTAAGTATTTTCTGGACATGACGGAGCACTCAATGTGCCAGCCGGGGCGGCCGTTGCACCAGGGGGACTCCCAGAAAGGCTCCCCGTCCTTTTTCGGTTTCCACAGCACGAAGTCCGCGGAATCCTCCTTGCCCTCCTCGCCGGTGACCTTGATCTCCCGGAAACCGGACTGAAGGTCATCTAAGTTCTTGTGGGACAGCTTTCCGTACTCCTTAAAGGCCTTTACCCGGAAATAGACGGTGCCGTCCTCCGCCTTGTAGGCGTAACCCTTGTCGATGAGGGACTGGATCATCTCCAGCATCCCACAGATCTCCTCCGTGGCCAGGGGATGGGTGGTGGCCGGCTTTACGTTCATGCCCTCCATGTCCTTTTTGCACTCCGCGATGTAGCGCTTGGAAATGGTATCCGCGTCCACACCCTCCTCGATGGCTTTCTTGATGATCTTGTCGTCCACGTCGGTGAAGTTGGAAACGTAATTCACCTCGTAGCCCTTGTACTCAAAATACCGGCGCACCGTGTCGAACACGATCATGGGCCTGGCGTTTCCGATGTGGATGTAATTGTAAACGGTGGGGCCGCAGACGTACATTTTCACCTTTCCCGGCTCCAGGGGCACAAATTCGTCTTTTCTTCTGGTCAATGTATTAAAAATTTTCATGTTCTTCTCTCCTTCTTTTTCAACTGTTTTTTATCCGGATGGGTATGTTCTTCCTCAGTCCCTGACGGGACAGCCGCCGCATCCCCCGCACCCAGAGGGCGCCGCCATCCGGTCATAGTAACAGTTGTCCGCCACCGTGGTAAGCAGGGTGATGGCTGTGGAGGAAATGCCCTCCCCCGCGCCGGTGAATCCCAGCCCTTCCTCTGTGGTGGCTTTTATTCCCACCTGGTCCTGGCTGATGCGCAGGGCCGCGGCAATATTCTTCCGCATCTCCTCCCGGTAGGGCGCCAGTTTCGGCCGCTGGGCAACCACCGTGGCGTCGATATTCTCGATCACAAATCCCTTTTCCTCCAGAAGGGCCCCCACCTGCTCCAGCAGGCGGATACTGGAAATCCCCTCATACCGGGGATCCGTGTCCGGAAAATGCTGTCCGATGTCTCCTAAGGCCGCCGCCCCCAAAAGGGCGTCCATGATGGCGTGCACCAGCACGTCCGCGTCGGAATGGCCTAAAAGTCCTTTTTCATATGGAATCGTCACGCCGCCCAGAATGAGGGTTCTCCCCTCCACCAGGCGGTGCACGTCATATCCCTGTCCAATTCTCATGTCTTGTCCCTCCGCTATGTCTGTCTGATTCTTCTGTCCTATACGATCATTCTCATCTTTTTCTGAATACAACGGAGCTGGATGTCCTGCTGCATCTGGCAGCTCTCACCGTCCACATGAACCGCCATGGGCCTGTCCAAATGGATAAAGGCCTCCCGGCACTCATAGCGGCGCACGCCGGGCCTCTTTTTTCTCCTTCCGAAAAAGGCATCCAGCACGATCTGAAACAGCCGGATCCGGCTGGAGGTGTGAGCCACGCACAGAGACAATCTGCCGTCGCTGCAGTCCGCCCCCGGAGCGAAGACAAACCCGCCGCCCTCTGACGGATGGATGTGGGCGGAAATAAAATAAATGTGGTTAAACTCCACCTTCTGCACTCCGTCCAACACCAGATACCCCTTCACCGGCCGCGCCCGGAAAAGCTGCCCCAGGCCCACAAGCACGTAGCGCAGCTTTCTGGGACAGATCTTGTTAAACCCGCCGTGGAGCAGGCTGTGGCACACCGCCGCGTCCACGCCGATCCCGGCGCTCACCACGAACCTCCGGTGCCGCACTTCTCCCTCTCCATAGGATAATACTCCGTAATCCATCAGCTTATGATACTTGGGATGGAGGATCTTTTTTAAACAGCGGCGGGGACTGCCTGGGAGCCGCAGGCTCTTTGCCAGATCATTTCCCGTGCCTCCGGGAATCAGTCCCAGGGTAACCGGCCCGTTAAAAGACAGGCCGTCCACCACCTCGTTCACTGTGCCGTCTCCCCCTGCTACCACGATCACCCGCGGTTCCCGGCAGCCTTCCGTCAGATCCCTCGCCAGGGCGCGGGCATCCCCCTGCCCGTGAGTAAAATACGCCTCGTACTCCACACAGGCAAAGCTGAGCAGCTTTTCCAGTTTTCTCCAAATCCGAAATCCCTTTCCTCTGCCGGAACCAGGATTCACGATGAAGTAGTACATGGGGATCCTCCTGTCTCATTACTGGTTTCTAGTATAACATACTACCCGGCAAATGATAAGAAAATTTCTATAAAAAATTTATATGTGAAATGTAAAGTTAAATTCTACTCTCACACCCCCGTCTAGCTTTTACCTTTTCACAAATAGCTCTTATCCTTTCACATCTTCCCCATTAGCGGTATACTCATACTATTCTTTCTG
>NZ_NFLE01000022.1 GCF_002160755.1 Lachnoclostridium sp. An14
CCAATGACCCCTTACGGCTCGCGCGGCGTCTTCTATCTCTGTTGACAGGCTGCTTATAAAATATCTTTCCTCTATTTGCTCCTTCCCGTCTGCCCCCTTTATCGTGTTCCGCGTCAATAAAATGCTTTTCAGTCCTGGCCATGCCTTTTTCTGGCTTAACCAACCTATATCTTCTGTCTGCCAGTACTCCCTCTTTTCGACTTTCCCTCTTGCTTTTTCCACTGTCTTTTTATAGGCGCATTTTTCCCGTAGCTCCGGGTCTGAGAAATAAAGTCTCACATCTTCATACAAGCTCCCCTGATTCCCTTTTAACGCCAACACATAGTCCGCCCGTTTCTGTCTAATTTTCTTCGCGATTTCCGTCTGCGTCCCCATGGCGTCCGTTGTGATGATACATCCTTTTATCGTTAGACTGTCCAGCAGTTCGGGGATGGCCATGATTTCATTTGTCTTTTCCTCTACCCGTTTTTGACCCAGGCAAAAGCCGTTCTCATCCACAGCACTGACAATATGGTTCCCTTTCTGGTTTTTATTTCCATTTCCCCTTTGGGTTTTTCCGTCAATGGCAAGCAGTTTCCTGATTTTTTCTCCTTCCTCACGATTCAGCATTTCGTTCCATTTTTTCTGGAATTGCTCCAAAAATTCCGACGGCACCATCGCAAATACCCTCTGGATTGTATCATGGGAGGGAATCCCATTGGGAAGTTCCAAATAATTTCGCAGAAATTTCTCGTGCTCCTTTCCAAACACTTCCATTTCCACCCAGTCATCCGCATTTGCAAGCATAGCGAAAAAAACGAGCAGGATAATATCCTTCATTTTATGCAGAACCTTTTTCTCCTGTCTAAGATCCGTCACCGTACCTACAAAATCTAACACTTCTTTCATAACATCCCATCCTTTTTTCTTTTAGTATACCAGAAAAAAGACGGATGTTCATAATTTGTTCATTCGTGCGTTTGTCGTGGGCGGGGAGTTGGGGGATTTCAAGACAGAACTTTCTAGCTTTCTAGCGATTGTCCGCCATCCCCTTGCCAAAAGAATTATTTCCCTGTAAAATAATTTTGTCAATTTATTAAAGGAGAAGAATATGTTGTCACTGCGTCGTATTTGTCAAATATTAATTATCATAGCGATCCTTACAATAGTGATCTTAGGCTTTCATTCCCCGTTAGAAACCACTTTCTATACATTTTCCAATTCTAAACTGCCAGACGCTTTCAATGGCTATAAAATTGTATTGTTGACGGACTTTCATTTAAAGGAATTTGGCGATCATGAATCCGTCCTGGTACAAAAAGTTGCTGATTGTAAGCCAGACCTAATTTTATTGGGAGGCGATTTTATAGATGAAAAACACACCTCCCTTTCTCCTTTAAACGATTTGTTAAAAGGAATCCACACACTGGCTCCTATTTATTTTGTCAGTGGAAATCATGAATTCGATAAGTCTACAGGAGAGCCCATTCTTCAATACGCAGAAATGCAGGCGCTTTTTTCCCAATACGGCGTTCAAGACATTGATGACCAGACAATCACCCTTATCAAAGATTCCGACAGCATTCAGCTCACCGGCCGAAAATGGCGTTCCACCAATCCGGCCAGAGGGCTTTCACCTGCTGATGATAATACCTTTCATCTATTATTGTTTCATGGTGGAAATTTTTTTGATCAGCTGTCGCCTTACGGATATGATCTTATCCTGTCTGGCCATACGCATGGAGGTATTGTGCGCTTGCCTTTTTTAGGTGGAGTATTCTCAAACACCGGATCACTTTTTCCCAAATATGACGCCGGATTGTTTCATCAAGGGAGTAGCTCCATCATTATCAGCCGAGGGCTTGGAGATGCGCGAATTCCCCGTTTTAACAATCCGCCGGAAATTGTCTGTATTACTCTTTATCAAAAATAGGAAAAATTTGCTCTAATATTGATAAAATCTGTTCCCCATGGTAGTCCCCCAGTTTTCCATGCGTCCCATGGGGATTTTCATACAGAAAGACGTCTCCACCAAGCGTCTCCACGTTGCTCTTATAATTTCTCACCTGATCAATAGACATATACTCGTCATCTGTGCCATTTACCATAATGGTCGGAATTTGTGCGAGCTTTTGTATGGAATCAATGGGACTATTGTTTTTTGCCCACAGAATCTCACTTTCTTTTTCTTCATCACTGATTCCCGTGAGTTTTTTTTCTGTTGCAGACCATTTTCCCGGAACATGATCCAGTGCGCGGCAAAATATATCTTCTAAATCAGGAGATGATGCCATTGATATTATTATTTGGGGACCCGTTTCCCCGTACGCCCCCATATAAAAGGAAAACATTCCGCCTAAAGATACCCCGTACATTCCAAAACGCTCCGCATCACAAACTTCCATCTTATCAATATCTTTTAGGATTCCCTCCACCTTTTCCTTGCTGCCCGTGATCATTTCATGGATGTAGATGTTCTTCCCATAATCTTGTTCTTCGTGTCCGTAAAGATCAAACGTAACAACCGCATATCCTTTATTATAAAAATTTTGTGCAGCCTGCTCCATATCTCTATGGTTTCCCCCCAAGCCATGGCAGAGTATTATAACCGGTTCATCTGTACAGTCGCCATGCTCGGCCATATAATACACCATATCTCCTGTTGTTTTCTGCTCTAAGTGAAATGTTTCCTTTTCACAGCCTGCCAGTCCTATCGTCACACAAATGCCGAGTAACAGAAATAATCGTTTCATTTCGATAAAATCAGGTCCTCAATATCACCAAGCGTATCTATTTGGTTAAGCTCCCTTTCTGAAATTCGGATGCCAAACGCATCTTCAATTTGACATATAAATTGAAAAAATTCAAGGGAGCTTAATTCCATATCTGCCATAACAGATGTTTCCCTATCAAATTCTATATTTTCCTGACAACTCATTTTTGCAATTTCAATAATTTTTTCTAACATTTTTTATTCCTCCTAAAAACTTTTTTAAACAAATACATCCGCAAGATATAAAGCATCCGCGAAGAATCAGCTGAAACAAACTTCCTGCAAGACTTTCCTCTCCAACCAGCCGAAACAAATATTTCCATGGTACAACAGCGCCTTCAAAAGAATGTATACACAAAATCCACATCGTATATCTGCCAATCGTCCCCAATTTTTCAATAAATCTATTTTCAACACGGCTCAGTTGGACTCCTGCCTTGATAATGAGAAACGCGCCGCAAAGACTACTTAACACAGCGGGCATTCCGTTTCCGAAACGATAAGTTGCAAGATCACAAATTGTTTCCCGACTGGACAGATACCCTATGCTGAGCCATATAAGCGCTAAAACGCTCCCCCAGATAACCGGAATCTTCTTTTCCAGTAATTTCTCTTTCTTCATTATATAACCCACATATATAAATAACTGAGCAATCATTCCCTGTGCAATCTGGAAAGGCAATTTATAAGACAATACCATTGTTCCCACCCAGCAGATTCCTATAGATACAAGTCCCCTTGTACGTTTATTTTCAATTTGAATCAACCCATAAAATATCATCCACCCCACCATAAGTGCGAACACAAACCACATAGCACCTATACGTGAATAATTTCCTGAAATCACAAGCAACGACTGCTTTAGGAAAAGTGTACGCCATTCATCCAGATTATGTATCGCCATACGATGAACAAACCCCACCACATTAATCAAAAACATTACGATTAAATATGGTTTCAGCAAAGACTTTGCGCTAAAAACAATCCCGTCTTTTAAAGATCTTTTTTTTAACCAGTATCCACTCGTTATAAAAAATAACGGCATTAATACGGAATACGCCAATCTCCAAAAAACACTCTGTTCCACTTCTGCCAGTTCTGTATGAACACTGTGCCGAAACACAACCATCAAAATTCCTACGCCTTTCAGCAAATCAAACATCGTAAGACTTATTATTTTTTTCCTTATTTTCATTTTAAACTCTTACTATTCCTTTCATCTTATCCCAAGCAGAGATAAATTCCCGTCTTCCCAAAAACAGATAAACGCCGTAACTCACCAGATAGCCGCCAAATGCCTGCACCGGCGTCAATTTCCAGCTGAAGAATACAAATAAGCTTACCAGTAAAAGTTCCTGTAGCGCCAATTTTCCTATTTTTATGTTCAGGTACCGTTTCACCATACATTCTGTAAGAAAACTCTTTAACGCATACAGCCCCATAATGGATACCACCGCCCAATCCACACTTCTCAATACATATACGGTAATCCATGTAACAAACACACTGATTAACAATGATACCATATTTGCATACAGCATATATTTCTGCCCTCCCCACACCTTTAGATAAGTACAGGAAAGCACTGCTGTCCGAACCTCATAAATACATAGCGGCAGCAAAACGGCCAAATATTTTATGCTGTCCGAATATTGAGGCAGCCATAAACTTAAACTATAGCTTACCGGAACATAGGCCAAAAGAGTGCCCAGCAATGGTTTCGTCATTAATTCCCGCAATGGTTTATACAAATCATTTGCTTTACCTGGTTCCAAACGACGCAGAGCCGGAAAAATTACAATGCTTACTGCAGTAATGCACGTCACTAACATATTTGCCATACTAAAGGACAGTGAAATTTTGCCAAAAACAATCGTCCCATACTCTCGTTCGATTGCAAACCGTACCACCCCAATCATCATCTGCCCCAGGAAACTGGCAATCGAAATACTGAATCCCGTTCGGATTAATTCCGTTTCCAAACAAAAGGCCTCGTACAGTTTACACGGTTTTGCTGCCACAATTTCCCGGCATAGCCATGCCGTGTATAACAAAAACACTCCGTTACTGACTATTTCAGCAATTATAAACACACAAAAATTATTTTTTCCTATTACTATACAGATAGCAGCAAGAACTAAAAACAAAATTCTTTCTCCAGAATACGCTCTGGCATATTCTGCGATTCGATTGGAGGCCTGAAGTATCGTCTGAAACTGAAATCGCGTCACCCTTAGGATCATATAAACTGTCGCGCCCATTAGAATCACATATCTGGCAGAATCCCCCTTTACCTGCGGCAAAACAACTCCCAAAAACAGAGCCGCAACAACAAGTTCATGCAAAACAATCCCTCTAACTTGAGAGGATACAGCCCCCCGATCCAGATCGTGATAATTCGCACCACCGTATTTGATATAAAGGCCTTCACACCAGCCTAAAGAAGAATACTGGAGATATGTAGTATAAAAATGATACAGCTGCCAATAGCTGTACGCTTGTATCGTCATAACTTTCGGCATTACCATGGTAAGGATCAGCGTTGTTATAATTTGGATCATATTGGCCCCTACCGCAAATACCACATTCTTAACAAATAAATGCACCTGCTTATTCATGATTCTTTACTGCGTTCCTATAGAAATCGTCCAGTTCTCCCGCTGCTTTATGAATATCATAAAGTCCATTTTTCATGGTCTCCCCATGACATCGAATCCCGGATTTTAACATCTCATCCACTTTTTCTGCCCAGCGCTCCGGCGATTCATTAAGACTCATAAAACAGATTCCGCCTGTCACATCCGTTTTGCGATCCACCCGATCTGAGGCCAAAATTGCTCGGCTCGCCGCTTGAGCCTCCAACAGAACAACTGGAAGACCTTCATAAAGAGAAGGAAATACAAATATATCCATCGCCGATAAAAGGCGATAAATATCTTGCCGGCTGCCAGCAAAGCGTACGTTTTTCGAAGGAAAGTCCCGTTCAGCTTTTCTCATAATCCTTTCCAATTCCGGTCCATTTCCTGCTAATAACAATTTAGAATCAGGGTGAATGCAGAGAAATTTCTTGAAAATTTCCAAAAGAAAATCATGGTTCTTTTGTTCCGTGAACCGGCCCACATGACCTATCACAATTCCTGTTCCCAAATTTAATTCCTGACGCACTGCATTGGCCGTTTCCTGATCTTCAGAAAACAGTTCCAAATCAATCGCATTATAAAGAAGAAAGGCCCTCTGTTTTCCCTTTTTTCCAAATAAATATTCTGCTGCATCTTCGCCGCAAGCAAAATAATTCGTCGCTGTTATACGGGATAACAGCTTACACAAACCATGAATCACTTTCTTCGCCCCGCTATCCTTTAACGCAAGATGTGAATGAGAAATCAACACCTTGGCTCCAGCGGCCCTGCCCAACAGGTTTGTCACAAAGCACATCAACGTCATGTGAGAGTGTACAATCTGAATTTGATTCATTTTTAAAATATGATAAACTTGAAGACAGCTTCGCAACGGATGTTTTCTTTTTTGCGGCACCTGATGAATATGGAATCCTAATGCTTCAAATTTTTTCTTCATATCCGGTTCAGGCGGATTATAGGTGATATAGTGAAGTTCATATAACTCCCGGTTTATATTGGAAAAATAATTATAGATTACTGCCTCTACCCCGCCGGCAGTTAACGCTCCCACAATATGGGCAATTTTTATTTTTTTCTGTTCTTCCATATTATCCAGTCCTCTTTATCATCCTTCTTGCCTTTACCAAAATTCGGATTACTGCTATTTTGTGATGTTTTAGGAAAAAAACAAATATTCTTTGTTCCCTTGAAAGCAACCTGTAATTTACATTTTCAAAGGCAGTTTTATAGGGTTCTTGATCCAGTGCATTCAAAATTTTTCTTTTCACTGTACAATAATCCATCGGATTGCTTTTATTAAAATAATACAATCGCATTCCGGAATACATTCTGGTACAAATATGAGCCTGCAATGCCTCTCTGTATTCTGTTGGAAGATGATACTTTTCTATAATCTTCTCCTGACATCGAAACATAATTTCGTTATAAAACATAACTTTAGGATTATACGCATTAGTAACGGAACTATTCAAATGCCTGTAATGATACAATGCCTGTTTCACATAATACATACGGGAAGTACACTGCAATATTTCTGTTACAAAAATGGTATCCTGTCCCTTCCGCGCCTCAGGCTCAAACCATAAATCATGCTCTCGAACCAGGGCAGTCCGAAACATTTTGCTCCAAATCGTATTTGTCTCATAATGAATTTCTTTATTATTAACCGTGAAAATATTAAATGGCGCAATCCTTAAGCTTTTTATCCACTCCTCACCCAGAAAGCCCGAGTGGCCCTTTAAGCTTTTCTGAATGGAAATTTCCGGAAATTCATTATAGTAATCAAAAAACAGAATATCTGCATCTACACGATCTGCTGTTTTCGTTAAAATTTCTACATACTGTTTTTCTACCCAATCATCTGGATCAATAAACACAATCCAGTCACCAACTGCTGCCCTCATCCCTGCATTCCGGGCCTCCGATACTCCTTTGTTGGTTTGATGAATTACCGAAAACTGTCCGCTATTTCGGACATATTCGTCACATATAGCCCCGCACTGATCAGGAGAGCCATCGTCAACTAAAATAACTTCAAAATTTTGAAACGTTTGTTCTTTCAAACTGTCCAGGCATTGGCGGAGATAACTTTCTTTTATTTTATATATAGGTACAATAATGCTCAAAAAACATCTGTTCATCTACTTTCCTCCGTGCAGGAGCTTTCTGTACAAGGCTTTATACGAATTAGCCATCTGTTCAGCCGTAAATCTCCTCTTTACTGTTTCCTGAGCGTTTCGCGCAATTTTTCTCCAATCATATTTTCCTGACTGTATTCCCTGAAGAATCTCAGCGAAACGCTCTGCCGAGTCGCACAGAAAACCATCTTCTCCATCGCAGATTACTTCTCTCATACCAGGAATGGGAGCTACAATACATATTTTTTTCAAATACATAGCCTCTAACAGAGCAATGGGTAATCCCTCCCATGCCGAAAGCAAAACAAATATGTCGCTTTCGTTTAGGTACTTCAACGCGTCATTCTGATCTGTCCATCCTGTAATCTCAATATTATCCGACTGTAGTTCCTCTCTCAGTTCGCCATCTCCAATCCAAAGGAAATGATGTCCAGGATGCCTGACTGCAATCTGTTGAAAACGATGGGGCTGCTTTTGCACGCAAATTCTTCCCATAGTTGCTATTTTGAATGAGTCTGAATCAAGATTCGGGAAACGAGGTTCCGGAAAGTTTTTTTGTTGTAATTCTATTCCATTATTAATGTACATCGAATTTAAAGTTACCTTCCTCGAGATCTCCCATTCCCCTTTCGAACAGCAAATAGTAAATCCCCCCTTTTTCGCAGCAGCCTTTTCCAGGTAATAATATATTTTCCTTCGAAGAACGGGATCGTCCAATTTTAAAAACGGATAACCATGAGGCGTATACAACACTTGGTATTTCGTCATATTTATTGCCCATCTCCCAATAAATCCAGATTTGGCGGAATGCAAATGAATAATATCTGGATTAATCTTTTTAACAATTCTACGAATCTCCACAAAGTTTAACAAATCTCCCCACCCTATTTTCCTGCCCGCGTGCTGCATTTCCATAATGTGTATACGGCTATCCAGCTGTTCTCTGTAATTTGGGGGTGTTTGCGGACGCAATGAACATAAAAGATACGTATCAAATTCATCGCAGGTTCTGCACAGTAGCGAGCTTACCATTGTATACACGCCGCCACCAAAAGCCTCTACAATATGGAGTACCTTTGCTTTTTCCAAATTATGATCCCTCCCATCAATATTTAAAAAATACTGTGTGATACGGAAGAACCCCATACCATTGATTTTTATACACATCATACAGGAGCTTACTCGCATATAATCCGATTATAAGAATTACAATCCCCCACTTCCACTTCTGATCTTTTTCCCTTTTTACAAAAAAGGGAAGACTAAAGATCTGCACTACAGCAAACCCTTCTGCGATTCTCAAGACCTGTGGCAGTACAGCCGACAGCAAAAGAATCATGCACGGTAGCATCGACATTACCGCAAAAAAACCTGCTTTCTCCATTTCTCCATTCTTCAAAAAGTTTTGTCTCCGTTCCAAACGGTTTAAACAACACAAATGAACCGCAAAAATAACCAGCGCCGTCATAAAGCCAATCATATAAAAATTGTTCTGATTATATAAGCTATCAAAATACCAAGCAAATCTGGTAAAACGAACCAATAACGGCACCAAAATTTTAACTATTGGAAGACCGATACAATATAAGGCAAAACCTTTTAACATCGTTGCAGAATGATATCTTCTTCCAGCCAAAAAATAAACCGGAAAATAGATAATGGATGATGTATGAATCAGGGTAGCAACTACCATTAAAATCATGTATGCCCATACCTGTCTTTTTAGCGCATACTTAATCGCAAATACAAACGCACTCATGGCCAGCATTTGCCGTATCTGATTTAAAGAAGTAAAATATTTATTAGTCAAAAAGAACAGCAAAATACTGAATACGATCATATCTGATTGCTGATATATTCCCAGGAAAAAGAATAACAACGTTAAAAATCCCACTACAGCAAACAGCAGCGCAGAGTTTGGAGTTATAGCATAAAGTACACGATTTAAAAGATTAAATAACGGCTCCGAAAATTGTCTGATCCCATGATTGATATAATAATAATACGAATCATAAATCGGCCAATCCGTTCCCACCTGCCCTCGAAACATAGAGTTTATGGCAAACGGCAAAAAAGAACATACCGCTAATAATCTGTATGTCCCCCTTAGCATAGGATAAGGCTTGGTGTTGCAGGCGAGTCGGGCAAAACTTAAAGATATAGCAACCACAATCAAATAGACATACATCGTCCCTTACTCCTTAAAATTAGGAATTACTCCGAGAACCGCTAGCTGTCCATAAAGCTGTACATCCTTCAGAGTTTCTATCCTGAAAGAAAGGACTACCGTCAAAATTCGAATTAAAATATAAACGAATGCTCCTCCGACTGTACAGAAAATAACCGTCAAGCTTCGCTGTTTCGTTGCATCATAGGTTTTTCCCGCTCCTTGAGAATAATCCAATACACGCATGGTATTACTATCTGACAAGTTATTAATCTCCTGCACAAACGCATCTGCTACTGCATTAACTACAGCCACACTGTCCGTCTGTCTTGACGAGTCCGCATAAATTTTTAACACAGCTGTGTTATTCTCATATACATAGGTACTACCCTGTATTACTCGTGCATCTGTGGAAATCATGTCATATATCTGACCTACCGTTAAATGAGTCGGCCCTAAAAGTACCCTGGCCCGCTCTGCTACCTTCCTGGACTTTACAATTTCCGAATACACTTTCAAAGCATTCAAGCCTTGCGCCGACTCGTCATAGGAACCATCCGCGAAACTGTATACCGTAGCCAACGCACGATACGAATTTTCTGGGTTTACATACAGCAACGCTGCCAGAATTCCAATTGCCGTGCCTACCATCGCTGCTACCAGAATGCGAGGAATACTTTTTTTCAATACAATCAGGCAATATCCAAAATCAATACTTATTATTCGACTCAGCTCCATTTTTGTTTCCTCCAGTTTTCATCCGTTTTCTGCTACATACAACCCCAATCCTTAAAATTCCAATTAAAACAATTCCAATCCCGATTGCTGTAACAGACGACAGCATCTTAGCCGAAAATATTCCCTTTTCTTTGTTCTCAGTATCTTCCCTCTCAAAATCATAAGATACGTCAGTCTGCAATTCGAAAGACGGCAGCTCATACATATCTCCATCTTCATCCTCATAAGATAAACGTATCTGAAGCTCTTGATCTCCACCTTGTGTAAAAGTTATGTATTGTTCATCATTCATCTGCCGCCCAATGGATGCCGGTTCCAAAATAATTTCCTGATCCGCAGTCGTTATATTTCCGCTTACAGTCATAATCACTTTTCTGATTTGTTTTTCCCCAGTATTCTCATATTTCAGATCCATCAATGTGGGAATGTAGGCATATACACGATCCGGAATGGTTACTTCTAAAAGTTTCAGCTCTGAACGTTTTGATATATCAATAGAAAAAGCCGTAGAATTACTTCCAATCGTTCCTGTCTGAGAAGCATAGTTAAAGCTACACTCTAAAATCAAATTGCTAAGCAGTTCCTCTTTCACATTTCTGGACACGGTCAACCGGAATATATACGTTTCTGTTTCTCCCGCTTCCAGCCTTTCCGCATAACGCTGATTTACATCCCCTTCCGCCAAATAGACTCCCTCTGTCTTTATGGCTAAAGTTGTTCGTACCTGCGAGGCTGCCAGTGATGGATCCACATTTTTTACCTGCACCGTCAAATCAAATTCTTTCCCCGGCGACACATCTCCCTCTATGTCATATTCTGGTATCATTACAATAGGACAACGGGGATTTCCCATTTGTGCCGTTTGACTCGTTTGCTCTGGCTCCGCATATACTGATACTGATGGTATAAAACACAAAAGCAACAGACATGACAAACCTACCATTTTTTTTAAAATTTGTTTCCAGCTTTTCCATATTCGATTCCAGCCCCGTTTCCTGGTTTCCCTATGGAGATATTCTTTCTTTTCAAAATAGTCAAATCGATTCATATATTGACGATAAACATCCCAACTTGCCTTTGTCGCTATGATTCCGGATATTGGAACCCCCAACTGATCCAATTGTACCTTCACATTCTCAAGCTGTTTCTTTTGGGATTCTTCCATCGCCGCTACAAGAACCACAGAATCTGCCAACGAACACAAAACTTTACTGTCAAGTGTTGCTGATAAGGACGGTGTGTCGATTACAATAAAGTCATATGTCTCATTCAAACTTTGCAGCAGTTCTTTCAACTTGTTGGAACAAAGAATCTTTACTGTATGATCGCCTCCCGCTGTCCCTCCGCCGATATAATGCAGATGCTTGACATTTGTCTGAAACACAATTTCTTCATCCGAGACAGTACCCACAATATAATCGGATAAACCGCGAGCTCCTATTTTTTCATTTAAGTGCTGATGTACTTTTTCTTTACGCATATCCATATCAATCAGCAAGGTTTTTCTTCCTGCCTCGGCAAAAGATACTGCCAGCTCCACCGATACTGCAGTAGCACCCGTTCCAGGACTGCACCCACAAACCGCATATATTTTATGACCATGCTGCATATGATCCATATATAAATTTGTTACCACATGATCATAAGCAGATAGCACTGCCTGACTGGAATTTCTATAAATATTAATTACCATGCTTTAATCCTCTTTTACCTGACACGAGTCATTCCAGATCTGATACTCATTTTCTAATTTGTATCGTTTCAGCTTACCAGTCGCTGTACGAGGCAATTTTTCTTCTCGGTACCAAATATGACGTATTCTCTGACCTGGAGTGCAATCCCTGTTATAAGCCTCTATTCCTTTTTGAATCATTTGGACATTCGTGTCTGGCTCTACGACTATCACTGCACATATTCCGCATTGAGGGACATAGACTACAGCAGCCTCCTGAACTCCCTTTATCTGGTTTAATGCGCTATCTATATCTTCTGCATGAATCTTTTCGCCGTTTTCAATGACAATCGTATCCCGAATTCTCCCAAGAATCATGGCCCTTCCTTCCTGATCGATTTGACCGGCATCTCCTGTCCAAAAGCACCCGTCTTCTAGCACAAGCTCTGTATCTTCTGGCCTTTTATAATATCCCTCCATACAAAATGGAAGTTTTACCCCCAATTCTCCGGTATCTCTCAATACAAATTGTATCGGACCATACGGCCTCAGCCAGTTCTCATCCTCTCCCGGCCGATTGCATGATATAAATCCAGCCGTCTCTGAGGAACCATAAATATTAACAATCTGTATTCCCCTGGCTTTTATTTTATCCGCAGACTCTTTTCGAAAACGGCTGCCTCCCAAAATCACCGCATAAAGCCGCGGCATAATTTTCTCATCCTGAAATAGGAAATCAATCATACTGGGGACTAACATCGCGATATCCGCATCAAATAAAACGGCTTCCTGTTTTAAATACCTCGGTGTCGTTCCAAGACACACCACAGCACCTTTTTTCATAATGTGGAAAATCATTGTCAAAGCATACATATGATGCAACGGTAAGGGAAGAAAAAAACGGTCCGCTTTCTTTCCCGGTAAAACGTTTTCAGCCAAAAGGATATGTTTCACAAAAACCTCTGCCGTCACCACTACTCCCTTGGAACTTTTAGATGTTCCGGAAGTAAAACATAAAAAATCTCCTCCCTGCACTGGCAGTCCTTCCAAACTTCTTCTATCTTTCGCTTGCTCAACAGAAAGAAACCTCTCGACATGATAATTATCGCGGAGAAACTCTAACTCGTCTTCTAACTCCGGAGAAATCATAAGGCATTCTGTATCTGTGTATGCCAGTAAGTGGACTAAATCTTGCTTTCCCAGTCCTGGATCCAATAAAATCAAACTTTTTCCACATAAAAGCAGTGAAAATGCCGTTAAAATCCAAGAATAAGAATTGTAACCTATAATCGCAATTCGTTGATATGTAATCTTTTCACCTATTGCCACACCATACTCCAGATCTTTTAAAAACTCAGAATATCTGACAGGTGTCACCGTATATTTATCAACCGGAAACAAAAATGCCTGTTGTTTCTCATATTTTTCTGACATTTCAATCAACAAATCCCCTAATTTAAAACTGTTCACTGTATCCTCCTTGTATTTTTACTAATTCTTCTTTCAATTGGCTGGACATAATACTGCGGCTGTGTTGTAACTATCGTGTTCTCCGGAATCGGACCATTGATAATGCAGCCTGTTCCAATCACACAGCCATCTCCCACCTGTGCTCCTTTTAAAAATGTCACATTGCTTCCTATCCAGCAGTGATTTCCTATTCGAATTTCTCCCACAGAATACCCTTGTTCTTTTATTGGCCCCGTTTCTGCAAAACGATGATTATGATCATAAATTTTTACATTTTCTCCAAATAATGTTTCATTCCCAATCTGAACATCCCCGCGGCAGCTAATAGAACAGTCATGATTAAAAAAACACCCTGCGCCAATTGTCACAACTCCCGTATCTTCCAACGCTATAGTAAAATTACGGCGAAAGGTAGTTTTTTCTCCCATTCTCAATCGGTTTCCGTAAATTAGTTTCCAAAACAGCTTAATCCAAAATGCCCGAATATGGTAATACGCTTTAATCCATAGCATATTTATTTCTCCCGAATATCTCCGCTCTCAATCTGATGAAAAATGGATAGCAGATTGCATGAAAAAAACCAACTATTGAGACAAAGACTGTCCGAGGCAGTTTTTTCAAAATTTTAATTTGCTTATTTTCTATCCCTTTATCATTGAAAAAAGGAGGCACTTCATCCTTCCAAGGGCTTATATCTTTATATTTTTGAAATTGGTTTGCCATCGGATGGTTTGAATTTTGATACCACGGACGAATCGTACATAAATTTTGAGTAAAATGAACAATTGCCGGCTTTTCCTTGGAATAAGCTATTGCTTTTTCCGAATAGTAAGATGTTGGCTTTCTAAGTCTGTATATCTCCTGATAACTCCAATTCAGAATAACCGTCATCACATTATACTCCGGTGGCAAAATCCCTATCATTCCTCTAAAAACACCATTCAGCACATCCTGATCCGCATATGTCATTCTACGGGAATATTGATTAAAAAACCGTTTTACCGCTCTCTCTGTATTAAATTCTCGGAGAGCTGCAAGATCCACAAGCAGCACTCCGCCATTCACATAGGTTTCCCATGTATTTAACCCAATATTTTTCTTATACTGTCTGCTTATACAATCCTGTACTCCCCGGAATACATATCCTTCCATATTCATTTCAAATAAAGCAGTTATGTTCTGCATAACCAGCGTATCACAATCTAGATATAGCACCTTTTGAATGTACTCCGGTAAAATATCAGCCATAAAAAGCCGGACAAACGCAATGGACGGCCATCTTCCAGAAACAGAAAAATTTCTGTTACACAGTTCATATACATTTAAAACGATACATTCAACATCATATTCTGCCGCTATTTTTATAAGTAATTCTTTATTTTTTTCCTGTATATCGTAGCCTAAAATAAATATTGTTAAATCCTTATTATTCTCTAACAAAGAAATCAAAGAAATTCCCAAGATCCATACATATCCATCATCACAGCTGTAGACCACTACGTTTTTTTCCAAATTCATCTTTCCACTGCCCTTCTACGGTCTACCAATGCTGTAATATTCAACCCCTGCTTTTCTCATGTCCTCCGGCGAATAAATATTGCGTCCATCATATACCAGGGCATTCTTCATCCATATCCCGTATTGTTCTGGCATAATTTCTTTAATTTCCTTCCATTCTGTAAAAATAAAGCAAATATTGGCATCTCTCAGAGCGAACTCCGCATCATCGCAGTAAGTAATACTTCCTTTTTCTATTTTTTTCTGAGAATATTTTTGTTTAAACCCTTTACATCCCACAGGATCGTAGACGTAAAGATCCGCGCCTGCATTTAGCAATAATTCTATATTTTTCAAAGAAGGAGCTGCCCTCAAATCATCGGTACCTGGTTTGAAGGTCAAGCCTAAAATTGCCGTTTTTAAACCCCGAAAACTTAAAAGACGATTCTGGGCCTTTTCAAATAAACGGACGCTCTGTGTTTCATTTACCTCTATCGCAGCACGCACTGTCTTCAGCATATACCCTTTTTGCCTTGCTAAAAAATCAAGTGCTTTTGTATCTTTAGGAAAACACGAACCCCCATACCCGATTCCAGCCTTTAAAAAGTCTTTTCCAATTCTTGTATCATATCCCATTCCCTCTGCCACATCCTGCACATTCGCTCCCACTAATTCACATAAATTCGCAATTTCATTCATGTAAGATATTTTTAAAGCCAGGAAATCATTAGCAGCATACTTAATAATTTCGGCCGATCTACGTGTTACCGACACAATTGGCAAATGAAATGGCTCATATATTTCTCTCAATAATTTCTCTGCCCCCTTGCTGTTTGTACCTATTACAATGCGTCTGGCCTTAAGGGTATCGCGGACAGCCGTTCCCTGGGAAAGGAATTCTGGATTGCTCGCAACTTCTATATGAACATCATTTTTCAAAAAATCTTTAATATATTGCTCTACCTTATCATTTGTGCCCACAGGAACTGTCGATTTAATCACAACTAGACAATCACTTTCCACACTTTCCGCAATTTGACGTGCTACCTGGGTAACATATGATAAATCAGCAGAACCATCTGGCCGTTCCGGGGTCCCGACCCCAATAAATATCACCTGAGCATTTCTATAAGCTGCTGCATAATCTGTGGTATAATCAATTCTCCCTTCCATATAATTCCGCCGCATCATCTCCTCTAATCCATCCTCATAAATTGGCGAAATTCCTTTTTTCATGGTTCTGATTTTCTCTTGATCCGTATCCACACAGATTACTTCATGGCCCATTTCCGCAAAACATACTCCTGATACCAATCCAACATAGCCGGTACCTGCCACTGCTATTCTCATTTGTTTCTCTCTCCTTCATTAAAACATTAAAATATATGGTTGTTCCTATAGCCGATTACATTGCTCCCTCTTTCTTAATAACCGTTTTTACAGTTTTGAATAGTATTTTTATATCTAATCCAAAACTCCACTCCGCAATATATTTTTTATCCAGCTTGACGACCTCCTCAAAATCTGTCACGTTACTCCTTCCGCTCACTTGCCACATACCAGTGATTCCCGGTTTAATAGCCAATCTAGTTCGATGGTGAAGATCGTACTGATTCCACTCATCAACGGTCGGAGGCCGTGTCCCCACCAGACTCATATCTCCTTTAAGCACATTAAAAAACTGAGGGAATTCATCTAAGCTCCTATCGCGAATATAATTTCCAATTCCCTTTCTGATTCTCCCATCCGGCAGTTTTTGACTGCCTATAATCCTCGGATCCCAATCTAGCTTAAACATTCTGCCATCTTTCACCCTGTTCTGAGACAGAAGTTCCTTTTTACGTTCCTCGGCATCCATATACATACTGCGAAACTTGTAAATTTTAAATTTTTTCCCATTTTTCCCTACTCTAATTTGAGAAAAGAATATAGGACCCGGAGACTGAATATAGATCATAGGACCTATAATCAAAATTAGTACCAATGTAATTCCACAACCTACCAACCCGCCGATAATATCCAATACGCGTTTCATCGCTATCTGCTTTACAGTGGCATAGTTCATGCTGGTAGTGAGCACAGTATAGTTTCCAATCCTTTCTACAAATCTCTTATAGTCCCACGTTTCCTGCGCCTTTAACAGCTCTACATGAACAACCACTCCCATTTCTATAAATTGGTTGATCAAGGCATCTAATGAAGTGGTGTTGTTCGGAAGGCTGACTAAAATTTCATCAACCCATTCCCGACAAACATAATCTGTCACATTCTCCCTGTCCGCTACTACCTCGACTCCTTCAATTTTTTCCCCGCGCATATTACAGTCCAGAACAGCAATACCAGTAAGTTGAAACGTTTCATAACTATACTTACAAAGATTGTCTACCACCTCTTTTGCCATTTCCCTCGTAGTGACAATAAGCAGGGATCGGCTTCCCTTTCCAAACCCCTTTTTTTTAAGCCTCTTTTTCCATAGCAAGCGTACAATTGTAGTTAAAACTCCATAAATTCCGCACATCATTAAAAGAGCAGCCCTAGAATACATCTGCCCTTCTTGAATTACAAATAAATAAAATACAGCCAGCAACGTCACCCACGTCACCTGCTTTGCTGTCTCTGCCAGTTCTTTGCTGACTTTTCGTTTCAAAACATTCTTTAACGTTCCTCCGAAAACGACAACTGTATTTTGAAACAGAATTAACACCAGCGCCATATTGCGATACATATAACTTTCATAGGGATTAAGGAAACCATGACGAACAAAATACGCCATTAAAAACGCAATCTGAAGACATAGTAAATCCAACACCATAAAATCCCAATGTTTCATCCAGCCTTGAATGCTTTTTCGGTACATCTCTCTTATCCTCGTTTTACAGAATTCTTAGATTACTGTTTGTCACAGAATTTTTGTTCTGTAATTACAAAAAGAGTTGTCATCCATTTTTTTCATGCTCAAAATAGGGAAAACGACTGAATCATCCTTGAAGTTTAAAGATTTGTATAAGAAATAAACCGACAAGAACTTAAATTTTCTTTGTCGGCCACACTTTGACATTCATACAATTAGAATATATGTATATCTGCTTAATAATTATGCCAGGAGAAACCCTCCTGTTCATTTTTAATACCATTTTATACAACAGAACAAAAATTCCGTTGTATCATGTTACAACCAGCCCCATCCGCTCCATTTGTCTAGCGTGCACAGCTCCGCTCTCTGCCGTATAAATTCTTGTCGTGTCGATACTAGTATGGCCGAGCAGATCTGCTAAGCGCGATAAATCCTTTTCCAAAGTATAATAAATTCTGGCAAACAAATGGCGCAGATTATGTGGAAACACTTTTTCCGGCGCAACATTTGCACTATCGCATAGCGCTTTCATTTCCCGCCAAATATTGGATCTGTTTAAAGGTCTACCATTTTTAGTAATAAAAATTGCCCCTTTGGTTCGTTTTTGTTGTTTCAGATACTCTGCCAACAAAATACATAATCTTTTAGGAAGAAGAACCTTTCTCTGCTTGCCCTTGGAAAAAACGATTGCCCGGCCTGTTTTTACAGACTCCGCTGTAATATATTCCAATTCCGATACACGGATTCCTGTACTGCAAATTGTCTGTATCACTAACGAAAGTCTCAAATTTCCTTGTTTCTGTGCCGTCCGAACTAAACGAATATATTCTTCCTGAGTTAACTCTTTGTCTTCCGAGCAGAAAAGATCTCTTTGACGTTTTAATGGTTTCACTTTTAGATCTTCCCATCCGCAAAAATTGAAATATCCATTTAAAGCAGCCAAAGCTCCATTTACACTTGAAACTGAATATTGCTCAGACAGATGTTTCTTCCAAAGGATTGTCTCCTGTTTCGTCAACACATTCCCTTTAAAAAAAATCATAGCCTCTTTTAAGCTATGAATATATTTGAGAATCGTTGCAGAACTTCTTTCCTGTTCCAGCAAGTAATTTTCATATTCTATAATGAGTTCCAGTGTCAATTTTCGATCTTCTTTTTTTACAAACATAAAAATGATCCCTCCTTATATAAGGTTTTATTATACCAATAAATTGACGGATCATTCCTTTGTTATTCTATCATAGGCCATCTTGGAAATCAAGCGCGAAAATGTACACTCAGACAGAACGTTGCACGTAGCAAATCTGTAAAAAGAGAACTTTTTCATTATTATATTATTAATTGTCCTTTTTCTCAATCAGGATTTCTATTTTATCACGCAAAAGCGTTAAAGCGTTGCGGTTTAAACTGTTGACACGATGTCCAAGTGATGGTATGATACCTACTAAGTCAATTTTATAGAGACAATTTTATAAAAAAGGGGAAATGTACTATGAAAAAAAGAATGACAAAAGCGGCAGCCGTCTCCATGGCTGCGGTAATGGCAGTGATGATGGCCGGTTGCGGAAGCTCCACCTCCAATGACACCCAGGCGGCAGACACCTCCGCAGAGGCTGCTGCGGACACCTCCGCGGCGGGAGATACGGACACCGAGGCGGCAGCCGACGGCACCACCTACAAGATCGGACTGCTCCAGCTGGTGCAGCACGAGGCCCTGGACAAGTGCAACGAGGGCTTTATCGCGGCCCTGGACGCCTCCGGCATCTCCTACGAGGTAGACCAGCAGAACGCGGCGGGCGACACCCCCACCTGCACCACCATCGCTCAGAAATTTGTAAATGACGGCGACGACCTGATTTTCGCCATCGCCACCGGCGCGGCCCAGGCCTGTGCCGCGGAGACAGAGGACATCCCCATCGTTCTCACCGCTGTGACGGACCCGGCTGGTTCCGGACTGGTGGACACCAATGAGGCTCCCGGCGGAAACGTAACGGGTTCCTCCGACTTAACCCCTGTGGCCAAACAGATCGAGCTTTTGACCCAGATTCTCCCGGAAGCCAAGAGCGTAGGCATTCTCTACTGCTCCGCGGAGTCCAACTCCGAGATTCAGGCGCAGTTGGCCCACGAGGCCTGCGAGGCTGCCGGCCTCACCGCCACCGACTACACCGTAGCCACTTCCAATGACATCCAGACTGTGGTGGAGTCCATGGTTGGAAACGTGGATGTGATCTACGCCCCCACAGATAACGTGATCGCGGCCGGTATGCCCACCGTCGCCATGATTGCCAATGCCAACGGACTTCCCACCATCGTAGGCGAGGAGGGAATGTGCACCGCCGGCGGACTGGCCACCTACACCATCGACTACACGGAGCTTGGCAAGGTAGCCGGTGAAATGGCTGTAAAGATTCTCACAGAGGGCGCCTCCCCCGCGGAAATGCCCATCGAGTACTACCCGGACGACAAGCTCCGTCTCGTGGTAAACGAGGAAACGGCGGCTGAGCTGGGCATCGACTTATCCGGACTGAACCTGGAATAAATACGGAAGGATTGGAACTGTACAATGAATATCAATGGTTTAATGGGCTCCCTGCAAAGCGGCGTAGCCCAGGGTGTCCTCTGGGGCATCATGGTACTGGGCGTTTACATCACTTATAAGCTCTTAGACATCCCGGATCTGACGGCAGACGGCAGCTTTACGCTGGGCGGCTGCGTCACCACGGTGGCGATCTTAGCCGGCGTCAACCCGGTTTTAGCCACCCTCATGGGAATGGGAGCCGGATTCTTAGCCGGGGCGGTCACCGGTGTCCTTCACACCTTCTTTGAGATTCCCGCCATCCTGGCCGGAATCCTGACCCAGATCGGGCTCTGGTCCGTAAACCTGCGGATTATGAGTGGAAAGGCCAACAATCCGCTTTTGAAGGCTGACACCACCGTTTCCTTCTTCACCGACAAGCTGGGAATCACCAACTCCCAGGCATCCATGCTGGTAGGCATCCTCTTAGTCATCGCCGTGATTCTGCTCCTCTACTGGTTCTTCGGCACGGAAATCGGCTCCGCCCTGCGGGCCACCGGAGACAATGAGGACATGATCCGCGCCCTGGGCGTGAACACGGGACACACCAAGCTCCTGGCCCTGGCGATTTCCAACGGCCTCATTGGCCTTTCCGGAGCCATGGTGGCACAGATGCAGAAATACGCGGACATCAATATGGGCCGCGGCGCCATCGTCATCGGCCTGGCCGCCATCGTCATCGGCGAGGTGCTCCTTGGCCGCCTGGTGAAGAACTTCGGCTTTAAGCTGTTCTCCGCTGTCATCGGATCCATTGTGTATTTCATGATCCAGGCTCTGGTACTCCGCCTGGGCATGGACGCCAACGACATGAAACTCCTCTCCTCCATCATGGTAGGGGCGGCTCTGGCCATTCCCGTAGCCATGGGCCGGTACCGGCTGAAAAAATCCTACTCCGAGAACGACCTCTACGCAGATGAGCACCGGCACGGGGAGAAAAAGGGAGGACAAAATCAATGATAGAGATTACGCACGTTTCCAAAACCTTTAATAAGGGCACGATCAATGAAAAACGGGCCCTGGATAACCTGAATTTAAAGCTGAACGAGGGCGACTTCGTCACCGTCATCGGCGGAAACGGGGCCGGAAAGTCCACCATGTTAAACGCCATCGCCGGAACCTTTCCCGTGGACTGCGGCAAAATCGTGATCGACGGGGCAAATGTCACCATGGATCCGGAGCACAAGCGGGCCAAATATATCGGCCGCGTATTCCAGGATCCCATGAAGGGCACCTGCGCCGGGATGCAGATCGAGGAAAACCTGGCTCTGGCAAAACGCCGCGGGATGCGGCGGGGCCTGCGCTGGCAGTTAAACGATGAGGAGCGAGCCTTTTATAAGGAGCAGCTGGCCACCCTGGGACTGGGCCTGGAAACCAGGCTCTCCGATAAGGTGGGACTTCTCTCCGGCGGACAGCGCCAGGCTGTGACCCTGCTCATGGCCACCATCCAGAAACCGCGGCTCCTGCTCTTAGACGAGCACACCGCCGCCCTGGACCCGGCCACCGCCTCCAAGGTGCTGCGCCTTACAAGAGAGATCGTGGAAAGCCATCACCTGACCGCCCTCATGGTCACCCACAACATGAAGGACGCCCTCACCATCGGCAACCGCCTGATCATGATGGATCACGGCACCATTATTTACGATGTCAGCGGCGAGGAGAAGAAACAGCTCACGGTGGACGACCTTCTCAGGAAATTTGAGGAGGCCAGCGGAGTAGAGTTCTCCAATGACCGGATGATGCTCTCCAAATGATGGGAGTTTCACGGATCCCTCATATACCCCTTTAGACAAAAACAGGAGATATTCTGATTTGATTTTCAGACCATCTCCTGTTTTTTTATATCCTGTTTTCCGTTTTACGCCCTCAGCTCTCCATCTGCCGTCCCAAAAACCCGGCCGCCGTGGACGCCAGTTTGATCTCCCCGTCCCCGAATTTCACCCGCGGCTCGCGGCTTAAGAGGGCTACGGCGCCGATGGCGTCTCCCTCGCAGATAATGGGGGCGACCACCTGGGCGGTGATTCCCTCCGGTTCTTCCGCGGTGATCGGCACGTAGCTCTTTTCCCCGCCGGAGGCATTGATCACCGAGCGGTCCGTGATGGCCTGCTCCAGCTGATGGCTGATGGGCTTTAAGAGCATATCCTTTTTCGGGCCCCCGGCCACGGCGATCACCTGATCCCGGTCGGTGATGCACACAATTTTCCCCGTGGTCTGGGCCATGGCCTCGGCGTACTGGCTGGCGAAGGCCGTCAGCTCCACCATAGGCGAGTATTTCTTCAGAATAATCTCTCCCTCCCGATCCGTAAATATCTCCAACGGAGTACCTTCCCTCAACCGGAGCGTGCGCCTGATCTCCTTGGGAATGACCACACGGCCCAGATCGTCGATTCTTCTCACAATGCCTGTAGCTTTCATAGTTGTTCCTCCATTTTACACTCTAACATTTATCCTCAATGCTGTCTGTAAATGTAGTATTTGTCAAACGGAGGAATTTATACTTTTTATCAACCCTCGATTTTGGAGCCGGATTTTTTCGCCTTCACCGTCACCACTGCCAGCAGCAAAATCAGGGCTGCCGCTCCCACGAAAATGGCCGCAAAACCATTTCCGGCCAGGCCGCCGGCCAAATAGCCGGCAAGGCAGCAGGCCGCCACGCACAGGGCGTAGGGCAGCTGGGTGGAAACGTGGCTGATGTGGTGGCAGCGCGCTCCCGCGGAGGCCAGAATCGTAGTGTCGGAAATAGGCGACATATGGTCGCCGCATACGGCTCCGGCCAGAATGGACGCCACGCTCAGGGCCAGCATTTCCTGATCCGCCGTGCCTGTCACCGCCAGGGCGATGGGCACCAGGATCCCAAAAGTCCCCCAGGATGTGCCTGTGGAAAAGGAAAGCCCCGCTCCGATGACGAAAAATCCCGCCGGCAAAAGGGCGCCTACCAGGGCGCTGCCGCCCACGGCCTGGCCCACAAAGCCGCCGATATTTAAGTATTCTTCCCCGCAGATGCCGGAAAGGCTCCAGGCCAGGCTCAAAATGATGATGGCCGGCACCATGGATTTCACCCCGGCGGAAATGCTCTCGCACATCTCCGAAAACAGCACCACCCGCCTGGGCAGATAAAGAACCGCCAGGAAAATCAACGTGAAAAACGCTCCCAGCACCAGGCTTTTCGCGGAGTCGCAGCCGGCGAAGGCAGCGGCCGCCGTCTTTCCCTCCAGGATGCCGCCGGTGTAGAGCATGGCGGACACACAGAGGACAATGAGGGCCGCGATGGGAAGGATCAGGTCAATCACCTGTCCCCGGCCCGTCACCAGCTCCCGCTCGCCGTCCGCCGTTTTCTCCTGTCCGTCCGCACGCACCTGGTCCTCGTACCGTTTCATGGCGGAAAAATCCAGCCGTTTCGCCGTCAGATACAGCATAAACGCCAGGGTAAACCAGGCGTAAAGGTTTAAGGGGATGGTCTGTAAAAACAGGCTAAAGCCGTCGATCCCGCTCCCTTCCGGGAGGGAGGAACCCACTGCCGCCGCCCAGCTGGACACCGGGGCAATGATGCAGACGGGGGCCGCCGTGGCGTCAATGATATAAGCCAGTTTGGCGCGGGTCACCTGATATTTGTCCGTCACCGGCCGCATCACCGTCCCCACCGTCAGGCAGTTGAAGTAGTCGTCCACAAAGATCATCGCTCCCAGGGCCGCCGTGGCCAAGAGGGCGCCCCGGCTGCTGCGGATGGTTCTGGACGCCCATTCCCCGTAGGCCTTGGACGCCCCTGAGCGGGTGATCAGGGACACGATGATGCCAAGGAGGGCCAGAAACAGAATGATGTTGATATTCTCTCCCATTCGGTCCCCCATGATTCCAAATGTCACCTCCACCGCCCGCAGGGGGTGAAAGCCGGTACAGAGCAGGCCGCCTGCCAGGATGCCGATCATCAGGGACAGATACACCTCCTTTGTCAGCAGCGCCAACGCGATGGCCGCGGCCGGCGGCACCAGGGACCAAATCGTTCCGGATACCATAACTATGTGTTCTCCTTCCTATTCCTGCTCCGCGGTTTCCGGCCGTTCCACCAGGACGGACAGCTCGCTTAGCAGGATCTTTGTTTTCTCTATCATGGGGTCGCAGTCCCGGTTTTTGTTCCTCTGGTCGATGAAGTGGAACACCGGGGCATCGCCTGCCTGAAATTTCAAATCCCCCCTGTATTTTGCCACCAGCTCCGGGATCCCTTCCACCCGCAGCCGCGCTTTGGGATACATGGTGAGCCGCGCCTCCTGCCGGTTTACATAAACCTCCGTCACGTAGGCGTTGTGGGCCATGGCCTTTAAGGCCGCAATCCGCAGGAGATTCTCCACCGCCTTGGGAATGTCCCCGAACCGGTCCATGAGCTCATCCTGCATATCCATGTATTCATCCTCATTCTCAATGCCAGAAATCCGTTTGTAGATGTCCAGCTTTTGATACTCATTTTTAATATAAGAAGGGGGAATATAGGCGTCGATGTCGCAGTCCACCACCGTCTCGTATTCTTCCTCCTCCGGTTTTTCCCCCTTTAAGGCCTGCACTGCCTGGTTTAACAGCTTGCAATAGAGGTCGTAGCCCACCGCCTCCATGTGGCCGTGCTGCTCCGCCCCCAGGATGTTTCCCGCGCCGCGGATCTCCAGATCCCGCATGGCTATCTTGATGCCGGAGCCCAGCTCCGTAAACTCCCGGATGGCCTGGAGCCGTTTCTCCGCGTCCTCCCGCAGCAGCTTATCCCGGCGGTACATGAGAAAGGCGTAGGCAGTGCGGTTGGAACGGCCCACACGGCCCCTAAGCTGATAGAGCTGGGAAAGGCCCAGCCGGTCCGCGTCGTGGATGATCATGGTGTTGGCGTTGGAAATGTCCAGGCCCGTTTCAATGATGGTGGTGGAGACCAGCACGTCGATCTCCCCGTCCACAAAGTCCAGCATGATCTTTTCCAGCTCCCGCTCGTGCATCTGGCCGTGGGCGAATACCACATTCGCCTCCGGCACCAGCTTCGCCACGTGGTTGGCCACCTCAGCAATGTCGTTGACGCGGTTGTATACATAGTACACCTGACCGCCCCGGGCCATTTCCCTCTGGATCGCCTCCCGCACCATCTCGTCGTTGTACTCCATCACATAGGTCTGGATGGGCACCCGGTCCACCGGCGGCTCCTCCAGCACGCTCATATCCCGGATTCCGATGAGGCTCATGTGAAGCGTCCTGGGAATGGGGGTGGCCGTGAGGGTGAGTACGTCCACGTTTTCCTTTAACTGCTTGATCTTTTCTTTGTGGGCTACGCCGAACCGCTGCTCCTCGTCGATGATGAGAAGGCCCAGATTTTTAAACTGCACGTCCTTGGAGAGAACCCGGTGGGTGCCGATGAGCACGTCCACCATGCCTTTTTTCAGATCCTCCAGGGTCTTTTTCTGCTCCGCCGCCGTGCGGAAACGGGACATTAAATCCACCCGCACGGGAAAATCCTTCATCCGCTGCACGAAGGTGTTGTAGTGCTGCTGGGCCAGAATGGTGGTGGGCACCAGATACACCACCTGCCGGCTCTCCTGAACCGCCTTAAAGGCTGCCCGCAGGGCAATTTCCGTCTTTCCGTACCCCACGTCGCCGCAGATTAAGCGGTCCATGATCTTGCGGCTCTCCATGTCCCGTTTCGTGGCCTCGATGGCCTCCAGCTGGTCGTCCGTCTCCTCGTAGGGAAACATTTCCTCAAACTCCCGCTGCCACACCGTATCCGGGCCGCACTGGAAACCGGAGGAATTCTGCCTGGCGGCGTAGAGCTTTACCAGGTCCTTCGCGATCTCCTTTACAGCTCCCTTGACCCTGGTTTTGGTCTTGGTCCACTGCTCGCCCCCCAGCTTGTTTAATTTGGGGGCCTTGGCGTCGGAGCCGGCGTATTTCTGGATGCCCTCCAGGCGGGTGGCAGGCAGGTAGAGGTTTCCGCCGTCGCCGTACTCGATCTTGATGTAATCCTTGACCACCCTATCCCGCTCGATCTTCTCAATTCCCCGGTAAATGCCCAGGCCGTGATCCTCGTGCACCACGTAATCGCCCACGCTTAACTCGGAAAAGCTCTGGATGCGGCGGCCCTCATAGGCCGTCTTTTTCCGCCGTTTTTTCTTCTTTTCCGCGCCGAACATATCGCCCTCGGTGAGGACGATGAACTTGATCATGGGGTACTCAAAGCCGCGGTGGAGGTTTCCATAGGTCACCAGAATCTCCCCCGGCTGCACCTTCCGCTCCCCGTCGTCGGGACAGAAGGCGGAAAGCTCGTACTCCCGCAGGTCTCCCGCCAGGCGGCTGGCCCTGGTGCGGGAGCCGGAAAGGAGGATGATCCTGTATTTTTCCTTTTTCCACCGCTTTAAATCCTTGATCAGCACTTCAAAGCTGGTCTGGTAGGAATGGATGTTCCTGGCGTTGATGTGGTATTTCTTCTTTATGGATATGCCGGGGAGCTTTTGCTCCAGGGCCGTCAGGCACACCGTCCGTCTCGTCTGGGCCCGGGCCAGCACTTCCTTCACGCCGCAGAGCAGGTCGGTCTGGCCCGGCAGCAGATAGCCTTTTTCCAGCCGGTGGCCCATGCTCTCCCGAAACTCCAGCTCCACCGCCTCGCCTCTCTCCTGAAGCCTGGCCGGCTCATCCAGGAAAATGACCGTCCCTTCCGCCGGAAAATAGTCGAGAAAGGACACGGTTTCTCCGTAGAAATACTGGATGTAGCTGTCCAGCCCATGGGTTTTCCAGCCCTCCCGCAGCCCTTCCAATACCTCGTCCGTCACCGAGCGGAGCCTGTGGCTCTCCTCCGTCTTCATCTGCTCCCGAAGGGTTTTTACCAGTTTCTTCGTCTCTTTTTCAATGCGGTCCGCGCCCTTTTTTAACCGTTCTTTGTCCAGCACCATCTCCGCCGCCGGATAGATGGTGATTTCCTCCATCTGCTCCACGGAACGCTGGCTTTCCAGGTCGAAGGTGCGGATGGAATCCACCTCCGTGTCAAAGAGCTCGACGCGCACCGGCATTTCCTCCGTCAGCGGGAAAATGTCCAGGATGCCGCCGCGGATGGAAAACTGTCCCATGCCGTCCACCTGAGGAGTGCGCTCGTAGCCCAAAGCCACCAGCCGTTCTCTCCACTCGTCCAGATCCAGCTCTTGTCCGACCTGTACGTACATTGTGTGCTCATGGAGTACATTCAGCGGCAGGAGCCGGTCCATGAGGCCGTCCACCGTGGTCACCACCACGCCGCCCTGATCCTCGATGAGGTGGCGGAGTACCTGCAAACGCTGCTTTACCATCAGGTTTCCGTGGATGTCCGCGCTGTAAAACAGCAGGTCCTTGGCCGGGTAGAGCCACGTGTTGGGCTGAAAATACCGGAAATCGTCGTAGATCTCCTGGGCCTTCGTCCCGTCGCTGGTGACCACCAGTTTCCACGGCGTTCCCTTCGCCGCCTCGTACATCAGATGGACCTTCTGGGAATCCATGCAGCCGCTCACCTGAGCCGGCCCCTCTCCCCGTTTTAAGTCCGCGTCCAGATCCTCAAATTCCTTCAGCTCCCACAAAGGGTTTTCAAATACGTCGCTCATGTTTATCCCCGCTATTTCTTCCTGTTGAACCGGTTCATGGCTGCGTCGATGCCGTCCTCCACAATGGCCGCGGCCGCCTCCGCCGCCTCCTTAAAGGCGTCCTCCATCACGGACTGCTCCACCTGGGGGAAACGGCCCAGCACGTAGTCCGCCAGATCCATCCGGTCCGGTTTCGCGCCCACGCCGATCCGCACCCTGGGGAATTCCTGGGTGCCCAGATGGGCGATGATGTTTTTGATGCCGTTGTGGCCGCCGGCGCTGCCTTTGGCCCGCACCCGCAGCTTTCCCACGTCCAGGTCAATATCGTCATACATCACTATAATATGTTCATGATCAATCTTATAGAAATCCGCCGCCGCCCGCACGCTCTCGCCGCTTAAGTTCATGTAGGTCTGGGGTTTCAGGAGAATGACCTTCTCCGCCCCCAGCATTCCCTTTCCGCACAATCCCTTGTGCTTTTTCTCCTTCACGGAAATATTTAACCTGTCCGCCAGCATATCCACGGCGTCAAAGCCGGCGTTGTGGCGGGTGTGCTCATATTCTCTGGTAGGATTTCCAAGTCCAACGATTAAATACATCTTGATCCCTCCGTTTCAAACAATATCCGGCGGCCGTTTTGACCGCGCCTTTTACCCGGCCTGCAAGCGCAGCCCGGTTCTTTTTTGGGTTTCTGGTGTCGGAGCGCGGGGACGCGCTCTGGTAGAGGTCATTATAGCATAGATTTGGGGTTGTGCCAAATGGTTTGATAGGAGGAGAGAAATGCGAGGAGAGAAATAGGTTTTTACAAAAATCGTGTCGGGGCTTTTCCTCAAAAGAGGGGCGGGTTCTGAGATACAAAGGGCGCCCATGCCACTCCCCCGGCACAGGCGCCCATTCCTTCTGTCTTCTATAATATTTCTACACCATTCATACTAAATCCATCACCGCTCCATCCCCAGCATCTCTACCGCATACCGCACCGTGGAAATGGCTCCCGTTTTCAGCACCTTCTCATTTAAGTCAAACTTCGTGTTGTGGTGGGGGGCTCCGTAGCCCTCGGCCTCGTTTTTAATGCCCAGGAACGCGAACACGCCCGGGTAGCGCTCCAGCCAAAGCCGGAAGGATTCGCCGGCGTACCACGGCTCGCAGGATACCACCGTTCCCTCCGGCAGCACTTCCTTCAGCACCCGGTCCGCGATGGCGGCGCAGGCGGAATCGGTCACTGTCGGGCCGCCGATAAAGTCAGGGCCGAACTCTGCCGTGCATTTGTGCATATCCGCGGTGTTTCCCGCCACCTTTTTCGTAAGCTCCAGGCACTTCTTTCCTTCCTCCATGTCAAAGAACCGATACGTTCCCTGGATACGGGCGTTGTCCGGGATCACGTTGGTAGCGTCGCCGCCGTGGAACATGGTCAGCCCCAGCGTCACTGTCTTTCCAGCCGTCACCTGGTTTCCGAAAGCCACACAGAGGTTGTTTAAGAAGTTCGCGCCGCAGAAAATGGGGTTGGCCGCCAGATCCGGGCGGGAACCATGGCCGCTCTTTCCGTGGAACGTCACGTCAATGCGCACCGCCCCGGCCATTCTGGCGCCGGGATCCACGCACATTTTTCCCTCCTCCAGCTCCGCGTACACATGAATGGCCCAGCAATAGTCCACATGGTATTTTTCCAGAGCTTTTAACAGGGCATCCACACCGCTGTTTGGCTCCTCTCCCTCCTCAAAGCAGAACAGCACCGTTCCGCAAAGCTCATCCTTCATCCTGGTGAGCACCTGCATTGCCCCCAGCAGCATGGCCGTGTGGGCGTCGTGGCCGCAGGCGTGGCAGGTGTCCGGCTGCTCCGAGCGGCAGGTTCTTTCTCCTGCCAGATTCGTCTCCGACTCCTCCAGAGGCAGGGCGTCAATATCCGCCCGCAGCGCTACCACATTTCCCGGCCGGCCCGTGTCCAGCTTTACGATGACGCTGGTGGTGGGCACCTCCTCCCAGGGCAGGCCCAGCTTTTCAGCCTCCTCCAGAATGAAAGCGTGAGTCTTATTCTCCTTCATCGCCACCTCCGCAAAGGTGTGAACCTTCCTGCGACAGTCAATGATATAAGGCTCGTACTCATCCGCCAGCTTTAAGATTTTTTCCTTTAAATCCATCGTATTTCCTCCTCAATACACAAATCGGGCCGTTCCTGTCCCGGGATACGGAACGGATTCTGTTGGTTTCGTTCTGATTATATTTATATTATAAAGCTGCTTAATTGTCAAGGTGGTTATGTGTGATTTGTATATGATGGATAGAATTGGTCAGGTTGGATTGTGCATTTTGTCTTGAATAATGGGGCGATTAGGCGTAAAAAAGCGCCCCCTCCAGCCCCCTCCTCAGCCAAAGTCTGACGCTTTCTCTCCCTCACAGCAACGGCGACAAGAGCCTGCTGCACTGTTCCTTCACCCGAATCACCAGGGCACGCTCCCGGTACTCCTCCAGGGTGATCTCGTGGCACTTTTCCAGATCCTCCAAAAAGATCTTCTCCAGCGCCTCCGTGGTGTCCTCGTCGTAAATCACGGCGTTCACCTCAAAATTCAGTTCAAAGCTGCGGATGTCCATGTTGGCGGTGCCGTAGCTGCACACGCGGCCGTCGGTCATGACGCCCTTGGCGTGGAGGAATCCGTTTTCATAGGTATAGCACTTCGCCCCCGCCGCCAGCAGATCCCCCACGTAGGAATAAGAGGCCCAGTACACAAAGGGGTGATCCGGCTTGCAGGGGATCATCAGCCGCACATCCACGCCGGATTTGGCCGCCACCTGCAGGGCGGACAGCACCGCGTCGTCCGGCACAAAATAGGGCGTCTGGATGTAAATGTGCTTTTTCGCCTTGTGAAACAGTTCCAGATAGTTGTTGCGGATCTGCCGGTCCCTGGCATCCGGGCCGCTGGTGATGATCTGGATGCCGCAGGGCAGGTTTAAGCCCTCCAGCAGCCGTTTCCGCTCCTCCTCCACCGGCCGGGGAATGTCAAAATACTCCGCGTGCTTAAAGAGGTTTTCCCGGCAGGCATAGTTCCAGTCCAGGGCAAACCGCACCTGCAGGCTGATCACCGCGTCGCCGTAAAGTTTCAGATGGGTGTCCCGCCAGTATCCGAACTTCGGATCCTTTCCAATGTACTCTTTTCCGATGTTAAAACCGCCCACGTAGCCGATTTTCCCGTCGATTACCACGATTTTCCTGTGATTGCGGTAGTTCACGCGAAGGTTGATACGTCCCAGGGTGGCAGGGAAAAAGGCCCCCACCTTCACGCCGGCCGCCTCCAGCTCCTGCCATTTCTTCTTCGGCATAAACCGGCCGCCCATGCCGTCGTAGAGGATTCGCACCTCCACCCCCTCCTTCACCTTTTCCAGGAGAATGGGGATCAGGGAATCGAACACCTCGTCATTTTTGATAATGTAATACTGGATATGGATAAAATGCTCCGCCCGCCGCAGCTCCCGGCGGAGATCCTCAAACTTTTCCTTTCCATCTGTAAAAATGCGGATATGGTTGTTTAAAGTGAGCACAGCCCCGGAGGTCTCCAGATTGTAGATGACCAGATCCTTATAATCCCGTTCCATGGGCTCCTCCAGGCTCATCTCATGGTGCTTGAAGTAGTTTTCCTGGCTCCTGGCGGAAATGTTCAGCCGGTCCTCCACCTCTTTCACCCGGAACATCTTGTCCTTGTGAAAATCCTGGCAGAGCAAGAGGTAAAACAAAAATCCAAACACCGGCACAAAATACAGCGCCAGCAGCCACGTCCACACCGCCTTCGGGTCCCGCCGCTGGAAAAAGACGATAACCACCGATAAAATCAGGTTGATCACGATCAGGTTGGACAGTGTCCAGTCCCATATTTTCAGCAAATCTTCCACAACCGTATCCATACACGACCACCCTTTCTTTTTAATGGTTTCATCATACCACAGCCGCCCCGCCCCGGCAAGCCGGTCCTAAGGCAGGAAACCGGCAGGAAACCAGAGCCTCACAGCCACGGCCATTTCCTCCAAGATAACAGAAACGCGCGCGGAGCATTCCTGTTAAACAAAAAACAGCGGCCCCATCAGCCGCTGTCTCCTCACATCTCCATTTCCTCACACCTTAAACCGGTATCCCACGCCCCAGATCGTTTCAATATACTGAGGTTTCGCCGTGTTAAACTCGATTTTTTCCCGGATCTTCTTGATATGTACCGTCACCGTGGCAATATCCCCCACAGACTCCATATCCCAGATCTTGGAAAACAGTTCCTCCTTCGTAAACACGTGGTTTGGGTTCTGTGCCAGGAAGGCCAAGAGGTCAAATTCCTTGGTGGTAAAATTCTTCTCCTCCCCGTTCACCCACACCCGCCTGGCTGTCTTGTCGATTTTCAGCCCGCGGATCTCAATCACGTCATTGACAGGAACTCCGCTGCCGATCAGCCGCTCGTACCGGGCCAGGTGCGCCTTCACCCGGGCCACCATCTCACTGGGGCTGAAGGGCTTTGTCATATAGTCGTCAGCCCCCAGGCCCAGGCCGCGGATTTTGTCAATGTCCTCCTTTTTGGCAGACACCATGATAATGGGAGTATTTTTCACCTCCCGCACCCGCCTGCAGATCTCAAACCCGTCCGTCCCCGGCAGCATCAAATCCAGGATAATCAGGTCAAACTCCTCCTCCAGAGCCTTCTTAAGGCCCACGTCCCCGTCTCCGGCGATCTCCACCTCAAAGCCGCTTAACTCCAGATAATCCTTCTCCAGCTCCGCGATGCTCTCCTCATCCTCTATAATCAAAATTTTGCTCATTCCTGTATTACCTCCTGGTACTTTCTAAGGACGAAATGGATCTCCGTCCCCACTCCTTCCTTGCTGGTGGCCCAGATGCGCCCGCCGTGATCCTCAATGATCTTCCTCACAATGGAAAGCCCGATGCCGCTACCTCCCTTGGAGGAATTCCTGGAGGCGTCCGTGCGGTAGAAACGGTCGAAAATATTGGGAAGATCCCTGGCGGCGATCCCCCTGCCGTTGTCCTCGATGCCCACCTGGATGAAATCGCCCACATCCTGGATCCGGATGTTGATGATTCCCTTTTTCTTGTCCATGTATTTGATGGAATTGCCGATGATGTTGTTGATCACCCGTTTCATCTGCTCCGCGTCGGCGATGACCATCACATCCTTGTCCACGTAGTTAAAATACCCCAGCTCAATCCCCCGGGCCTCCATATCCAGCCCCACTTCCTCCACGCAGTCGCCGAAATACTCCGCCACGTTGATCTTGGAGTAGGTATAAGGGATCTTGTTGGTGTCAATCTTGGAGTAGAAGGTCAGCTCGTCGATCAGCCGGTCCATGTCGTTGGCCTTGTTGTAAATGGTGCGGATATACTTGTCCAGCTTCTCCGGCGAGGATGCCACCCCGTCCATAATTCCCTCCACATATCCCTTAATGGCGGTGATGGGGGTCTTTAAGTCATGGGAAATGTTGCTGATCAGCTCCTTGCTCTCCTTGTCGTACTGGACCTTTTCCTCCGCCGATTCCTTCAGCCGGATGCGCATTTGCTCAAAATCCTGGCACAGGAGGCCGATCTCGTCCTCGTCCTCCACCTCCAGGGTAAAATCCAGATTGCCGTCCCGGATGTTCTTCGTGGCCTGCTGCAGCTGGCTTAAGGGCTGTAAAATGGAGCGGTACACCCAGGTCGTCATGGCAACTCCCGTAAAGCAGAGGATCAAAATACCGGAAATGAGCATTTCCCGCAGCATGGACTTCACCTCCGGGATGAGCTCGTCCACCTTGGACACCAGAAATAAACTTCCCCTGCTGCCGTCGGGAAATTCAAAATCCATCTGCTTGAGCAGGTGCTGGCTGTCCCCGTCCAGATAGATGCCTCCCTCGATGTCAACGCCTCCGTTTCCATAGGCAGGGAGCTGGCTGTAAAATTCCTCGCTGTCAGAAAGGGGATTCCCCTCGTAGATGACCTCGTGGTCCTTCCGCACAATGACGTAGGCATACTTGCTCAGCATTTCCTCATTCAATATATCCAAATACGCCGGATCCTCAAAGACCGCGGGATCCGTCTCCATCTGAGTTCGGATCTCCTCCCGGCTGGGTTCCGTCAGGCGGTTAAAAATCTGCATGGAATTGGCGGAGAACACCTCCACCTGATCCGTAAGGCCGTAATTTTTCCTGATCTCACTGGTGGAGTAGCTGCTCAGGCCCATAAAGGCCATAAAAATCAGCAGCATGGGCACCACCGTGACCGTCAGAAAGGACACGGCCAGTCTGGTTCTCAGTTTCATATTTCATTCTCCGATCTTTCATATACTCTGATTATAGCATACTTTGACCGGACCATTTATAAAAGTATTCTAAACTTTGTGATTTCACAGAAAAGACACCTTTTTTTCACATTTTCCCGCTATACTTTTTCCATGAAAAGGAAATACCTTTTCATATACACTTTTTCATTTCCGGCCGGCAGGAATCCCCATCCTGTCGGTTCTCCTTCAGTTTATCCGCGAAGGGACGTTCTTCGTGGAAAGAGAGAGGCTGCCGCGCCGATGCGGCAGCCTCTTTTTGCACGCGTTCCCCGCTCCCGTTTTTCTTTACAATCTCCCTCCCGTCATGTAAAATAACTCCAGAAACAGAGAATGGTCCCGCGGCCAGCCGCGAAACGACAAGACATACGAAATCAGCAAGGAGGTACCATACTATGGCACTGTTTGGAATCGGCGAAAAAGCCAGATCCCAGGGAAAGAAACACTGGACAAACGTAATCAAAAACACCGGCCCCGGCGGGCTCCTGCTCTGGCGGCAGCCGGAGGAAGACTTTAACACCGGTTCCACCCTGATCGTCATGCCGGGAGAATGCGCTGTCTTCGTGTCCGGCGGAAAAAGCGTGGAGGTATTTGAAAGCGGCACCTATCAGCTCTCCACCGGAAATTACCCCTTTCTCACACGGCTTCAGAGCCTGTTTTCCGGCGGGGTCAGCGTTTTTCACTGTGCCGTCTACTTTGTGCGCAAAGCGGACAGCCAGGAGATCCGCTGGGGCACGGAGACTCCCATCCAGGTCCGGGACAAGCGTGGGGCATCCGTACCTCCGCCAGAGCCAGGGGAACCTACAAGGTTCGGATCACCGCTCCTGACGTATTTCTGGAGCGGCTTGTGGGCAGCAATATCCCCTTTCAGCTCCAGGAGGATCTGGAGCAGTATTTCTCCCGCGAGCTGCAGGGTAAAATCAAGGCGGCCGTTTCCCGGTTCCTCAATAACCGGCAGGAAGAACTGATCGGCCTGGACGCCTTTTTAGACGAGATTTCCGCCCAGATTGAGCCCTATATCGACGAGGCCATTTCCGACTACGGATTGAAATGCGTAAACTTCTCCCTGGCGGGCCTGGACATTGACACGGGAAAATACGATGCTCTGGACCGGTCCCACATCGACGCCCTGAACCGGGAAACCCTGGCGCGGGGAGACAAGGCCGCCATGGACGCTCTGGGCGGAGACTGGGGCCGTCAGAAAGCGGCGGACATCCTAGGCGAGCTGGCCCGCAATCCCGGCTCCGGTTCCGCAGGAGCCATGGCCGCCGGCATGGGAATGGGCATGGCCGCCGGAAACGCGTTCGGCGATATGGCAAACCAGCTCTTTTCCCAGGCGGATAAAGCAGCCCAGCCCACCATTTCCTCCTCCCAGGAGGATCCGGTGGAGGTGCTGAGCAAGTTAAAAAAGCTGCTGGACGCAGGGCTGATCGAACAGGACGAATACGACGAAAAAAAGAAAGAGGTTTTAAGCCGGATGTAACCGCCGGAGGTACATACAAAAAGTGTGCGCCGGAACGCGGCTGCGCCAGCAGCCATCTTCCTCTGCGCGGAGTGTGTCTCCCGCCGGAGGCTTTTATACCCCAGGAAACACCGTTTCCCACTACACGAAAAAAGGCTCCGGCAGAGGTTTTTCTCCTCCGCCGGGGCCTTTCCCGTCCTGTCAGCGCACCACGGTCACGTCTGCGCCCAGGGTTTCGTAATTCGACACCGGATTGTCCGTTCCCGTCACCTGCCTGAGGTTTCGCAAAGCCGCCAGGGGTGAAACGTCCGTCACATAGTTGTCGGAAAAATCAATGGTTTCCAGCGCTCCCAGACTTTCCGCAAAGGATAAGTCCGTCAGCCCGTTTTCCCGAATAGAAAGGCGCTTTAAGCCCTTTAACCGGCTCAGGAAATCCAGATGATCCACCAGGCTCACATCGTCCCAGTTCACATAGGAAATCCCGCCTCCGCCGGTCACTGACACATTTTTATAGAGTTTCATGTGGTCTATGTTTAGTTCCTCCAAAACCGTGTTTTCCCCGATTCTGTCAAAATTGATCTCCCCGCTCATTCCTCCCATATTCAGGCGTTTTAACGCAGGCAGATGAAAGATTCCGGAAAGGTCCCCGTAAGTGGACGTTCCAAACAGATCCACCTCCTCTAAGGAGGTCAGCCCTGGAATAAAGCTGTAATCCCATTCCGACGGGCCGAAACTGGTGCAGGTCAGGGATTTTAACCCTGTCAGGCCGGAAAACACGGAAAGGTCTGACACCCGGCAGCCGTCCAGGGTCAGTTTTACAAGCCCGCCCATATTCCTCAGAAAATCCATTCCCTGAAAGCCTTCCAGCGTCAGCTCCTCCATCTGGGTGAGGCCGGAAAGATCCGGCTCCGGGCAGCCGTAGGGCAGATCCAGATGGAGCCGCTTTAAGCCTGTCAGAGCGGACACCGCCGACAGATCCTTCACCTCGTCACAGCTCTCCAGAGAAAGGGATTCCAGCCCGGTACAGCCCCTCAGCGCCCCAAGCTCCAGCATGGCCCCGTTGGAAAGGCTTAAACTGGTAAGCTTTGAAATGCCGGAGACAAAGCCGATGTCCCGCACATTTTCAGAGGCCAGGGACAGCTCCCTCAGCTCCGGCATGGCAGCGAGCACGGAAAAATCCATGGACAGCTCCCGGTCGTTCAGCGCCAGAGACTCGATTCCCTTGCCCTGAACCAGCATTTTCCCATCCGCCAGTTCCCCGTTTACCGTCAGTTTTTTTAATCCCGGCAGCTGTTCGATGCCCGTGAGATCAAAGGCGCTCCCCACAGCGCTGACTTCCTCCAGCCCGGCCGGGTCATCCACCAGGGCAGCCGCCTCCGCCAGACTGTCAAAATATCCCTGGACGCTCCGGATGGGAAGACCCGCCAGGTCTCCCTCATGAAGACGCTGGGTGACGCACAGGCGGGTGAGGCCTGTAAACGCTGGCAGGCAGGATAGATCCGCATCGGAAAAATCATCCCTGGAAAACACTTCCCAGATCAGCTGCTCCTCCGGATCCTCTCCCGGCTCCTCCATGCTGTATCCCACCCTTCTGGTATCCAGCCCCGACAGGATGGAAAGCTGGCGGATCTGGGAAAGATCTTCCGCCCTCAGCTCCTCCACCGGCCTCTCAAACACCGTCTCACAGAAAGCGGCCATCAACGGATCCTCCTTCAGGACTGCCAGGGCGGCGGAAACCACGTCCCCGCCTGTTTCCGGACCTTCAGATAACGCCCCCGGATTCTCCGCTCCGGCCAAAGCTCCCGCGGCCATGGCGGTTTCCTCCTGCTGTTTCGCCTGCTGCCCGCTGAAAATCACCCAGCTGCTCATAGCCCCAAGCAGCACTACCCCCAGGAGAATCAGAACGGCGCTCCGGCTCTTTCCCTGAAACTCCTGTCCCGCTTTTTCCGCCTTTTTCGGCGTATAGGGCGTGTAGTCAATCCGGGGCGCCTGCTGTACCAGCCCCCGCTCTCCCTCCAGCGTATACCTGGTATGGCAGTATTCGCACTCCGCCACATGGGGATTTCTCTCATCCACCTTCAGGGTTCCGCCGCAGGCCGTACACTTTAATTCCGTTATCTTCATACTCTGCCTCCCGTCTATTCCGACGCCTGGGCCATAATCCGGTTGTGAAGGGCCACAACCTCCTCTCTCTGATTTACGGCGTCGTACTCTCTATCCTCGTAAATAAAATAGGGGCTGGTGATCACCGACGGATTGGCGGCCGCCACTGCCTGGATCATATCTCCTGCCGCCTTCTCCGTCACATCCTCAAAATACGCGAATTCTTCCGGATCCCTGGTATAAAGCAGCACCGCTTTGGCGTATCCGCCGTCCGGGCAGAGAAATTTCTCCGTAAAGAAACAGGCAGTCAGGTCCTGAACCCGGTAAATCCGCGGCTCCGCACCCGGCAGTTTCAGATAGTGGGCCGTGAGGAAACCGGCTTTTCTCAAATCCTGCTTTCCGGTTCCGGCAAATCCCAACAGCATGGACTCCGGCTCTCCAAACTCCGCCTCTGCCTGACGGATCTCCGTCTCGGAAAGGCCGCTGCCAGCCATGTAGGCCTGCACCCAGCCGTCGTCCCGTTTCTTCTGTTTCGCGGTTCCCCACAGGGTCAAAAGCGCTCCCGGAAGGATCACAGCTCCTCCCATCACCAGCACCTGGGCCGCTCCCGCGGAGCTCACCAGCGCCGCCAAGGCCGCCCCGCAGACCATCAGCGTCACGCCGCCGGCCGCAATGCCTCTCCCGGCCCCCACCGCTCCGTACATATACTTCAGGGTACTGCCGTCCTTTCTCATTTTTGCCTTCTGTGCCTCATTTGGAATCATTCGCATAAAGATGCTCCTCCTTCAAGTAATTTATTATGCCGCGGCTATTATACCAGACTTTTCTCTCCTTGAACAGAACCTGTCTGTCATTCTCTGAAATCGGGCATTGCAGCCATTTCTCAGCCCATGTAAAAAGTACGGACCGCGGATCGCACCGGCAGACAGCCCGCCCCGCGCGGACGCGTAGCCCGCCAAATGCCTTCCCGTCACGGAAAATGCCGTTTCCCACAGCGCGAAAAGAGCGGCCATATCCCAAAGATACAGCCGCCCCATTTTCACTTCCAATGACGGAATCAGATTATATTTTACCCGTTTGACCTCCGGTTTCCGCCTAGTAAAACAGCCCGCCCAGATTAAAAAGCCCCAGCGCAGAGAAAATCACATTCAAAAACACATTTCCCACGGAAAGCAAAAACAGCGTCCGGAACATTTTATTTAACTCCTCCGTGCTGGTCTCCCTGGCCGCGGAGTAGGAGGACATGATGATGGCGCCGCCGGTGGACAGCGGGCTGATGGCCGCCGCGAAGGAGGTGGCGGTGATGGCGGAGATCAGCTCCACATAGTGGACGCTGCTTCCAAAGGTCTCGCACACCTCCGCCGCGATGGGATACATGGCGGGCATTACCACGCCTGTGGTGGAGCTCACCCAGGAGAGAATGCCGGAAGTAGCCGCCAGAATGGGGGCCGCCGTGCTCTCGCTCATGAACCCGGTGAGGAAATCGGACACCAGGGTAATCCCGCCCAGAGTGTCGATCACGTTGATCAGCACGCCCACGCCGCAGATAAATACGAGAGTGCCCCAGGGAATGCCCTTGATGGCCTTTTTCTCATCCACTGCCCCCAGAAGGATCAGCACGGCGGCCGCCGCGAACGCGAACAGGCCCGTGTCCAGCTTAAACCCGATGCAGCAGACCACCATCACCACGATGGCCCCGATGGTCAGTTTCTGATCCCGGTTAAATTTGGGAATCTCCGACAGCTTTAAGGGGTTGTCCGCCTTTACCTTGTAACCCTTGTAAAGGAAATAGACCACCATCGTAAAGAGAAACCCGGACAGCAGGGTGGTGAGAAACAGGTGCAGGCTGAACCCGCTGTAGCCCAGAGGCTCGGACAGGTTCTTCGCCAGAATGCCCGTCATGGAAAGAATGGACGCGCAGCCCGCGTTGGCTCCCAGCTTGGCGTAAAGGGCGGTGGCCATGGGGTTGATGTCCATCTCAAAGGCCAGATACATGGCAAAGGTGGTCATCAGGATGCCCGCCGCGATGTGGCCCGGTCCGATGGCGGAGATGAACGCGGACAGGAAAAACATGAGAATGGGGATTAACACCGTCCGCTTTCCCACCAGGGCCACCACTTTTTTGGAAAACAAGTCCAGAGTGCCGTTGTTGGACGCCATGCCGAACAGGAAGGTGACTCCCACCAGGGTCACAAACATGGAGCTGCTGAACCCGGCAGTGATCTCCTTTGCCGACATCCCGCCCAAAGTTCCCAGAATAAAGGCAACGCCGATGGAGAGAAACCCCAGGTTTACCTTTTTAATAAAGCCGATGGCCACCACCACCGCCAACACAATCAGCGAAATAACAGAAACATTCATATTCCTATACCTCCATTTCAGTCAACGATTTGCCCCGTCCCCATCAACGGGAAATTCTCGCCACGCCCTCCATGATCAGGTTGGCAGTGCGAAATCCAAAAGTGTCCAGAATCGCCGGAAGTCCCCCCTCCGTCTCATAGTCCACGCCGCATTCCAGAATCCCCCCGGGATGGCCGATGCGGATAAACTGAGGATCCGTTTCCCCTCCGCACACCTGGTTCACCACGCTCCCCGGAATCACCAGGGCCGCCGCCGTGCACATGGCCCCTGTCATAGCGTAGCTGGGATGGGCCTTCTGCATGGACATCATTCGGGAGAGAAGGTCGATTTCCCCCTTCTTAATCACCGTCCCGTCCGACGCCTGATAGTCCTCCGGCTCCGCCACAAAGGTCATTTTCGGAATTCCAGGAGTCTCCCAGGCGGAGTTCCGGTAATCCTTAATAAGGCCCAGTTTCACAGCCGCCAGGCCTCTCACCGCCTCCAGGAGAGCGGACGTTTCCTCGTCCCCGTTGATCTCCTCCGGCAGCTCCCGGCCAGTGAGTCCCAGGTCCTTCGCCCTTGCAAACACCAGGGGATTGGCGGCGTCCACGATGGAGACCTCCACCGGGCCGTACCCCGGCACCTCCAGGACATCCACCTCCCGTCCCGTGGGCAGCAGCCCCCGTCCCAGAGTCCCCGCCGGCTCGATAAATTTCAGCCGGATGGGGGATGCCGTGCCCGGCACTCCCGCGATGGAAAAATCCCCGTCATAGACCACCTTTCCATCCTTCGTCTCCACATCGGCGGCGATGATTTTATCCGTATTTGTATTATAAATCCTTACGGTGGTAATGCCGTCCCCCGCCCGCACCAGTCCTTTTTCAATAGCAAAAGGCCCGACGCCGGAGGAAATGTTTCCGCAGTTTCCCTTATAGCTCACAATGGGCTTATCCACGGACACCTGGGCGAAGGTGTAGTCCACGTCCGCGTCCCCTCTGGCGGACGGCCCCACGATCGCCACCTTGCTGGTGACGGACTGGGAACCGCCCAGGCCGTCGATCTGCTTTTTGTCCGGACTGCCCATCATTCTCAAAAGGATTTCGTCCCAGGTTTCCCGGTCCTTCGGCAGGTCGCTCTCCAGCAAATATACCCCCTTGCTGGTGCCGCCCCGCATGATCACCGCCGGAATGTGAAACTCTGTTCCGCTTTTTACTGTCATCGTCAATCCTCCCCTCTGCCGCGTTTTCCATTTCCATTTATGCAAGGAAACACGGTCAAATCCTGTCCTTTCATTGCGGATGTCTTTCATCCTTTCCATGTTGCTGTGCAGTAGACTGGCCAGATCTATCTTTAGCCCTATTGTAACTCAACTCGATTAATTCGTAAAATTCATATATTTCATTTTTATTATTCTATTTAGCTATTTCTATGTTGATCTTATCTATTTTCTGTGCCTTTATTTAGTAAATATTTACAAAAACAAGCCGTAAAAGCCTGATTTCCAACATTCTTCATATTATTCTAATTTAGAATGATTTTTATAATTTTCAGGCATTTCTTGCTATTTCTACGCCGCCCGGCTATAATAATATCAATCATCAAAAACAGCGGAAAACCGGTTTTGAAGATCCCAAACCGCGGCTGGGATTTCCTGTTTTTTCCTGCATTTTCAACGGAAACATCAGAAAGGGGATTTTACATGGAATTTCGGGAACTGGACTACGTCCTTGCCATCGAAAAGTATCAGAGCATCACAAAGGCCGCCAAGGCCCTTTACATCAGCCAGCCCACCCTGAGCAAATTTCTCATCTCCCTGGAGCGCAGCCTGGGGCAGAAACTGTTCCGCAAGCTGGGAAACAAGTACGTTTTAACCTACGCCGGCGAGCAGTACGTCGCCGCCGCCAAGGAGATCCTGCGTTTAAAATCCAACCTGGACATCCAGCTGGCGGACATTCTGAAACGGGACGTGGGCGTCCTGAACGTGGCCTTTCCCCATATGCGCTGCATCTATATGCTGCCCACCACTCTGCCCGCGTTCCAGGCGGAGCACCCCAACGTCAAGGTGAATATTTTCGAGGGCAGCTCCGATGAAAACGACCGTTTCCTGCTGGACGGAAAGGCCGAGATCGCCTTTTACAGCAAACCGGAGGTGCTCAACCCCCTTTTAGAGTACGAGACCCTGAATAAAGAGGAAATGCTCCTCTGCCTGCGCAAGGGCCACCCCCTGGGGCATTACGCCCAGCCTAATCCCGCCAGCCGCTACCCGCGCCTGGACCCCAGGCTGCTGCAGAACGAGCTGATCCTCCAGCCGCTGTCTGACCAGCGCACCCGCCAAATCACCGACCGCTATTTCAGCGGCATCGGCCTGAAGTTTGAAAACACCATGGACATCAGCAGCCTGCCCGCCATCATGGAGCTGGTGTCCGTCGGCTACGGCGCCGCCTTTATCTTTGAAACCCACCTGATGCACCACCACTTCACCCGCCCCATCGACTGCTACAGCTTCGGCGAACCGAAAACGGTGTCCGACTTCGTGGTGGCCCACCGGCGCGGCAGCTATCTGCCCTCCTGCGCCTACGATTTTATAAAGATTGCCAGAGAACAGGTTACCACCGGCGGCATCGGGGATTTCCGCGCCCGGACAGACGGCCCCGGCGAGCCCTGACGGCGAGCAGGGAAACGCTTTTCCCGCGCCGGTCCCGCCGCGGTCCCCTGCCGTCATCCCATAGAAAGGGATGACGGCAGGGGACCGGCAGGAAGTATGATAATCTAGTTGAAAATCCCCCCATATATGGCTTATAATAGGAGATGATGCTGGACTGGCTCCGGGGGATATAACCACGGGGAGCCGGATCCAAATTTAAAAGTAAAGGAGAACCTGATATGCGAATTTATGAGGTGAAAAACTATGAGGAACTGAGCCGGAAGGCAGCCAACATCATCGCCGCGCAGATCCTGATGAAACCGAACTGCGTACTGGGCCTGGCTACCGGTTCCACGCCTGTGGGAGCTTACAAGGAACTGATCAAAAAATACGAGAGCGGAGATCTGGACTTCTCCCAGGTTTCCTCTGTAAACCTGGACGAGTACAAGGGACTCTCCGGCGATAACGACCAGAGCTACCGTTACTTCATGAATCACAACCTGTTCGACCACGTAAATATTGACAAGAACCGCACCCACGTTCCCAATGGCTTAGAGCCCGACGCTGACAAGGCCTGCGCCGACTACAACGCTTTAATCCGCTCCATGGGCGGCATTGACTTACAGCTCTTAGGCATCGGCGGAAACGGCCACATCGGTTTCAACGAGCCCTGCGAGGAGTTTATCTGCGATACCCACTGCGTATCCTTAGCCCAGAGCACCATCGAGGCAAACGCCCGTTTCTTCGCCTCCATCGACGAGGTTCCGAAGTCTGCCTACACCATGGGCATTGGAAACATTATGGCGGCAAAGCAGGTTCTCTTACTGGCCTCCGGAAAAGGCAAGGCACAGGCTGTCTATGATTCCTGCTTTGGCCCGGTGACGCCTCACGTTCCCGCTTCCGTATTACAGCTCCACCAGGATGCCGTAATCATCGCCGACAGCGACGCTCTGTCCCTGGCGAAGGAGAAAGGCGTATTCTAAAAACATAGGAATGAAACTCCAGACGCCGCGGCGTTTGGGCATGAGAAAAGGAGAGGGAAAACCGCACCAGGTTTTTGCCTCTCCTTTTCCTGTTTTTCCAGAAATTCTCAAAATGCCGCGATTAAAAGACCGGCGGCGTTCTCCCCGTCGTTTCCAGTTTCCCATTACCTCAAAACAGCCCGGCCCCGCCAAAAACCACAGCGAAAATCCACAAACAACAAGGGCCACAGCTCACGCCATGGCCCCTGCGAAACCGTCTGTCTTTTTATACACGCCTGTGTCTGCCGTTTTACTCCCCAAACACCGCCCGGTAATCCGCCTGGAACTTCTCAATTCCCTGATCCGTCAGCGGATGTTTCGTCATCTGCACCAGCACCTGATAGGGCACGGTGGCGATGTCCGCGCCGGCTCTCGCGCAGTCGATCACGTGGATCGGATTGCGGATGCTGGCGGCGATGATCTGAGTCTCGATGTCGTGCATCATAAAAATCTCCGTGATCTGGTCGATTAAGTCGATGCCCGGCATGGAAATGTCATCCAGCCTGCCTAAAAACGGGGAAACGTAGGTCGCGCCTGCTCTGGCCGCCAGAAGGGCCTGGGCCGCGTTAAAAATCAAGGTCACGTTCGTCCGGATTCCGTCGGCGCTCAGCACCTTCACTGCCTTTAAGCCCTCTACGGTCATGGGGATCTTCACCACCATATTGGGATGGATGGCCGCGATCTCCCGGCCCTCCCGGATCATTCCCTCCGCGTCAGTGGTGGTGGCTTTCACCTCGCCGCTGATGGGGCCGTCCACGATGGAGGCGATCTCCGCGATCACCTGCTTAAAATCCCTTCCCTCTTTCGCGATCAGGGACGGATTTGTGGTAACGCCGCAGATAATGCCCATGTCGTTCGCTTTTCTGATCTCGTCTACATTTGCTGTGTCAATAAAAAATCTCATGTCAGTTTCCCCTTTCCTAAGCGTTATCAGTTGTAACCTGGTTCCGGCTCTTTCTTACAGATAGCTCTTTAACAGCTCTGCCTTGTCCAGCCGCTCCCACGGAAGATCCAGATCGTTTCTTCCAAAGTGGCCGTAAGCAGCCGTCTGCTTGTAAATCGGACGGCGCAGATCCAGCATTTTGATAATGCCCGCCGGACGCAGGTCAAAGTTCTCCCTGATGATCTCCACCAGTTTCTCATCGCTCACCTTTCCGGTGCCGTAGGTATCCACCATGATGGAGGTGGGATGGGCCACGCCGATGGCGTAGGAGAGCTGAATCTCGCACTTGTCCGCCAGTCCTGCCGCGACGATGTTCTTCGCCACATAGCGGGCCGCGTAAGCCGCGGAACGGTCTACCTTCGTGCAGTCCTTTCCAGAGAAGGCGCCGCCGCCGTGACGGGCGTATCCGCCGTAGGTGTCTACGATGATCTTACGTCCCGTGAGGCCGCTGTCTCCCTGAGGTCCGCCGATGACGAAACGGCCGGTGGGATTGATAAAGATCTTCGTATCCCCGTCGATCATGTCAGCCGCAACCACCGCGTCAATCACGTATTTCCGAATATCCTCGTGAATCTGCTCCTGAGTCACCGCCGCGTCGTGCTGAGTGGAAATAACAATGGCCTCCAGGCGCTTCGGCTTTCCGTCCTCGCCGTACTCCACCGTCACCTGGCTCTTGCCGTCGGGACGAAGGTAGGACAGGGTGCCGTTCTTTCTCACCTCAGTCAGGCGGCGCACCAGCTTGTGGGCCAGAGCGATGGCGTAGGGCATATACTCCTCCGTCTCATTGGTGGCAAAGCCGAACATCATGCCCTGGTCTCCGGCGCCGATGGCGTCGATCTCCTCGTCAGACATGGTGTGCTCCTTCGCCTCCAGAGCCTTATCCACGCCCAGGGCGATGTCCGCGGACTGCTCGTCAATGGCCGTAATCACGCCGCAGGTATCGCAGTCAAAGCCGTATTTTGCCCGGTCGTAGCCGATCTCCCGCACCGTCTCCCGCACGATTTTCTGAATGTCCACGTAAGCCTTCGTGGTGATCTCGCCCATCACCAGCACCAGGCCGGTGGTCACAGCCGTCTCACAGGCCACGCGGCTCATGGGATCCTGCTCCATCAGCGCGTCTAAGATGGCATCGGAAATGGCGTCGCAGATTTTATCCGGATGTCCCTCTGTTACGGACTCGGATGTAAACAGTAATTTCTCCATTGAACAGTTTTCCTCCTATGATTCCTCCGCAGCCAGCCGTTTTCTCTCATTTTCCAGGCCGCGGGCAAAAAGAAAAGTCCGTACAGCAATACGGACTTGACTATCTCTGCATCAATTCCTCTTATTGCTCGATTTGTAGGGCAAACGCCCTATGTCCTCGCTCAGGCTGGCACCTTCCGCCCCTCACGCGCTCGCGCTTAGACGGGGTTGCCGTGACTTCATAGACCCTCTCTGTCTCCATCACTCTGAATAAGGGATATATACGTACTTTTCAGTTTTATCAGTTACTCGCAGAAGTATATTATACTATTCCGCTGGGTTTGTCAATAGTTAGCCTACCCTTAATTGGAATTTCCTAAGCGCCTTGTCGGAGTCCACCTTCTCGATCACCGCGCCCAGGGCCTGAAGTTTCTCCTCGAAACACTCATAGCCTCTCTGGATATAGCCAATCTCGTCCACCACGGTGTAGCCCTCCGCCGCCAGACCGGCGATCACCAGGGCAGCGCCCGCCCTCAGATCCGGGGCCTCCACCTGGGCTCCCGTAAATCCGGGGACGCCGTCGATCACGGCCACGTTTCCTTCCACCTTGATGTTTCCGCCCATGCGGGCCAGCTCGTCCACGTACTTAAACCGGTTCTCGAAAATGCTCTCCGTCACCATGCTGGTGCCGTCCGCCAGAGCCAGGGTCACCGCCATCTGAGGCTGCATATCCGTGGGGAAACCGGGATAGGGCAGAGTTTTGATATTGGTAGGCCGCTGTTTCGGCTTTCCAACCACCCGCACCGCGTCGTCAAACTCGATGATCTCGCAGCCGATCTCCGCCAGTTTCGCGGAAATCGCCTCCAGATGTTTCGGAATCACGTTTTTCACCATCACGTCGCCTCTGGTAGCCGCCGCGGCGCACATAAAGGTGCCCGCCTCGATCTGATCGGGGATCACGGAATACTCCGTGCCGTGAAGGCGGTCTACCCCCTTGATGCGGATCACGTCCGTGCCGGCGCCCTTGATATTGGCTCCCATGCTGTTTAAAAAGTTGGCCACGTCCACCACGTGAGGCTCTTTGGCCACGTTTTCCAGAATGGTCTGGCCCTCTGCCAGGGCCGCTGCCATCATAATATTGATGGTGGCGCCCACGGAAACCACGTCCAGGTAAATGTGGCTGCCCACCAGATCAATGGCGTGGGCCACCACGGAACCCTTCACAATCTCCACCTTCGCCCCCAGGGCGCGGAACCCCTTCAGATGCTGGTCGATGGGCCGGCTGCCGATATTGCAGCCGCCGGGAAGGGGCACCTCAGCGCTCTTGTACTTTCCAAGAAGCGCCCCAATAAAGTAATAGGAGGCGCGAATCCTGCGGATAAACTCGTCATCCACGGAAACCTCCTTGATGTTCTTCGCGTTGATTCTCACCGTATGGCGGTCGATGCGCTCCACGGAGGCGCCGATCTCCTCAATGGCCTCCAGCAGCACGTTAATATCTCTCACATCAGGCAGATTGTCGATCACCACGTCGTCATCCGTCATGATCGCCGCCGCCAGAATTCCAAGAGCGGCATTCTTCGCGCCGCTGATGTTGACCTCGCCAACCAGCGGATTGCCGCCTTTCATAATAAACTGTTCCATCCCTTAACCTCGAAAAATATGATCTATATCAATGAAGGGGACAAACGGCCTTCTGCCTCTGCCATCCCCTGTCCAAACTTCCGCGCCGCCTGCCGCGGCGCCGTGTCTGCAAGCTGTTTTCTCTTGTGCCTTCTACGTTGCAAATATGATTATAACATAAGATTTTCATTTGTAAAGTACACAAAGCCGGACGTAACCGCCCGGCTCTGCTCAAATTGATATAGAAATTTATATTCACTCTGTAAAGAGGCCGCACACAAAGTCGTTCCCGCGGGAGGCGAAATAGGTTCCCGCGTCCTGCAGCCCCATCTTTCTGGAGGTGCCCGTGGCCGGATCCTGGATGGTCACGTTGTACTGGTCATAGCCAATGATCAGCTCACAGCTCCCGTCCGGCCCCAGTGCCGCCGCGGGACAGCCCATTCCCACATAGTAAAGAGCCTGCTGGAGCGTCAGCCCCCGGCCATCCATGAGCCAGAATCCGGTTCCGTACTCCCCGTCCTCCGAGAAGGTGGCCAGCTGCCCCAAAATCCTGCCTGCCAGCGTATCCCATTCCCGGATCGTCCTCATATTCGGCCGCGTCACCCGGTTCCAGACGATCCGTCCACTCTCGTCCGTCACGTATCCCATGGCGTCATAGCAGGCCGCGACAGCCTCCGCCAGCCCATCGGTGACCTGGAGGAGCTTTCCGTTTCCGTAGGCCCGGTAAACCGTTTCCGCCTTCCGCCCGCCGGACTTTAAATCCAGAGTGTCGGACACGTCGTAAGCCACGTTTCTCGGCGCGCTCACCCGCACCCGGCTGCCTGCCTTCACCTCCGTGTCCAGCTGGACAAAATACAGCTTTTTCCGATCCTCCGACGCGTACCAGCCGATGCCCTCCAGTTTCGGGACACCCACCTCCACATTGCAGACGATGATGTCCTCTCCGGCTTTCTGATAGCTGTTGGCCCCTGTCTTGGCCAGCTGTTCTAAGTGAACCCGCCCTTCCGTGACCCGCACGCCGGAGACGTAGAGGCCCTCCTTTCCATATTCCGTCTCCACATTCAGATTGTCATCCACGATCTTCAAGCCGTAAACCGGCAGGCCGATGACACGGTTCCCGCTCATCCACTGCCCATTCTGTTCCGCCATGCCGTAAATAAAGTCATTTTCCACAAATCCCAGGGCCCTGAGCACTTCCCCGTCCCTGGCGTGGATGTCCTGTCTCGTCCCTGTCTCCAGGTTCATCAGGTGAATGGTCTCCGCCCCGTACCGGTCCGGCCCGTCCTGCCACGCCAGACGGCTCTGATCCTGACTGACGGCCCAGGTTCCCTCCGTCAGGCCGCTGGCCGTCACCAGATACTCGTTGCTGTTTAAATCCACGGCGTACACCGCCCCGTCCAGGTAAACGTAAAACATTCCGTTTGCCCCCAGTTTCGCCAGGCGGCTGATGTCCATGGCCAGCTCCTCATAAGGCTTGCTTGCGGGGAAGAAGAAACGCTCCTCCAAAATCCCCTTCTCCTCCTGATAGCGGTAAAACGCCGCTCCCACGGCCCCCTCGTGAACGCCCCGGTTCATATAGCCGTAGACCAGGAAATCCACATTTCCGCTGTCATCCACATTCAGTACCCGGATGTCGTGGCGGTTATAATTATTCCTAAGCTCCGTCCGGTCCTCACCCCGGAAGGAGAACAGCCGCACCAGATAGGGCCTGCTCCCGTCCCACTCGTACCGCCAAAGATCCCGGCTGCTCACAAACGCCCTGTATTTGCCGTTCTGGCTTTTCTTTACGGAAATGGCGTCGTCTGTGGAAATCCCCAGGAGAATGCGTTTTCCGCTCACCTCGTCTCCGCCGCCGGAAAATACCTCGTTCATGGTGCGGTCATAGCTCATCATATAAATGCGCTGGCTGTCCCATTTCATGGTGAAATTCTCCGTCACCTCATAAATCCGGTCCACACTGCCGGACTCCGCCGCCATATAGGTCAGCTCCACATTTCCCATGATGCCGTCCAACTGCTTTAGGGTCAGCCGTTTTTCCCCCACCGGCTGGATGTCTAAGCCTCCCCAGGTGATCTGGTCAAACTCCGACTGCAGGGTCACGTGGCCCAGAGTCGTATTATCCGCGCTCTGGCTGGGCTCCAGATAGGTGGTCAGCTCCCGCGCTGCCTCATAGTCAAAAGTCTTTTCCGAGAAATCCGCCGCCAGATCCACCATCTCCTGGGCCTTCGTGTCCTGCGTCCACAGAATCCTGGTGTAATACCGGGCCTCCCGGCCATCGTCCAGGCCCACATACAGACAGAGCTGGTACTGTTTATCCTGGGAAATCAGGTTCTGCACGGGCAGCTCCGCCCGCACTCCGTCCTCCCCGTTTTCCCAGGTGTTCACCGTGGTCCGTTCCACCAGCTGCTGCTGGTCCAGGCTGCGGATCTCATACCGGATTCCCGACACCTCTCCGGCGTAGCCGGAAATGACCACCGGCAGCACACGGTCCTGAGGCAGAATCGTCAATGAGTCGGCGGCCCCCGTCATGTCCTGGACATAGCCGCAGAGCGGGTTCATCTCTCTCCCCATGGTCTCCGTATGCACCACCGGCAAAGTGGCCTCCTCCATGGAAACGTATACCCGCTCGTCCTCCCTGTTCAGGATATTTTGGGTCAGCACAAAATACACAGCAATCGCCGCAATAAAAACGCAGAGCAGGATTCCTGCTTTTTTCTTCAATCGACTCATAGATTCTCCACTCTCTCTTATTTTTCAAACAGCCGTTCCGGATATACGCCATCGGCGATCAGGCTCCGGATGGATGATACCACCGTCTCCTTGTCCTCCTTGTAGGTGACGCCAAACCACTTGTCTCTCGTCTCCAGCACAGCCACTTTCGCCCGGCCTTCCTTCACCAGCTTGTCGATGATCTTCGGCAGAAGGTACTCCGCCTTCACATCGCCCTCCTTAAGGCCCGCTAAAAACTCCGGGAATCCCTTTTCCAGCTCGTCCATAAAGCTGGCCGGCAGCCCCCACATATTCATGGAAACGTGCTGATCCGCCTGCACCTTTACCGGACTGCCCTGCTCGTCCTGGGCCTGCATCGTCCCGTCCTCATTCATGCGGATCTCGTAGGTCTCCGTCACGTCCTTTAAACTCCCGTCTTCGTTCAGCACGCACACGCCGCGGGTCACCGTGCCGTTGTCACTTAAGGTGTTGCGCAGGATGAAACCGCCCATACACATATCGTACACCTGGCCGTCCTCGTCCATGTGTTCCACCATGTAGTCGTGGATTTTCTGGAATCCCTCTTTTCCATAGTAGTCATCGGCGTTGATCACCAGGAACGGGCCGTTCACCAGCTTTTTCGCTGACAGCACCGCCTGGCCTGTCCCCCAGGGCTTTTTCCTTCCCTCCGGCACGGAAAATCCCTCCGGCAGGTCAGAGATCTCCTGGAATGCGTACTCCACCTTGGCCACCTTCTCGATCCGATTTCCGATGATCTCCCGGAAATCCTTTTCCAGGTCTTTGCGGATGATGAACACGATCTTGTCAAAACCGGCCTTCAACGCATCGTAAATGGAGTAGTCCATAATAATTTCCCCGTTGGGGCCCACCGGCTCCAGCTGCTTAATTCCTCCTCCAAACCGGCTGCCGATTCCAGCCGCCATGATCACTAACGCAGTTTCTTTCATTTTTACCTCCCGCTGCCGTCCGCAGCTTTATCCTTTTTGTCCGCCCAGCGCAGACACCCGCCGGGGACTCCGTTTTCCCACCGGCCTGCTTTGCCTGCGGGCATAGTTTTTCTTATTTTAACTGAAAAAACGGGGAAGCGCAAGCCGGGGAGGATTAAGGTTTTCTTAAAAAAGCGGATAAAATGGGGGATCTGGACGGTTTCTTGATGAATATGAAAAATTTATAAATTATTTTCCGGTTTTTCCAACAGCGATTGTCCGAAGGCTCCGCAATGCCGGGGCCGAAAATTGGTTTTTTTGTCTGAATCAGGCATGTCAAAACACATACAACGGAAAGGGCGAAATGACCGTGTGCAATCAAAACACAATCAAAACAAAGTTTCATGTATCTTGTCAATCCTGTCTGCATATGCTATAATGCCAGTAGGCAAAAAGATAAAACAAGTCCATGTAGGACGACAAAGCGAAACCCCCAAAGTGCCAGCTCTGGGGGTTTCTTTTCCGTATGCGGTGGAACAAACCGGGGCTAGTTACCGACTATTTGTCGCCGTCTAACCACTTGATGACGTAGTGGCAAACCACGCCACCCGCAACAGCGACCAGAAAAGATAAAACAAATTCCATGTAAGACACCTCCTTCCTGTTCCCAGTATCGGAGGCGGTAACACCAGCATGATAACATAGCGAAAGTAATCCAGCAATTAAAACGCGGGCCTGGTAAGCACAGCACGGAAACTCAAGCTTTATGTATCTTGTCAACCTTTTCCGCATATGCTATAATGCCAGTAGGCTAAAGAGATGTGAGTTTTCCATATGGATGACTGACAAACGAAAACCCCGGAGATGCTGCTCCGGGGTTTTCTATTCCATTTGAGTATGGCGGCTTAGACCATAGGCTGGTTACCGACTACTTATCGCTGTCCAGCCATTTGCAAACGAGATGGCTAATCACGCCTGCCGCGACTGCGATAATCAGAGATGTGATTGTTTCCATATGGACACCTCCTTCCTGTTCCCAGTATCGGAGGCGGTAACACCTGCATGATAACACCGCCACACCCCCTCTGCAATGAAAACGCGCACTCCACATCGCGCCGATCACACCCTCACCAAAAAAGGAGAGCCCGCCGGCCCATGCGCCATACGGTCTCTCCTTTTCCTATTCTCTTACTTTCGCGTATCCAGCCGAACCAGAGCCCGCTTTAAAGCCGCCTCGGCGCGAGCCACGTCGATCTCGGCGCTCCGCTCCTTCAGCCGCCGTTCCGCGCGGTTCTTCGATTCCTCCGCCCGTCCGTAGTCGATCTCCTCCGGCCACTCCACCACCTCAGCCAGAATGGTCACCTGCTCCGGCAGAATCTCCGCGAACCCGGCGATGAGCGCCGCCTCCCGTTTCCCTTCCGCCTCGTGGATGGTCAGAATTCCCGGAGCCACGATCGCCGTCAGCGGGATGTGCTCCTTATAGATTCCGATATTCCCTTCCGTGGTAGTAAACTCCACCATGGAGGCCTCTCCGCTGTAAAACTCCCGCTCCGGGGTAATGACCGTGATTTTCATCATCTCCGCCATATTCCCACCCCCTATTTCACGCGGGCAAGGACGTCGTCAATGTTTCCTGCGTTGAGGAAATAGCTCTCCGGAATGTCGTCATGCTTTCCTTCCAGGATCTCCTTAAAGCCCTGGATCGTCTCGGAAACCGGCACATACCGTCCCGGCAGGCCGGTAAACTGTCCCGCCACGAAGAAGGGCTGAGACAGGAATCTCTGTACCTTTCTCGCTCTGGATACCACCAGCTTGTCCTCCTCGGAAAGCTCGTCCATACCCAGCATGGCGATAATATCCTGCAGCTCCTTATATCTCTGCAGCACCTCCTGCACCCCGCGGGCCACCCGGTAGTGCTCCTCTCCCACGATCCTGGGATCCAGAATCCTGGAGGTGGACTCCAGCGGATCCACCGCCGGATAGATTCCCAGCTCCACGATGGAACGGGAAAGTACCGTCGTAGCGTCCAGATGGGCAAAGGTGTTAGCCGGAGCCGGGTCCGTCAGGTCGTCCGCCGGCACGTAAACCGCCTGTACAGAGGTGATAGAACCGTTCTTCGTGGAAGTGATTCTCTCCTGAAGGGCGCCCATCTCCGTCTGCAGCGTAGGCTGATAACCTACTGCGGAAGGCATACGGCCAAGGAGGGCCGACACCTCAGAACCAGCCTGGGTGAAACGGAAAATATTGTCAATAAAGAGCAGTACATCCTTTCCGGATGTGTCACGGAAGTATTCCGCCATGGTCAGTCCCGTCAGGCCCACTCTCATACGGGCTCCCGGCGGCTCGTTCATCTGTCCGAACACCATGGTGGTCTTATCAATAACCCCCGATTCCTGCATCTCATAGTAAAGGTCATTTCCCTCACGGGTACGCTCGCCCACTCCCGTAAATACGGAGTAGCCGCCGTGCTCTGTAGCCACGTTTCGGATCAGCTCCTGGATCAACACCGTTTTTCCCACTCCGGCGCCGCCGAACAGGCCGATCTTTCCGCCCTTCTGATAGGGGCAGAGCAGGTCTACCACTTTGATTCCCGTCTCCAGGATCTCCTGCTCCGTGGACTGCTCCTCAAAGGTGGGAGCTTTTCTGTGGATGGGATGGTACTCCTCCACCTCCGGCTGGGGCTTGTTGTCAATCGCCTCTCCCAGGACGTTGAAAATGCGTCCCAGAGTCTTTTCTCCAACCGGCACGGAAATGGGACCTCCCGTCGCCCTGGCCTCCATACCGCGGACAAGGCCATCCGTGGAGCCCATGGCGATACATCTCACAGTATCATCGCCCAGATGCTGGGATACCTCCGCCACCAGACGGCTGCCGTCCTTCATGGTGATCTCCACGGCATCGTTGATCTCCGGGAGCTTTCCCTGGCTGAATTTTATATCCAGAACGGCGCTGATAATCTGTGTGATCTTACCAATGTTCATTTCTGCCATTTTGTTTCTCCTTTTTCCTTACGAAATTGCGTTGGCTCCCGCAATGATCTCCGTCAGCTCCTGGGTGATGGAACCCTGGCGCGCCCGGTTGTACTGGAGGCTCAGCTCCTCGATCATCTCCTCGGCGTTGCTGGTAGCGGAGTCCATGGCCGTCATACGCGCCCCGTTCTCACTGGCCACCGCCTCCAAAAGGGCGCCGTAAATCATGCTGCTCATGTACTTCGGCACCAGCTGATCCAGCACCGCCGTCTCGTTTGGCTCGTAGTTCATAAGCACTGCCGGGCCGCCGTCCGTCTCCCCGGTTTCAAATTCCACCGGCAAAAGCTTGATCAGGGCCGGTTTCTGGGACACCGTGTTTTTAAACACCGTGTAGGCCAGATAAATCTCTCCGATATTCCCCTTTTCAAACTCCGACAGCAGCACCGACGTGATCTCCTGGGCGTCCTGATACTCCGGCTCCTCGATCACTTCCGGATAGTCTCCCGCAATCTCGTATCCCTTTCTGGCAAGCCCGTCCTTCCCCTTGTTTCCAATGGCGTAGATGGAGGTCCTGCCGCTTGGGAACCGCTCGTCCCCTGCGATCATACGGATGATATTGTTATTGTATCCCCCTGCCAGGCCCCGGTTGGAGGTGATGGCGATCACCGCCTTCCGGTCCGAGGCACCGGCCTTCAGATACTTATGATCCATATTTCCCGACTTCGCCAGCATGGAGCTGACGGTCTGATACATCATATTAAAGTAAGGTTTGGAATTTTCGGCCTTCGTTCTGGACTTCTGCAGCTTTACCGTAGAAACCAGTTTCATCGCCTTCGTAATCTGCTCCGTGCTCTGGATGCTGCTACGCCTGCGCTTTATATCTCTCATGGATGCCATAATTCTTCACCGCCTTATCTCTCTGCCTTGCACTCACTGATCGCCTTTGTCAAAAGCTCCTCCATCTCCGGTTTCAGCTCCTTCGTGTCGCGGATGGAGGCCGGAATCTCCGGATACTTCTTGTCAATAAACTTGAACAGATCGCGCTCAAATGCCAGGATGTCCTCCACCGGCACGTCCAAAAGCAGTTTCCGCGTCACCGCGAAAATGATCATCACCTGATATTCCACCGGCATGGGCTGATACTGCCCCTGCTTTAACACCTCGCGGATGCGCTCGCCCTGGGCCAGCTGCTCCTTCGTGCTGGAATCCAGCTCCGAGCCAAACTGGGCAAAGGACGCCAGCTCCCGGTACTGGGCCAGCTCCACACGGATGGGAGCCGCGATTTTCTTGATGGCCTTGATCTGAGCCGCGCCGCCTACGCGGGACACGGACAGTCCGGCGTTGATGGCCGGGCGGAAACCGGAGTTGAACGCCTCCGTCTCCAGGTAGATCTGGCCGTCCGTGATGGAAATCACGTTGGTGGGGATGTAGGCGGAAACGTCTCCCGCCTGGGTCTCGATGATCGGCAGAGCCGTCAGGGAGCCGCCTCCCAGATCGTCCGACAGCTTGGACGCCCGCTCCAGAAGTCTGGAGTGGAGATAGAATACATCTCCCGGATAAGCCTCACGTCCCGGCGGTCTCTTAAGCAGCAGGGACAGGGTACGGTAAGCGGCCGCGTGCTTGGTTAAATCGTCGTAAATCACCAGCACGTCCCCGCCGTTCTCCATCCACTCCTCGCCGATGGCGCAGCCGGAATAGGGCGCAATATACTGAAGGGGTGCCAGGTCAGACGCCGTGGAAACAACCACGGTGGTGTAGTCCATAGCCCCGTACTCCTCAAAGGTCTTTACAATGTTCGCCACGGTGGACGCCTTCTGTCCGATGGCCACGTAAATGCAGTGAACGCCCTGGCCCTTCTGGTTGATGATGGTGTCCACGGCAATGGCCGTCTTTCCTGTCTGGCGGTCGCCGATAATCAGCTCACGCTGGCCTCTACCGATGGGGATCATGGCGTCGATGGCCTTGATTCCCGTCTGAAGGGGGGTGTCCACGGATTTTCTCTCGATTACGCCGTGCGCCACGCGCTCGATCCGGCGGTATTTATCGGTCTCAATCGGTCCTTTGCCGTCAATGGGCTGTCCGAGAGCATTGACCACGCGGCCCGTCAGGGCATCGCCCACAGGCACCTCCACCACGCGGCCGGTGGTCTTTACCAGATCCCCTTCGCTGATGGGGCTGGAATCGCCAAGCAGCACGGCGCCCACGTTGTCCTCCTCCAGGTTCAGCACCATGCCGTAGATCTCTCCCGGAAACTCCAGAAGCTCTCCCTGCATGGCATTCTCCAGGCCGTGGATTCTGGCGATGCCGTCCGCCACCTGGATGACCGTGCCCACATCGGACACCTCCAGCTTGGCGGAGTATCTCTCTATCTGCTCCTTAATGACCGAACTGATCTCCTCTGGTCTTAAATTCATAATTCAGTTCGCACCTTTCCTGCCGTCCGCAGCCTGCGGACAGCATATTTTCAGTCCACGCAGCCGTCCTAGGCCAGCTGCAGTTTCATCAGCTCCCGCTTCATCTCATAAAGCTGGGTCCGGATGCTGCTGTCCACCACCCGGTCACCGATGCGGATGACCAGGCCGCCGATGAGCTCCGGTTTTACGGAATACTTCATTTCAAACTCCACATAGGACGTGGTCTCCAGGAGCCGTTTCTCCAGGCGGGCTTTCTGCTCGTCCCGCAGCTCCACGGCGCTCTCCACGCTGGCCACGCCAATGTGTTTATACTCCTTCACGTCCCCGATGAAGGTGCTGATGATGTTTAACAGGTCCTTCTGCCGCCCCTTTTCCACGATGGCGGTAAGAAATCCCATCCACTCGTCGGAGATCCTTCCGGAGAACACCGACTGCAGCATTTCCAGTTTTTCCTCCCGGACCAGCTTTGGATGGTTTAGCAGCTCCAAAAGCTCCCCATTGGAATCAAATACCTCGTATAACCCTTTGGCCTCCTCAAACAGGGTATCCATCAGGTCCTTCTCACGGGCTACCTCAAACAGCGCATCGCTGTATACCTTCGATACTAGCTTCGCCATGTACTCTCACCCATTTCCTTCAAAGTCTCGTCGATCAGAGCGTCCTGGATTTTCACATCCATAGATGCCGCCACCGCTTTGCCTGCCATCAGGGATGCGATGGAAACCACATCCTGCTTGAGGTCGTCGATGGCTTTCTTTCTCTCCAGCTCGATCTCCCGGTTGGCCCGTTCCATGATCCTGGCCGCTTCCACCCTGGCTGCCTCCACGATCTCGGTCTCCTGCGCCTTTGCCTTTCTGCGCGCCGCCTCCAGGATCTCATCAGCCTCCTTTTTCACGTCCTTAAGCTTTGCCTCGTACTCACTTTTCAGCGCCTCAGCGTCCGCCTGGCTCCTCGCCGCCTGCTCCAGTTCTCCGGCGATCTTGTTCCGCCTGTCGGCCAGAACCTTCTTCACCGGGTTGAACAGCAGATAGGACAGGGCAAAAAAGAGAATGAAAATATTGATGGCCGTTATGGCATTGTCAAAAAGCATCTGCGCATCAAATCCCAATAACCGTTCCAAGGTTTCGCCTCCTTTCCTTGCCGTCTCTCATGCAGCAAATTTTCTCCCGTTCTCTTTAGCTGAAAGGCTTTAAGAACATCAGGATCGCTGCCACTGCGAAACCGTAAAGACCGGTGGTCTCCGCTACGGCCTGTCCCAGAAGCATGGTGGATGTAATGTCAGATTTCGCGCCGGGATTGCGTCCCACGGCCGCTGCCGCGTGTCCTGCCGCGATTCCCTGTCCGATACCAGGTCCGATACCGGCGATCATCGCCAGACCTGCGCCGATGGCTGAGCATCCTAAAATAAAGTCCTGACCAGAAATTCCATTCATAGTGATTTCCTCCTAAATCATAATTTGCTTTTTCCGCCTGGGCGGTGATGTTTTTTACTCCATCTTGTCATTGACATAAACCATCGTCAACATACAGAACACATACGTCTGGATCGCTCCGGAGAACAGATCGCAGTACACGTGCAGAAACGACGGAATACCGATCTTGACAAAAATCGGCATCATGCCGTACCACAGTCCCATCAGGATCACGCCGGAAACCATGTTTCCGAACAGACGCAGGGAAAGGGAGATCGGATTGGCGATCTCGCCGATCAGGTTGATGGGGAACAGGATGGGAAACGGCTCGAACAGGCTTGTAAAATGCCTGAACTTCCTGTTCTTGATTCCCTGGTAGTTTACGATCAGGAACGTAAAAATACCCAGGGTAAAGGTCACGCCGAAATCTGCCGTCGGGGTGCGCAGCCCGCATAAGCCGCCGATGTTGCAGAACAGGATGAACAGGAAAATCGTTCCGATGTAGTTAAAAAAACGTCCGCCGTTCGCTCCCATGACACTGCCGATCATCTTCTCCAGCATCTCCGCCGCGTACTCCGCAATGTTCTGAACGGTGCCCGGAACCTCCGTGGCCCGTTTCAGCTTGCCGTGGGCGATGATTGCCAGAATCAGGATAAAGATGGTCGTAATGCACATCCCTATGGTTGTCGTCGTGATCCAAAGCTCTTGTCCGAACATGGTGAACTGGTACACTCCATGGATCATGAAATCCGGTTCTCCAGTCAGACTGATTCCTCCCATATGCCAGCCTCCTTTCTTAATTTTACTGTGAAAGACCCGGATGGCGCCGATATAGATGGGCGTGCTCGCACGCACAGATATATCGGCATCAGACGGGCAAGACGGTATAAGAAAGTGTGCGCTTGGCGCACACTCGCGCCGGAGCGCGGCTGCGCCAGCAGCCATTTTCCTTTGCGCGGAGTGCGCCTCCTTGCGGAGCATTTTTATTTAACAGGAAACGCAGTTTCCTGTTAAATAAGAATGTAGGGCGACAGCCCGGATTTCGAATACCGTCGGCAGATGGCGGGAACGCCGTAGGCGTGGAGCCATCTGGCTTTCATGATTCGCGATGACCGCGTTAGCGGTCATGTCCGCTTGTGGAACAATCGGTGTAAGGCCGGCTGCATATAAGCTCCGGTCTTGAGCCCGAGGGCCCCGATCACTACTGCCAATACATTAATTTTATCCGAGAATTTCCAAAGGATCACAAGAAGCAGGATGAGATAGCAAAAATTCCGGATCACGGACCCCACCACCGTCTTTTTGTTGGCCGCGGAAAAATCTCCCGTGTCAATGGAACGCTCCAGGCAAAACGCCATGTGGACTACCATCAGGATCGCGCTGGCCATGCCGACAAACAGCCCGGCAAACACCGCCCTATCCTGAAAGAAACACCCGGCCAGGATTGCACACAGCGCATTGTGTACAATAATACCCGCCGAGATCTCAGCGACCAGAGCCTTTGTGGTTCTCTCCATATTGATTCTCCCTCTCTTTGATTACCCGGCTCTCCCGTTTCGGCTTTCGGATGGGAGCGCTCTCAGAATGCTCCTGCTCCCACTCTCTCAGACGCTCCTTTTCTCTCTCCTCCCGCTCCTTTTCCTCCATGTGAATCACTCTGGCGGCCAGCCGCCAGGCGCTCAACAGTCCTGCAAGAAAGCCCATGATCATGAGGAGCAGCGTCCACCTCGTACCAAAACGCGAGTCAATGCACCGGCCCGCAAAAATACACAGAAAAACCGGCACCATTACCGTCAGCCCCAGCTGGGTCACCAGCGCCAGGCTGCGAAATACCTGTCTGTTATCTTTAATAACCGCACCTGCTTTCTCTGTTTGCGAATTCGGAATTATTATACCCCAATCTTACCTGCCTTGTCCATATTTTCTAAAATTTTAATAAATTCCCGCCATTTTATCCAGCATTCCCGGTGATTCTGTTCAATTTTCTTTTCCTTTTTTCCAGTTATTTCCCGGATACGGCAATGCGCCGCGCAAGCCAGAAAGAAAGCCTGCGCGGCGCAAAAATCGTCGTTTTCTTTTGTACAGCCAAGAGGCCCTTAGTCAAAATTCCTCCGCCGGATTTCCGGCCCTTTGACCATGGCTCTCTGTATATTTTTATTTCCGCAGGAGCTTACACTCCCCCGCATCCCTGACAGGTAGCGCAGGCCGAAGGCGTCACCGCGCAGCCGCCCAGGGCTGTTTCCCGCAGCTCCGCGGGCAGGCGTTTTCCTACGGAATACATGGCGTCGATCATCTCGTCCAGCGGAATCAGCTGCGGGATTCCCGCCAGGGCCATCTCCGCCGCGATCAGGCTGTTGGCCACGCCGGCCGCGTTCCGGTTCTGGCAGGGATATTCCACCAGGCCTCTGACCGGATCGCACACCAGTCCCAGCATATTCATGAGAACAATGGAGGCCGCGTCCAGGCACTGCCTGGGGGACCCGCCCATCAGCTCCACCGCCGCGGACGCCGCCATGGCAGCCGCCACGCCTACCTCCGCCTGACAGCCGCCTACAGCTCCGGCCACAGTGGCGTTTCTCATAGCCAGATAACCCACGGCTCCGGCGTTAAACAATGCCTTTAAAATCGCCTCGTCCGAATATCCGTAGCACTCCTGAAGGGCCAGCAGCACGCCGGGCACAATGCCGGAGGAACCGGCCGTGGGCGCCGCTACGATCAGTCCCATGGAGGCGTTGGTCTCCAGAACCGCCATCGCGTAGGTGATTCCCTTTCCCAGGACGGGGCCGCAGATTCCTTTCCCGGCCTCCTGGTGATCCGCCAGTTTCCTGGCCTCGCCGCCGATCAGCCCGCCCATGGACTTCACCGGTGTGTGGATGGGAGCCGTGGCGGATTCCCGCATGATCTCCAATGCCTTTGCCATACGGCTCTCCACCGTCTCCATGGAAATCTCACTCTGCTCCACTTCCCGCAGTTTCATCACCTGGGATATGGGCAGGCTCTGGCTTTCACACAATTCCAAAAGCTCTTTTGCGTTCTTAAAATCCATCATCTGACAATCTCCCAATCTATTATACTTGTACGATCATCACATCGTGAACATGGACGTTCTCCCGGAGATTTTCCAGAATATCCATGGGAAGGCGTCCGTCGGACTCCACGATGGTGTATGCGGTGTGCCCTTTGGCCTCCCGGAACAGGCGCATAAACGCAATGTTGATATTTTTGTCGCTCAGGCACTTGGTAATGTGGGCTGCCACTCCCGGCTTGTCCTGGTGGATCACAATGACCGCGCTGTACTCGCCGGAGAAGTCCACCTGCACCTGATTGATCCTTGCGATACGGACCTTTCCGCCGCCTAAGGACTCTCCGCGGATTTCCATCCGCTGCCCCGCGGCATTTGTCATAACGATGTCCACGGTGTTGGGATGAACCTCCGTTTCCTCCTCGTTCACGGAAAAGGAAAAGTCCAGCCCCCGCTCCTTGGCGATGCGGAAGGATTCCCGGATCCTCATATCGTCAGCGGAGAACCCCATAATACCGCCGAGCAGGGCCTTGTCCGTGCCATGGCCGCGGTAGGTCTTCGCGAATGAACCGTAAAGGGTAAACTCCACCTTTACCAGAGGACCGTTTATCATCTTCTGAGCGAGGTAGGCGATGAGGGCCGCCCCCGCCGTATGTGAGCTGGAGGGACCGATCATATTCGGCCCCAGCACATCAAATACACTGATAAAAGACATTTTATGCCTCCTGTGTCTCTGTTAAGATAAATTTCTTGTAAATCATATCCACGATCACGCCGATGGCATTGTCTCCGGACACGTTGCAGGCGGTTCCGAAGGAATCCTGGGTGATGTAGAGAGCTACCATGATGGCGCAGATGGGGCCATTGGGATCGCCAGCCTCTGCTCCGAATATCATGTATAAGAACGGAAGTGCCGTCATAATGGAGCCGCCGGGAGCGCCGGGGGATGCCACCATGGCCACGCCCAGGGTCATGATAAACGGAATTACCGTAGCCAGGCTGATGGGCAGCTGGTTCATCAGGCAGACTGCCGTAGCGCAGGCCGTGATGGTAATCATGGATCCTGCCATATGAATGTTGGCGCACAGCGGAACCACGAAGTTGCGGATCTGCTCGCAGACGCCGTCCGCAGCCGCGCACTGCAGGTTTACAGGAATCGTCGCGGCGGAAGACTGAGTTCCCAGAGCCGTGGTATAGCCGGGGATCTGGTTCTTAATCAGCGCAAACGGATTCTTCTTGCTGACTGCGCCTGCGATCACAAACTGCACCAGAATGCAGATCAGGTGCATAACGATCACTACCAGGAATACCTTCCAGAGGATGCTTAAGATCGCGAAGGTCTTTCCGGATTTCGTCATATCTGTAAAGGTTCCCAGGATGTACAGGGGCAGCAGCGGAATAATAATATTGTGTAACACCTTGTCAATGATCTTGGAGAAATCCTTTACTGCGTCGTAAAGGGTATTTCCCATCTCTTTTCCTCTCATGGAGGACAGGCACAGGCCCAGGATAAACGCCAGCACTACCGCGGACAGAGTGTCAAACAGCGGCGGGATGCTGAGGGAGAAATACGGGGTCAGGGACGCGTCTGCCGTAGCGGCGATCTGCTCCAGCGCTCCAGCGCTCATAAAGCTGGGGAACAGGTTGATCGCTACCAGGAAGGAGGACGTGCCGGCGATCAGGGTGGAGCCGTAAGCGATAGCCACCGTGATCAGAAGCAGCTTTCCAGCGCCCTGAGACAGATCCGCAATACCCATAGTTACATAAGCTAAAATCATCAACGGGATGACAAATTTCAAAAAGTTACTGAAAAATCCAGACAGGGTCACAATTACCCGGCAGATGCTCTCCGGCATAAACTGACCAATCAGGATACCAAGAATGATCGCAATGATCAGCTTGGGTACAAGCCCTAATTTTTTCTTCTTTTCCATGAAACATTCCCTCCATATAGGTTTTATCCATTTTGTACAAAACAGAAAGTGGCGCCTCTGTTTTTACATTATAGCATGGACATATGGACGAATCAAATTCATAGATTTTATATATAGGTTGAATTATTTTCATGAATAAATCTGAAAGAAATGATATTTTTTTCACAAACCGCAGTCAGGCCGCCGGCTTTCTCACTGTCTCTGCCCCGGCCCGGACATCCACCGGAAAAACTTCTGCGGAATCTCAAACACGAACACGATCCCCAGCACTATGGCGCAGGCTGACTTCACCGCCACCAGCCCTGTGGAGGACATCTGCTCCAGCTGGTTTGTCACCAGATAGTAAAACGTCCAGTAAAGTCCCACTCCCGGCACCAGGGGAATCAGGCCGGCGATGAGAAACACCGTCACCGGACAGCGTTTCCAGACCGCCAGAAAGCGGGACATCAGGGTCACGACCACCGTGGCCGCAAAGGACGCCACCACATCCGATCCCCACACGGACAGCACGTACACACCCCAGGCCACGCTCCCGCACAGCCCGCAGTAGCCAAAATACCGTCTGGGAATCCCAAACAGAAACCCAAATGCCACCGTCCCCGCAAACGCGGCAATTAATTGCTCCATCACAGCAGCACACCTCCCAGAAGATGATGATAGGCCAGAAATACAGCTCCGGCCCCAGCGCCTAAGCTCATAAATACCAGCACCGCGTCCAGCATCCGCACGGAGCCGGAAATGTAGTCCCCGTCCGCCAGATCCCGGATCCCGTTGGTAAAGGTCAGGCCCGGCACCAGAGGCAGAATCGCCCCCATCATCAGCGGCCGCAGGTTCTGCCCCAGCCCAATGTGGTAAAACACAATGCAGCAGACCGTGATCAGCCCGCCGCAGAGCACGTTTCCCGTGATCTTGGACAGTCCACCGCAGGCGTACAAAAGAAAGGTGTACAAAATCAGCCCCGTTAGGAAATCCGCCGTCATATCTCCGCCATTTCCCCCAAAGAGAAAGCTGAAACAGGCGCAGGCGATTCCCGCCACCAGAATCTGGGCCACTCTGGAGCGGCCCGGCATTCCTTCTATTTCATCCAGTCTCCGCCCCACTTCCTCCAGGGTGTAATTCCGGCTCTCGATCTCCCTGGAAAGCTGGTTTACCTCCGTCACCCGGTCCAGCCTGGTGACCCAGGTGGGAATGTGGCGCACAGTGGAATAATACGGTTCGTTTCCGTTCCCCGCGGACAGAAAGATCCCGTTGCTCAGTACAAAAGCGCTGACAGAATGTACCCCGTAATGGCGGCAGATCCGCTGCATGGTCTCCTCCACCCGGAAGATCTCGCCCCCGTTTCCCAGGAGAATCCGTCCGGCCCGCAGAGCCGTCTCCAGCACCTGCCGCTCCCGCAGCTCCTTTTCCTGCTGCCGGGCCCAGCTCTCCGGCTCCGGAACCGTCTGCTCCGCCTTCTCCCATTCTTTTCTGCTATCCATACTCACCTCTCACTCCGCGAAATCCCTGGAAGACACCTCGTTCACCAGGTTCTCCCGAAACTTCTCCCGCAGTTCCTCCATGGTCAGATCCTTGCCCAGCAGCCACATCAGTTTCGTCACCGCCGCCTCCGTGGTCATGTCGTACATCTCCATAGCTCCGGCCTCCAGCGCTCTTTTTCCAGTCTCGTACACCTCCAGGCTGCTGCCGTCATACCGGCACTGGCTGCCGATGGCCACGGCCACGCCGCGCTTTACGGTGCGATGCACCGCCTCGCACAGGTCGTTTTCCCCGAAGGGAAGTCCCCCCAGCCCAAAGGCCTCCACCACAATGCCCCGGCAGCCCAGATCCGCCAGCACATCAAAGATTTCCGGCGGCGTCCCCGGAACGGGTTTCACCACCATCACCTTATCCGAGTAGCTGGTATCTGCCTGAAAACGCACCGCTGCCCGCCGGGGAATCAGCTCCTTCTGAATCCGCATTCCAAAGGCGTTGATCTCCGCCACCGGCGGATAGTTGATGCTGTCAAAGGCGTCAAAGCTCATGGTCCTCACCTTGGACGCCCGCACTCCCAGCATAATCTTGCGGTTAAAAGCCACAAACACCCCGGGACAGCGGCTGTTTGCCATATGAATAGCCGCCCGGCAGTTTTCCATGGCATCCGCCACCGGATGGGAAATGGACAGCTGGCTGCCGGTGATCACCACCGGCACCGGCACGCCCCACAGCATAAAGGACAACATGGAAGCCGTGTAGGCCATGGTGTCCGTGCCATGAATCACCACGATCCCGGAATACTCCCGGCTGGCGGCCTCAATCCGTTTCGCCAGCCCCGCCCAGTGCTCCGGCAGAATATTGGCGCTGTCCAGGGAACAGAAGTCCTCATATTTCAGCTCACAGTCTTTCGCTACCGTCTTAAGCTCCGCCAGGATGTCGTGCTCCCCCAGCCCCGGCGTCAGCCCGCCCTCACTCTTTACGGAGGAAAATGTCCCTCCCGTATTTATAATCAGAATCCTTCTCATAGTCTCTCTCCTTTTCGCCTATAGTATATACGGTTTCCCACCGGCGGGCAAGGGGAAATGCGGAGTATACAAAAACGCCCCGGCAGTCCTCTCTCCATCCCCGGAATACAGCCCGATCCTCACAACTTAAAAGCGCTTTTTCCCGCCCCCAAAACCTCCCATATAGACCGCAAAATGGCCGGATACGCAGTCTCCCGCGCGTCCGGCCGTCTTCTTTTTACAGCTCCAGTATGTATTTGTTTATAAAATTCCCCACTCCGTCGTGATCATTGTCATCCGTGAGGTAATCGGCGGCGCTTTTCGTCTTCTCGCTGCCGTTTGCCATCACCACTCCCACTCCCGCGTTCAGGGTCATATCATAGTCGTTGTCCGCGTCCCCGAAGGTGCAGAGCTGGCTCATCGTAAGCCCGTGCAGCTCCATAATCTGTTTCAGACCGTGGGTTTTGGAGATCCTGGGATCCATGTACTCAAACAGGATGCTGGCCGTTTTCAGGGCCGCCGCCTTGTATCTCTCGTCGGAAAACGTCTGGCTCCGCTCCACCACCGCCTCCATATCCTCCGGGCGGCACACGATCATCACCTTCGGTTTCGGCTCCTTTAAAAACTCCTGAAAATCCACCACCTGATAAGGCACCTTGTCCGCCTTGGAAAGCCTCTGAATATGCTCGTCCTCCTTAGGCGCATAGAGAATTCCCTCATAGGGAACGGCAAAATTCACGTCCATATCCCCAAAATGTTTCATAATCTCCAAGATCAGGGCGCCGTCCAAGGGAAAGCTCGCTTTCTCCACATTCATGGAAATATCACAGATTTCCGCGCCTCCAGTCCCCACAATCGCGTCTACCAGGCCGTCGATCCCCCACTCCTTCAAAAGTGTCTTTACGCTGTGCACATCCCGCCCGGTGGAAAGCCCAAACAGGATCCCTTTTTCCCTGGCCTTTCTTATGGCCTCTCTCGTCACCGGCGACACGGTCCCGCCGCTGGTGAGCAGCGTCCCGTCCAGATCACACATAATTGCCTTTACTTCCATAGCGCTCTCCTCCTTTTTCCTCTGCCTCTATTATAACCTGGCCATTCCAAATTACAACCGGCCCGGAAAAAACGGAGTTTTTTCTCCCCCAGTCCCCTGCGTTTCCTGCGGGAAACGGAAGTTTTTCTCACTCTCTCCCTCTCATCCCAGCGATCTTTTTGTAGTAGGACAGTTTCCGCTCCAGAAAACCGTCATAGTCCGTCTGAAAGTATCCTGTATACAGCACATCCAGCACAAACAGCAGAGACAATCTGGTGGAAAAGGACGACATTTTATGAAAATGGTTCTCCCCGGACGCCAGAAAGATGTGAAAATCCGGTTTCGGCTCCTCCGGCCGGTATTCCCTGGAAGAAATCAGCAGAAACGGCGTCCCATTTTCCCGCAGAAGGCGGCAGATGCCATCTGTCAGCATCCCCCGTCCTCCAAAAGAAATCACCACGGCAAAATGACTTCCATCCCCGGACGCCGCCGTCAGCCTCTGCTGATATTCCTCCACCGGAACCTGCACCGGCACTCCGATCTCCCGCATCTGAAACTGGAAATTTTCCGCAAAAAAAATATTCCCCGCCGAGGTGTAGACGTCAATCACCTTTGCCTTCCTCATGGCCTCCACGGCCCGGCCAAGCTCCTCTGTCTGGAAAAGTCCCGCCGTCTCCCGCACAGTCTCCTCATAGTCCTCCCGCAGCCCGTTCACCGCCTCATACAGAGTCTGCCCCCGTTTCACCGGAAAATCATAGTCAAAATCCGTCCCCTTTCTGCTCAGATAATCCTTTAAGGAGCCGGAAACCTTTACCTTTAGCTCCGACAGTCCCGCCAGGCCCAGCTTTTCACAGAGCCGGTAAATCGTCGCCTGGGAAACGAAACACTCCCGCTCGATTTCCTTTCCTCCCTGCTCCAGAAACCGCACCGGGTCCCGCAAAATATAGGCCGCCACAATCCTCTCGTTTTCCGAAAATTCCCTGTCATCCTCCAGCCTCGCAAATATGTTCATCCTCTCGTCTCTCCCGTCTTCCCGCTGTTTTCCCGTCCGGCCCGCGCCGGATCCGCCTGTCCCGTAAAATCTTTCTGTCCCATGAGAAAAAGCTCCCAATCCGGCCAAGCCCTTTCTCACATTACAAAATACCACAAAAAGCAAATTCTGTCCCCACACCGGCTCACTGCCCCACAGGCGCCATTTTCTCCGCGCGGAGTACGCCTCCACCGAAGGCTTATAAATCATAAGAGACACCGTTTCTCGTGACATAAAATAGGAATGGATACCGATTCTGCTAATCAGTACCCATTCCTAACTCATTGTATCCATTGGATTATACCTCGTTTTTCTATATTGCGAAACTTTCATTCGCTCTGATAAAATCCCCTGTTATCAGTAATCTATGTTTTTATTCTTCCTCATCTCTCCCATTCTGATCGAATTTCATCTATTCTCTTAACCATTATTAAAAAAATTGATGTGAAGAAATGATTTCAAATATTCCTGGGGATTAACCGCTTAGTACTTTGGACCGTACCTCCTTTTCTGAGATAATCCATTCTGAGAAATTCTCTTTGTCAATCACCGATTCAAATGGTTCCTATTCTGGATGCTCTCTGTCAAGAATATGGGAGGAAAACCAACCCTTTCTTTTTTGAGATGTTCCGCTTCAGGATACTCTCTTTGAAATACTTTTCATAGAATCCACCGATGGTTCCTTCTTGAAAAATACTCTCCGAAGAATGTTTCTTTTGGGATACGCCCCTTGGAAAATTTCTTTTTTGTGGAGATCCGTTCTTTTTAGAGGTTCTCTCGTCTATCTCTTTTTGATGGTTTCATTATAGTACACGCCCGCTATTTTGTCAATACTTTTTTAAAATTATTTTTCTTTATTTTGTAAATTATCTTATTGTATATATTTATTCAGATTATTTAAACTTTTTCTATAAATAAATGCACGTTTCCGATCAGGCCGCGCAGGTTTGAAACCGGTGTTTGCCGCGGCGTCCGATCCGTTTCCCAGCACGCAAAACGGGCCGCCCGCGCCCCGAAGGGAACGGACGGCCCGCGAAGGACATTTCTTTATGAATTTTGTTTCTCCTCCTCGGCGATGGGCTTTACTTCCTTCTTATATACATAGCGCAGGAAGGTGGCACACATGGCCGTGGAGAACAGCTCTGCCAGCGGGAACGACCACCACACATTTTCCAGGTTTCCGGAAAGGGAGAAGATGTAGGCCGCCGGGAGCAGCACCACCAGCTGTCTCACCAGGGATACCCAAAGGCTTAAAAACCCGTGGGCCAGCGCCTGGAACAGAGAGGAGCTGACAATGTTAAATCCAGCCAGGATAAAGCTTAAGCTGATGATCTTTAAGGCCGGAACTCCGATACCCAGCATATGCTCGGAGGCGTTGAAGATCCCCAGAAGGTTGGGGGCGAAAAACTGGATCACGCCGAAACCGATAATCATAATTCCCACAGCGTAGCAGATGCTCAGCTTTACAGCCTTAGTCAGACGGCTGGCCTTGCGGGCGCCGTAGTTGTAGGCCACGATGGGCACCAGGCCGTTGTTTAAGCCGAATACGGGCATGAATACAAAGCTCTGGAGCTTAAAGTAGACGCCGAACACCGCCGTCGCCGTGGTGGTGAACGTGATCAGGATCTTGTTCATTCCAAAGGTCATCACGGAGCTGATGGCCGTCATGATAATGGACGGCACGCCTACGGCGTAAATATTCTTGATGATCCGGGCGTCCGGTTTCATCTGGGTAATGTGGAGCCGGATTTCCTTATTCTTTCTGACATTTAAAAAGACTGCCAGGAAAAATGCCACGATCTGGCCGAACACCGTAGCCGCGGCCGCGCCGGCAACTCCCATTTTGGGAAATCCGAACAGGCCGAAGATCAGGATCGGGTCGAAAATGATGTTTAAAATCGCGCCCAGGCCCTGGGTAAACATGGTATACAGGGTCTTTCCCGTGGACTGAAGCAGACGCTCAAAGGTGATCTGTCCAAAAAGGCCGAAAGAAAATACGGTACAGATGATCAGATACTCCGTGCCGTAGTCCACGATCTCCTGCACGTTGGTCTGAGCCAGGAAGAACGTCCTGGAAAACAGGATACCAGCAGCGGCAAACACCAGGTAGCTGCACAGGGACAGGAACACGGCGTTGTTGGCCGTCTTGTCTGCCTTCTGGAAATTTTTCTCGCCCAGGCTGCGGGACAGCAGGGCGTTGATGCCCACACCGGTTCCGGTGGCCACGGCAATCATCAGGTTCTGGGCCGGGAACGCCAGCGATACGGCCGTCAGAGCGTTCTCGTTTAACTGCGCCACGAACATACTGTCCACGACGTTATACAATGCCTGGACCAGCATTGAAATCATCATCGGTACTGAAACGGACAAAAGCAGCCGGTTCACCGGCATGACGCCCATTTTGTTTTCTTGTCTTTCCATTGCTTGTTCGCTCAAAAATACATACCTCCCTCTTTTGTACGCCCGCGAGCCCGCCCCGGAACCGCTTTCCGGGCCTGTCCTGGCCGCAGGCACTCGTATTATTATATCGCCCTCGCAGAAGGCTTGTCAACAAATCGTTTCGCATTCTTCACGACAAACGCATGAATGTGTTCTCCAACTAAACCTCGTTTTCATCCCCCATTTTACAGATTTATGATCTGCTCCAAATGTTTTTCAGGGTTTGTTCCGATTGCATACCGTTTCTTTTTCATGCTTAATGGTTTATTCCCTACCTCTATCATTTTTAAGATACTTATTGATAACTTCCTCATGATATT
>NZ_NFLE01000023.1 GCF_002160755.1 Lachnoclostridium sp. An14
TTTACAACAGAAGAACGATTCTGTTGTAAATAGCCGGACCCCTCTTTTTCGTGTGGGTTCCGGACGGCAAGGTGTGAGTGGAGAATTATCAATGAAAGAGACAGGCAAAGAGTTTTTTATGTTCGGATGCTGGGGGATTTTTCAATCACCTGCGAGGGGAAGGAACTGCTGCTGGGCCGCAAGAGCACGCTGAAATTTATTCAGATGCTGCAGCTTGTGTGGCTGCGGGGCGAAAAGGGAATCACGAAGGAACAGCTGATGAAGGCCATCTATGACCGCAGCGAGGTCTCGGATTCCAACAACAGTATTAACAATCTCCTGTACTGGATGCGCCGCCAGATGGTAAAGGCCGGCCTGCCCAAGGGAGAATATATATCACGAAAAAATGGCTTGTACGTGCCGGATGAGAACTTTCCGCTGGCGGTGGACGTCCACGAGTTTGAGGAGTGGGCCGCCAGGGGAGAGGAGGAGGCGGACGAGGAGACTGCCTGCGCCTGCTACCGGGAGGCGCTGGAGCTGTACCAGGGAGAGCTGCTCCCTTCCATTTCCACGGAAATCTGGGTGATGAGCGAGAACGCCCGGCTGAAAAAGGTATTTGAGAGCTGTGTGTACTGGATGGAAAACTACTACCGCCGCCACGAGGAGTACGGCGAGCTGGAGCAGCTCTATGAGCGGGTGATCCGGCTGTATCCGGAGAGCAGCTGGCAGATCCGTCTCATTGACCTGGTGTTTGAACGGGGCGAGTACAAGCGTGCCCAGAGCCTTTACAATGAGATGGTGAGCCAGTATTCCGAGGAAATGGGAATGCCGCCCACGGCGGAAATGCTGCGCTGCTACGAGCGGATCAGCCAGATCCCCCATCAGCTCACCGGGGAAATCGGGGAGATCGGCAAGGAGATCTGGGAGTGCGCCAAGCCGGTGAAGAATGTGCGCAAGGCCTATTACTGCGCTTACCGCGGGTTCGTGGACGTGTGCCACGTGACCAACCGCAATATGGAACGGTCCGGCCGTTCTGTATTTCTCATGCTCTGCACCCTGGTGGACTACGAGGGGAAAATGATCCGCAACCAGGAAAAGCTGAAATCCCGCATGGATATTCTGGGAGAGGTGATCGGCAGCAGCCTGCGCAAGGGCGACGTTTACACCCGCTACAGCAATTCCCAGTATCTCATCCTGTTAAGCGGAATTGACCAGAAAAACTGTGAAATCATTTACCGCCGCATCAACCGCAGCCTGAAAGAGCAGGCCGGCAGCCGGGCGGAAATCGAATACGACGTGCTGTCCCTGGCGGAGCTGCGGCCCCCCTACGACTGGGAGTAAAAAATGGGAAAACCCGGAAGGGCTGGATGGAAATGTTTCCGGCATTCCGGGTTTTTTGTCGCCCTAATTTCCGAAAATTCCCTGATATAATCAGAAAAAGACTGACGTCCCACCGCCGGTCGTGTTATAATTTAGGAAAGAGAGGGATATACTTTCGTGAGACAAAGAGAGAAAACCATCCAGGAGCTGGATCTGGAGGACGATTTTCTGTTCGCAAAGGTGATGAGCGACCCGGAGGTCTGCCGGGGCGTACTGGAACAGATTCTGGGGATTCCCATTGAACGGGTGGTCTCGCCGGAGGCCCAGCGGACCATTGATCTTTTATATGAAGGAAAGGGGATCCGGCTGGACGTATATGTCAGCGACGGGGAAGGCACCGTTTACAATGTGGAAATGCAGAGGGGCCGCAGGAGGGATCTTCCCAAGCGGGCCAGGTATTATCAGGGAAATGTGGATCTGGACCTGATTTCCGCCGGAGAGCCCTACTCGGCGCTGAAACGGACGTACGTTATTTTTATCTGCACCTTTGACCCCTTTCAGGACGGCAGGCATCTGTATACATTTGAAAATATCTGTAGGCAGAATCCGTCCCTGCCTTTGGGGGATGAGACGGCAAAGCTGTTTTTAAACACCAGGGGAACGGCGGAGGACGTGGAGCCGGATCTGCGGGAGTTTCTGGAGTACGTGGAAAACACCACCGACGCCTTCGCTCAGGAGGCAGCCAACCCCCTGATCGCCAAGATCCATGAGCGGGTGCGGAAGGTGAAACAGAGTAAAGAAATGGAGGTTGAGTATATGACACTGATGCAGAGGGATCGGGAGAATATTGAGATTGGAATAGAGAAAGGTACTGAGCGCACAAACAAAATTATTCGCCTGTATGTGGATGGACTTGGAACAGATGAAATCGCTGCCCGCCTGAACCTGGATGCTCATATTGTGGAGAAGACGATTCAGGGCTTTATGGGAGAGGGATGAAGATTGGAAGAAATAGAGGGAGGCAAGAATATGTTGCTGATGTGGAGAGATCGGGAGAATATTGAGATTGGGAGAGAGATAGGGTATGCGGAAAGGTATGCAGAAGGATATGCAGAAGGATATGCCAAAGGATTTGCGGAAGGTCTGGCAGAAGGAATGGCCCGCACAGCCAAAATCATCCGCCTGCACGTAGATGGCCTTGCAGCCAATGAAATCGCCGCCCGCCTGTGCCTGGATCCCCACATTGTGGAGTACACAATCCAGAAATTTACAGAGGTGTCGTAGCCAGTCCCGCGCTGCCGGGGGGGCGAGGGCTGGTGATTTCCCCTATTTCATTTCAAATTTACGACCGTCGTATGAAAAAATCATACGGCGGTTTTTGTCTGTCCGCTTATTTTTCACAAAAAAATCATAAATTACAAAAAAATCCCATGTTTTGATAGGTCTCATGATACCCAATTTGATAGAATCATCGAAAAGAATAAAAGACATATTTGACGCTTGTGCATGGACAAAATAGAAAGAGGGAGGAAAAGGCAGGATATGGGAAAAGAAAACGGTAGGGGAAAGAGCCGCAGAAGAAATATTTCGCAGGCCAGGAAATTCCTGAACCGCGAAGGGAAAAAGCTCTGCTCGGCAGCGCTGTGTGTCAGCCTGTTGTTTGGCAGTGTGCTGAATACGACAGTCGCGGCAAATAAGGATACAGACGACGATGGATACGAGTTTGAGCTGAGCCGGGCCTCACTGTATCAGGCCCTTCAGGACGCCGTATTAAACGGCGACACGGTGGATGAGGACATGGAGTTCCGGGGCAGCGCGGCGGAGGAGTACAGCGAGATGTTCGCTCCCAGCGGCAGCCTGTATGAGCTGAAACCGGAGATTGAGGACAACGACGGCAAGGTGCAGCTCCGTGTGTTCGCGAAACTGGATCAGGACATTGATCTGGACAGCGAATACGAGGCGGCGGGCACCGAGGAGATTATGTTCCTCCTGACGAACCGGTCTGACGAGGCTCAGAAAGCCGTCATCTATATGGATGACAAATATACGGAGGAAATCGAGGTGGCCCCCGGCAAAGCCATTGCGGTTCAGGAGGATGAGACCTCCCAGGGCCCGGCAGGTGGCGGAGCCGGAAACGGCGGCGGATCCTCAAGCGGCGGTTCAGCCGCAGGCGGAGAGACCCCGGCGGACACCGAGACCACCGGCCCGGCAGATGAGGGCGGACAGGCTCCGGACAACGGAGGGGCCCCCACAGAGTCCCAGCCGGAGGAAACCACCGGCACGGAGAACGAGGATGACGTCACCACTCCCGGCGGCGCCACCGATTCGACAGAGGGCAATGAAACCGTAACAGACGGAAACGGGGAGACGGGAGACAGCGCTGACGATAAAACCGATGACAGCGCAACCAGCGACAACGACAACAGCACAAGCGTTGAAGATGGAGATAATGAAAACGGCGGTAACGGTGGAGACGCCGAAAACACCGGAGATCCTAATACAGATTCCGACAATGCCGGAAATGAGAATCAGTCCGGCGGCCAGACTGGTGCCGGAGAAGGCGGTTCTGAGAATACCGGAAATACCGAAAACGGCGGCGGATCTACAGAAAACAGCGATGGCGGAAACAGCTCCACAGGCGGCGACAGCACCACGTCTGACGGCGGTTCTGGCAGCAACGGTGGAGACAGCAGTTCCGATAGCAGCGACAGTGGAAACAGCGGTTCCGACAGCGCCACCACCACAGCGGCGATTTCTTTCCACAAAGCCAGTTGGGTAGCAGCACCGGTAGCCACAGATTCCGATATGCCGGTAGCCACGAGTTCTGATCTGGCGACGAACTCCGATCTGGAGAAACTGATCGACGGCGAACTCTACGAGGCCGTAAGACTGAGAGAGAACGGCGCGGTTGCCTTCGTGACCACCCTGGATGACCTGGGAGTGATGGATGGCTGGGGACCGATTGTGTTTGGGCAGAAGTTTGAGGCGGACATTGATGGGTTCCGGGTGCGGGCGATTGCCAGGAAAGGCGTGCTGAGAGACGCTGAGGAAATGCGCGTAGAACAGCTGACCGCAGAAGAACATCCGGAGAAGTACAACGAGGCAGTAACCGCTCTGGAGCAGGCTGGAACGCAGTACGAAGGCATGATGGCCCTGGATATTACTTTCCGCGACAGCGAAGGTGTGGAAGTGGAACCCAATGGAGAGGTTCAGGTATCCATCGAGCTGAAGGAAGGCACTCTGCCGGAGGACGCAGATCCGTCTACGGTGGTAGTTCAGCATCTGAAAGAGACTGGGGATTCGGTTGAAGTGGAGAAAGTGGCCGATGCCGCTGAGGATACGAATGGTATCGTGGCTCTGGCGGAGGAACTGACGGATACGGATGAGATTGAAGTTAGTGATGAGGCCCAGGCAGTGGCTGCGTTTAGTGTGGAGAGTTTCTCGACATTTACGATTACGTGGAATACTGGCAGTCTCGGAAAAACATTAAATATTGAGTTGCACTATGTTTCAGAAGGAAATGATCTTTTGGCGCAGGGGAAGATTGATACTAGTGATTTGAATCAGTCGATAACTGAAGGACGACTTATTTACTTCAAGGATTATATAGGAGAGCCAACTGAGGGCAGCCTAGAGTACTTGGGCGCACATTATGGGAAGGTAGACGGATCAGAAGTTGTGTCCTTTAAAGCTATTGAAAGTGGAAAGTGGCCAAATAAATCATACAAAATTGAATTTTATAATGAGAGTGGACAGTGTGTTGCGACGATAGAGAACGGAGATTGGGAGTGGGCTAAAACCGCAAATATCTATCTTGTATTTGGCCCAGGTGAGACAGTTGATCCGCCGCAACCCAGTGAAAATATGCTGACCAAGAGTAAGACAGTAACGTACGACGAGAAGACGGGTGCGTATAGCTTGAATTTATCAGTTTCCGGCTCTAAGGGAACCGATACGATACAAGCGAAAGTAGATGTCTTGTTTATTGTGGATACCTCAACTAGTATGAATGATGAGATGGGTACCTGGCCAAACAAGGACACAAAGTTAGCTTTTGCAAAAAATGCAATAAGTACTGCAATTACTAATATAAATGAAAATAGTAATATTGATGCGCGATATAATGTTATAGAATTCGGAAGTAAATCGTACTTGTTGAATAGCAGCTGGAGTACTTCAATAAATACAAATGGAATAAAACTGGCACAAGAGCATTTTAATAATAGCCAATATGGCGGTACCAATTATGAAGATGCAATTACAAAAGGAATACAACAGTTGCAAAGCTGCCGAGATGGTGCAGAACGATATGTGATCTTCTTATCGGATGGACTTCCTACGTTTAGAAATAGTAACATAACAGCTAACGAAAAAAAATACTCGGCAGACGGGAAGAGATATGACTGGTACGGTACGGGACAGGGAGACACATATAACCCAGAGGCTGTGTATCCGAATGAAGATGAACGAAATGTTATATCATGCTTAAATACCGCTAAAACAGCAATTACAGAAATGAATTGTGATGGCTTTTTCGCTGTTGGATTAGGAGGAAACTTTGAAAAAGCTTTGCAGGAATTAGTAAATGCTGTGCCAGCAGAAAACAAGTTGAATCCAATAACTGCATCTGACGGAGATGCCCTGAAGAATGCTTTTGACAAAATCGCAGGCGAAATTATTTCCTATCTGTGCACAAATGTAACAGTAATTGATCCGCTGAGTGAGTATGTAAAACCGGCTGAGGCGGATCCGAAACTTACAATTACAGTTGATAAGGGTAATGGTAATTCTCAGACGGGAGTGGGATCAGTATCCCTTGTGAAGACAGACAATAATGCTGCAACGACAATAACAGCAAGTTACAGTGACGGAGAGATCACCCTGAATTTCCCGGAGGATTATCAGCTGGAAGAAAACTGGACTTATACAGTTACCATGGGAATTGAGGCGACAGAAAAAGCATATCAAACTTATCGTGATAATGCAGAAAAGTCCATCACCGAACTATATCCCAATACAGGGGATAAGGGAACTGGGTATCACGCAGAGCAGCCAGGTTTCTATTCTAATAAGTATACCGATACAGAAAAAGCGACGGTTACTTATACCTACAAAGGAAGTAGTAAAACAGAAGAATTTGCAAAGCCTGTAATTCAGATCCATCCTGGAACTTTGGTGATCACAAAAGAAATTGCTGGTAATTTAACTTCTGCGGAGAAAACGGCATTAGTCAATGCGTTATCTTTTGAAGTAGAACTTAAGTGGCATGACGATGATTTAAAGGATAAAACAGACACCAAGACGTTATCTTTGAAAGATGTAACTCCGGATCAGAACGGAAAATACACGTTCACGATTGAAAATCTTTCTCCGAACACGCAATATTCTATTACAGAGAATGGCGCAGACGTAACTGGCTATACCCGTGCGACCACTTATCAACAGGGAACTGGAACTCCGGTATCTCTTACGACGGATCCGGTAACAGGAACAATTTCTAAAGGAACTACAGAAACAGTTGCTTTTGTAAATACATATTCAAAACAAGATGTAGAATTAAAAGTAACTAAGACTGTAGCAGGAGATATGGGAGAAACAAATCGTTCATTTAACTTTGTATTGACTTTGGAAAAGAACAACACAGAGTATACTGAGGATCTTACTGTAAAAGATCAAAGTTCTCTTGAATACAAAGACAATAGGAAAGGATACCCGTTTGAACTGTCTCATGGCGAGACTGTTGCAATCACAATTCCGTATGGTTATGAGTGGGAGATTAAGGAAACTCCAGTTTTTGGATACGATACAGAGATTAAGGTGGACGGCGTAATAACAGCGGAGGCTAAAGGAACGGCAGAAAAGAATACAGAAGTAGTATTCACTAACACAAAGGACTCCAGTAAGATCCCGCTCACCGGCATCTTCACCGACAAACTGCCCTACCTGCTGATGTTCAGCATTGCCATGATCTGCACGGCGGGAGCTATGTTTAACAGCTCTGTCAGACGGAGACATGGACGGGAGGAAGAATAAGGAATAAGGAGACGAGCCTATGGGAGCGAAGAATATGGACGACATCGCAGAGCTTTTCAAGACACTGCGCTTCCGGAAGCAAATCGTTGGTGGGGTCAGCGAGATCGACGTTTGGAAGAAACTGAACAAGATCCAGGAGGAGTACCGCTCCGCCTACGAGATCCAACAGGAACGGTACGAGGCCCGTTTACAGGAAAGGGACGAGGAGATCGCCTCTCTGAGGGAACAGATTTCCAAGGGAACTGCCCATGAGTAAACGGAAAAAAGCAAAAGAAGTCAAACCGGTGACGCCGGAAACGGTGATCCATTTCCGGCTCCGCCGGTTGGCTGACTATGAGGACGTAAAATCCTTTTTTGGAAAACTGATTATGATGGCGGTCATGTTGTATATCATGTTCGGGGTCCTGTTTGGAATCACCCCCATGAAAAACAACGATATGTCCCCCAGAATCAGTTCCGGCGATGTACTTCTCTACTACCGCCTGGAGAACAAGCTCCGTGCTCAGGATGTGGTCGTATTTGAAAAAGACGGCAGACAGTATGTGGGCAGAATCGTCGCAGTAGGCGGAGACAGCGTGGAAATCACGGAAAACTCCACTCTGCGGGTCAACGGGAGCACCATTGTGGAAACGGATATTTTCTACTCCACTCCCCGGTATGGGGATGAGGTGAGCTACCCGCTGGAGCTGGAGGAAAATCAGTTCTTTATCCTCTGTGACTACCGGGATGGCGCGAGAGACAGCCGGTATTTCGGAGCCGTGGAAATGAGCGAGATGAAAGGAAAAGTGCTCGCGGTGATCCGCCGCTCCAGCCTGTAACACAAACGACAGGCAGTGAAAACGATACATATTGCCGAAAAAGCCTGCGGCAATATATATAAAAGAAATGTAAGAAAATAAGAAAGTGAGGAAGTATCTATGAAAAAGACGAGAATCGCAAAAATGCTTACGGCGGTAGCTTTGTCAGCGGCTATGGTGATGACTATGGGAGGAATGACGGCATTTGCAGCGGGAATAACGGGTGATGATGAATCTGTAGTAAATGGTATTAAATTTAATAAAACATTACAGAAATCAGATGCCAATGCGACAACTCCTACGGTTACATTTGGTTTCTCTATAAAAGGAGCTTCTGAGGCTCAGTGTGGGACTGGAATTAGACAGGGAGTTGGTACTCCAAGTTTGGTATATGGCACGAGTGGTGAAAATGGAGTGTCTTTTGACAAAGATGATACTACGGCGGAGGATTTAACCAAATCTGTTACGATTAATTTTGATTCTGTGACGTTTCCAGAGCCTGGAGTATATCGTTATTTAATTGAAGAAAATGCTCTCCCTACTAATATTGGAACTATCTCCAATGATGATATGGCTAGATTTTTAGATGTGAGGGTGATTAATGTCGGTGAGGGTGAGCAAAAGGAAAAGAAAATTGATTTAGTTGTTTTCCGTATGGCTAAGAAAGTAGATAATACTTATGTAGTAGACACAGAGAGAGCGAAAGATGGGACATTCGTAAATACATACACAACTTATAGTTTGAATTTAAGTAAGACTGTAAAGGGTGATATGGGAGAAACAGATAGACCCTTTACCTTTAATATTGAATTTTATGGTGGACAGAGTGGAACAGAATTTAACCTTGTTCTTAATGACACAACTAAGGGTAATTTAAGGGAAGAGAAAATTACATTGGGAACAGATGGAACGGCTAACGCAGCAGGAGCAGTTTCTTTAAAAGATGGAGGAACAGTTACTATTTCGGGTATTCCGTCTAATGTAAAATATCAGATAAATGAGGTAAATCCGAGCTATAACTATAAAACTGTAGAGTATGTTATTAATAATGATACGACAACAGAGGGAATGAGTGATCTCCATACGTGGGGTTCCAATGATACTGTATTTGGAACTGGTACAGGGAATGAAACAGCAGATCCAGCCATTGGAATTGATGTAACAAAGTCTACAAATACAGTAAGCTTTACAAATACGAGAACTACAGATGACATCCCCATGACCGGTATCATCCTCAACTTCGCTCCCTACATCCTTCTCGTAGCATTCGCAGGCGTATTTGCAGTTCTGTTCCTTCGTAAGAGAAGAGAGGAGTTCTAATCCGGGATCGGATGATCTTGTACATACTATGAAGATGTGGTATCATGAGGAACGGCATAACCATTGAGACAGAATGATTACTGAAAAGCAGACAGGAGGTGTCCCAGAGTGGAGATGGCGGCCAGAGCAGCCAGGATTGGGGATAAGTTGCTTAGCTTGTTCGCGGTACTGATGATTTTTACCATGCTTACATATGGAGGCTATTCCCTCTGGGACAACTACATGGTGAACCATGGGGCCTTCCTCAGCAAAGACCTTCTCAAATACAAACCGGCGGATACCGGCGGGGAAAATCTTTCCCTGGAGGATCTGATGCTGATCAACGAGGAAACCTGTGGTTGGATCACCGTTGACGATACTCATATCGACTACCCCGTTGTGCAGGGGGAGGACGATCTGAAGTATGTAAACACAGATGTGTTTGGAGAATTTTCCCTGTCAGGTGCGATTTTTCTCTCCTGCAAGAACAAGACCGATTTTTCAGACGGTTACAGCCTGCTCTATGGACACCACATGGACAACGGCGGAATGTTTGGAGATGTGATCGAGTTTACGGATGAGGAATATTTTTCCGCACGGGAGACAGGGGTCCTGTACCTGCCCCACAAGACGTATCAAATCCGGCTGTTTGCCTGCATGGAAGTGGACGCCTACGACTCCATCGTCTACGGACACGGAGAGGGATGCGATATGCAGCGGCTGCTGGATTACCTGAAAACAGACTCCACCAATTACAGAGACATTGGCGTCACAGCCGATGACAAGATCATAGGAATGTCCACCTGCGTGGACGCGGTGACCAATGGCCGGGTGGTTCTGTTTGGCCGGTTAGAAGAATAAGCACAAGAAGGAGGTGCAGTGAAGAAATGTATCAGAAAATCAGGAAATTGTTCTTTCGTACGCTCGTTCCGGCTGTGCTTGCGGCCATGATGATTCCCACGACGGCATTTGGTCAGGGAAAGTCCTGTACCGTAACCATTCCGGCGGAGATTCAGGTGACTGGCAGTTCTATTCCGTCGGATGTGGAATACAAGCTGGTCATGGAGAGAGTGACCGAAAACGCTCCGATGCCGGAAGTCACGGAAGTGACCCGCACAGGCGCCGGAGAGGTGAATTTCGGGCCGATTACCTATACATCGCCGAACGATTACCATTACCGCATTTTCCAGAATTCAGAGGCGGTAAATCGTTTCACCTACGATGAAACCGTGTACCTGCTGACCGTTCGGGTGACCAATTCCGCTACGGCGGAGGGCGGCCTGGCCTATCAGGTATGGATCGCCAATGAGGCGGACGAGACGGTAAAGGCAGACGACCTTCTGTTCACCAACAGCTACTACAGACCTGGCGGTGGCGACAGCGGTGGTGGCGGCGGCAGCACATCACCTGGCGGCGGCCCCTACAATCCCAGCGGCCCTGGCGTGGAGGGCGACGGCCTGACGGAGATTGATGACGATGCAACCCCGTTGGCCCCTGGATTTGGCGAAGGCACACAGATTGACGACGATCTCGTTCCGCTGGCGCTGCCGAAGACGGGAGACACCACGAACCTGGCCCTTTGGGCGGCTCTGATGGCGATTTCCGGCGGCTGCCTGATCTTTTTGGCGGTGACGGGAAAACGCCGGAACGCATAAAAATGCGGATCATATGACAACAGCAAATAAGACGGGGTAGTTTCGGCTGCTCCGCCTTTTTGTTACACAGGATACCAGGGGCACGGGCCGGACATCCGGCGGGGGCTTATCCGCGTGAGGCGGCCTGACTATTTTGCCCCATCCACACAGGAAACTCAGGAGGTAACCGGTTTTGGACAGCATGAATGACAGAAGAAAGGGAAAAACCCTCAGGTGGCTGGTGATGGCAGTGTGCGCGGTGGTGTTTATCGGCTCTGCCGTTGTGTTCAGCACCATTCTCTTAAACGTGAGGCGGGAGAAAAATACCTTTACGGAGCTGGCGAAGATCGCCAATGAAGGGGCTGCGGCGGAGACTGTCGCGGTGGTTTCTGGGGACAGCGATGGCGAGGAGAAGGAGCCTTTTGCCCTGCCCCGCTACGCCACCCTTCACGAGATGAACCCGGACATGGCTGGATGGCTGAAAATCGACGGGACGAAGATGGATTACCCGGTGATGCACACGCCGGAGGATATGCAGTATTACATCCACCGGGATTTCTATGGAAAGGAGTCCGCCAGCGGTACGCCCTTTATCGGCGACAACTGCGACGCGGACAGCATGAGCGTGCTCATTTACGGCCACAATATGAAAAACGGCACCATGTTCGGCGAATTGGACGAGTATGAGGACGAGGCTTATTGGCAGGCCCACCCCATCATCCAGTTTGACAGCCTGAAGGAGGAGCGGGAGTATGAGGTGTTCGCCGCCTTCCGCACCCGGCTGCTCTATGAGGGGGAGGCCGGTTTCCGGTATTATCAGTATGCCGGGGAGCTGGAAAAGGAGGATTTTGACGAGTTTGTGGATCAGTCCCTGCGGGCCTCCAGCATTGACACCGGCATTGTCCCGGAGTACGGGGATCAGATTTTGATTCTCTCCACCTGCAGCTATCACACGGAAAACGGACGGTTTGTGGTGGCGGCGAGACGGGTGACAGAATAAGAAACGATCCGGCGGAAGAAACCGCCCGGAATCCTGCCAAAGTTCCCAGCTATTCTGGGCCGGGGCGGCGGGGCCGGGCGGTTTTTTGCGTTTATTTCTTGAAATAGAACAAATGTTCGAAAAACCTGTTGCATTCTGCCGCGATCTGCGCTATAATGGGGAAAAACATACCGGTGAAATCCATATCCCACCGGTTTTCATACCTATTTTGCAATGCTTTTCTACAAAACAAGGAGGGAAATGATATGATACCAGACGAACAAGTCCGTTTAAGCCATATGGCGCCGGGGGGAGGCTGCGCGGCGAAGATCGGCCCAGGCACCCTGCAGGGCATTCTGGAGGGGCTGCCGCGGTTTGAGGATGCCAATCTCCTGGTGGGGATTGAGACCAATGACGACGGGGCGGTGTACCGCATTTCCGACGATCTGGCTATGATTCAGACTTTGGACTTTTTTCCGCCCATGGTGGACGATCCCTTCCTGTTTGGCCAGATCGCGGCGGCCAACGCCCTCAGCGACATTTACGCCATGGGCGGGGAGCCGAAGGTGGCGTTAAATATCGTGGCGTGGCCAAACTGCGTCAATCCGGCTATTCTGGGCCGGATTCTGGCAGGCGGAGCGGAAAAGGTGAAGGAGGCGGGAGCGGTGCTGGCCGGGGGCCACTCCATCCAGGACGACGTGCCGAAATACGGCTTAAGCGTCACCGGCTTTGTCCATCCCCGGCGGATGTACACCAACTGCGGCGCCAGGCCCGGCGACGTGCTGTTTCTCACGAAACCTCTGGGAACCGGCCTGGTGAATACGGCGGTGAAGGCCGGTATGGCCTCCAAGGAGGCGGAGCGGGAGGTGGCCCAGGTGATGACGGAGTTAAACCGGAAGGCAGCGGAGTGCCTGCGGCGGTTCGGCGTCCACGCCTGCACCGATGTCACCGGCTTTGGCCTGGCGGGCCACGGGGCGGAGATGGGGGCCGGCAGCGGCGTGACCCTGGAGCTGTCCTTATCCCGCCTGCCGGTGCAGAAAGAGGCGGTGGAGTGCGCCAGAATGGGCCTGGTGCCGGAGGGCAGCTACCGCAACCGGGAGTTTTTGCGGGACCGCGTCCTGGTGCGGGCGGAGCCGGCCTGGGCGGCGGATCTGCTCTTTGATCCCCAGACCTCCGGCGGATTGTTGGTAAGCCTGGGAGAGGAGGACGCGGCGGCCCTGGAACGGGACGGAGAAAATGCCGGACTGCGTTTCCCATTCCGGGCTGTGGGCCGTGTGCGGGAAAAGGAGGGGCCATGGAACGTGATACTGACCGACTGATTTATCTGGACAATGCGGCTACCACGGCGAAAAAGCCGGATGTGGTGGCCCAGGCGGTGTACGATGCCATCCAGGGCGGCCGTATGGGAAACGCGGAGCGGGGAGCCGTGGGCGGTTCCCTGGAGGCGTCACGGGTGGTGTACCGGGCCAGAAAGGCGGTGGCGGAGCTCTTTGGCTGTCCCAGCCCGGAGCAGGCGGCGTTTACGGCCAATTCCACGGAAAGCCTGAATATGGCCATTCAGGGCCTCTTAGAGCCTGGCGCCCACGTGATTACCACCGTGATGGAGCACAATTCCGTTCTCCGTCCCTTAAGGCGGATGGAGGCCCAGGGGGTGGAGGTCACCGTTCTCCCCCTGTCACCGGCAGATGGCTGGCAGATCCCGGCGGCGGCCTTTGAGCAGGCCATCCGCCCCAATACGGAGGCTATTATCTGTACCCACGCCTCCAATCTCACAGGCGATCTGGTGGACATCCAGGCGGTGGGAGCCCTTTGCCGCCGCCACGGCCTGGTGTTCGTGCTGGACGCCTCCCAGACAGCGGGGGTGTTTGACATTGATATGGAAACCATGGGGATTGACGTGGTGTGTTTCACCGGTCACAAGAGCCTGTTCGGCCCCCAGGGAACCGGCGGGATCTGTGTGAGGAAGGGACTGTCTGTCCGCCCTCTGCTGGAGGGGGGCACCGGGATCCGCACCTATGACCGGAGACAGCCGTTGGAGATGCCCACAGCCCTGGAGGCAGGCACCCTCAATACCCACGGCATCGCCGGCCTTCTGGCCGCCCTGGAGTGGCGGAAGGAGGCGGGGGAGGCCGGCCTGCGGGAAAGGGAACTGGAGCTGGCCGCGGCCTTTTACGAGGGCGTGAAAGAGCTACCGGGGATGACGGTTTACGGGAATTTTGAGCGCAGGCTGCGGGCTCCCATTGTGGCGCTGAACCTGCTGGATTACGACTCCGGGCAGGTGGCGGAGGAGCTTTATGAGCGGTTCGCCATCCAGACCAGATCCGGCGGCCACTGTGCGCCTCTGTACCATCAGGCCCTGGGGACGGAGAGACAGGGGGCGGTGCGGTTCAGTTTCTCCTGTTTTAATACGGAGGAGGACGTGGAGGCGGCCGTCCGCGCGATGGAAATACTGGCAAAGGAAGGGTAGGGATAAACGATGCGGGAGAGAGAGGAGTCGGTGCTGGTTTCCTTCCGGACGACGGCGGAGGCCATGGCCATGGAGGATCACTGCGGCAGGGACGGGATCCCCGGCCGCCTGATCCCCATTCCCTCCTTCGTGTCCGCCGGGTGCGGATTCGGCTGGAAAGCGCCTAAGAGGGAGCGGGAACGGATTTTGGAATATATGAAGGCCCAGGGACTGGGATATGAGCGGGTGGGGGAGTATTTGCTGTGAGGAATTTGGCGGCAGAAATCCAGAGAGAGTCATTGTTTATAAAAAATTTAGAACAAATGTTCGATAAAGTGTTTGCAGTCGGTGACTCTCTGTTTTATAATGAGGGAACCATGAGGGAATAGAAGAATGGCGGATGTTCCAGATGTCCCGGATGTTCCAAATGTTCCGGATGTTCCGGGAAAATGCGGAGGAAATGGCGAAGGAAATGGAGAAGGAGGAGCGCGGCGGTGAAGAAGGAGAGCGGTGTGCTGGCGGCTTTGGGGCTGGAGGAATGGCTGGAGACGGATACTCTGGAGAGAGAGAATGAAGACGCGGGAGACGATTCCCGGCTGTCCTCCCTGCGTCCGCCCCGGCCCCACTCCCCGTTTGTCATAGCCCTGGTAGGCGGAGGCGGCAAAACCACCTTGATGAATACCATCGGCAGAGAGCTGGCGGAGACAGACCGCAGGGTTCTTCTCACCACATCCACCCACATCGCCCTCCCGGAGACGGGAAACGTCCTGATCCTGGATCCGGAGAGAAACCGTCTGGAATATCTCCGGCGGGAGGAGCCGGGGGAGCGTTTTTTCGGCGGCGGCGGTTTGGAACAGGCTCCGGCTCTGGGAGATGGGAACTCATCCCGCCGGGATCTTTTGGCGGCTGGTTGCACAGTTCCCGCCGGGATTTCCGGGCCGGTGGATGATTTCCCCTTTCTGAATGTAATTCCCGCCAGCGGCGGCTTTGTGTTCACAGCGGGGGCGCTGGAGACTCCTTTGCCGGCCGGGGACAAAGGGGATGTTTTAGGGAGTGTTCCGCCTCAGAGAAAGCTCACCGCTCTGCCGGAGCCTCTTTACAGCCGCCTGAAATCCCTGGTGGACGTGGCAGTGGTGGAGGCGGACGGGGCAAAACGCCATCCTCTAAAGGTGCCTGCCGCCCATGAGCCGGTGATTTGGCCGGATGTTTCGGCAGTGCTGGGGGTGGCAGGGCTGTCTGCCCTGGGGCGTCCCGTGGGAGAGACGCTGTTTCGCCGGGAGCTGTCCGCCTGGGACGGAGACCAGATCGTGACGGCGGAGCTGATCGCGGAGCTGTTGTCCTCCCCTCAAGGGGCGAGAAAGCAGGTCCGCAGCCTGGAGTACCGGGCGGTGCTGAACCAGTGTGACACAGAGGAACAGCTGCAGGCCGCAAAGGAGATCGGAGCCATGCTCCAGAGCCAGGGAATCCACGGGGCGGCTCTGTCCTGGGGACAGCCGAGATGGATATTTTGACCGTTACAGATGGAGGGATAGAGACGTGAGACAGAGAAAAGTATTGATAAAGGGAGCCGGAGATCTGGCCACAGGGATTGCCTGCCGCCTGCACAACAGCGGGTTTCAGGTGGCGATGACGGAGCTTGCCGTTCCCACCACGGTGCGCCGGACGGTGGCGTTTTCCAGGGCCGTTTACGAGGGATGGGCGGAAGTGGAAAACATCACCGGAGTATTGTGTAAAAGTGAGGCAGAACTGCTGGCCGCGGTGGATCAGGACCGGATCGCCGTACTGGTGGATGAAAGGTGCCGGATCCGGGAAAGCTGGAAACCGGATGTGCTGGTGGATGCCGTGATTGCCAAGAAAAATACAGGCACCAGGCTGGAGGACGCCCCCACGGTGATCGGCGTCGGGCCGGGATTTACCGCCGGTGTGGACTGCCACTGTGTGGTGGAGACGAAACGGGGCCACGATCTGGGCCGCTGCATCTGGGAAGGCAGTGCCGTACCGAACACCGGCGTTCCGGGAATCATCGGCGGTTATGGATTGGAGCGGCTGGTGCGGGCATCGGCGGACGGCGTGTTCACGGCGGTGGAGCCCATCGGCAGCCGGGTGAAAAAGGATCAGGCAGTGGGCTATGTGGATACCGGCGATGGACGCGTGCCGGTGACTGCCCAGATCGACGGCGTGCTGCGGGGGATTCTCCAGGACGGCGTGACGGTGTGGAAGGGCATGAAGGCCGGGGATGTGGATCCGAGGGATGTGGAGCGGCACTGTTTCACCGTCTCCGACAAGGCCCGCGCCATCGGCGGCGGCGTCCTGGAGGCGATTCTGACCATGGAAAAAAGCCGGAGGCAGTCCCTATGACGGCCTCGCAGCCGGTGATCCTGGTGCTGCTGGCCGCAGGCGAGGGAAAGCGGTTTGGCGGGGATAAGCTGCTGTACCAGGTGGATGGGAGGCCCATGTACCGCCTGGCGGCAGATCTCGCCCTGGAGCTGGGAGAGGCTGCGGCCGGGCGCATGGTGGTCACCGGTTCGGAGCAGATCATGGAGGAGCTGAGCCGGGACGGCTTTGAGATCGTGGAAAACCGGCAGCCGGAGCTTGGGATCTCCCATTCCGTGAGGTTGGCAGTAGAGCAGGCCGGGACGCGGCCGGGCGGATTGTGCTTTATGGTCTGTGACCAGCCCTGGCTTACGGCAGCCACCCTGGAGCGCTTTCTGGAGGCCTGGAAGGCCAGCGGAAAGGGCATGGGCTGCCTGTGCCATCTGGGCCGGCGGGGAAACCCGGCAGTATTTGCGGAACCGTACCGGGCGGAGTTAAAAGCCTTATCCGGCGACCGGGGAGGACGGCAGGTGATGGACCGCCACCCGGAGGACGTCTTTTTCTATGAAGTGGAAGACGGGCGGGAGCTGCGGGATCTGGACCAAAGGCCGGGAGCCGAAACAGATATAGGGCGATCCTCTGCTGTAGATTCATTTTGACATTTCCAGTCGTATCGCTTATATTAGTAGGGATTGCGGAGGTAACTATGATTTTATTAGAGAGAACAAGCGTGATGAACCTGGAGAACGCCATGCGCGGCGCCAGGAATCCCATGAACAGCTGGGCCAGGATGGACAGCGGCTATGACGCGGAGGGAAACTACGTGTTGGGCCCCAATGATCTGGATCTGGCCAGGCGGCTGCGGAAAGCAGGCAGCGACCACCGGAAGTTTATCCGGCAGATCTTTGTGTCCGTGGATATTACGGCTCCTCTGTACTGGTGGAAGGAGTACGATACCTACAAAGTGGCCACGGTGGCCAATTCCACCAGCACCATGCACAAAATCCACAGCAAGCCCTTTTCCATAGACGACTTCAGCCACGACCATATGACGCCGTCTACCCTGGCTTATATGGAGACGGTGGTGGAGAAACTGGAGGAGATCCGCCTGCGCTATATGGAGACCAAGAGCAAGGAGGACTGGTACGACATGATCCAGCTCCTGCCCTCCAGCTACAACCAGATGCGCACCTGCACCTTCAACTATGAGACCCTGGTAAACATTTACTTTGCCAGACGGAATCACAAGCTGCAGGAGTGGCACACCTTCTGCGACTGGATCGCGGAGCTGCCCTACGGAAAAGAGCTGATCATTGCGGAGGAAAACGAGAAATAGGCCTGCGGCATAAGGCAGGAGTGACTGGCGAGGAGGCCGCAGCGGGGGAAGTGTCCCTGTTGCGGCCATTTATGTCCCCGCCAGAGCGCCGGTGCCGGGAGAGAGATGAGAGAGGAGACGAGAGGATGAATCTGATCGCGGCAGTTGACAAAAACTGGGCCATCGGAAACGGCGGCCGCCTGCTGGTGTCCATTCCGGAGGATCAGCGGCTGTTTCGGGAGGAGACCATGGGAAAAGTGGTGGTCATGGGGAGAAAGACCCTGGAGAGCCTGCCGGGGGGACAGCCCCTTCACGGCAGAACCACCGTTGTGCTCAGCCGGGATCCCCAGTTTCAGCCGAAGGGAGCGGTGGTCTGCCGCAGCCTGGAGGAGGCCCTGGAGGAGCTTAAAAAATATCCGTCGGAGGACATTTTCGTGGCAGGCGGGCAGGAGATTTACGAGCTGTTTCTGCCCTACTGCGATGTGGCCCACATCACCTATATTGACTACGGCTACGAGGCCGACACCCGGTTTCCCAATCTGGATGAGTCGGAGGAGTGGCGGATGCTGTTAGCGGGAGAGGAGCAGACGTATTTTGACCTGTGCTACGAATTCCGGCTGTACCGCAGGGTGAAAGGCCTTCGGAAATAGCAGTTGCCAATCCCGTTCTATGATGTTAAGATAAAGAGAATGGCACGGCCCGGACGGGGCCGCGGCGAAGGAAAGGGAGGGAAAGCCGTATGTCGGAAAAGAAAGTGATCCTGGAAAATGAAAAGCTGCTGATGGAGGTTGAGCCCTTTGGGGCGGAGCTGACCCGCGTTTACGATAAGAAGAATGACTGCGAGATGCTTTGGGAAGGAGATCCGAAGGTCTGGGGCAGACATTCCCCCATTCTGTTCCCCTTTGTGGGAAGATGTTTTGAAAATCAGTACAGCTATGATGGAAAGACCTATGCCATTGGACAGCACGGATTTGCCAGAGACATGGAGTTTGAGCCGGTGAAAACAGGGACGGACGAGGTGTGGTTTGCCCTTGCGGATAGCGAGGAGACATTAAAGAAATATCCCTTCCGTTTCCGGCTGGAAGTGGGCTACCGTCTGGAGGAGAACCGGATCCATGTGATGTGGCGGGTGAAAAATCCCGGTGAGGACGAGCTGTATTTCATGATCGGCGCCCACCCCGCGTTCCGGACGCCGAAGGGAAAGACTATTTATGACTATACCTTTGATTTCCACCAGTCCGGGAAACTCCATTACCAGGCGCCGGACGAGGCCGGCTACCGGGAGGCGGCGCTGGACGGGGAGCTGGATGTAAGGGACGGCCGGATCCCCCTGGAAAAGGGATTTTTCCAGGATGTGCTCACCTACATCTTTGACCGGGGCCAGGTGGAAAAAATCAGCCTTCTGGTGGACGGCAAACCGTTTGTGACGGTGGAGTGCCCGGGATTTCCCTATATGGCCATCTGGACCATGGAGGAGACCCATCCCTTTGTATGCCTGGAGCCGTGGTACGGCCGCTGCGCGGAAAAAGGGTTCCAGGGGGACTTTAAAGAGAGAGAAGGCGTCTGCCAGTTAGGGGCGGGCGAGGAGTTTGCGGCGGAATACGTGATCTGCGCGGACGCCGCCAAATAGTGAAGGATACAAAAAGAGGAAGGTAAGAAAGGCAGGAGAGTAAAATGTTTCAGATTACAAGATCCGAAAAGCTTGCGGACAAAATCTATCTGATGGACGTAAAGGCTCCCCGTGTGGCTCGTTCCTGCGAGCCGGGAGAGTTTGTGATCGTAAAGATGGATGAGAAAGGGGAGCGGATCCCCCTTACGATCTGCGATTTTGACCGGGAGGCCGGCACCGTCACCATCGTGGTGCAGACGGTAGGCGCGTCTACGGAAAAGATGGTGCAGCTCAAGGCGGGAGAGTATTTCCAGGACTTTGTGGGTCCCCTGGGCAACCCCTCTGATTTTATCAAAGAGGACGTGGAGGAGTTAAAGGGAAAACGGTATCTGTTCGTCGCCGGCGGCGTGGGAGCGGCTCCCGTGTATCCTCAGGTAAAATGGTTCCACGAGCACGGCATTGACGTGGATGTGATCGTGGGAGCCAAGACGAAGGATCTTGTGATCCTGGAAAAGGAGATGGAGGCGGCAGCGGGAAATCTCTACATCACCACCGACGACGGCAGCTACGGCCGCAAGGGAATGGTGACGGAGGTCATCAAGAACCTGGTGCAGGACGAGGGAAAGCAGTACGACGTCTGCGTTGCCATCGGCCCCATGATCATGATGAAATTTGTGTGCCTTCTGACAAAGGAGCTTGAGATCCCCACCATCGTCAGCATGAACCCCATCATGGTGGACGGAACGGGAATGTGCGGCGCCTGCCGTCTGACGGTGGGCGGAAAGGTGAAGTTCGCCTGTGTGGACGGACCGGAGTTTGACGGCCATCTGGTGGATTTTGACGAGGCGATGAAACGGCAGCAGATGTACAAGACGGAGGAAGGCCGGGCCATGCTGAAACTGGCGGAGGGCGACACCCATCACGGCGGCTGCGGAAACTGCGGAGGTGACGAATAATGGATCTGATGAAACGAGTGCCTGTGAGAGAGCAGGATCCGAAGGTAAGAGCGACCAACTTTGAGGAGGTCTGCCTGGGATACAATGAGGAGGAGGCAGTGGCGGAGGCCAAACGGTGCCTTCAGTGCAAAAATGCCAGATGTATGAAGGGATGTCCCGTTTCCATTGACATTCCCGGATTTATCAAAGAGGTGGCGGAGGGGAACTTCGCCGAGGCGGCGAGAGTGATCGCCCGTTCCTCCGCCCTTCCGGCCATCTGCGGCCGTGTGTGCCCCCAGGAGACCCAGTGCGAGGGCGTGTGCATCCGCGGAATCAAGGGCGAGCCGGTTTCCATCGGAAAGCTGGAGCGCTTTGTGGCTGACTGGTCCAGGGAACACGGGATCGTCCCGGAGAAACCGGAGACCACCAACGGGAAGAAGGTGGCCGTCATCGGTTCCGGCCCCGCGGGCTTAACCTGTGCCGGTGATCTGGCGAAGATGGGCTATGAGGTGACGATCTTTGAGGCCCTTCACGAGCCGGGCGGCGTGCTCACCTACGGCATTCCGGAGTTCCGTCTGCCGAAGGAGACGGTGGTGCGGGCCGAGATTGAGAACGTAAAGAAACTGGGCGTGACCATCGAGACCGACGTGGTGGTGGGAAAATCCGCTACCATTGACCAGCTGATGGAGGAGGAAGGATTCCAGGCCGTATTTATCGGCTCCGGCGCCGGACTTCCCAAGTTTATGGGCATTCCCGGCGAGAATGCCAACGGCGTATTTTCCGCCAACGAATATCTCACCAGAAGCAACCTGATGAAGGCGTTCCGGAACGACTATGACACCCCCATCGCAGCCGGGAAAAAGGTAGCTGTGGTAGGCGGCGGAAACGTGGCCATGGACGCCGCCAGGACGGCTCTGCGTCTGGGCGCCGACGTACATATTGTGTACCGCCGCAGCGAGGCGGAACTGCCCGCCAGAGCGGAGGAGGTGCACCATGCCAAGGAGGAGGGCATTGTATTCAACCTCCTGACGAACCCGGTGGAGATCCTGACGGATGAGAAAGGCTGGGTAAAGGGCATGGTAGTGCGAAAGATGGAGCTGGGAGAGCCGGATGCCTCCGGGAGAAGACGCCCGGTGGAGATCCCCGGTTCCGACTACACCATTGATGTGGATACGGTGATCATGTCCCTGGGAACCTCCCCCAATCCTCTCATTTCCTCCACCACGGAGGGCCTGGAGGTGAACAAGTGGCGCTGCATCGTGGCGGACGAGAAAAACGGCAAGACCACGAAAGAAGGCGTCTATGCCGGCGGCGACGCGGTGACGGGAGCGGCCACGGTGATCCTGGCCATGGAGGCCGGAAAGGCTGGAGCCAGGGGAATTCATGAGTTTCTGTCGGGAGCAGGGGAGGACTGACGGGAGAAACGGAGGACGGACAGCAGCGGCGGCCGCCTGATTGGCGGCGCCGTTTCTCTATAAAACCTGTTGTTTGATATGAAAAAGTATGTAGATCTCTTAAACGGAAATATTTTAACCGCCCTGACGGAGCTGGCGGTGCCCATTATGGCCACATCCCTTGTCCAGATGGCCTACAATCTGACGGACATGGCCTGGATCGGCCGGGTGGGCAGCAGCGCCGTGGCGGCGGTGGGCGGAGCCGGGATGTACACCTGGCTGTCGGCGGGGGTTGTGACCCTGGCGAAGATGGGCGGCCAGGTAAAAGTAGCCCAGTCCCTGGGAGAGGGAAACAAAGGGGAGGCGGCCCGCTACGGAGGCGCTGCCATCCAGATGACCATGGCTCTGGGGATTTTATACGGGCTGGTGATGGTACTCTTTACCCGTCCGCTGCTCAATTTCTTTCAATTATCGGATGAGGCCACTCTGGTACAGGCCGTGGATTATCTGCGGATTGCCGGAGGGCTGATCTTCTTTACATTCATAAATCAGACCCTTACCTGTCTGTTTACCGCTATCGGAAACAGCAAACCCACTTTTTTTGCAAACTGCATCGGCCTGGCGGCCAACATGATTCTGGATCCGTTGCTGATCTTTGGAATCGGTCCCATTCCAGCCATGGGGGCGGCGGGAGCTGCCATCGCCACGGTGACGGCCCAGGCGATTGTGACCGCGGCTATGATCTGGAATGTGAAACGGGACAGGATCCTGTTCGACGGCATTCAGGTGTTTCAGCGGCCGGAGCTTGGCTGTATGAAGACCATCACGGCCATCGGGCTGCCGGCGGCTCTGCAGAGCTCCCTTTACTGCGGGATCTCTATGGTGCTGACCAGGTTTGTGGCCGCCTGGGGCGTCACGGCGGTGGCGGTGCAGCGGGTGGGCGGACAGATCGAGTCCATTTCCTGGATGGCGGCGGAAGGATTCGGCACGGCGATCAACGCCTTTGTGGCCCAAAACTACGGGGGCGGCCGTTACAGCCGGGTGCGAAAGGGGTATTTCAGCGCGGCGGGACTGATGGTGGTATGGGGTGCCATCACCACGTTCCTGTTGGTGGGTTTCTGTGGCCCGCTGTTCCGGCTTTTTATCACGGAACCGGAGGTGGTGCCGGCGGGGATGGATTATCTGCGGATCATCGGCTACGGGCAGCTGTTTATGTGCATGGAGCTGATGACGGTGGGAGCGCTGTCTGGGCTGGGAAAGACCTTCCTGTGCTCGGTGATCAGCATTTCCCTCACCTCCGCCAGGATTCCTCTGGCCATGTTTCTGGGGGCTACGTCCCTGGGGCTTAACGGAATCTGGTGGGCGCTGACCATCTCCAGCGTCGCGAAGGGGCTTGTATTTTTTATAAACTATATGATGATATTAAAAAAATTACCGGGGGAGGAACTTTAAATGAAACGGGCAAAGACGCAGGAAGAAAAGTACAGGCAGATGATGGAAATGCCGGTATCCCGGCTGATTCCGGGTCTGGCGGTGCCGACCATCATCAGTATGCTGATCACATCCATTTATAATATGGCGGACACATTTTTCGTCAGCCAGCTGGGCACCAGCGCGTCCGGGGCTGTAGGCGTGATCTTTTCCGCCATGGCCATCATTCAGGCGTTGGGGTTCGGCTTTGGCCAGGGCGCCGGGATCAACATTTCCCAGTCCCTGGGAAACAAGGATACAGCCAAAGCGGGAGAGGCGGCGGCAGCCTCCTTTTTCGCCGTGTTGTTTCTGGGGATCGTGATCGGCGTGGTGGGGAATCTGTTTCTCCATCCCCTGGTGATGATGCTGGGGGCTACGCCCACCATCGCGCCCTATGCGGAGGACTACGCCAGATACATTCTCATCGCATCTCCCTTTATGATGTGCGCCTTTGTGATGAACAATGTGCTGCGTTCCCAGGGAAATGCCGTTTACGCCATGGTGGGAATCACCACCGGCGGAATTCTCAACATGATTCTGGATCCCATTTTTATTTTCACCTTTGAGATGGGAACCAGCGGGGCGGCTCTGGCTACAGGCTTAAGCCAGCTCATCAGCTTTGGGATCCTGCTTTGCCAGTGCAATCTGCGGGGGGACTGCATTTCCATCCGCTGGTCGGATTTTAAGCCCAGTTTTCAGATTTACGGGAAGATTCTGCACGCCGGCCTGCCCAGTTTCTGCCGTCAGTCCATCGCCAGCGTGGGGACGATTCTCTTAAATTTCTCCGCAGGCGTCTACGGGGACGCGGCCATTGCGGCCATGTCCATTGTGAACCGGTTTATGATGTTTATCAATTCCGCCATGATCGGCTTTGGCCAGGGCTTTCAGCCGGTTTGCGGGTTTAATTTCGGCGCCAGACGGTATGACCGGGTGCTGGAGGCCTATTGGTTCTGCGTGAAGGTGGCGGTGGTGATGCTGACGGTGCTGGCAGTGGTCTGCTTTATTCCCGCCGGACAGATCATTTCTTTATTCCGCAAGGACGACGCGGAGGTGATCGCCATCGGCACAAGGGCCCTGCGGTATCAGCTGCTCCTGGCTCCGGCCATGGGCTGGATCACCATGGTGAATATGCTGTCCCAGTCCATCGGCTACGGGTTCCGGGCCGCGGTAGTGTCCGTCGCCCGCCAGGGGATTTTCCTGATTCCCGCCCTTCTGATTCTTCCGGGGATTTTCGGGCTTACAGGCATTCTCATCTCTCAGCCGGCGGCGGATGTGTGCACATTGATCCTCAGTACGGCAGTGGTTTTTCAGATCCTGCGGGAGTTAAAAACCATGGATCAGGAACAGCGCGGGCTGGCCCGGAACGCATAGGGAAAATGCCGCTCTGGAGAGGGAAATCTTCTGTGGGCAATTATGCTGTATAATCGGGAAAATACGGGATGATTTTTCTGTGCGGACAGGGAAAAAAGGTATGGACGAAATCGACATTTTGTGAGAAAATGATACCAGGTATGGCGTGATTGTTTTAACAATCTACCATATTTTGAGAATACTTCTCAATTACATATCTGAAAGGAGTTTTAAACATGATTTATTCACATGAAGTAGAGAAGATGTGCACAGTAGCACAGGGGGTCAATCATGGTGCAGCGCCTATCCCGGAGGAAGCAAAATGGGTACAGGCGAAGGAAATCAAGGACATTTCCGGACTGACTCACGGCGTGGGCTGGTGTGCTCCCCAGCAGGGCGCCTGCAAGCTGACCCTGAATGTAAAAGAGGGAATTATCCAGGAAGCGCTGGTTGAGACCTTGGGATGCTCCGGTATGACTCACTCCGCAGCCATGGCGGCTGAGATTCTGCCGGGAAGAACGGTCCTGGAAGCTCTGAATACGGACTTAGTGTGTGACGCGATCAACACTGCTATGAGAGAATTATTCTTACAGATCGTTTACGGAAGAACGCAGAGCGCGTTCTCTGAGGAGGGTCTGCCCATCGGCGCCGGTCTGGAGGACTTAGGAAAAGGCCTTCGTTCCCAGGTTGGAACCATGTACGGAACATTAAAGAAAGGTCCTCGTTATCTGGAGATGGCTGAGGGCTATGTAACCGGTATCGCTCTGGACGCTGACGATCAGATCATCGGCTACCAGTTCGTAAACCTTGGAAAGATGACCGACAACATCAAGAACGGCATGGAGCCCAACGAGGCTTACAAGGCTGCTCAGGGACAGTACGGCCGCGTGGCTGACGCTGTGAAGATCATCGATCCGAGAAAAGAGTGATCGGTTTCGGCCTTTAGTTAGAATTTAGTTCGATCGACGTATTAAGGAGGATAATAGAATCATGGCATTATTTGAATCATATGAGAGAAGAATTGACAAAATCAATTCTGTTTTAAACAGCTATGGTATCGCTTCCATTGAGGAGGCTGAGAAAATCACGAAGGATGCAGGCCTGGAGGTATATGACCAGGTAAAGAAGATCCAGCCGATCTGCTTTGAGAACGCTTGCTGGGCCTATATCGTAGGCGCTGCCATCGCCATCAAGAAGGACTGCCGCAGAGCAGCGGACGCTGCCGCTGCCATCGGCGAGGGACTTCAGGCATTCTGTATTCCCGGCTCCGTTGCAGACCAGAGAAAGGTTGGCTTAGGCCATGGCAATCTGGGCAAGATGCTGTTAGAGGAGGAGACCGACTGTTTCTGTTTCCTGGCTGGCCACGAGTCCTTCGCAGCTGCTGAGGGCGCGATCGGTATTGCCGAGAAGGCAAACAAGGTTCGTCAGAAACCCCTTCGCGTCATCTTAAACGGCCTTGGAAAGGACGCTGCTCAGATCATCGCCAGAATCAATGGTTTCACCTATGTGGAGACCCAGTATGACTACTACACCGGCGAGCTGAAGGAAGTATTCCGCAAAGCTTACTCCGAGGGACCGAGAGCGAAGGTAAACTGCTACGGCGCCAACGACGTTCGTGAGGGCGTTGCCATCATGTGGAAAGAGGGCGTAGACGTTTCTATCACCGGAAACTCCACCAACCCCACCAGATTCCAGCATCCGGTAGCAGGCACCTACAAGAAGGAGTGCGTGGAGGCAGGCAAGAAGTACTTCTCCGTAGCATCCGGCGGCGGCACCGGCCGTACCCTTCATCCCGACAACATGGCAGCCGGCCCGGCTTCCTACGGTATGACGGATACTCTGGGACGTATGCACTCTGACGCTCAGTTCGCAGGATCTTCCTCCGTTCCGGCTCACGTAGAGATGATGGGCTTAATCGGCGCCGGAAACAACCCGATGGTTGGTATGACGGTTGCTGTTGCGGTAGCGATTGAGGAAGCGGCGAAGGCTGGGAAGTTCTAAGAAATCCCGTAAAATCAAGGGTTGTTCATAGTGAAAAGCCTGTCAAATCCTTGTGAATCCTGCCCGATAATACACAGGTAGTACACAGGTAATACACAAGGGGAAACGGCGGTAATACACAAATTGAAGTATAAGAAAAGGCTATACCAGAATCAGAATATTGATTTCCGGCATAGCCTTTTTCTATTTGATTTTCTGAATTTCTCGGTGCAAATCTTCTATGGTTCTGTGGGTGTAGGTCTTTTCTGTTATATCTTCAACCGCATGACCAACAATCAGTTTTAGAATATATTCGTTCATGTCGGCAGCCTTTGCCTTGGTGATGAACGTATGCCGGGTGTCATGGGGCTTATGGTTCATGTTCATACGCTTCATCACTTTATTAAACCGTCCCCGGTATTTGTCATATGTGAGGGAAGTTCCCTGCTGTCCGAATTCATCATTGAACAGGTGATCGCTGTGCATCGCCTGGGCTTGGTCATAATTCTTCTTGACCAGTTCCAGAATTGACGGATGAATGGGAACAATTCGGTTCCTGCCCGCTTCTGACTTTAGACCGCCCTGAATAGTCAGGTTTTCAAAGTCCACATCTTCAATTTTCAGGATTGCCAGTTCCTGCGGCCTGAATCCGGTGTAAATACCAATTATAACCATATCGGCAAACGGGAAATGAATATCATCCCACAGCCTTTGAATTTCTTCATCAGAAAATGGAATCCTGACAATTTCCGGTTTTGGCTTTTTGATGCTGTCACATAAGGCAGCATAGTCCTTATCAACAATCTCATGCTTCATAGCGTATTTGTACATGAGATTAAACAGGCTTTTCATTCTGCCTTTGGTGTTCGCTCCTACGGTGGCATCTTTGATTGTCTGTTCCAGATGGTTCACCCGTATGTCCCGCATCCGCATTCTATAAAGCGGCTTGCAGTAACTAAAGGCACTCTTCCACGTCCTTCTGGCAGAGGGAACGATTGTTTTAAAATGTTCCTCTGACCATTTTTCATAGACTTCTTCAAAGGTTATGGTATCCGTTGCGATGTCATAGGGGTTGGCATTGTAGTCAGCCAACGCCTGCAACGCTTCTTTTTGGGTGGGATAATAACCAATGGTAATATATTTCTGCGTGCAAGTACCTTTTTCCAAATCTGTTTCCCATCCGGCGGTTTTCCTTGCCCGCCATGGGTTGCGGCGGTTTCCCGGCAGCTTATGGACAGACCCGAAACCATTGGGAAGTTTCATAAATAAGCACATCCTTTCTATCTGCCGGGCGGCTTAGATTGAAAGGAAAATGTGGGTATTTATTTTTTTGATTGTGCAAGTTTTTTGTAAAATATTCCTTCTATGGTTTCTCTTGTCCTGTTTTGAAGTTCTTCAAATTCTTCTGGCGTGAAGATTACAGATTTTCCGTCTTTGGATAGAACATATTCAACTTTGTCCGGTATAGGAATTCTTTCTGCACGGTCTGCTTCATTTGGATTTTCATAATGCCATTCCGAAACGTTTTCACTGACTGTAAATCCTACAGAATTTAAGTATTTATCAAATATATCTAATCGGTCTACTTCATCGGCTAAAAACATTTTGCCAGTACCAAAAGATAACCATGTTTCGTTGACACTGTATTCTCTGCAAATGGCTCTTTTCATTTGTGTAGTGACTTTCCTATGTCCCTTTTCTATATTAGAAATTGCAACTTTGGTCACACCTAATCTTTTGCCAAATTCTTCCAATGTCAAGTTCAGAGCCGTGCGTATTTGATATACACGTTCATTTTCTTCGTTAATTTTTAATACCCCCTTTCAAAATGTATGATAACACAATCAAAAGAAAGTTTCAAGAAAAAAGTTATCAAAGATAACAACAAGGTATTGACAAGATAATCAAAGATTACTATAATGTTATCAAAGATAACAAAGCCGGGCGGCTTAGATTGAAAGGGAAACGGCTGATTGTTGTATTTCTGTTGAACCTTGACAACTGAATCCATCCACAACAGGCTTGCCACCTGTAAGCGGAATACCGTGAAGCCGCTGTGAAGTGTGTGACGGAATACCAGAAGAAAGAGGGTGAAAAAATTGAGAATCAATAAGCTGAAATTACAGATTGCTATGGCAAATGCTTGCTTAAGTATGGATGAATTGGCAAAAAAGGCGGGGATTTCAAGAATATCTTTAACACAGTATAGTTCAGGAAATACCAATCCAAGGACAAAAACACTTGGTAAAATCGCTAAGGCTCTGGGCGTATCAGTTGAAAGCCTGATTGATATGGAGGGTGATTAGAATGTGTAAATTGTACAAGTATAAGGTCATCCGGGAACGTTTGGACGGGAGCCGGGGCAAACGGGCAAGGACATATTTCAGTTTTGAAAATAACCTGACGGTCGGCGGATTATATGTTCACCTTGGTTCAGGCTTTCCGGGATTACAGCGGGTGCTTAGTATGACGGTTGAAGAACTTCCAGATTAGAGGTGATTTTATGAGATACCGAATTGAATATGTTAATCGGCGGGCCTGCGACATTGTCGGCAGCCGGAAAGACCTGCTTGAGCGGTTGCAGACGCTTGAGAAGGGAACGGTTGAGGACATCCGCAAATTATATAAAAGCGGCGTGTCAGATTCTGTTCTGGATATATACAGACAGTACCTTAGATGATAACCAAACAAGGAATGTTCAATTTAATATTAAGTGAAAGGCGGTGACGCAAAAAAAATGAACGTGAAGTATATAACCTTCACGGGGAAACATCCAGCAGAGAAAAAAGAGAACAGGCGCTATTTGGATACGCCGCCAAAACGGGGAGATTATGGGGCATCTTACAGCCCCAAATACTTGAAAGTGGACATTGATGATTTCAACCACAAAACCGGAGAACTTGAAAACCCTATTCACGGCAAAGCAAGAAGTGAAACGATTGTTGCAATATTGGATGCACAGGGGATTAAGTATAACGGCATCATTACAGAGCATGGGAAGCATCTGTTTTTTCGTGTCCCTGAAGGTCTGGAAAAGAAAAATAAAAATCCCCGGTGGCTCTGTCCTTTGGGGGTCAAGATGGAATGGAAGTTCCCGACATCTGATGACCATATCCCGCTAAAAGTCAATGGAGTAAAGCGTAAATTCTTCAAAGGTTCGATTGATAATGAGGACGTTGACGAATTGCCGTATTTTCTTTACCCGTTGCAGATGGATAATGCTTCTTTCAAGGTTGAATTCCCGGAAGGTGACAGAACGCAGCACTTAGGAGCATATCTGTTCTATCTTGTAGGGAAGAAAGGATATTCTACAGAACAAGCATTTGAAATTGTCCGGCTGATGAACCAGTACATCTTTGAATCTCCCATCCCGGATGAACTGCTGAACAGTCAGATTTTAAATGACAGTACATTTGATAAGCTGGCCGGAATGGAAAATGACACCAAAAAGAAGGATGTGACCCCGGAAACATTTAGAAAATTCCTGATAGGTTTGGGAATGAATATTTCATACAATGAACTTCTGAACGTAGTGGAATTTAACAATGTCCCGGATGAATACCGGACGGTTACAGATGTGCAAAATGTCATGCCCATAAAACTACAATATGGATTCCGGCAATACACCGGGCTGAAAAATATCAGCAAACAGCAAGTAACAGACCTGATTATCTTGGAAGGGGATGAAAATTCTTACAATCCGGTCAGGGAGTACTTGCAGGAAATTACATGGGACGGTGTTGACCGTTTTCCTGATATTTTTAAAATACTGGGAGTTCAGAGTGATTTTGAACAAAGTTTAATCAGAAAATGGTTCTACCAGACCGCCGCCCTACCTTTCAATACACTTGAAAAACCGATTCAGCCGGAAGGAGTGTTGATATTGCACGGTGCGGAAGGAATAGGGAAAACACGGTTCTTTCAACAGTTGGTATTCAATCCGTTGTGGTTCCAGAGCCTTGATAAAGAGTTGACCACAAAGAATAAGGATGTTCTTATTCAGATGCTTAGTGCATGGATAGGGGAACTTGGAGAAATTGACAGAACATTCCGGGCAAATCGGTCAGATGTGAAGAATTTTATGACGCTGACAAAGGATTCAATTAGAAAGCCATACGCACGGGAACCAGTCACGAAACCAAGGTCTACATCATTTTGCGGGACAACGAATAAGGCTGAATTCTTAAACGATGATACAGGATTTCGGCGTTGGTGGGTTATTCCAGTCAATCAGAAGATAGATGTAGGGGTGTTTGCAGAAGCTGATAATCTTCATCAATTCTGGTCACAATGCTATGCGGCATTCTGCGAAAATCCACAGTGCTTCCGACTTACAGAAGAAGAAAGGCAACAGCTTGAAGAATGCAACAAGGAAGTCATGGAGATGCTGCCGGCAGAAGATGAACTTAGGTTGAGGTTAGATTTTGACGCTCCTATTGAACGGTGGAATTGGGTGCAGCCGTCAGCATTGAAAAATTTGCCTGAATATGACGTAACATCATATTCTGCAAAAGAAATAGGGGCGGCAATACGAATTATTATGAAGGATGTGCCTAAAATTCGATACAAACACACTAAAAAAGGGACTATGTATTTGATTCCACCATCAATTAATAATACGGACAGGTTCCGTAATAGGTGACGAAGGTGACGGTAGGTGACGATGAAAAAACAGGTCACTGTCACCGCCGAAAGCCTTGAAAAATCAATATATTTTAGGTGTTGGTGACGAAAGTGACAATAAATAAATTAAGACCCTCGTAAAAATAAAGTTATTTATAACTTACTTATAAATTACGGGTCTATATAGAAATTGCAGATTTTACAGTCACCGTCACCTTTGGAAAGGCAGGTGAAAAAGTTATGGTATGGTGTCCATTGATGAATGCAGAGTGTAGGTCTGATTGCGCTTGGTTTGTGGAGAGCAGAAGAAAATATAAAGACCATGTAGAAGGAACATGCACCGTGAATGCAGTCAAGGAACTGCGGCAGATTAAAGAGGGCTTAGACAAGCTGAACACAACACTGTACAACAAAGAATTTTAGGAAGGGGTAAAAAGATGATGAACGAACTTACATATGAATTACTGGATAATCTGGACAGTGAACTTGATGAATTAGAAATGGTGCAGAAGCTGTTGACCAACCGGACATTTGCAAATTATGAAAGGGTTGGTGATGAAACGGTTGACATTGATGTATTCCGGGAAGAATCTGCCGGGGTGTGGGCTTTATCGGAACTGATTTTGAAGCAGATGAAGCATATCCGTAAAGGTTTGCAGCCTTTATTGAAAAATGCCCCTGAAAAATCTGGTGCAGACTAAACAGGGGCTTGCCACATGATAAACATATGACCCAAACAACCATAGTTTACCATGTGGACGGTTATTTTATCAAGAGTTGATTTTTTAAGACTATACGACGGTTATATGAGGTAAGAAAGGCGAACAGAATGAGTGATAATTTGCAGATTACTTTGAGATTTCAGCCGGGGGTCAATGATTCACAGGCTGAACAGGTGCTGAACCTGCTGAACCCTGTTTTAAAGGGGGCAAAAGTGCGGGAAAAGTACAATCACCCCCCGTATAAACACATTTATATCACACCTAAGAATGCTAACAAACCCACAAAATAAGCGGTTTTTCTTGACTGTACCCCCTATATGTGGTAGGATAAGCAACAGAACAGAATAAGGCATGAGTACCGCACTGCCCCTTTTTTTGCTGTTTTCCATCCTTTCAGGTTATGTTTTGGGGCGGTGTTAGTCTTGGCAGTTTGGCAGGCTGTAATAAAGACATGGGAATAACTGATTTTGATTGTTTGGTCAGTTATACTCATGTCTTTTTTGTTTGGTAAATAGTCCACTTCGGACGTAAAAAGAAGGGAGAATTGAACAATGTCTGAACAGACGAATCAGAACGCAAACCCGGCAGCTGGACAGGGAACAGGGGAAAAGACTTTTACGCAGGATGACGTGAACCGCATTGTGCAGGAACGGCTTGCAAAAGAGAAAGCCAAGAACAGCGGTGAAGCTGATTTTGCGAAAAGGGAACAGGAACTTGCACGGCGGGAACTTCATATGACCGCCAAGGAACTGTTATCAGAAAAAGGGTTGCCAGTGCAGTTGTTTGATGCTCTGAACTGCGCTGATGAAGAAACCATGAAAAAGAGCATTGGAACTATAGAAAAAATATTCAATGAATTAAAAGCGAATGCCGCAAAGCCGACACAGTTTAAGGGATTCCAGCCGGGCGGCGGAAATGCAAAGCCAACAGCGGAAGAAGCAGAAGATGCGGCACTTAGACAGGCTATGGGGCTAGCACTTAACAGAAAGGAAGCGTAAAACATGGCTATAAATTTAGCAACGAAATTTTTGCCGTATGTGGATGAAAAATTCAGTACGGAAAGCAAAAAATCATTATTGACCAATCAGGATTTTGATTGGACGGGGGCGCATACTGTCAAGGTGTATAAGATCAGCACTTCGGCTATGAACGACTACAACCGGAACACGCCGGACGGAATGACGGGTTCACGCTATGGCACTATTAAAGACCTTGACGCAGCCACAGAGGAAATGACCTTGAAGAAGGATCGTTCCTTCACTTTCGCCATTGACAAGCTGGACACGGACGAAACGGCGCAGAATTTACAGGCGGCTTCCGCACTGGAAAGGCAACTTCGTGAAGTGGTGATCCCGGAAGTGGACACTTACACTTACGGCGTGATGTGTGCCAATGCAGGGCAGAAACCCGCAGCAAAGGCACTCACCAAGGAGAACATTTATCTTGAAATCCTTGCCGGGAACAATGCACTTGACAATGCGGAAGTCCCGGAAACGGGGCGCATTATCGTTGTTACGCCTGATGTGTATATGCTGATGAAGCAGTGCAAAGATATTACCATGGAAACGGATATAGGCAATGAATTAAGAATCAAAGGTGTTATTGCCATGATTGACGGTGCTGCGGTTATCAAAGTACCCGCTAACCGCCTGCCGGAAAACTTCGGCTTTATGATTGCACATCCCTGTGCAACGGTAGCCCCTACCAAATTGGAGGACTACAAAATCCATGAAGACCCGCCGGGAATCAGCGGTTCACTGGTAGAAGGTCGAATTGCCTATGATGCCTTTGTTTTGGATAATAAAGCAAAAGCTATTTACTATCAGGCACAGCCCGCAACGGAATAATTTATGAATTGCCCCGGACATTCCTTTTTTGGACTGTTCCGGGGTATTTTGAAAGGGCGAGAGAATGAAACCAATAGATAGATTGATTATTAAGGCGAAAAAGAAATGCGGTGCTGATGGGCTTACGATTGCTTTTATATATCCATCGGATTCAGAGTCAGGAAAGTGGATTGCACGAGGTGATATTTGGAACGGCGTGTCAGGCAGCGGCATGACAAGTGCAATCTGTACTTGCCTATCTGTTGAAGATGCCTTACAGGCGTTGGAAGAATTATCAGAAAAACACCCTAATAATAAAGATGTGCCGATAATCATTGAAAATTTGGATGGATAGGCAGGTGATTATTTGGCAAGAAGAAAATCGTTGAAACTTGATACCCCGCAGGCAGTAAGAAAAGCCCTTGCAAGGATAGCGAATATGGTTTTGAATGGCGAACTGGATACTAAAACCGCAAATAGTATTATCTTGGCTTGTAATGCTATTCTAAGCGGAATCAGAACGGATGAACAGGAAAAGAAACTTGCAGAACTGGAACAGATTTTGAACGAAAGGGACTGATGATATATGAGAGATTATGACAAATTCTATGAGAAAGAGCAGCCGGAAATCGTCATAGTAAAAAGCGGAGAACTGCGCCTGTTCCGCAATAGTCAGCGGTTGGGAGTATCTAAGCCGTCATGGTCGAATAGTGAAGGGGTGCATATGGGAAAGACAGTCACTATTGATTTGGCAGCCAATAAAGGCAATCAGGAAATGATTGAATTTTTTGAACATGTCATTGAACTGTTAAGGGAGCGAAGTAAATGAAATCTAAAGAATATTGGAAAGAACGCTTTAAGTTGATGGAAGAAAGGGCACATCAGATAGGCCTTGAATGCTTTGCGGATATTGAAAGACAGTATCGAAAGGCGCAACGACAGATTGAAGCGCAGATTCGTGCGTGGTATCAGAGATTTGCCGACAATAACCAGATTTCCCTTGCGGATGCCCGCAGGATGCTGACCAAGAAGGAACTGGAAGAACTGAAATGGGATGTCAACGAGTATATCCGATATGGGGAAGAAAATGCGGTCAATGGGACTTGGATGAAGCAGCTGGAAAACGCATCTGCCCGGTATCATATCAGCAGGCTTGAAGCAATCCAGTTGCAGATGCAACAGAGCCTTGAAGTCATGTTTGGGAACCAGCTTGACAGCATTGATTCCACCATGCGGGACATCTACAAGTCAGGGTACTATCACACGGCCTTTGAGATTCAGAAAGGCGTGGGGATTGGCTGGGACTTTGGCACGCTGGATGAAAAGCACATTTCCAAGGTTATCAACAAGCCTTGGGCCGTAGATGGGAAGAACTTTTCTGAAAGGGTATGGTCAAACCGTCAGAAGTTGGTTAATGAACTGAACAATGAACTGACCAAGAACATCATCTTAGGCCAAGACCCGCAGAAAGCCATTGATGCCATATCCAAGCGGATGAATGTGTCAAAGAATGTTGCTGGGCGTCTTGTGATGACAGAAGAAGCCTTTTTTCATAACGCAGCACGAAAAGATTGCTATGATGAATTGGATGTTGAACAGTATGAAATAGTCATTTCTTATGATGAACACACTTGTGACATTTGCCAAAGTATGGACGGAAAGCATTTTCCCAAGTCGCAGTGGGAAGTGGGCGTCACTGCCCCGCCTTTTCATGTCTGGTGCAGGTGTGACACAGTACCGTACTTTGATGATGACTTTGATGACATCGGTGAGCGGGCCGCAAGAGACAAAAACGGAAAAACAATATTTATTCCTGCCAATATGACTTATGAGGAATGGAAAAAGACGTTTGCGATTAATGATGAATCGGGTACTTAAATCTCTCTGGGTCTATTCCCCACAGTTCTGCTTCGGGGTAGTCCATTAAGCGTGATGAAATGGACGGTGCTTTTTTCGTACATGGATAAATTATCATTGAAGCCTTAAAAACCTGTATATGGGCTTTATATGAGTTGTCAGCGGTATAGAAACATGGTAAAATGTAGGTGTGATTCTAATAATGGTTCAGCGTGTTCAGACGGTCACGTTGCTACAACAGATTGAATTGTTCACTGGTAATACACAAATACGCTGAACAATATCGGAAAATCAAGGGTTTTTAGCTATATACTGTTTCGATTGAGGAAGCGGCGAAGGCTGGGAAGTTCTAAGAAATGCCCATTTTATAAGGGTTTCTGAATTTCTGAGGTGTGCTGAAATGGTGTGAAAATCAGTGCGTAGCACACAGGCAGCGCACGCGTAGCACACAAATAGAATGAATGATTGATTTGAATGGATAAGAGATGTTTCCTGAGATTTTCTGAGTGAAACATCTCTTATTTTGTTATCCTGCATATTTCTTTGTGGAGCTGTTCCATAGTTCTGTGAGTGTAGGTTTTTTCTGTAATGTCTGTGATGGTACGCTTATAGCGTACCACCTCAAACCTCTGGCCCAACAAAACCAAGCCGCAAAGTTACGTGCAAAGCAGCCGAAAACATATTCTCATATAAAGGATATAAGAAAATCAAGAGACTGCACCGGATGTATGTTTGTTGCGCACACTTTTCAGGTGTTCCTTACCGCAAATTGTGCTATACTTGTATTAGAGGTGATACACATGGCAGCAGCGAATGAGGCTATTTTAAGCAATGAAAAGAATTTTACCGTTTTTCGTTACGGGAGACATACGATTCGTTTCAGAGCGCCGTATTCCCTTGAGTATTATACTGAGGTAAAAGAGTGGGATCATGGCTATCTTGTCGTTATGGCTAAGTACAGGCACAGGGATCAGGAGGAAGAAGAATATATTGACCTGCCTCCTATCTTGGAAAATTTATATTTTGATTCAGAAACGTTTTTGGCCCCGATTGAGAAGGTGAAGGTAGTAAATGATAGATATTAGAAAAGTAGCAGATGCAGCCGATATGATTGTTAATGGGTATGCTTTTACACAAGGCGAGGAAGGCTGCCGGGTTTTGAACCTGAACCGACCAGATAAGGCAGTTGTACTTTCAAAGTCAGGCGAAGTGCTGGAAACGAGTATGGATGATATTGAAATACAAATTGTAAAGGGATATTTTGAAAAAAACAGACAATTCATGGAGGGATGGGATGCCGAAGTATTATGAGTTTAAAGTGTCTGGATATTATCTGTATTTTACATCCCACTGTGTAATTGAATGTATGCACGTCCATGCGAGTGATAGAAAGCTGACAGAAGCAGGCTCGGCGAAGTTTTTCGTCAGGGAAAACGGAGATGCCGTTTTGCAGAACAGGGGAATTTTGAAGGACAGAGAAATTCGCATTATACAAGGATTTATCAAACAGAATTATCAGGAAATGTATCTGAAATGGGCAGAATACAGTTCAGAAGGATTTTACAACGATTATTTATAAATTTGCAGTGATTGATATTCAACAGTTCAGAGCAGTATATCCGTAGCGTACAACCAACCATCCCCATTTTGACTCCTCAAAAAATGGAGCAGGCCGCCCTCCCGCTGCCTGCTCCCATTTCATATCCATTCATTCCATCATATCCACTGGAATCCACTCCGTCTCATTCCATTCTGTCCCATATCCTATGTAGTTCCGTTTATCCCATCCAACCCGTCTCTAAATACGTCTCCACCCGGGTTTCCAGCTCCGAGCTGCGATTCCAATACTCCAAATCACCAGCCAGAACCCGTTCTTCCGTATTTCCGTCCCGGTAGGAAATCCGGTGGCGGTAGACGGGATTGTCGCCGGTGTAGTCCGCTTCCAGCATTTCCTGGGCGATGTCCCCGGTGCTGTAGGTGATGGTGGAGCGGGAGAGCGTCCAGCTCTCCTCGTCCAGGCGGGAGAGGGACTGGCCGCCGTTATAGGTAACGTCCTCCTGATATTGATAGAAATCCCCGTCCCCGTCGTAGTCCGACCAGTAGCGGGTGACGGCGGACATTCCGTTTGCCCTGGTTTCTGTGGAATCGGTCAAGGTGCCGGTGTCATCATACTGGTAGGTCACCACCGTGTCCCCGGTGCCGTCGGAATAGCTGGTGACCTTCCTGGCGGGCAGACCGTCTTCCCGGTACTCCCAGACCGTGGTCTCCGTCCGGCCGTCTGGTTTAGTCACGGTCTGAGAAAGGGGCGAGTGGCTGGCGTTATAGCGGGACACGGTCACCGCGCCGTCCGCAGAGCGGCTGGTGGAGGTATAGCTGCCGTCTTCGCTGTAGAGGATCTCCTGGGAGGAGGTGGGGCCGTTTTCGTCTCCGTCTTCGGAACGGTAAGAGAGGTAGGCCCCGTCCGCGTCCCTGGTGGAATACTCCGTACAGGAGTAAGCGCCGTCCGCTGCCTCCGTCCGGGAATAGGTGGAGGTGATGCCCACCTGGGAAACGGTTCTGGACGTGGTCATCGTTCCCAGCTCGTCGGTGGAAATGATTTCCTCCATGCCTGGGGAGCGGGTGTTACGGGTGTCGGCGATGAGCCGGCCGGATTCCCCGTCCCGTTTCACATAGTAGGAGAGCAGGCCGTCCCGGTCATAGGAGTATTCCTCCACGGTGGAGGCGTCCCCAAAGAAGGAAATCTTCTTCGTGACCTGAAGGTCGTCAGGCCGGTGCCAGGATTCTTCCTTCGTCTGATTTCCGGATGGGGAGGTGGAGGTGACCAGAAGGCGGAAAGCGGCGGCCGGGCCAGTTCCCTCGCTTGAGAGCGTCCGCTCCTTTAAGATTCCCGTCTGAGCGGTATAGGCGGCGTCGTAATAAGAGAGAAGTTCGCCGTTTTCCCCGTAAACGCTTTCTCCCTGCGCCCAGCTGCCGTCGGAGGAGACGGTGCGCTCCGTGAGCAGCTGTCCCGTTTCATTGTAGGTGTAGTCCGTTTGGGTGGTGATTCCGTCCACGGAGACGGTCACTTCCTTTGTGGGAGAGAGCAGGCTGTCTCCCCAGGTCTCCTGCTGCTCCCAGGTCCCGTCCCCGTATTCGGTGGTGGTGCGGTAGTAGCTGCGGGGAGAAACGTCCCTCTGTATAGACTCATAGGTGTAGGTGGTATTGGTCTCTGCGTCATAATAGACGGACTGTTCCGAGACGGCGTCCCCGTTTTCCCCGTAAGAGCGGGTGATGGTGCGGGTGGAACCGTCCCGGTAGCGGTCTGCCGTGACCGTATTGTTGCCGTTTTGATCGTATTGATATTCCGTTACTTCCCTGGTGCCGTCGTCGTACTCCGTAGTGATCCTGGAAACCTGTTTTTCCTGAGCCATGGCCGTGATGGAAAAGCAGGGAAACGCCGTCGCGGAGAAGGCGAGAACCGCCGCAGCGGCGAGAGCTGCCGCTCTGGGAGCCCGTACCGGACAGAGGAAAAGGGGATGATTCATTTTTTTCATTTCATATGCTCCTTCCTGTCATCTGGGCGCTGGTCAGCCGGCGTTCCAGGATGTTTCCGCGTAGTCCGCCAGCCGGCCGATGATTTCCATCAGGCGGAAGTTGCGCTCCGTGTCGTTGATCAGGATTTCTTCCTTCACGGTGCCGTCCCGGTAAACGGTCCTAAGCTTGGATCCCCCGTCAATGCCCTCGTCCACTTCCAAAATTTCCTGAGCCACGTCCCCGTGACTGTAGGTGATCAGATACTGGGCCAGGCCCGGTTCCGGATTCGCCTCGGAGAGGACGGCAGTGCGGCCGTTGGAAAGGCGGAGCTCCGCCACGTCCTCCTGTTCCATAAAGGTGAGGAAATGATTTCCGTCTTCCGTATCGGAGAAGGTGAGAAACTCCCCGTCCCAGCCGGAAATGGAAAAGGATTTCCCGGTATCGGTGGTGATGGAGGCAGACGCTCTGCTGTCGTCCACTCTCCAGGCGCCGGAGACGGCGGGCTGATCCCCTCTGGCAAGCTGGGAGGAGAGTGTTTCCCCGTCCGCGTTCCCCGTCAGCAGGAAGGAAAGGCCGTCCGCGGTGCGCAGGGAAAGGGAGGAAGTGCCATCCCCTTGTGTTTCCATGTGGAAATTGCCGCTGCGGCCGTCGCCGTAGTCCACGGAGTAGTCCAGAACCGTGAAAAATCCCCCTGCGTCCATAAGGGATGTGTCATCCAGATACAGGCTGCCCAGGTACATGGCAAAGGGATTGGCGGTGGACCAGGCCATGGTGCGGGTGGAGCCGTCTGTTCGGGAGATGTTCACTTCCAGGGAAAAGCTGCCGTCCTCCCCCAGGGAATCCCGCGACTGGCAGAGCGTTCCCAGGTAGTCCTGTTCCCGGGAGAGGGTGCTGCCGTCTTCCCCGTAAGAAGTGGTTCTCTCCAGGAGCACCGTGCCGTCCTCCCTCGTTTTCACGTAATGGGTGACGTTTCCGCTGCCGTCGTAGGTGGATTCCTCGGTGATCCGGGAGGTCCCGGAGGAGGAAACGGTCTGTTTCCACTGAGGCAGGCCGTTTTCCCCATAGGTGGTGGAGGTGCTGGTGCGGGAGCCGTCGGCCATGGCCTGCGTTTCCCGGATCAGGTTTCCGCTGCTGTCATAGACGTACTCTGTCTGATCCCTGGTGCCGTCGGTGTACTCCGTGGTGATGGTGGTAGGATTGGCTGCCAGGGCCGGAAAGGCCGGCTGGACGGCCAGGGCAAGGGCCAAGGCCGCCGCCGCGCCCCTGCTGATACACGTTTTCATATTCCTCATCTCCTTATACTGTGAAAACATGAAAATTGGGAACCGTTCCGCCGTGCCATTTATCCTGTTGCGACCGCCGCAGAGCCGGCTGACGGGAAATGTCATGGGCCGTCAAAGGATTCCTGCCGGGCGTCCGTCCCATAGAAATATAGGAAAAAACATCCCTTAAGGAACCGGCTCCCCGCGGCGTTTTGCCCTATGGTTCCCCATGGCGGAACGGCAGTGGAAAATTATGGATGTTTCCCGTTTGCTTCCTCCTTATTGTACGCCCTTTTGGAGAAAAAGGAAAGGCATAAACGGTGAAAGGCCTGGGATTCCCGGTTGGGGGCGGCGTATTTGGGATAGGCCAGAATCCGGTAATAGGGCTTGGACGGAGAGAGGGATAAAAGGCGGCAGCCCGTCCCGGGGCGGATCATGGATTCCGGGAGAAGGGCGATGCCGGTGCCGGCCCGCATTAAGTCCCTGGCTACGAGAAAATCCTCCGCCTCGTACACGTTTCCGGGGTAGAGGCCCCGTTCGCTTAAAATCTCATTTTCCAGGGTACGGAAGGAGCTGCCCTCCCGCAGCAGGATAAAGGGCAGTTCCCGCAGATCCTCCAGGGACACATTCTCCTGTCCTGGGGAGAGAAGGACGTCGGGAACGGCGGCGGCCAGGCGGTCTGTCCCCAGCGTCACCTGTTCCAGCAGGCTGTCCCCGGTGGAGAGGAGGCAGAGCAGGCCCATGTCCGCCAGCCCGTTTAAGAGCCAGTGGCGGACCACGTGGGAATCCGCCGGCTGCAAATCAAAGCGGGCATCCGGAAACTCTTTTTGCAGCTGTGGAAGGAGTTCCTCGGAAACCGCCTGGAAAAACTGGGGGGAGGAGGCGATCCGCAGGGAAACGGCCCGGGAGGAAAGCCTGGCGATCTGCTGATAGGTTTCCTGTTTCACCGTCAGGATCTCCTGGGCGTAGCGCAGGTAGACAGCCCCCTCTCTGGTGGGGAGAAAGCGGCCGCCCTCCCTCCGGAACAGAGGGAAACCCACCTCCTTTTCCTCCCTGGCCAGCCTCTGGCTGAGGGCGGAGGGGGAGATAAAAAAGGGCTCCGCCGCCTTCGTCAGGCTCCCTTCTCTGGCCAGAGCCAGCAGATATTCCGTGACCGTCACGTCCATAATCCCGTTTCCTCCTGTTCCATGTTTTTTTCCATATAGTAAGACGCGTAGTTGCGCAGGTACACCGGAGCGCCCCAGTGTTTCATGGTGAGCTGGATGAGATACCGCTCCGCCTCCGTCAGCCGGTGCCCCTGTTTCAGGGCGATGCCCTGGTAGGCGATGAGCTTGGGGCGGAAGGAGTAGACGGAGATGGAGTCTCCCGGGGAGAAATAGGCCCTGGGAATGAGGGTGGCGCCGCAGCCGTTTCGCACCATGTCGTAGAGCAGGGGGAGAATGTTGGAACGGAAGGCGATGTTGTTCTCCAGCCCGGCCTTTTTTAACAGGTGCATGACGGTGGAGTAGTGGGAGGTCTCCGACTTGCTGATGAGCAGAGGGGTATCCCGCAGCTTTTCCAGGTGGATGGCCGGCAGCTCGCTCTCCGGGGTGATGGCGGAGGCGTCGTAGGAGAGAGGATGGCCCGGCGGCAGCATGAGCACCAGCTCCTCGTCGGCGATTTTGATAAATTCCAGGTCCGGCAGGCTGGTTTCCGTGGCCCCGTAGAGGCTTAAGGTGACGGAACCGTCCAGGAGGGAGCGGCGCAGCTCGTTGTTGCGGCCGGAGATGAAATCTAAGTCCACCTCCGGGAAACGCCTGCGGAAATCCTGGAACACGCAGGCGAAGGTCCTGGCTCCCCGGATGGGGCTTCCGCCCATGACGATGGCTTCCGTCCCGCCGCCGGCGGAAATGGCCATAGCGTGGGCCATCTGGCTCTTGAGCTGGAGAACCCGGCGGCAGCCGTTTAGATAGATCTTTCCGGCGGGAGTGAGGACGGCCTGTTTTTTGGAGCGGATGACCAGGGGTGTGCCCAGCTCGTCCTCCAGGGCGGCCAGCCAGCTGCTTAGGGCGGGCTGGGAGACGGACAGCCTTGCGGCGGCCCGGTTTAAAGATCCTTCCTCCGCGATGGCGGCCATGTACTGCATCTGGCGGGTATTCATGAAAAATCCTCCTGAAAATATTATAAATTTTTCTAAAATATTATATAAACAAAACGAGTTTGTCAAGAAACTATGTATAGATTATACTAAAATCAAGCCCAGGGCAAGGAAAAATAATGAAAAAGCCATAAAGAAACTAATAAGAAAATCTTAGGAGGAAAAGTAATGGAAAATATGCAGATGTATATCGTTTTGGCGATTACAGCGTTTATGATCATCTCCTTCCTGATTGGAAAGATCCCCTACGGAGTGACGACTATGACCTGCTGCGCCCTGCTGGCGATCACAGGCTATTACGATGTCCCCCAGGCATTTTCCGGCCTGGCAAATAAAACCACCATTCTCATCGCTGGAATGTTCGCCCTGGCATACGCCTTCGGCAAAACCAGCCTGATCAATAAGATCCGGGCGAAAATGACGGCAATCAAGGGAAAGAGCGGCATGGTGCTGCTGCTGTTCCTGTTTGGCATCACCATCATTCTCTCCCAGCTCATGGGAAGAACGGCGGTTCTGTCCATTATGATCCTGTTCGTGGCATCCCTGGACGACGCGGATGAGATGTCCCCCTCCAGAATGGTTGCGGCGATCTTTGCCATCATTGCCGCGTGGAGTTTAAAGGTGCCGGTGGCCCTGGGCGCGACCATGTCCGCCACCGCCAACGCCTACTATGAAGGCATCGTCTCCGACCCGGCCCTGATGCTCCAGACCGGGGATTTCATCAAGGTGTCCCTGATCCCCTGCGTCGCCCTCACCGTTTACTGCCTGTTTGCCTGGAAACTGATTCCCAGCCATCCCATTGACAGCAGTGACGTCAAAGAGGTGAAAAAGACGGAGGCCATCTCCAAAAAAGATGAAATCTGCATCAACGTGGTGTTTATCGGCGTGATGATCGCCTTCTTCTTTGGAAACAAGCTGGGCAGCTTAATGAACCTGGCTCCCGCCGTAGGCGTCCTGATTCTCATTTACACCAAGTCCCTGAAGGTGAAAGAGGCGGTCAACAGCATGACGGGAGACATGGTCTGGATGATCGCAGGCGTGCTGGTAATGTCCGACGCCATGGGCAGCTCCGGCGTGGGCGAGCTCATCGGAAAGGGCATTTTGAGCATCCTGGGCGAGAACCCCAGCAGCTGGTTTGTGCTCACCGTATTTGCCATCGCCACCATCGTGATGACCACATTTATGTCCAACACGGGAACGGCAGCCATCCTGACCCCCATCGCCGCCAGCATGGCCCTTGTGGCCGGCATGGATCCCAGGGGAATCGTGCTGATCATCAACATTGCCTCCATCATGGCAATCGCCTTCCCCAGCGGCTCTGCGGAGTGCGCCCTGATGTTCGCCGCGGGACGTCACAGCCCGGTGGGCCTGCTGAAATTTACCCTGCCTTACCTGGCGCTGGCCGTCATTACTTTGGTTATCAGCGTCAGCATATTTTTCCCGGTGTACCCGTAAGAGAGAATGCCTGTGATTTCAGGCCTTTGGAATATGGAAAAGGAGGAAACGATCATGGAAGACATCTTGAAAATGAGAGCCCAGGCCCTTCCCGACCCGGAGAGCCTGACCATCGACCCGGAACACTACTACCGGCAGGTGATCTGCGGCTATTATCAGTTTGACTGCGCGGTGAAGGAAAATGTGACCCGCTCCGCGAAATTCTACATCCCGGAAAACACGGTGTTCAATCAGCCTACCATCTTCGTGGCGGTGCCGGACGGGGAGGACAGCTGGGAGTTTCTGGTAAAAAGCGGCTGGAAACAGATGGCGGACGAAAAATCCCTCTCCATCGTGGTCATGGAGCCGGAAAACGGCGCCTGGGGCGATGAGGAGGCGGAGATAGAGTACATCACCGCGTTAAACGAGGACGTGAGCTTCCGCCCCTTCTTCTGCGCCTTCCCCTCTAATTTCTACGGAGTGGCCTACGGCGCGGCGGCGGACATCCTGGCAAAGCAGACCAGGAGATTCCCCAAGTGCTGGGCGGGAGCGGCCATTTTGGGCTCCCGGGGAATGACAAAAGAGGAAAAGGAGTGGCTGGAGGAGAAACCTACCAAGGTGCCAGGCGTCACCTGCAGCCAGGTGCAGATGCCGGTGTGGATCGCCGCCCCGGAGCGCTCAGAAACGGTGGAACGGGAGCTTTCCTATTACAGAACGGCCAACCACAGCGGGGAAGAATGCGCCTGCCCGGCGGACGGCGCCCCCGCGGTCTGGCTCCCGAAAAAGGGAGGTACGGTGGACGAGCACTGGTGCGCCAAGGTGGTGTTTGACCGTAAGTCCTGGGAGGACTGTGTGGGCTACTCCTACAGCGCCGCCCTCTACGAAGAAGTTTTCCGCGGCGTCTACCGCTATCCGGGAAACGGAAACGGCGCTCTCCGCTACAACCAGGACATCCGCGCCCGCGGTTTTGAAAAATTCTCCGCCAAGGTGGCCGGCGGGTTCTACGAGGACGGCCGGGACAGCTACCGTAGAGAGTGGTGGGTGTATGTGCCGGAGACGGCGGACACCTCTAAGCCTATGCCGGCGGTGTTTGTGTTCCACGGGGCCGGCGGCAGCTGCGACGAGATCGCCGACCGCTCCGGATGGGCTTACGTGGCGGAGAAGTACGGCTTTCTCATTCTCTGCCCCGGCGCCTCTGTCCCCAACCGGGTCCGTCACGTGAGCAACATGGTGACCAACGAGATGCTCCGCAGTATGTGGAACACCGGCAACCCCCAGAAGGAGCGCCCGGCGGATATGCTGTTTATCGACTACCTGTACCAGTGGCTCACCGCCCACTACAACGTGGATAAAAGCCGGATCTACGCCAGCGGCCAGTCCTCCGGCGGCATGATGTCCTGGGCCTGCGCCGCCTACCGCCCCGACTACTTCGCGGCCACGGCCCCCGTTTCCGCCAAGTGCATTGACATTGAGTCGGAGCACCCCAATCCCCCGGTGGATGGCTCCATCATCCCGGTGATGACGAACCTGGGGCTGGAGGATAATATGTTTAAGGGCGGCTACGGCACCCCCGACGCCAAATTCCTGGTGGATCACTGGTGCGGCCGGTTCCATCTGGAGCCGGGCTGGGAGGGCTACACCTACGACGACGGCGGCCAAAATTGCAGTTTCCAGGACGGCCTCTTTACCAACTACATCTTCCGCACGAAAGCTGGCGTCCCCCTGCTGCGCTGCGTGGAGGCGGCCACAAAGGCTCACGCCATCTGGCCCTCTGAGTGCGAAATGGCCTGGACGGAGTGGTTCACCAAGTTCTCCAAGGACCCGGAGACGAAGGAACTGTATTATGAAGGGAAAAAGGTGGAGATCGAGGCGTAGAGTTTCCGCAAAATAGAGAAAAGAAGAACGTCAACCCTGCGCGGGAAAATCCGCGGGGCTGGCGTTTTTTGGATGCACACGCCGCGCAGAGAAAAAAAGCTGCCGGCGGCATTTGCAGTTTCCGGCCCCCTGTTTTCCGGTGTTTCCCGCCCCGTCCGTTTCCCACTTGTCCCGCCCCGCTCCCTGTGCTATACTTCTTACAGATTGTGGAAAACCGCTTTGCGGGCGGAAGATTGGGAGGAAAAGATGAGCAGAAAAATTGTAATCGTAAACGCGGAAAAGATGGACTATGACCACCGTTTGGACTTCTCTGTGGTAGAGGGAGAGGTGGAGATTTATCGGGACAGCACGGAAGGAGAGATGGAGGCCCGCGCCCAGGGGGCTGAGGTGCTGGTGACCAAGGAGCTGCCGGTGTCCGGCGAGCTGATCCGCCGCCTGCCGGAGAGTGTGAAAATCATCTGTGAGGCCGGCACCGGCTACAACAACATCGACTTAGACGCCTGTAAGGAGCGTGGGATCATGGTCTGCAACGTGCCGTCCTACTCCTCTCAGCGGGTGGCCCACACCGTGATCATGATGATTTTGAATTTAAGCAGCTCCATGGTAAAGCAGCAGCGGATGCTCTTTGAGGGCAACCACGACAACTTCACCAAGCGACTGATGGTAGACCACCGGGAGGTGAACGGCAAAGTCCTGGGCGTGGTGGGCGCCGGCCACATCGGGATGGAGGTCATCCGGGTGGCGAAGGCCATGGATATGGAGATTCTGGCCTATTCCCGCAGCAAGCGGGGAGAGGTGGATGGGATCCGCTATGTGTCCTTAGAGGAGCTGCTGCGGGAGAGCGACTACATTTCCCTCCACTCCCCCCTGACGGAGGAGACCCGCCACATGATCGACGGGGAAAAGCTGGCTATGATGAAACCCACCGCCTTTTTGATCAACACCGCCAGAGGCGCCCTCATCGACGAAAAGGCCCTGATTAAAGCCCTTCAGGACGGCGTCATCGCCGGGGCCGGCCTGGATGTGCAGGAGGAGGAGCCGCCAAAGGAGGACAATCCCCTCTACACCATGGACAACGTCCTTCTCACCCCTCACATGGGCTGGAGGGGGCTGGAGACGAGACAGCGCCTCTTAGACCTGACCGCCGCCAACATTAAGGCCTATATGGACGGAAACCCCATCAACGTCATCGTTGGGAAATAAAATACTTAGAGTACGCAGGAAAATAAAAAACAGGAGGTAATACCAGATGAACTATTCCTTTTATATGCCCACCCGCCTCATCCAGGGCCAGGGCTGCGTCCGCCGGAGCGCCGCAGTCTTTGCCTCTCTGGGTACGAAAGCGTTTATTGTAACAGGAAAGCACTTCGCCCGGAAAAACGGTTCCCTGGACGACGTGACCGCCGCCCTGACGGAGGCCGGACTTTCCTGGGAAGTGTTTGACGAGATTATGAGCAACCCCACCATCGAGGTGGTTTACCGCGGAGCGGAGCGGATGCGGGCCTGCGGGGCGGACTTTGTCATCGGCATCGGCGGCGGATCCCCCATGGACTCCGCCAAGGCCATCGCCCTGCTGTACAGCCAGGAGGTGAAGGAGGAGAACCTGTTTAGCGGCTCCTATGAGGACTGCCTGCCGCCTATGGCCATGATCCCCACCACCGCCGGCACCGGCTCCGAGGTAACCCAGTACGCCATTTTGACCAACGACGCCAAGGAGACCAAGACCAGTGTGGCCTCTGACCTGCTGTTTCCCACAGTGGCCTTCCTGGACGCTGGCTATATGAAGTCCCTGGGCCGTGCCACCACCATCCACACCGCCGTGGACGCTCTTTCCCACAACGTGGAGGGAATGATCTCCAAGCGGGCCACCGTCATCAGCGACGCCCTGGCAAAAGAAGGCATCCGGAGGTTTCGCCTCTGTCTGGAGGCCCTCCTTTCCTGGGACGGACAGACGGAGCTGCCCCTGGAGGTGCGGGAGGAGCTGCTCTGCGCCTCCACCATCGGCGGCATGGTCATCGCCCACAGCGGCACCACCGCCGTCCACTCCATGGGCTATGAGCTCACCTACTTCCACGGGACGGACCACGGCCGTGCCAACGGCCTGCTGATGGCGGAATTTTTAAAGATCGCCGCGGAGCGGATGCCGGAAAAGACGGCGGACATCCTGGAGGCCCTCTCCATGAACTCTGTGAAGGAGCTGGGAGAAATGCTGAAAGCCATCCTGGGCCCGGAGCCGCCCCTCACGGAGGAGGAGGCCCTGCGCTACGCCGCCATCGCCGTACAGGCGAAAAATATCAAAAACGCCCCCTTTGAGCTGACAGAGGAGGAAGTGCGGGAAATCTACCGGAAATCCCTGGTCCGCGGATAAAGGGAAATGACCGGCGGGCGAAATGCGGTTTTGCCCGGAAATGGATTTGCCGCTCAAGCGGATCAGCCTGCAAAAAACGGATTCTTCGGAGTCCGTTTTTTGCGTCACAGGAGACACATTCCCGATCCCTTTCGTTTCGCCCCGGACGCCCCGTCAAATCTGCCCAGGAAAGGGAAATCCATCTGCCGGACGTATCGGATTTCCTAATATTTACATTAAGAATATTTGTTTTACTTATTTCACTTCCCGGACTACAATAAATGCAATCCTATATAGGCATTTTGAAAGAAAAAAAACCATTTCACAGGGAAAAAGAGACAGGAGGAATGAAAAATGAAGTACTATGTGGTTGACGCGTTCGCGGAGAAGGTGTTTGAGGGAAATCCCGCCGGGGTCTGCATCCTGGAGAGCTGGCTGTCCGACAGTCTCATGCAGGACATTACCAGTGAAAACAACCTTGCGGAAACGGCTTTCGCCGTAAAAGAGGGGCACAGCTATCGTTTGCGCTGGTTTACGCCGGGAGGAGAGATCGACCTCTGCGGCCACGCCACCCTGGCCACGGCCTACATCCTGTTTCGTTTCTATGAGCCGGAGGCGAAAACGGTCACCTTCCAGACCCAAAGCGGAACTCTGGAGGTGGTTCGGGACGGGGACCGTCTGGAAATGGATTTCCCCGCCTATGCCCTGACCCCGGTGCCGGTGACGAAGGAGCTGGTGGATGCCATCGGCCTGCGCCCGGCGGAAGTCTGGAAGGGGCGGGATCTGGTCTGCGTCCTGGAGCAGGAGGAACAGGTTTACAGCCTTCAGCCGGATCTGGCCAAAGTGGAAACCCTGGACGGGCTGCTGCTCCACGTGACGGCGAAGGGAACGGATTACGACTGCGTCAGCCGCACCTTCGCGCCGAAAATGGGGGTGGCGGAGGACGCGGTCTGCGGCTCCGGCCACTGCCACATCATCCCCCTCTGGGCCGGAAAGGCGAAAAAGGAAATCTTCCGGGCGCGGCAGGCCTCCAAACGGGGCGGAACCCTCTACTGCCGGAAGGTGGGAGACCGGGTGAAACTGGCGGGAAAAGCAGCGCTGTACCTGGAAGGGGAGCTGCTGGTGGAAAAGTAAGGCGGGAGGCAGAGAGAAAATCCCTCCTTTCCCAGTTGACAATTCTCCCCGCCCCCGCTATGATGTCATTAAGTACATTAATTATTAAGAAACTGCAACGTGAAAAGGGGAGGTTACACAGCAATGGAACAGTTTGAGAAAAACGGACGGGCCGCGGCTGCCGGAGGGGGAACCGGAGCGGCGGATTCCAGCGGATTAAAGAGGCAAAAACAGACGGAGCGCAAGGCCTGCGCCGCCGCTCTCTGCGGCAACGCCATTTTCGGTTTCAGCTTTCTGGCGTCCAAGATCGCCATGGACGCGGCGGAGCCGCTGGTGCTTTTGGCGGCCCGGTTCCTGTTTTCCCTGGTGTTTATGACGGCCCTGGTGGCGGTGGGAGCGGTAAAGCTGCGGCTAAAAGGCAAGCGGCCCGCCAGGCTCCTGCCTCTTGGCATCTTGCAGCCGGTGATCTATTTCCTCTGCGAGAGCTACGGCATCAAGTTTACCAATTCCTCCTTCGCCGGGACCATGATCGCCCTTATTCCTCTGGCCACCCTGTTTCTGGGGATTTTCCTCCTGGGGGAAAAATGCGGCCTGCGCCAGGTGGGCTGGGCCGTCTGCTCCTTCATAGGCGTGGCGGTGATTTCCCTTTCCGGCAGCGAGGCGGGAGTGGTGTCCGCCAAGGGAATCCTGCTCTTAATCGGGGCGGTGTTTGCCAGCTCCCTGTTTATGGTGTGCAGCCGGAAACTGTCGGAGGAGTTTACGGCCTTTGAGCGGACGTACGTGATGTTTCTGGTGGGCGGGGCCTTCTTCACCGTGGCCGCAGCCGCCCAGCTACGGTTTGACGGGGCGGCCATCGCGGCGGAGATTGTCCGCTGCGGGCGGGCCGATTTTCTGCTGGCGGTGATCTATTTATCCCTGATCTCGTCGGTGGCCGCCTTCATGCTCATCAACTACAGCGCTGGTAAAATCGAGGCCAGGCGCTCTGCCTCCTTTGCCAGCATTTCCACCGTGGTGTCCATTGCCGCCGGGGTGCTGGTGTCAGGAGAGCCGTTCGGGCTGGCGCAGCTTTTGGGCTCCGCCCTCATTCTTCTCGGAGTGTACCGCTTAAACGCCGGAGACGAGAGGGCAGAGGAGGTGGAGAGCCCGTCCCATCAAAGTCTTGCATGAGCCGCATGACCATGATATAATGGGAATAATTGGCATCTGCCCAATAGATCCGGAGGGAAATAAATATGGAAAATGAACAGCGTTATCAATTATTTATGGAACTGATTGATGAATTCGACCGGGGGTGCGATCTGACAGAGGAGTATGATTCCCTCCTTCACAACTACAATGGGATCATCCTGTTTCAGGCAGAGTCCCAGATGATCAAGATGATCGGAAACCATCCGGGGATCACCGCGTCAGAAATCTCCAAATCCTTCGGAAAGACAGGCAGCGCCTCCTCACAGCTCATCCGTAAGCTGAAGGAAAAGGGCTGGGTGCGCCAGGAGCGAAACGAGGTGAACAACCGGCTCTACAACCTGTACCTCACCGATGAGGGGAACGCCATCTACGAAAACCACCGCCAGTTTGAGGAGCGGTGCTACCAGCGGACCTTTCACAGCCTGGACGGGTTTTCGGCGGAGGAGATCAGAACCTACATCGCCATCCAGCAGAAGATCAACTCCACCTTCGCCATGGATGTGGAGGAAAGCCGGATGTTAGGCACCAAGAGGCGTCCGGGAGAAGGGCTGGACTGACCGGCACTGGAACCGGAGGGGAAACACCCGGATTCGGGAAACGAATCAAAGAGAAAATAGAATACAGAGACAGCGCGGCAAGGCCGCAGGCTATTTTTCGGGAAGGAACCCGAAGATGACCTGCGGCCTTTCTACTTGTGTCACAGGAAACTGCGTTCCCTATGACACAAAAGCCTCCGGCGGGAGGCGCACTTCGCGCAGAGGAATATGGCTGCTGACGCAGCCGCGCTCCGGCGCGGGTGTGCGCTGTTGCGCACACTTTTTTTACCAGAGAAAACGGCGTCCCCCATGACACAAAAGTTCCGGCGGAAGGCGCATTCCGGGCAAAGAAAAATGACTGCTGGCGCGGCTGCGCTCCGGCACAGGTGTGCGCTGCTGCTCACACTTTTAAATCAAAAAGGATCTTCTCCATGGAACCCCTCTGGGAATCCCTCTGGAAAGGCAGAGCCAAAACAGCCTGCAAACCTCTGAAACGGAAAACAACCATCTTCCCATCCCTTCAGCCACCCTGGAAAAAACCCCTGATTGTCAACTTTTTTGGCCTCTCAAAAAGATAATGAGGATAATTTGCCTAAAAAGCAGGAGAAAAAATGTCATTACTATACAAAAATGACGTAAAACCACGGTTTTTCCTTGACAGGCAAACGAGTATGTTATATAATTCAGATATTAAATTAATAAGTTACTTAACTATCAAGGAAGTTAATTATATGCCGGAGAGCAGAAAGGAGAGGAATATGGCAGATTTAGGAAAGTTATTTCAGGAGGCGGAGCCATATATCATTGAGATGCGCAGATGGTTTCACCAGCACCCGGAGGTTTCCTTAAAAGAGGAGAAGACCTCGGAGAAGATCAAGGAGGAGCTGGCGGCCATGGGCATTCCCTATGAGGAGCTGAAACCCAGCTACGGAGTGGTGGCCACCATCCAGGGAAAGGACAGCGGAAAGGTGATCGGGGCCAGAGCCGACATCGACGCCCTTCCCGTGACGGAGGACACCGGACTGGAGTTTTCCTCCTGCAACGTGGGAGAGATGCACGCCTGCGGCCACGATGCCCACATCGCCATGCTGCTGGGGGTGGCAAAGGTGATGAACCAGATCAAGGACGAGTTAAACGGCACCGTGAAACTGGTATTCCAGGCGGCGGAGGAGATCGGCCTGGGATACAAAGAGGTTCTGGATTATTTCCATGAGAAGGGCGGTGTGGACCGGATGATCGGCCTCCACATCTGGAGCACCCTTCCCCAGGGAGAGATGCTGCTGATTCCCGGTTCCGTGTTTGCCGGCGGCACCGGTTTCAAATGTAAGGTGAACGGCCAGGGCGGCCACGGCGCCAGACCAGATCTGGTAAAAGATCCTGTCAAGGCAGCCTGCGACCTGGTATTAAAGCTGGCGGCCATCCCGTCCAACTTCTACGACGTGCTGGATCACTCCGTAGTGTCCGTGGGACAGATCCACGCCGGCACTCAGGGAAATATTTTCCCCTCCTATGCGGAGGTTGACGGAACCACCCGGTTTTACAAGGACGGCGGCGAGCAGGCCATCAAGGCGATTATGAGACAGATCGCCGACGGCGTGGGAGCCACCTATGGAGTGGATATTGAGGTTACCCACCGCGGGGAGATCCCGCCGGTTTACAACACGCCGGACTACATTCCCCGCGCCAGAGAGCTGGCGGCAGAGGTAGAGGGCCTGACGGTTTCCTCCCAGACCGATCCCATCTGCGCCGGGGATAATTTCGGCATGATCCTGAGAGAGTATCCCGGTTTCTACGGAGTGCTGGGCGCTGGAAAGACGGACGAGTACAACTATCCCCAGCACCACGCCAAGTTTGACATCCAGGAGACGGAATTCCGCAAGGGGGCGGAGTTCATGGGACGCTACATCGCCGATTATCTGAAATAAGAACAGACGGAAACCATCCGCCGCCTTAAATGGCGGCGGCCGGAAATAAAATGTTTAAAAAGAAATGGAGGGTACTATGGGTAAGAACACAACAGAGGCAAAGAAAAAGGGGTTTAAGATGCCTCACTTATTCTGGATCATGATCGGGCTGTTGCTCATCGCCAGCATCCTGACCTACATCGTCCCGGCAGGAGAGTTCGCCGTGGATGAGAGCGGAAAGATTTTGGGAGATCAGTTCTCCTACTTAGGCCATCAGACGCCGGTCAGCCCGGTGCAGATGATCATGAAGATTCTGGACGGCATGGACGGCTCCAGCAGCGTGATCTGGACCGTGCTCTGTTCCGGAGCCATGACCGCCGTGGTAATGGCCACAGGAGCCATCGACGACCTGTTAAACTGGGCTATCTACAAGCTGAAGGACAAAAATGAGAACATCCTCATTTCCATCCTGTTCATCCTGATGGTATACTTAGGCGGCTTTGGCGGCACCGACGCCCTGATCGCCGTGGTTCCCATCGGCGTGATCTTCTGTAAGAAGATGAAACTGGATCCCATCTGTGCCATGGGCGTAACCACTTACGCCACGCTGATCGGATTCGGCACCGGCCCCACCAAGCAGAACGTGACCCAGATGATGATGGGCGTTCCGGTGTACGGCGCCTTCGTGACCATGTTCATCAGCATGAACATCTTCATGATCATCGGCCTGTTTTTCCTGTTAAAGTATAAGAGCAAGATCCGCAAGGATCCCACCAAGTCCCCCATGTACAGCGAGGGCTGGAACCCGGCAGCCATGACGGTGAGCGCCGAGGATGAGGCAAAGCTGGGCGGTAAGGTGACCCTTTCCATGAGAACCATCCTGATCATCCTTCTGTTCTTAGGACAGTACGCAGTGATCGTGGCTTACCCCTACTTAGGCGGCGATTCCTCTCAGCTTTTGGATCTGATGGTAGGCCTGGCTCTGGTGGTTGCTATCGTATGCGCGTTTATCGGCGGATTCTCCTTTGACCGCATCGGAGACGAGTGGACAAAGGGACTGCAGGGACTGGTATTCGTAGGTTTCGTCATCGGCCTGGCCCGGGTGATGAGCCTGGTGATGACCGACGGACACATCATCCACACCATGGTGTATGTGCTCACCAGACCGCTGATGGATCTGCCCCGCTCCGTTGCCAGCATCGGAATGACGGCGATCATCTCCGTAGTAAACTTAATCATCCCCTCTGCCACCTCCAAGGCGGCCATCCTGGTTCCGATTCTGCAGCCTATCGCTCAGACTCTGAACATGGATCCGAACCTGGCAGTGCAGGCATTCCAGTACGGCGACGGCTTTACCAACCTGTTCTCCCCGTTCCTGGGCTGGACCGTTGGCTCCTGCGTCATGGCAGGCGTGCCCTTCCCGAAGTGGTTCAAATGGATCCTTCCGAAGGTGCTGTGCTTTATCGCCCTGGGCTTTGTGATCATGTTCATCCTCACAGAGTCCGGCTGGACCGCATTCTAATATGAAGACATCTTCCTAAAACATTCCTTAATAAAATGGCCGTCCCCCGGCGGCGCCAGTATCGTGGCGCTGCCGGGGGACGGCTCTGTTTATGGTAGAAACATGGATAGAAATTGTCAGAAGAAACTTCTTACTGCTGGCGGATAGTCGTTCCGGCCCGTCCTGCCAGGGCCTCCTTTGCCAGGGCCTGGGTGGTGATGATGGCGGTCCGTCCTTTTCCGGCTTCGATAAAGTCCACGGCTGCCTGGATCTTGGGGGCCATATTGGAGGCGCCGAACTGGCCTTCTGCCAGGTAGGCCTTCGCCTCTGCCACGGTCATGGCGCTTAAAGGTTTCTCCTCCGCCTTTCCATAATTTAAGGAAACGCAGTCCACATCCGTGAGGATCATCAGCACGTCCGCATCCACTTCCTTTGCCAGCAGTCCGCTGACCATATCCTTCTCAATGATGGCGCTGGCGCCCTTTAAGGAGTGGCCCTGCTCCATCACCGGGATGCCGCCGCCACCGCAGGCGATCACCAGCTGATCCGCGTCCAGAAGGGTCTTGATGGCGTCGATTTCCACGATGGCCACCGGTTTCGGCGCGGCCACCATGCGCTGGAATCCCTTTCCAGGCACCTCCGTCACGTAGTTGCCCTTCGCCTCCTCCGCGGCGGCCTCCTCCGCGGTCATAATGCGGCCCACCTTCTTTACAGGGGTGTAGGAGGACTCATCGTAGGGATCCACGGTCACCTGGGTAAGGACGGTGGAAACCGGCTTGAATATCCCTCTCTTGATTAACTCCGTGCGGATGCCGTTCTGCAGGTCGTAGCCGATGTAGCCCTGGCTCATGGCGGAGCAGACGGACATGGGAGCGGGAGTGTAGCCCTCGTGCTGCCGTCCGAATTCATTCATGGCGGTATGGATCATGGAGAGCTGGGGGGCGTTGCTGTGAACCACGGCCACCTGCCAGCTGTCCTGGATGAAATCTCCGATGGTTTTGGCTGTCCTGGCCACCGCCTCCTTCTGCTCCGGGAGATTCGTCCCCAGGGCGTCGTGGCCGAGGGCCATCACAAGTCTTTTCTTTGCCATATAAATACCTCTTTCCTTGGTTTTTCTGAAGGTCTCTATACGGTCAATTATAGTGGCAGGGGGGAAAAAAAGCAAGAAATAAGTTGGAAAAGGAAGACCTCCTGTGGTATGATATACGTGCTATGGAGAAAATAAGAATATATGCCAGAGAAATCTGGCAGATCGTCAATCCGCTGCTCATCTTTTTTGGGGTGACGGCCGCGGTGGTGAGCGGGTTCGGCATTTTGTGGATGATGTTCGGGAGCCGTCTGGGCTTTCTGTACAGCCATCTGGAGGATGTAAACCTGCTCCTATCTTCAGCGGCGGCCCTGTGGGCGGCGTGGATCCTGTGGAAGATCGACGGGAGAGAGCAGGTCTGGTACGGAGAGCTGCGCCGGAAACTGCCTGGCAGGGCTGTTTTTCCCTGTGTCGGGGCGGCGGTGGGAGCCAGCATGGCGGGAAACTGCCTGCTGTCCCTTCTGCGGGTGACGGAGCTTTCCGGAACGGGACAGGTGGAGACGGCCCTGCGCCTTGGGAGCCCGGCGGTGGTGGTGTTTTCCACCTGCCTGGCGGCGCCTCTGGCGGAGGAGATGGTGTTTCGCGCCCTGATTTACCGGAGGCTTCGCCGGAAAACGGGGCCGGCGGCGTCCATCGCCATTTCCGCCCTTCTGTTTGCCCTCTACCACGGAAATCTGTCTCAGGGCCTCTACGCCCTGTTTGTGGGAGCCGTTCTGGCCGTGCTTATGGAAATGTATGGAACGGTGACGGCCCCCCTTTTGGCCCACGTGGCGGCCAACGGGCTTTCCGTCCTTCTCACATGGGCGGGAGCGGGGGAATTCCTCTCCGGAGGAATGGTCCGCCGTGGAGCGGCGGTGGTTATATTTGGAGGACTTCTGTGCGTCAGCCTGCGTCAGGCTGCAAGGGACGCCAGGAGCAGCAAGAATTGAAGGAGGTACGGATATGAAACTGTTATCGGTAGCGATTCCCTGCTATAATTCAGAGAATTATATGCGCCACTGCATCGAAAGCCTTCTCCCCGGCGGGGACGAGGTGGAGATCCTGATCGTGGACGACGGCTCCACGAAGGATAAGACAGGGGAAATCGCTGACGAGTACGAGAAAAAATACCCCGGCATCTGCCGGGCTATCCACCAGGAAAACGGCGGCCACGGAGAGGCGGTAAACGCCGGCCTGCGAAACGCCACAGGCATCTATTTCAAGGTGGTGGACAGCGACGACTGGGTCAACGAGGAGGCCTATATGGAAGTGCTCTCCACCCTGCGGGACTTCGTAAAGGGGGAGGAGACGCTGGACCTTCTCATCAGCAATTTCGTCTATGAGAAACAGGGGGCCCGCCGCAAGAAGGTGATGAATTACCGCACGGCCCTTCCGGTCCGCCAGCTCATCACCTGGAATGAGGTCAAGCATTTTATGCTGGGCCAGTATATCCTCATGCACTCTGTCATTTACCGCACGGAGCTTTTAAAGGAGTGCGGCCTGGAGCTGCCCAAGCACACCTTTTACGTGGACAATATTTTCGTGTACCAGCCGCTGCCCTACGTAAAGACCCTGTATTACCTGGATGTGAATTTCTACCGGTATTTCATCGGACGGGACGACCAGTCTGTCAATGAGAAGGTGATGATCGGCCGCATCGACCAGCAGTTTCTGGTGACAAAGCTGATGCTGGGCTACCACGACGTGATGAAACTTCCCAGCCGCCGCCTGCGCAGCTATATGATCAAATATCTGGAAATTATGATGACGGTCTGTTCCATCCTGGCCATCCGCTCGGAGGATCCGGCAAATATGGAAAAGAAGAAAGAGCTGTGGCAGTACGTGAAACAGAAAAATTTCCCCCTGTACCTGCGCCTGCGCTGGGGCTTTTTAGGCCAGGGCACCAATCTGCCCGGCAAGAGCGGAAGAAAGGTCTCCTCCGCCGGCTATAAAATCGCCCAGAAATTCTTCGGGTTCAATTAACTGGAAAAATGTGGACAAAAAGACGAAGGAAGGCGAATTTTCCGTTAAAGTCTTGTGGAGAATCTGCAAGTCCCCGTTGACGAAATCGACGATTGCTAGTAAAATAGCATATAGGATTGACGAGGACAAAATCCTGAAAAAGGCTCGGCAAACGCAAAGCCGGGGAGGAATTAAGAAGGAGGATAACATCATGAAGGAATTCAAGTATACGCTGACAGATCCGGAGGGAATCCACGCTCGTCCGGCAGGAGAGCTGGTGAAGAAGGCAAAGGAGTTTGAGTCTGCAATCACCATTACCAAGGATGGCAAGTCAGCGGACGCTAAGAGAATCTTCGCACTCATGGGCCTGGCTGCAAAGCAGGGACAGGAAGTAGTGGTATCCGCAGAGGGCGCGGATGAGGATGCTGCCATTGAGGCAATGTCCGAGTTCATGAAGGCGAACTTATAATCATACCTGCGCCGTAATCCGCGCAATAAATGAGACGACGCGAGGAGAGCTGCTGAAGTAGGGATTTGGGAGCTCTCCTCTTTTTGTTTTATGGAGAGTACGCTGCCGGCGCGCCGGCGGCCAAGTCAGTAAGGAGGTCGGATAAAACCATGAAAACGTATGAGGGAAAGAGCGTATTCGGAGGCGTTGCCATCGGAAAGGTTCTGGTATATAAGAAGGGCGAGCAGCAGGTAAAGCGGCTGCACGTAGACGATACCCAGGCGGAGATCAAGCGATTTGAGGACGCCAAGGCGGAGGCGGTAGAGCAGTTAAAGGCTCTCTATGCCAAGGCGGTGAAGGAAGTAGGAGAGGCCAGCGCGGCCATCTTTGAGATCCATCAGATGATGCTGGACGACTTAGATTACCTGGATTCCATCCACAACATGATCGAGACCCAGGAGGTGAACGCGGAGTACGCGGTGGCCACCACCAGCGACAACTTCGCCATGATGTTCTCCTCCATGGATGACGCGTATATGAAGGAGAGAGCGGCGGACGTAAAGGATGTGTCCGAGCGCATCCTGGCCGTGCTCAGCGGCGGCGCCAAGAGCACGGTGGCGACGGACGAGCCGTCCATCATCGTGGCGGACGATCTGGCTCCCAGTGAGACGGTGCAGCTGGACAAGGACAAGGTGTTAGCCTTCGTTACAGTGCACGGCTCCTCCAATTCCCACACGGCTATCCTGGCCAGAACCATGGGAATCCCGGCTCTCATCGGAACCCCGGTGGATCTGGAGACCGTGGACGGAAAGATGGCCGTAGTAGACGGCTATACCGGCGCCTTTTACGTGGATCCCGACGAGGAGACCATGAAGGCCATGGAGGAAAAGAGAGAGAAGGACAGAGAGCAGAAGGAGCTCCTTCAGACCTTAAAGGGCAAAGAGAACATCACCCTGGATGGCAAAAAGGTGATGGTTTATGCCAATATTGGAAATATCAAGGATCTGGCCATGGTTCTGCAGAACGACGCCGGCGGCATCGGCCTGTTCCGCAGTGAGTTTATTTACCTGGAGCATGATGACTATCCCACAGAGGAGGAGCAGTTTAAGGTATACCGCGCCGTGGCGGAGACCATGGCCGGAAAACGGGTGATCATCCGTACCCTGGACATCGGCGCCGACAAGCAGGCATCCTACTTTAATATGGATCACGAGGAGAATCCGGCACTGGGCTACCGCGCCATCCGTATCTGCCTGACGAGAGAGGACATTTTCAAGACCCAGCTGCGCGCCATCTTTCGCGCCAGCGCCTTCGGAAAGATCAGCATTATGTATCCCATGATCATTTCCGTGGACGAGGTGAAGAAGATCAAGAAGATCGTGGAGGAGGTCAAAGCAGAGCTTACCAGCCAGCAGATCGCCTTCGGCGAAGTGGAGCAGGGCATCATGATCGAGACTCCGGCTGCCGTTATGGTCAGCGAGGCTCTGGCAAAAGAGGTGGATTTCTTCAGCATCGGTACCAACGACCTGACCCAGTACACCCTGGCCATCGACAGGCAGAACCCGAAACTGGAGGACTTCTACGACGCTCATCACCCGGCGGTGTTAAACATGATTCGCATGACTGTGGAGAATGCCCACAAGGCCGGCATCTGGGCCGGCATCTGCGGCGAGCTGGGTGCCGATCTGGAGCTCACCAAGTTCTTCTTGAGCATCGGAGTGGACGAGCTTTCCGTATCTCCGGGCCGCGTACTGTCCGTGAGAAAGAACATTCTGGAGACGGATGTGGAGAAGGAGAGAGAAGAACAGTTAAAGAAGTGGCTGTAATCGGAAAGTCCCGTGAAAACAGTGAAATATATGGTTTGCTGATTTCGTCAGAATCAGACCTGAAAAGAGCCGGAGGCAAATGCGCCCCGGCTCTTTTGGCTATCTCGTTTTCTGTGTCGCGGCGCGTTTCTCAGCGCATGAAAGCAGAAATGGAACCGCTTTTTGCGGCGTCTATATCTCCGGCACTTTTTCCGCGGCCCTTCTGCGGCTGCTCTCGTAGGCGCTGCCGTAGATCACGTCGTGGAGACAGTAGGCCATGGTGATGGCCGCCATTCCGTCGATGACGGAGTGCTGTTTCAGGAACACGGTGGACAGGCAGATGGCCGCCATGGCAAAGAAGGAGGCGCGGCAGAGGAGGCGGTGCTCCCGCAGCCGTTCGCTGTTCATCACCGCGATGTGGACGCCGATGGAGTTGTATACGTGGATGCTGGGCAGCACGTTGGTACAGGTGTCCACTTTGTGGAGGGCGGCTACCATGGCGCAGAAAATATTTTTGTCCGGGTCGATGATAGGGCGGAAGTCTGTACCGTTGGGGTAGATGGTGCAGATCGCCAGGCTGATGGTCATGCCTGTAAACAAAAAGGCGCACAGCCGGTAAAAATCCCCCTTGTCCGTAAAAAAGAAGTACAGAACCGCTCCGGCCACATACACAAACCAGAACAGATATGGGATGATAAAATACTCATTAAAAGGAATATAGTCGTCCAGAGATACATGGATAATGTGGTAACGGGTAGTCACCGTCCTCTCCAGATAGAAAAACCAGGGAAGATAGATGAAGGCGTATAAAAATACCCACGCGTGCCCGTATTTATGAAGAAATCGTTTCATCATATCACGCCTTTCCGAAAGTTAAAACGATTATAGCACAACCGCCGGGGCAGTCAAGGGAGTTTTCAAAAAGTTAATGAAATTGATATAAAATCTTAGACAATGAGAGGGGATCGGGAGCTCTCTTGTTTTGAACGTGACGAAACAACGTCATGGATGTTTTTGGAAAAGAAAAAACAGGGGCCGATGGAACAGAGTATTCCATTGGCCCCTGGAGTATGACTGGAAAGGGATGACTATTGGTAAATATATTCAGTATAGGTTGCTAAAGAACCATCTGCACCGCGCATTTCGCTCCGGATTACTTGTCCGTTTTCGTCGTACACATAAGTGTAATCAGATCCGGAACGGAGAGAACATTTGACGATTCGGCCGCTTTCATCACAATAGTAGGTTTCGGTGATAAGGTTTGCACCAAGACCCGAGTCCTTTTTTGTGCTTTCTGATTCTATTGTGATCGTTCTTGCGCTGTCATTATAGGTATATCTGGTTTCGTATTCCAAACCGTATAGAGCCTGACCGCCGTCAAAGCGGCCATATTCACTGCGGTCTTCCACCGTTTTTGTAAGTCTTCCATAGCTGTCGTAATAGTAGTATGTTGTTATTTTTCCATTGCTATTGTTTGTTTTGATTGTTTTTTCTAGTTTTCCATCCTGATCATAGATATATTCTGTATGCGCATCCGCCATCGTAGGTTCCATAGTGGCGGCGTCCTGGCCGGAACCTGCGGTGAGCTGTCCGGTTGCGTAAATATCCATGGGAACTCCCGCGTTAATCGGACGGCCCTTCTCCATTACCAGAACAGAGCGCAGGCGGCCTGTTTCTGCGGTGGCATCGGTTTTGGACGCCGCTGTAGAGATCGTCTGGGTCATGATGGTTGAGTTTTAACACCAAAAAAAATAATAAAAATTCCGGAGAGAAGATGACTTCCTATATCATCTACTATCCGGAACTTTTATTTTTAAATTTATTATTGTATCTTAAATTTTAAGAAGTGGATCGAGGATCACGGCTGCCTCTGGTGTCCCCCTTGTCAGATGCCTTATTAGTTCTTTCTTCTGTCCATTTCACTTCCTACTTTATTTCCGACTAAACCGCTTATAATGGCTACAGTTATGGCACATGGAACCGTACCAACAAACGCGCCCACAGGGCCGCCAACTGCAATACCGATAGAGGAACCTTTAACAGCTCCGGCAACTGCACCCGCAACAGTACCTACTAAACTTCCGATAGCTTCATTTTTTCTTCCCATATTGTACCTCCAATTTTTCTCAAGAAAATAACAGGTTATGTCCAGAATTATTTTATCATAATCCTACAATATACGCAAGTGCGTACACGCCAATGCGTATAAAAATATATTCTTTCTTCAAAGATAATTTTCAAAAACAGAAGAAAGGATAAGGAAAATGAACGTAAAGCAGGCAGTAGCGAAAAGAATTGAGTATCTTTGCAAGGAGAGAGGGATCGCTTACAATGAATTGGCAAATATCTGCGGTGTTACGCCTTCTACGATCTACAGCATTTTTGATGACCGGAGGAAAAATATCACATTGTCTACGGTCAAAAAAATATGTGATGGATTTGAAATTACTCTGGGTGAATTTTTTTCCCACCCCCTTTTTGACGCTCTAGGGCAGGAGATTCAGTAAATGCCAGTATCGGATGGGGAATGGAGACGGAGGATTTTCTCGAAAATGAAAAAAGGCCCTTGAATCCTCAAGAGCCTTTTCAGTAGCGGAAGGGAGATTTGAACTCTCCGGGCTACCCTCAAATACTTAGAAAAGAAAGGATTTGCGCGTCCTCAAATGCAAAGGTACTCAAATAGGTACTCAAACAATTCTGCAAGGCATAGTGGAGAGGAAAGAAACCTGTCAAGAATCCATGAAAGGGACGATAGCTTGTTCTTGACAGGTTTCGGTTGTGGCCGAGATAGTCCTCACAATGCGGGAAAGGGGTCGATAGAGCGGTTTTTCTCTATCGGCCCCTTGATTATTGATTGGACGAAAACTTATCTCTGGTAAACGGTATCAATGCGGACATTTGCTCCGTCTGGGTACATATCTTTGTCATAACTAATGAAATTGTAACGATAAACTAAGGTATTGCTGTCAGTAAACAAAACCTCAAAGTTCTCGTCTGTGGTCGGGACAAATATTCCATTAAATGAAATTCCGCTTAAATACCAGTTGTCCCCATTTTTTGTATATTCGTCATATGCGTCGGAACCTCCAATATTTCCATTGTTACCATGCCAGCGGAAGGTGGACTCTGTATTTTCAGTAATCGTCATTCTGGTGGCAAAATCCCAAGGCATACCAAGAGGCCATCTTTCTTCAAATGCCCTTGAATAAGCGCCATCATCCTGGGCTCCAGAAGTGACAAGTTCATCAATATAAATAATTTCAGAGTGTTCAGGAGTTTTCATAAATAAATTGTATTCTCCTGTGCTTGCGTCAAGTATATACGCAGCCGTATATTTGTAATTGTATGTTCCAACCAGCGAATCATTCTGCTGAGAAGTTGTATCTTGCTGGCTTTGAGTTTTCACGTTCCCATTCTCTACCCACGCGCCGTTCTCATTTACTTGGTAGCCATCCGGCGTTGTGGTATCTGCTAACATCCAGCCATCAGCGTCAAAATAATAGCACTCTGCCGTGCCGTCGTTGTTGCCATCAATCCATTGCCAGCCGTTATTAGCAAAGGTGCCGTTATCGTTGTCATACCACCAACGGTTTTGATTGGGTTCGGCTCCGGTTCTCCATGTGCCGGCAAATGCGGTTGTTGCCATAATTGATGAAATGGCAATGGTAGATAATAGTAATTTTTTGAGTTGCATATCCATATCCTCCTGTATAAAAATTATAATCCTACTTTATCCTACTTTATCTTACTTGTCAATAATTAATACGAGGGAATGATATATTGTAGGAAAAAGGAGTATTATCTATGAAACCATTAAAAACAAAGGTTAGCATAACCTTAGACTCCACGGTCATAGAAGTTATTAAAGAGTTAGCAGAAAAGGACGACCGGTCATTTTCGCAATATGTAAATTTGATTTTAAAAGAATATTTGCAAAATCACAATATTTTACATGACTGAAAAGTTAATTTTTTTGTAAAGATTTTTTAATTGATTATAGAATAAAAATTTGTTATTATGTTGTCAAGCAAAACAGTAATTCACTGTTTGCGATATTGTAGAGAGGAAAAAAAGTTTGTAAAAAAGTTTATGTAGGCAATCATATCTGCGGGTCTAGTTGCGATTGGAGAAAGGCTTTCGCATACTCGTAAATTTTGTATGAGAGGACATAAATATAATTTCAAGCGGATTTTCCCGTTTGTAGCTCTTGGTCGGACGCCAAAGTTTTAATTGGCCAGACATTTTTGAGAATTACATTCGGGCAAGTCCGCTTTTTTTTGCTTGCCTCAGGTGGAATTCTTTGTTGCAATTTTAATTATTATTTTTGTTGAGGAGGATTAAGTAAATGCTTTTAAAAGCTAGTGTAACTGTTATTGGCAAAGACCGCCAAAATTATACGGACACATATGGAACAAGTAAATATTTATATGTTGTGAACATCTCCCAGGATAATGGGAAAATCGTTGATACTCTTCACGTGTCAGAGGAGCAATTCGGCATGATGGAGCCGGGAAAAGAGTGTATTTTGGAGATGGTCTCTAAAAATGGCCGTAATGGCCTTTATTTGCGGACAACAGCCGTTTACCCTGTAAAGTAACAACAACACAAAGGAGGGGGTCTCCCCCTCCTGGAAAGGAAATTTGATGAAATTATATGAATTATTTGAGCAATACGTTCAACATTGCTATGAACTCTATCAGGAAAAGAAATGGGGAAAATTCGCGTTAAATATTGTATTCAGCCTCATAGGAATCGTATCGACAAGCATACTTTTGTCCAGCGTGGCTTTATACATCTATTACAATTTTGAGAGGTTGACAAAAATTGTCGGCGGATTTTTCTTGATTGTCATTATGGTTGCATATATGCTCCCCAAGAAAAAGACAGAGCTACCGGCTATTACAGAAGATTCCCCTAGTTATGACCCTGTTTTTTTAAACAGTACCTATAACTTGCTGCGAAACAATATGGTTTCAATGTGTGCGGAAACGGCAGAAACGCTCGGACTCCGCGTACCAACAACCCCAAGCCAAATAGATTCGCCTGTGCATTTTGATATTATCAGCGGTGCAGCAATCTTTCACTTCCTTTGCGGTAAACAGGATTCTGCAAGCCCGATTGATACTTATAAAGCTATCGGAATACTTCAAAATACGCTTGAACGCCGCTTGAATAATAATGAACTTATGGGTATTTCGCAGACGGCCACCTTTTATAATGGGATGGCATATCCGGCAATAATGATTGACAATGTCTTGGACATGGGGCGCTATATTCAGATTGACGTTGCTGTTACAAACGACAATTACTTACGTTATCGAACAAACCGCCTGTATAATAGCATGGACGCTGGACACTACACGACTCCCCGTGACAAGAACTTTTAATGATGAATATCGAACTTTTTTTGAATGAAAATTTTCTGAAATACCATATTGAAACATACATTCTCTGGAACCCGGATATAGCCCCTCACGGGGCTATCTTCGGGGCCACTGGGAGCGGAAAAACCTATGCGGAAAAACTTTTGCTCGCCCGCGTTTCGCTCAAATGTCCAGATAGCCAATATTATATCTGCGACTTTAAAGGGGATTCGGATTTTTCGTTCCTCACCGGCGAAACAAGGTTTTACCGTTATGGCGAATGTCAAAAGGGGCTGGAAGATTTTTACGCCCATTTTTTGGCTCGCCAATCAGGGAAAGAATCTGCCCGAAACTTTTTACTTCTTGTTTGGGATGAATGGGCCAGCTATATCTTAAGTCTGGACAAGAAAACCGCAGAGGAAGAAAAGAAGAAATTAGCCGTTTTGCTTATGCTTGGCCGCTCCTTTAATGTCCATGTGCTGTTGTGTATGCAACGCTTGGATGTGGCCTACATTCAGGCCAGGGATTGTATTGGGCTGGTAATTGCTACTGGCAATCTGTCTGAGGAAGGAAAGGAAATGATGTTCCACGATTACAAAAAGAAAATGGAGCCAAACAGAAAACGCGGAACCGGCTATATGCTGGTAAACGGCACAGATTTTACCCCGTTTGTTGTTCCAGAAGTAACAGACCCAGAACTGTTAAATTTTTACATTCAGCAGGCAGTCAAACGCTGACAGCCGCCTGCGTGCGGAGCGTAAGCAAGGCGGCGTGGTGGGCGGCTTTGCCGCCCGCCTTACTTGACTATATATCAAAAAGTGACGAGAGGCGGGGATGGAACATAAAAAAAGATACGTTTCAACCTATATATGACGGAGTAACCGCTTATCAGACAAATGTAGCGATTTTAAAAGACTACAACGGACAACGGAAAAAACTGACGTACTGTTATCAGGTACGGCAAAAAGGAATCTGTAAGGACTGGGAATCTTCGTCCAAAAAGAACACAGTAAACGAGAAGAAACTGCAAAACAATTTGATAAGGGCGCGGAACAATGTCTATGAACTGGCAATATGTAACGAATGGGAATGGTTTCTGACGATAACATTGAATCCAGAAAAATATGACCGGGACAATCTCGGAAAATTCCGAAAAGATTTTTCGAGGTTTGTTCGTGATTATGGAAAGAAACATGGTTTGCATATTCAATATCTGGTTATTCCCGAACAGCATAAAAAAGGCGGTTGGCATATGCACGGTTTTTTAAAAGGCATTCTGCCAGACCATCTTAGACCGTTTTCCGCAGAAGAAAAATTACCACGCTATTTACGCACAAAAGTAAAGAAAGGTCTGGCGATTTACGATTGGACGGCATACCGAGAAAAATTTGGATTCTGCGATATTGAACCAATACGGAATTTACAAGCGGCCGCGGCTTATGTGACGAAATACATTACAAAAGGTTTTGGCTCTGGTGTTCAGGCTCTGGGAAATCATTTGTACTATGCCTCGCAGGGATTAAAACGAGCAAAAGTAATCAAGAAAGGGGCAATCAATCCCGATTCCATTTACTGGGATTTTGAAAATGAGTACGTTAAAATTAAATGGTATGACGGCGGGCAGAATCCTGAAAGTTTAATCATGGAGGACAACCATATTAAAAAACTCCGCGAACAGCGGGACAAGCTTTATGAGATTCAGAACTGGCAATCTGAATTTGACACGGAAACTGGAGAAATATTTTTTGAATCTCCGTTTGATGACTAAAACAGAATATGGTGTAAGGCTTCACCGAAAAAATAAATATAAACATAACGAATCCTATTAAATAAATCATCTATAAAAACGAACATACATATTTTTAGCAATTATATAAAATATTTTATCACATAGAAAATATCTTTAAATTCAAGAATAACATCTAAACAAACTATCCCAATAAAAACAGTAATGGAACCTTACACCACCCAAAAGGTGGCGTAATGAATAAAGTAAATTTAAGCGACTTGGCAATCTTGCAAGACGCATTGCTCAATGGTATAATCAACGTCGAGGACGTGCGACGGGCGTTGACAATGAAGAAAGAAGAATATTATTTATCGTTGCACAAATATGAAATTTATCAGGGAAAGGACGGGAAATGGTACACTTATTTGCCGGATAGCCGTCAAAAGCAGGGACGACGAAAATTAAAGCGTACTTCGGATATGGCAATCCGGCAGGCGGTCATTGACTTTTACAAAGAGCAGGAGAAACGGGAGCAGGGAAAAGAAATAACCCTGCGGGAATTATATCCAATCTGGATTGAATGGAAAGGCGCTCATACACGCGCTACAACATCTATACGGCGTTTTAACTGTGATTGGAAGAAATTCTATATTCCTTATCCAAAACTCATAGATAAGCCCATTGTAGAGCTTACTGTGAGCGAATTAGATATATGGGCGCATAGGCTTATCAAACAGCACAACATGACGAAAACCTGCTACTATACTATGACAATCCTAATTCGGCAAATGCTGGACTATGCTGTGGAGCCTCTTGGGATTATCCCAGTAAATCCATTCCGACAAATTAAGCTGCAAAAGAAAATGCTCCGAAAACCGGCAAAGAAAAATGATGAATCCCAGGTATTCCTTTTGGATGAAACACCCAGGATAATAGAAACGGCCTTGGCGGATTTTAACAGCAATCCTCTGAATACTGCTCCTTTGACCGTTCCTCTAGGATTCTTGACCGGCCTGCGTCTGGGCGAAATGGCAGCAATTAAAGAATCGGATATTGTAGGAAATGTGCTTTACGTTCAGAGAATGGAAGAAGAAGTTTATGATTACTCTGATTTGGAGCATATCCGGCTAATTGAGCGGGCTGTGGTGGAGAACACAAAGACAGAGGCCGGCGTCCGGGAAGTTCCGTTAGTTCCGCAGGCACTCAAAATTATTGAGGCCGTCAAACTGTCAAACCGTATGAATGGCTGGCCGGAAAATGGTTTTCTCTTTCTGAACAAAGGTCAGCGAATGACTACCCGTACAATCAAATATCGAATTTCAAAATACTGTAAGCAATGCGACATCATGGAAAAGAGTTTCCACAAAGTACGAAAGACTTATATTTCCGCATTGATTGACAGCGGTATCAATATCAATGAAATTCGGAAAGCGGTAGGCCATACGGATGAGCGCACTACATTTTCTAATTACTGTTATAACCGTGTGGGAAAGCAGGAGACAACGGCTCTCTTTGAAAATGCTTTAGTCAATGAAAATGGAATATCGGATTGCAGAATTGCGATTTAAGAGGTACTCAGAGGTACTCAAACGGAAAATAGAAAAACCCTTGAAAATTCAAGGGTTTTTCAGTAGCGGAAGGGAGATTTGAACTCTCGACACCACGGGTATGAACCGTGTGCTCTAGCCAACTGAGCTATTCCGCCATGCTTTTTTCAAACGCTTAAACAGATTACCATGTTTTGGTGGGATTGTCAAGGGGAAATGCAAAAAATCTCCCGAAAATCAACCAAAATCTTACTGATTTCATCAAAAAAGCTCCCGAACATCATCAGGAGCTTTTCAATAGCGGAAGGGAGATTCGAACTCTCGACACCACGGGTATGAACCGTGTGCTCTGGCCAACTGAGCTATTCCGCCATATTTTAAGAAATCAATGGGGCCTACAGGGCTCGAACCTGTGACCCTCTGCTTGTAAGGCAGATGCTCTCCCAGCTGAGCTAAGACCCCATATGATGCCCGCAGCTGGCTGTCCAACCGCGATTGCTTTGATAGTATAATGGGAATCGGCAAAAAAGTCAATACTTTTTATTATAAATTTTTTACGTGAATTGAAAAAGTAAAGTCTGTATGTAAGACTTAATGCAATATATATGAAAAATTCCGTATAAAACAGGAACTTTTTGTGGATGAATCGCTATCCTTGTGGTAAACTAATACCAA